>JAVBLV010000098.1:0-23983 GCA_031553195.1 Bacteroidales bacterium
CGCTGTTGCTTCCGGAAATGATCGAACCATTCACTTTCCATCGGTAAGTAATTGTTCCATCGCCACCTGAGGCAGAAGTTGTGTTACCGATTGTTGCCGGTTGTGCATTATTGCAAACGGTTTCGCCGGTAGCGGCAATGGTTCCGGCGGTAAAAGCGGGACGAATGTTTACGGTATAAATACCTGTGGATTGTACCCAGGAAGTATTACAGGTATTGTCTTTTGCATAACGGGTATACGTTCCTGAATCGGTGGGGGTAAAAGTAGGAAAATTACTACTAAGAATCGCCATTCCGTTCCTTCGCCATTCATAAGTAATATTTCCGTCGCCGCCCGAAGCATTGGCGGTACTATTGATGGGATTTGCCGGTGCATTGGGGCAAACGGTTTGCCCGATAGTGGCAATGCTGCCTTTAGAAAAAGTAGGAAGCACGGTTATACTCAACGATACAGGTTCGCTTATATCGGTTTCTGTGGCATCGGCTACGCGGATACTTGCAGTATAAATGCCGGCTGGTGTATTAACGGGAATGCCTATATTAATGCTTCCCGCCGGCAATGGTTGGTAATTGCCTGTGTTCAGAAAAGCAGCGCTGCCGGTTATTTTATACATAGCCGGACTTTCGGTAGTTGAATACGCAAACGCAACGATAGTGGTGTTATAACAAACTGTTGCATTCGGATTACTCAATGTAATGCTTGGTTGCGCCATCAGAGTGCTGCCCAATAAGGTAAAGAGTATGAAAATGAATAGTTTTTTGTTCATGATTCTGTCAGTTCTGTTAAATTTAATACATCAATAAGTCCTTTTATTTCTTCTGATGATAATGCATAAATATCATCATATATATTCTGTTTAAGATTTTGATTAAAATTTATTTCTGCTACATTATTTGCATCATCCATATCTTTCATCCGATGTGCTGTATGTCGTGTTTGAATACCTAAAACCGTATTAAAACCTACATTTGTGATTGTTTTTGCTAAACCCACAAATGGTATAAAATCAGTTACAATATCAGCCCATTTGTTTATATTTTGTGCTGTTTTCGACTCCAATCCATAATCCATACAGTTAAAAGATTCCAAATCTGAAACCCCTAAATGATTTCTATATTCATTAATATTATGTTCCCAAATTTTTTGAGTCACGTTAGATAAGTTAATATCAACAACATCCATACCTATATATGATGCATTACTCATTATGTTTTCCCCTTTAAAAATATTTAATGGATTGATTTCTTTACCTAAAGAATTATTACTTTTCATATTTCTTGCAAATTTCATTTTAAAAGCAGAATCGTAAACATTTCCATTGATTGTATCCTTATATATTCCTCCAGAAATCAATCCTATAGATGTTCTTTTCTTTACTATACTATGAATTTTCTGAGTTTTAAGCTTTGCTAATTTCCCTATCCCCTTTCCTATCCCAAAAGTTGCAATGCCAATCCCTGCATCCATCCCCGCCGACTTAAAATAAGCATTCGATTGAGCATACATATTTTCGCTTGTATGCATTTCATTCATTTGTCGCCACTCTTCTTTAAAGATACCATCCAAAATTTTTAATTTCAAATCGTAATAATAGTTCCTTATTGTATTTCCTTCACTTTTCTTATCTAAAAAATCACTTTTACTTCCCTTGCATATAGGAGAAATAGGTTTGCTCTGAGGAGGTGATTCCGTATAGCGGTCATTTAGTTTTCCCGTAGATTCAATGGCTTGCTTTACCGCTTTTTGCATTTTGGATTTAAAAGTATCCTGAGCAATAAAACCTTTATAATTTTCCTTTAAATGAGGAAAATAGTCAAAAAAGTCAATCCGTTTAATCGGCGCTTGATTATTCATAGAATTCCCATGCAAACCTGAACGGGAAATGAAAACATCTAAACTATCAATATGAACTGTCATTATCTAATATACTTCGTTTTGAGTCTTTTAAAGTATTGCCAAACTTTTAGTCTTTGTCTTGAAATCTAAGTTACCTTATGACTCTCCTTATTTTATAACCTTTCTATTAGTTGTTGATTAAGAAAAACATCTTTATTTAACGTTTTACGACAATACCGAGTTTTTCCAACAGTTGAGGACTGTCGAACAGGGCTACGCGAGCTGTTGCACGAAAATCGCTGTACCAGTCATATAGCTTGTCGAATGCTTCATCGCGTTTCAACGTACTGCTTTGGACTTCGCCTTTTTCTTTGAAAAATTCCTGATATGCCGCTTCCAACGCATTGACCATCTGCATCGCTTCGTTTAAGCTTTCGGTAGTAATACCGAACGACTGCACCGATTGCATCAACTCGGGTTGCGATAGAAGATTGCCATATAACATACGGGCGTTTTCAATAAACCCTGTCAAAGAACGTTTGCGGCTGCCTGTGGCGCTCAGGCTGTGCAAGGCACCGGATTTATTTTTCAAGCCGATACGTGTCAAACGCAATAATTGCATATAGCGAGTATAAGCTGCATCCCATAATTCATTGACCTTTTGCGAAACAGTATATTGTTCGCCGTATTCTTTTTTCTGGACAAGTATCAGTTCCTGCGTGGCATTGTACAACGTCAGCCCTTCGTTATAGATACGTTCTTGAGTATAGCCGTATTGGGTCATAATATCCAATATCTCAGGATTGGTCAATACGCCGTTGATGGCTTTGGAAATTGCCGCCATGGAATTGGTAAGTGATTTTTTTATTTGCATACTCTGTTCTTTTTAAGTTAATACCGTGTTTTATTTATTGTTTATTCTTTGCTTTATGTTGCATATTCATTCCGACAAACTACATATCCGTTGTAACGTGCTGCATATTCGTTGCGACAAACCGGCTATTGATTGCGCCATGTTACACCAAGCGTGCGATCTGCTGCATACTCATTGCGCTCTATTGCAGGTTCGTTGCGAAACAGTGTTTTTTTATTGCGATGAGCTGGATATCTGTTATTATTTACAGCTTTCATTGTTTTACTTTTTAATTTATCTACCTCCACCACCTGTACCTGCCATTTGTTCTTTATTTCGATATAAAGCAGGGTCAATAGCTTTTTGTATTCTATGTATTTTTATAAATTCATTATAGGCTTGTTCCCATGCTGCTATAGCATTTCCTATAACCATGTTCTTATTTTTTTTGTAATGATCATAGGTACTACAATATTCTTTTTTACAAAAGGATAAAATATTATATACGTCTTTTACAGTGTTGATGGCATAATCGGAAAAAATGTATGCGTTTTTACCCATTTTCTTTTTTTGAAGAGCTTCGTTTATGTCATTTAAATATAAATTTTCTTTACTCGAAAAAGGATTATAGTTTGCCCAAGCTACAGTGGCATTTCCTATTGAATAGTTTTTTATTGCAGATAAATTTCCTCTGTTATCTACAATATGATAATCATCAATATTAAGTCCTAAGAATTCTAATAATTTTTTATCTTTTTCTGGGTCGTTAAAATCGATGTCATTATTTATATCAAACACTCTCAAGAATATTAACAACATATCCAATTCTCTTGTCTTAATATTCCATTTTTCAGTTCTATTTCCGTATCCCTTTACATTCCTGATAACTTCTCTCACTATAGATTTCTCTTCCATAAACTGTCCAGGTTCAAATACAATTTGTTGTCTCGGCGAACTGTGTCTGTTTGGTTGTGTGTAAAAATTATAGCCTTGTTCATGGAGTTTTATATCTTCTTTTTTATGATCGAAATAATTAAGAACTCCATAACTATTATCCTCAAAATTATATGTCCCTACATATTCGTAATACTCAACAGGCAGTTTCAGTTTCTCTATATTTTCATTTGTTAAATTAAATCCTCCCATCTTCCAATCATTTTTTTCCCATTCGTCAATTGGTACATATCTTATTGTTTCAAATGAAGCATTAGGATTCTTAGGATCTTTAGCTATTAATTTAAATGCTTCATATTTTTTCCCTTCAATAATAATGTCTCCAGATGGCTTGTGATATCCAATTCCTGAAAGGGAATTAGGTAATTTTGTCCATTCAATCAGATTTTCATCCTTGTATGTCGGAGTAATAATATTAAGTACTGATGTTTTATAAAGCTCATTCCCAGCAGATTGATTATATTGATTTCTGTTTATATGTTTTAAAATACTTTCGTCTTGATTCAATTTCATATTCTTTTTTTCGTCACGCTCATATACACCTTTACAAAATCCCTTTTCATCCATAAAGTATATTTTATCTTTAAATTGAAAAGTATTATAGTTTATGAAAGGTATAACATCACCTTGTGCATGTAAACCCATATCTTGCTCTCCATACCATTGAAATTTAGTATGAGAGGGGGTGAAGCTGTCCATAATACTATGTAAAGCTACTCCCAACATAGTCAAAGCAATATTCTCATCCCTTGTGAAAAGGTATTCATTAAAGCATCTTTCTAAGTGCATTTTAAATTTATCTAATGAGTCTTTTTCCCCTTCTTCACTCATTGCATGTAAAAAAGCAACATTATCTTTCTGATTAATAAGAAATCGATTATCTTTAGATGGATCTGAAAAACCATGAATTAAAGAATAAAATTCTGTTTTTTGAGTTTTTAAATCAAAAATAGTGTCACAACTTGCCATATCTTTAATATGACTTTCTGAACCAATATTGACTCTTGTTAATGTTATCTCGTTTTTGGAACGTGTTATATTGTAATGAATGTTAAACGGAAAATAATTCGAAGTGAATAATTCTTTTGAACCTGTCTTTATAATTCCAAATAAATTTAGATTTTCAAATAATGCTTCTATATTCATTGAGTCTGCAAAATCACTTGCTTTACATAAAATATCAATCTCGTTTTTTGCAATACATAAATCATTTATCGTACAAGAATCACATGAACTATATGTACATAAAATTTTATTCATGATAAATTGTTCATTATCCTTATTATCTTTAGGAGATTCAAGAGAATTCCAAATAGCATGCTTTATAACTTTATGATGATTGTATTCATTCATAATTTCTACAAATTAATTAAATCATGAGTTGCATTTTTTATCTCAAATCTATATCTCTCTTCTCCTGATGAAGTCAATGTAACAGTATCTTTGTAAGTATCAATAATAATATTACTTAATTCTTTATCTAACACGCTCCCCGAAATTAAAAATTTGACTTCCACTTTTTTTTCATGGTTTTCCTTAGGAATATTGGTTTCAATTATCAAACTTTTTTCAATGTTGATGGGTAAAATCCGTATTCTATTATCTTTCCCAAACACTTCATCGCTCCAATAAACATCTAAAATTTTTAATTTTTCTGTTTTTTCGTGCCTTGTTATCGGCTCTTTTTGTATGGCGCCTGCTCTATTCGACATAATTCTATTCGATTAAAAAAATTATTTGATTATTTTCAAATCTATGAAATCATTCTTTTGATTATAAATAAATTCAGCTTTACAAAAAGAGACATTGCTATACAGTTTTTCTCCTTGACTATTGTAAATAATATCTGTAGTCACATTATTCGAAATAGTAATCTCATATATAATATTGTTATCTTCAGTTTTTTTGAAATGAATATAAATAAATTCCTCGGTACTGGTCAACTTTGAAAAAAGTTGTTCCGATGTAATGATTTGTTCGCCGTAAAACCTGTTTATTCCTTTTGGGATTGAGGCTAACTCAATATTTTGTTCATCTGAATGAAGTTTTTTCACTGTTATTTTTCTTTTTATAGTATGGGCTATTTGCCCCCTATCATTAATGTATAGACATCTAAAATAAGACACATTATTTATCAAAGGAGAATTTTCATACCGATTAATTGCTTTGTTTTCGAAAAGAAAAAAATCAGCTGTTGCCAAAGATGTTTGATGTGCATCAACATAATCAAAGCCCTTCCTTAACATAATTGAAGGAATATAGTTATCTACAAATAGGTATTTATTCCGATATTCAGGCTTATCTATTAGTTTTATCAGGTATAAAAATTCATTATCCATATTTTTTGTATTTTGACAGTTCGTACTTGAAAATGACAAAAGTGAGATCAATAATATATTAAAAAACTTCTTCCACATTTGGAGGTGTTGCATTTGTCTTCGTAACATTGCCTTTATTATCTTTATATTCAGATTTTCCTTTCTGATAAAAATCACATTTTTTAATTATCTTCTTTTGAAATGAATGGCAATTATCGTATCCCCACCGTGCAGGATAAGCCCATCCTGATTCAAATGACAATGCAAAACTCCGCATAATACTTGCTATATCATCCATAGTTCTTAAATCATCACGACTTACTATCATACAAAATTCTTCATTCGCATCATCTCCATGATGAGGATCTAACTCTGTTGTCTTGCCTTCTTCTGACCAATTTAATATTCCATCAACGCCTTTAATTGTATTCCAAAAAGAAACCTGACCAACCGGCCACCAACCATAACTTTTATCATTAACTTCCACCCACCAATGACCATAGGTATCCATTCCTTGCTCTTCAGGCGATAATTTTCCTGCTGCTATTTTTCCTTTTATAATCAATCCCCACAGGACATCTTTTCTTTTAAAAACAATTCTGTTAAATTGCCTTTTTTTCTTTGGCTCTTCTTTCTTTATTTCTTCTTTTTCAGACTTTCCAGCTCCCGTTCCTGTTTTTCCCATAGCTCAACATTTTTAATCCGCTTGTCCTTCGTTTGTTATTTCAATCATGCCTGCCCACATGCAAGTCAATTTACAGGGATTCATCAAGGCTGGTTGCATTTTTACCAATACATCTGTTTTTCCGTTCATCCAAGGCGAAACGGTATTGGGAATGCAAGGCATGGGTTGTAACTTTCCCATGTTGGCAGCGGTTGCCGCGGCTACTGTGGGATTGGCTAATGATTTGCATTGCCCGAAGGGTTTAATATTTATCATGGGTTTATGATCCATGATATTCGCCATGTTTTCGCCATGCAAATACACGGGTTTTGCAGGGTGTACCACCCCTAAATCCGACTGGGCGGAACCCATCGAGCATTTTAGTTTTGCGCCTTTGCACACGTAGTAAGGCATATCTGCATTCTTTTCAGTTAATCTTTATGTTGCTTGCATACAAATCCAAAGCGTTTCCACCGTCTAATTTCATTTCACCATCCGCTTTCTGCTCATGCGTTTGCGAATACAACAGCATTTTATCCGAAGCTTCTTCGTGGATATTTTGTGCACTGAGCTGGTATTTTTCGGCAACTGTTTCATCTTTATTGGCGCCGATATCAATGGTTTGGTTGCTACCAACATTCAATGTATCGTTATTCCCTACGCTTGTATCCATATCATTTCCGGCGCTAATGGAAATATTTTCCCCCGCACTGTTCGAAATATTTTTCCCTGCTGTTTCCGTAATATTTTCGCCGGCATCGCGGTTCATATCCACGCCGGCTTTCATGTTGATGTTGTTGCCGGCTTCCATGATAATGTCGTTCTTGGCATATAGCTCAATATTTCCGGTCGATTCTAATTTTATCAGCTTCTCATCGGTAGAGAAGGTGAGGATATAGTTTTCTTTTTCGTTGTCGTAAATACGGATAAAACCGCCGTCGGCTACATCGTGGATTTCGACGGTATGGCCGTTGCGGGTTCGGATGGCTTTGATGTCGTTGCTATCGTTGGGCCAATTGTTGCCTGGGCGTTGTTGGCCATGATAAAGCGTTCCGATTACATAAGGCTTTTCGGCATTGCCGTTTTCAAAGCCGATCATCACCTCTTCATCTATTTCGGGAATAAAATAAAAACCTTTATTATCGCCGCCATGGGGTTGGGCAATACGAATCCAGGGCGTCGTCAGATCATTTTCTTGTTGCCAAAGGAACTGCACGCGCACGCGTCCCAACTGTTCCGGATCTTGGTTATCTTTTACTACCGCGCGTTGGGTATCAGACTTAGGATAATAGTCGCTATAGGTATAAGGCGGATATTCGCAAGAGGCGGGAATAGCCGTAAATTCATTTTCATAGTTCCCATTACTATCAGCGCTGTGAATAATTTTACAAATCAATAATTCGTCATGGTAACAAGAAGCGGCGTCCCTGTTCCCGGTTTCGAAATATTCCTTGATTTGAATAACGCTACCTATCCGCAAGTCGGCTCGATTGGTAGCGCCTTGACATATCATCATTTGCGCTTTTTTTCCCCATCCTTGTACTTTAACAGAAATTTCTGTTTCGTCAAAAGGGCTTGTTTCCGGCACAGAATTGAGCAGGTGTTGAAAAGTTTCTTTTTTATAAAGAGATTTAGAGTGATCGTAAGCAATATCCGTCATATTATGCATGGCTTTTGAAGTAAAAGCCGAAGCTTCGTTACGCGGATTTCCGTATTCCAAATAGTTATGGCAGGCGTGGGAAAAATTCAAATGTTCCATATCCAAACGATATTGGTAATTAAGCACATCGTATCCGGGATATAACTCCAGACAATCGAATTTTTTGATTTTCCCAAACACCAATTCTGTCCCATTATAATATAGCCATTCGCCGAAACGCAAGGCCAAACGGCTTAAAAAGGCATAATTGGTCTCGTTGTACTGCACAATGTATGGAATTTCATCTTCCATACGGGAATTACTTTGTACCGGAATATCATAAGGTTCTAATATTTTGGAGACAATACTTTTCAAGTTTTCATTTTGATACGAGTAGCAATGCGGATTGTCGAACAGTAAATAATCGGGACTATAAGCAATGACTTCCACCAGCATATCTGCTTTCATATTCGAACGATGGGCATTGACGTTAAAAATAATTCCGGTAAATTCCAGCGTATCATTATACGTTTTTCCTGTTTCATGGTCGCGTATAGTACGGAGAAAATAATCTACTTTCTTTCCCAGCAATTCTTCGGATAAGGAAAAACGGATATCGTTTTCGTTTTCTGTCAGCGTATTTTTGCGTATAAGAAAACGAAATTCGTTTGGCTTCTGAATTTCCTGAGTCAACCGCATATCGGAAAAGTCGTATTTATCGTACGTTTTCCCGTCAATCCGTATTTCTATTTTATCCGCTAAAATCGACATAACTTAAAAAGATATTTCGTCAGGGTTTATCTGGAATCATTTTTAAAAACGACTGAACAACCTTTTCCAAAACTGATTTCGGATGCGCTGATGGTTATTTTGACATACATTTGCAGACTGCTATGGGCGTTGAAATATTCGTACAGCCTTATGCAATATGCTTGCTTAAAATGAAGGGTTTTTGTTTCTATTTTAGCGCTATCCACCACTTCAAAAACAATTTCGCCGTCTTTATGCTCTGTTTTATTCATCATCCATTCATGAAAAAGCATATCACCATCGTAAGGCGAAAGCGCGGTAAAATGAATTAACCCACCTCCGGGACGACCGGCTGGCTGTCCGTTTTCTTTGATGGGTTGAACGAATTCATATTCGCATTCCAAGATTTCGTACTCCAATGCTTTACCGTCTATTCTCAAAACTCCTTTTAGCGCCATACTTGTTCTATTTCAAGATTCTAAAAAATTCTCACAGAAAGAGGCTACCTGAAAACAGTCTTTTCAGGCGACCTCTCAAAAAAATTGTCATTTTACTTCCAGGGAAGTTCGTAGTTTACAGGGCCTAAAGTGATTTTACGACACGATAAAGTAATTTCTTCCCAATGCCCGATTTTATCTTCCCAATGCTCTAAAAAATCAACGCAATAAGCATCTTCAAATTCAATGGATTTCATTTTGGAACCATCGGTTGTTTTATTAAAATCTATCGAACCTTTTTTTGCCAAATTGGGAGACGTCATCCATTTGAGCAATTCAGGATTACCGTCGTTTAGGGCTTTTACCCGAATGGTAACTTTCCCGCCGCGGGGCAGTCCCGATATTTGCCCGTCAACATTTGTGGCCTGATTGAACGAATAGGTTACCGACAATACTTCTCTGTCATTAAAACCGTCAACTTTTAAACTTACTGGATTTTCCATACTTTTAAAATTTTAAAATAAATAATTTAGTTGTTTATGTTATGCTTGCGCCTTCGCTTACGATACGTCGCAATTTTTTTCGAAACTATTGCCTTTGCTTTTGGTGGCCGATAATTTTACAATGAAATTTTTTGCCGAAAAATAGGGCGTAATTTCCATATCGACAGTGATATTTTTTGTTTCGGGATCTTGACGAGGTTCTCCGATTTTATAATCTTGAAAAAGTTTTCCATAGCCTTTGTGGGAATTCAAAAAGGTTTGTATTTTCTTTTTCAATTCATCGGGAGAAACAAACGTATCCCAGTTTTGCAAGGCTTCGTCATTCAAAAAGTTCATCATTACTTTTTTAATCCAATCAAAGATGCGGACGATGGGATAAGCTTGCATGGCTTTATTATCCCCGTTAAACAAAGTGGTATCGTTAAAAGCCATTACGCGTCCTTCAGAAAAAACCATCGGAATTACCTGTTTATCCATCAATGCGGCAATTTGCGCTTTCAATAAATCCAAACGAACGCCTTTTACTTCATTTAAAGTTCCGTGCTTTTTACCGGCGGCTCCCTGAGCCATATTTTTGGTTTCGTTATACATCATGCCGGCCAAAGCGCCCGACGGCGGAATATATAAATGCTCTTCTTCTTCGGCTATCTCTTCCGCTTTTCTCCCCAACAACCAATTGGAAGCTAATATGACATTTTGCAACGCGGTATCGCTATCCCTGTACCCTTCTGTGTTATCGATCAAGTCGTCAAAAGTGTTTTCATCGGCGTGATCCGATATGAGCATAACCTTATAATCATGGGCCATCTGCGCCCATAAACGAAGAATTGTTTTATCTTCAAAGACATATCCGGGCATTACCATCAAACTATAGCTATCTTTAAGGCTAAGCCTGTCATAAGCGTTTTTTAGTATTCCCCTGATTTCCTGTATAAATTCCGAATTAGAGTCGTTTAACTCATTTTTATTGATATTGATAAGCCTCAAATTGGAAAGTTTATCGCTCCCAGTATTTTTGAAAAAAGTATCCAAAGCTCTATATTCTGTTTCGATTTTTTTGATGGCTTCCAAAGCGTTTTGGAGATTACTGCCGAATATTTTTTTATATTTTTTCTCTTTTTGAGCGCAAACTTCAGCGTATTCCACAGCGCTGGTCTTATCTTCGTCCAGTAGTTCCAGCCAACTTTTCAAATCGGAAACCAATTTTCTCCGTTTTCCATCAAAGCGTTGTTCTCCTAAAAAAATATTCCTCTGGGCTTTATTTTTAAAATCTAAATTCTCCGCATCGGGAATAATATTTTTAATAACGTTAAAACCGCCCAATTGGGCAATTGACTCTTCTATATGAAAATCCTGGCGTCTTTCAGCCCTATCTTGATTTATGGTTTCGGAAACCTGTTGTCCCTGTAATTTTGCTTCAGGCATAATTATGATATGTTTTAGGTTCGTTATTTTGTATTTTCTAACTCGTCCAATAAATATTGTAAGGTATTCCGCAGTTCTTCTTTTGACCGTTGGTTTGTTAAGATATCTCTGAGCCTTTTGTTTTGCTCGATTTGTTTTTTCATTTTAACATTAGCGTCAATACTACTTTTCATACCTAATAAAAATGAATTATTAGAAACCAATTGACCATTGCCATTGTTGACTTCAAAATCTTTCATTTCATTAAATGACAATGTTTCCTCCACGATGTTATCATGTTCATCGTGGAATTCAACATTTACGCTTGGCTTGAAATGCTCGAACACTTTGTTGATATTAGTTGCTTCCTGAAACAATTCCGGTTCAAAAATGCTATCGGTAAACTGTCCTATGTAAAGTGTTTTGTTTTGCGAAATAGCATTTACTTTTCCTCCGGCTTCTTCATCCGGAGCATCTGAAATGAAATTTTCTTTTAAGCTCATATTTTTCGATTTTTTTATTTTGTTGTTATTTGCTTTATCTGATTTTTTGAAATAATTCTTTACACCAAAGAATATGTTTCTGCATGTTTTTAATATGTTTGGCATTAAGAATTATATACAATTTATATTATCTATACAATCTGCCGGAATTTCCTTAATTAGTTCTGCATGTACTTCGCTTATTAATTTCCATTGGGGAATTCCCTCTCCAATAAAACTTTCATTTCCAGGCCAAATAATTCGATTTTTAGCTATTATCTTAACAATATTTCGAATGCCAACTTTCTCTAACTCATTAAGTGCATTTCTTTTCAGAACACTTAAATCCAAACCAAAAATATCTTTATACTTTTTAGAAAGTTCCTTCTCTGAAATATGCTCTAACTGTCCTACATCAAGTCCCATTTGCCGAGCAAATAATTCTTCATCTATTTGTGAATACGGACGAACCAGAATTTGTTCTGCTCTAGGAATTTCCTTTAATCGATAGATTCCAAAACCACTCCTTAAACTTGAATTCGGAAATCCGAATTTTCGTTCTATCGCTCTATAGCCAACTCCCCATAGATATTTGGCATCAGTAATATATCCTTTTATTTTTCGTTGCTTTTCCATAAAAGACATTCCTTTTTCATTCTTCATTTAATAAACCCACTTGTATTTCCCATCTCTATATCTCAATTCCACCTTGCTTCCGGCCTTTATTTCACCCGAAATAATCATCTTCGAAAGCGGACGACGAATGTGGTTACGAATAATCCCCAAAATAGGACGAGCGCCTAATTCACGCGAGAATTCAGACATAGCCAAAGCCTTCTTGGTTTTGTCAGATATGGTCAATGTTATTTTTAATTCAGCCAGTGTTTTCAAAAGTTTTTTTAGATGAATATCGAATACCATCAATACAATATCCTCTGTAATCGGCGAAAATGGTATGAGTTGAGTTAAACGCCCTAAGAACTCGCGTTTGAATTTTCCATTTTCAATCATAAATTGCTCCAAATCCTTGGATGATGGAATATTGCCTTGTTCAAACGATTCGGAAATATGCTCGCTACCCACATTGGATGTAAAAACAATCAACGCATTTGAAAAATCGCCTATACGATTCAACTTATCATGTACCCTACCTTCATCCATAATTTGCAAAAAGATATTGAATACATCAGGATGCGCCTTTTCAATTTCATCAAAAAGCACTATAGAATAGGGTTTTTGACGGATTTTATTTATTAACAGTCCCCCTTCATCGTAACCCACATATCCTGCCGGCGCACCAATCATCGCAGAAATGGAATGTGGTTCCATATATTCCGACATATCGAAACGAATAATCGCCTGTTCGTCTTGAAATAAAAGTTCTGCCAGCGCTTTCGTTAATTCTGTTTTTCCTGTCCCTGTCGGACCCATAAAAAATACAGATGCGATGGGTTTTCCTTTTTCTCCCAAACCGGAGCGAGAGTCGTAAATGGCATCAATTACTACTTTTATGGCATGATCTTGTCCCACCACACGTTCTTTGATGATGGCTTCGGCATTCGCCAATTTATCGCGTTCTCTGGTTTGTATTTTTCCTGCAGGAATCCCCGTTTGCTGTGCAATAACCAATGAAAGGTCGGCTGTTTCAATTTGTGTACGTTTGTTTTGCGACAATTGTTGCAATCCCTGCAAAACCGTTTCAAGACTTTTAATTTTTTCGTCGGCGTTTTTCAATCCTGCGAAGCTGTCTTGTTCATCCAATTGAGAAGTCAATAAGAAACTTAAACGGTTGAATATTTCGTGGTGCAACCATTGCAAATTGAAAACTGTTTTTTCTTCGCCATTTTCCTGTCTGGTGTTTTTAACGGCTTCTAACTTTTCATTCAACAAGGTAATTTCCTTCCCTGAAATATCATTCATGATATGGATGTGCGACAGCGTTTTATCAATTAGGTCAAAAGCAGAATCGGGCAGGCTGCGCTCGCCCATATATCGTTTGGCCAAACGAATAGCCTCAGCTACCACCTCATCCATAATCTGCAAGTTGTGATGTTCTTCATAGCGCGCTTTAACGCCTTTAATAATTCGCGAAGCCATTTCAAAAGAAGGTTCCTCAATGGTCAACTTTTCAATTTTGCGGACAAATTCCTTATCGGTTTCTATATTCTTGGTAAATCCTTCTACCGAAGTCGTCGCAATCAGGCGAATGGCATTGTTGTTCAATTCCTTTTTCAACAAAGTGGAAATGCCATATAATATACTTTGCTTTTCAAATACTTTATCGATGCCTTCGATAATCAGTACAGTATTATCAACGGCCTCCATTTCTTTCAACGCCTTTTTGGCGCGGTCTTCGATTTCACCTTTGTAATTGGCTTCGGACGAAACAGCCGACAAATCTAATTCAAACGCCATGCTGTCTTTCAGAAAATCGGGTACTTCGCCATTGATAACCCGCTGTACAAAAGCGTTAATCAGGGCCGTTTTCCCAATTCCGGATTCGCCCACTACCAATACATTCGACTTGATACGTTTGCCAAGCGTTTCGAAAATGGCTTGTAACTCCTTTTCAAATCCAATGATAATGGGTTGGTAACCATTTTGTACTTCTAGATTTTTGTTGATGGCGTATTTGGCCAAGTTTTTCAAGTTCTGACTCGTGGGTAATGATGAAGAAGATTGGTTGTGTCCCTTTGCTTTTTCCGGCATATTAAATTTTGATAACACCTCATTGGCTGATAAAGGAAATGACTTCAACTGTTCAAAAGTAAACCCGACGCCCGGCGTAGTCAAAGCAGCCAACAGGAAAACCGGATCCAGCTGACTGGCATTATAATTAGCCCGGAAATTTTCGGCTTCATTTAAAACTGTGTTAGATGCATCCGAAAAAGAAGCATTGAAATGGGGTTTCGAGGATTTGGGCAATAGTTTGATCCGTGTACTAGCCCAATCCAACAAATAATAATAGTCTTTACCGATGGATTCCAAAAAATCTATCAAGCCGGTTTCTTTATGCAATACTGCTTTCAGCAAATGCTCCGGCTCTACCTTATCGTTCATGGATTCTTTAGCATAGGCCTCAGCAATGCGGAACGCATTGAGGGATTCGCCGGAAAGGTTTTCGTTAAAATGAATATTTGTAAAGTAATTATTTGTCATAAGTTGATTTTAATTTAGCATCGAAATATCTTCCCCTTCCATTTTCACATCCACACATGAGAAGTCACTTAAATTATCAAGGTATCGACATAACTTTTCAACCAAACTATATAAATGTTTATCACATGCGTCAAATTCGACAACTAACCGAATTCTAGATTTTTTTATCTCCGATTTCGAACCTCTTGAGATATATTGAAAAAAATCATAATCCAACGCGTTGCATATTACTTTTAATTGATCCGGTTTAATATCTTTTCTCTTGAAAATATGATAAACATTCTGCCGGGAAGTGTTTATCATATCTGCAAATCTTGAAACTGAAATATTTTTATCAAGGCATCTGGTCTTGACCAAATCCCCCATGTGTGTTTCTATATTACTGTCCATAGTTGTCAAATTTATTGCTGTTGTTTGAAATTATGATGACTGAAAATAAAAACGCTTCAACAACTTTATGGTTAATTTAAACAATCCATTGCCAAAATTCTTAAGACTTCAACTTCACAAAAATATATATAATACTCGGCATTACAATCTTACAATACGTCAATTTATGTCTATTTTTTCAGACAATATTTTACAGATTATAAAAATATAAATGTAGTTTTGAATTATATATTACAATAAAAATATCGGATTTAAATATTTTGAACATAAACATATTTATATCAATAACAAAAAATCCGTATTATACTGTATTTCAAACTCAAAATAGCCATCTAAAGGCATGCGGTATTTTTACCGATAACTCGAATGCAAATTTTAGTATTTATATTTTATTTCTGTCGAAAAACATTGTACATTTGCAGTGATTGTAATAACAGCACAGTGAATTTCTTCACAAAAGTCTAAAAATAAATCTATTAATATTCAAAATCTATTTTATGAGAAAATTATTTCTTTTCCTTATTCTATTTGGAATTGTTTACTCCTCCTTTTCCCAGCAATCAGATAAAAGTAAAGGTCTATTTGACGACCAATTTAGTGGAATTGCCAAAATAAAATCAAATGGTAAAGTCTTGGAAATAAAAAAAGAATTCCAGGTTCCCGCACAAGATTTTTTTAATCAGTACCGGAAGTATTTTTCTTTCATGGAAGAAGATCAAATGATTTTTAAACAGGTTGAAGGGCAAAAGGGAGTTAAACATTACAGATATAATCAATACTATAACGAGCTTCTTGTAAAAGGAGCGACTCTGATCCTTCACGAAAAAGACGGGCTCGTCTACAAAGTAAATGGAAATTATATTAGTGGCATTTCTTTAAATTGCCAGCCTGCAATTACCCAAGAGCAGGCTATCCAAACGGCTATTCAAAAATCCGAAAGTTCCGTATTTGCTTGGCAAGTCCCCGCATTGGAAAATGATTTAAAAGAAATAAAGAAGGATATGGAAGCAACTTACTATCCTTCTCCCCAATTAATTATATATGATAAGAATCATTCTTTCGATCCTGCAAAATACCGTTTAACTTATGAAATAGAAATTGTTTCCGCGCAACCTCTGAGTAGGGAAGTTTTTTATATCAATGCCCAAACAGGAGAGATTATTCACTCTGTAAAAAAAAATCATAATGTAAATGTAGAAGCTCAAGCTACAACCCAATATGATGGAGTTAAAACGATTACAGTAGATTCTGTAAGTTCTAATTATTATGTGCTTCGTTCAAGTAGCCGGGGAGCGGGAAACGGGATATTAACAAGAACCCTGAATAACTGGGGCAGCTATTATGAGGTTCCTATAGAATCATCGGAACTTATTACGTCAACTACTAAAAATTTCAGTTCTGATAAAGCCGCCAATAGCGCCCATTATGGAGCAGAAAAAACCTATGATTACTACTACACAAAATTTAACAGGAATAGTTTCGACGATCAGGGGACTCAACTCTTAAGTTATGTTCATTGGGGCGATGGCATTTCCAATGCCATGTGGTATGGCAGCGCGATGGTTTACGGAGACGGTCCCAATAATTCAAAACCCTATACTTTAATTGAAGTATGCGGTCATGAAATTTCGCATGGAGTAACCCAACATACTGCAGGATTGGATTATGAATATGAATCGGGAGCTCTGAACGAAGCCTTTAGCGATATGTTCGGCGCAATGATTTATTACTATGCAACCAATACGCTTAAATGGACAATAGGAGATGAAATAAGGGTCATCAGAAATATGGCAAATCCTAAACAATTCGAGAATCCGAATACATATCAAGGTCAATATTGGCACACTTCTTCGCTAGACAATGGCGGCGTGCACACCAATAGCGGCGTAGCCAATTACTGGTTTTATCTACTTACCGCAGGCGGACAAGGCGTGAATGATCTTGGTAATGCATATAATATTCCCGGCATAGGCGCTCAAAAAAGTGAAACAATTGCCTATGAAGCGCTAGCCGGTTATTTGACCTTTACCTCTCAATACGAGGATGCATACATTGCTTCTCTCGAAGCGGCCGAGGATTTGTATGGCAGCTGTTCGCCCGAATATCTCGCCGTTGCCAATGCGTGGTATGCAGTAGGAATTGGGGAGCGCCTTAGCGACGAGGTTTTTCTGAATAAAATAGAATCTCCCATAACTTCTTGCGTTATGTCTGACCGGGAACAGGTTAAATTAAAACTTTCTTATAACAGTTGCGGAGGCCCATTGCCTTCAGGAAGCCGCATACATATAAAAATTAAGCTAGATCAAACTACTACCATTTTCGATACTATTACATTAACGAATGGTATTCTTTCCGGAGGATATGCCAGTATTACGTTAAATAAAACCGTCAATCTTTCTGCCATAGGCAATCACCGTTTAGATATCTGGATTAAACGCGAAAGTTCGGCATCATATTCAGACAGCATAATAAACTATCAACTTACCAATCGCGCTTATCAAAATTCAGATTTAGGAATTGCTGAAGTAATTTCGCCGGAGACTTCTTGTCAACTGAGTGAAAATACCCCTATTACTGTTAAGGTATTTTTTAATGGTTGTGATCTTAAACCGGCCGGAGATACCATTCGGATTGTTCATACTATAAATGACGCCGGTCCGGTAGCGGAAAAAATAATTTTGCAGAGTAACTTTACAAAGCAAGACACATTAGAATATACTTTTACGCATGGCGGAAATTTTACTCAGACATCTAAAAACGTAATAAAAGTTTTTACTGATAATGGCGACGATGAAAATACTTCTAATAATCAAGCTGAAAAAACAGTTTATCGCCCGATATCTTTAAACGATATAGAGAAAGTCGGATTTGAGGAAACTCCCGCCTCAAATTATTATTATACAGAAGTTGGACCTTATGCAGCAACCTCTACGACAAGTTATTCCGACAGAAGGGTTTTAAGAATGACCGGCGGCAATATTCTGGAGTATTTTTCGGAATTAGATTTTCCCGAACTTGGCGATTTATGGGGAAGCAATTCTAAGATGTCTGCCAAAGCCACTTTTTGCGTTGATGCCCGGAATTTGGAATCCCTTACGCTTCGTTTCGATTTAAGGCAAACCTCAGGAAAAGATTTTTATCAAAATTACATCCAAGTCTATCCTGATGATATTTTACTATATTCCAGCATGTTGCGTATATTGGTAAATGGGCGGCATGTTGGAAATACCACTTATAAACCCAATACTGCCACAAGCGACTCTTTTGTAAGTTGGAATGTCGATTTATCGGCCTACGTAGGAGATTTATTGGATATAACTTTTGAATCCAGATGTTTGGGGGCGAATTTAACGAGTACAATATTGGATAATGTATATATCGACAATGTTTCTATCAATTATACAAGTGGAATAACCAATGTACAATCCGAAAAAATAAAAGGGTCTATTTATCCTAATCCGGGTACAGGGAATTACATTATAAAACTTGAATCGGCAGGAAAGGGGAATATTGAAATTGATATTTTTGATTTAATGGGTAAAAAAGTTTTTTCTCAAAGCAATACTCTCACACAAGGACTTCAACAAATCCCTATCAATTTAAATCAGTTGAATTCAGGAGTTTATACAGTAGTCATCTCCTCAAAAGAAGGAAAATCGACATATAAAATTATTAAACAGTAGAAAAAGCGTCAAAATTAAATAATAAAAAGCCGAAATGCGAAACAATCTCATTCCGGCTTTTTTATTGTGTTTTAAGTGCCAATACTTCGTTATTAAGTCGCTCCTTAATTGGCGTATAAATATTTATATTTCAGTAAGATGTTTTATATTTTATTTGTATATTAATGCAAAATTTCGTAACTTTGGAGTATAAAATTTTGCAAAAATGTTATGATAATTATCAGCCCAAAATCAACAGGAGTTATTTCAACCGCATCTTTCTGAATTCATAAACATGGGACATGAATTAGTTTTGCTGGCTAACAAGATCAACTGGAAAGGTTTAGAGTCAGAATTATCGGTTTATTATTCCCATGTAGGATAATCTTCGGTACCGATTCGCACCATAGCCGGATGTTTAATACTAAAGCAGTTGTACAATTATGGGAATGAGACTATAGCCCAAGCAGGGTTATGAATCCTTACATGCAGTATTTTTGTTGAGAATCCCATTTTCAGCATAAATTTCCCTTTAATCCGAGCGACTAAATAAGAAAATATTTGCCTATGTAAATATTTTGAACTCTATATTATTCTTTGTAAGTTTGCACCTATTCCCGAAACAGATGGATAGATGAAGCAAAAGATTACCTTTTTTATAGTTTTATTTATAGTTACTTCCGTACATTTACTTTCGAAAGAGCCGGAAAAACTTATTTTTTTAAAAGAACAGGCAAGTAAGCAAAAAACGGCGGAGGCTTATTTGTATGTTACTGAGTATTATATCAAAAACAAAATACATGATGAGAGTCTTTACCGTTATTTAGATTCTGCCTACCAGGCGGCTGTTGATGAAAAGTCAGATTTATATCTGGGACAGTATTACTATCAAAAAAGCCGGCTTTATGAAAATTCCGATTCTGCTGCTATTTATCGCGATTGTTTGAAAAAAAATCTGTATCACTACGAAAAAATAGGAATAACAGCTTATCATCCTTACAATTACATGTCTATCGGAATCAGTTTTATGTTGGCAAGTCAATTGGATTCTGCTGTTTTTTATTTGAAAAAGGGATTGGGGAAATATCAGGATAATCCTCAACTTCCTACCACAGAAGTACATAAACTTATCTATACTTTTTTGACACATACATACAAAGCAGGTGGATTAAATGATTCGGCTTTGGTTTATGCACATAAAACAATCAATTTGTCTGCACAGCTAAAAGATTCGGCAACTTTGTCGAACTACTTATACACCTTGGCGGTAATTTATCAGGATATGGGAAAAATTCCCGAATGCCTGAAATATTTCCAATCTTCGGCAGAGATGGCAATTAAATTGGGTAATTCCAAGTTAGCGGCAAGCAATTATAACGATATAGCAAGTGTATTAAATGCACAAAAGAAATCGGAAAAAGCGCTGGCTTTCGCGCAATTAGCCATAAAATATGCAAAAGAAGCCCATGAAAAGGATTTGGAAGGAAATGCTTGGAGCGCCATGGGCTTGGCATATAAGAATCAAAAGAAGTATGACGAAGCTGCGGAACACTATAAAAAAGCCATGTCTTGTTACGCCGAAACAAAAAACGAGATGTATCACCAACTTATGCAGAGCGCTTTAATGGAGCTTTATGCTGAAACAAAACAACAGGATTCGGCATGGGCTTATATGGAACAGCTTGAAGCAAAAAATGATGAATTAACATGGAACGATAGTTTATTTCCGTTCCCGCTTCCCCTTTATGAATTGCAATTGAAACAAAAAGCATTGGCTGTAACTGCCGATGAACGGAAAGTGAAATTAGATGTCGTAAAACAACAATATCTGGAACAGAAAGCGGCAAGTTTACGGCAACGTATTTGGTTTATTTGTGGAATCTCGGGCTTAATTATTCTTTTGTTATTGTTATGGATTAACCGGCAACGACAAAAATTGAAAGCCGAACGGCTTTCTCGCTATGCTAAAGAAAAAGAAGATGAATTCTTTGCTTTGCAAAAAGACACTGAACTTCGTTTGATACGCAAATATATTGATGGTTTGGAAAGCGAACGTAAACGGATTGCCAAAGACCTTCACGACGGAATTTGCAATGATTTGCTGGCTTTGGAAATGGAAATGAAATTGCTTTTGAATAAAGAAGAGGAGGCAAAACGTTTAATACAATTACTTTCCGAAACGCGAGAAAGCGCCAGAAGTATTTCTCACCGGTTAATGCCGCCGGTTTTTCAGGATGCCAATCTCAATGAGATGATTTCGGATTATGTTCTTCATTTGGATTTGCCTCGAAAAACGATAGCCGATTATCAATCGACAGAAAATATAGATTGGAACAAAATTCCACAAGAAACGGCTTATGAAATTTATCGCATTGTGCAAGAAGCATTAAGCAATTGCATAAAACACGCTTCGGCTACACATGTACAAGTTTTACTAATGCTGAAAGATAATGTACTGCAAATGGTAATACAGGATAATGGTATTGGTTTTGAGAAAACAAGAAAAACGAAAGGAATAGGATTGCGCACTATTGCCGAACGCGTGAAAAGCATTGGTGGAAATTTAGAAATAGATTCCAATAAAGGAACTTACATAAAAATAACAGTTCATCTATAATGGAAAATACAAAAATTGAAATATTATTGGTTGATGATCACAGTCTTATCTTACAAGGCATACGCCGGATTGTGGAACAAATGCCAAATATCGGGCCTGTTGATACGGCAACTTCGGGCCTGGAAGCAAGCAGATTGATTGCAAATAAATTGCATGATATTTATATTATTGACATAGACTTGCCTGATATTAGCGGTTTCGACCTGATTAAGCAAATACGGGAAAAAGATGAGCACGCTAGGATTATCATCAATACGATGCATGAAGAAGTATGGATTCTAAACAAACTGATTAAATGTGAAGTAAATTCCGTTATCTTAAAATCTTCTGATGAAAGAGTCGTAGAGCAGGCTATAACTCATGTTTTAAATGATAAATCATATTGTTGTCCCCGTTTTGACCATATCCGCCGTAAGCTTCGTTATGGTATAGGCGCCGAATTAGATGAAAGCGATGTGCCAACCAAACGTGAGTTGGAAGTTCTACAGGCCATTGCAGATGGAAATAATACATTGCAAATTGCATCTATGCTTCATATTTCCGAAAATACGGTAGAAACCTTCCGCAAACGTTTAATGTTGAAATTTGATGCCAAAAATGCCATCGACATGGTGGTGAAAGCGGTTGCCAAAGGATGGATAAGTATAAAATATTAAGTAAAACCGCCGTTATCCCTAATTTTTCTGTTTAGAGCATACAGTAACGGATTTCCGTGATTTTTTTCTTTTTTCCTTTGTCTATTTTTGCATGAAATTATCATGCAATTCCATGAAAAAAAAAGATAAGAGAAAATACAAGCTGCTTGTTCATTGTCAATTGTATCAGATCAGGAAAGGATTTGAAGAATATATAAAATCATTGCCGGTATCGTTTGATATTTATTATGCCAATTTAAGTGAAGAAGGGATTCTTTCTAAACTTCGTTTTGTCCCTCATATCATTGTTGTTTTGCCCAATGAAGGCGATTCCGATTATAGCTTGCCGTTTAAAATAAAATTGTTTGCCCCTTCTATCCCTCTCTTAGTTATACTTCCAAAAATTCCTGAAAGTTATTTAGCTCATTTAAAGGAAATTGGTGTTGCTGAAGTTATCCAATTGCCGACAGACAATGAAGCCATCGGCCATACAATTGCAAAAATGTTGGATTTGTAACGGAAAACCGTGATTTTTTTAATTCTTTTTCACCATACCTTTGCTAAAAATTCATTATTGACCTTTCAAAATAATTTACAATGAAAAAAAACATCTACAAAACAGCATTGACATTTGGACTTGGCCTCGGCATTTTATTTTTTGTTTCCTGCGGGGGCAATTCCGGTAATTCTCTTCCCAAAAATGAATATGTAGGGAACGTGCCTTCTATTGTGGCGGAATATAATGATGACAAGGCTAAACTACAAGCTGAAGAAGATAAAGAAGCCAAAAATGTAAACAGCATGAGTAAAGATGAATTGTTGAAAAAAATGAAAGAATTTGCAGAAAAGGAGAAAACCATAGAAGAAAAAATGGAAACTGCATTGGAAGCGGAAAAAACAGCTTTAAAAGGAAAAGAACTTCCGGTGGTAAATGAAAATCCCGCGGTTGAAGTTGCCGGAATGAAAGTACATGATATAAATGACAAGTATGTGGTATTCAAAGGAAGTATATCTGTCAAAGAGGAACTTGCAAATACATCTATAAAATGTATAATGCAAGATAAGGATGGAAATACCATAGAAGAAATCGAGGCCAGCATTAATGCGCCGTATGAATACGGAAAAAATGGCGCTTCTGTGGGGTCGTATGAAATAACAGCAAGAATTAAAATCGATAAACCCGAATCGGCTAAATTAGCAAAAATGGTTTTTGTTTCAAATCAACAATAAAATGTCTAACTCAATAATTTTTTAACCATTAAAAAATCAAGCTATGTTAAAACAAACAATTTTAGGAACAATGTTTTGTTTGGGCCTTATATTCTCTGCTCAAACAAATGGCTTTGCCCAAGAAACGGCAAACGATACAACTTCAACGACGAAGGAAAGCGGAAAGAAAAAATCAAAATTCGGATCCTTCGTCAGAAAAGCAGGGGAAGTTACAACCGGAATCAATATGAGCAACGAAGCTTTTATAGTTAATCCGATGACATCGGTTATGGATGTGGAATTTGTGGCTTGCTACGGAAATTCTTCAACAGGAAAGGTTTCGTTAATATTTAAAGTGAAAAATAAAAGTTATGCCGAATCGGCTACTTTTGGCGGTTCTACCAGTGGAAATGGCGAAACGGTAGCTTTTGATGTAAAAGGAAAAACATATAAACCTTACAACTCGGCAGG
>JAVBLV010000068.1:0-55918 GCA_031553195.1 Bacteroidales bacterium
ATTCTTTTTGGAGCCTCAAAAAGAATCAAAAACGGCTTGAGGATTTAAACGCGCTCCGCCTACCGGCTGCGCTTGAACGGAAAATCCTCGCAATGGAATGCTACGCATGGAGTTATTATCGGCTAACGCGCTTGAATAAGGCGGCGCCAATAACGGCCTACGACAGATGGCGTTAAGAAAAGAAAGATCACAATGCAGTCTATTACATTCTTACAATTACGATAGAGACATTAAAAATTTTCTCCGCCTGTTTTTTACACTGATCCTATATTATGACCAAATTTTGAGATTTACACAAAAATGCGCCAACGGCATTGAGGGGAATTCAATGAATTTATTGGATTTAAAAAGGGTTCGAAAGAATTGCGATTGATGAGATATTTTCACAAATAAATGAAAATAAGATATCAGAAAACGAACTCTGATGAAATAAATTAAGAAATCGCTAAATCGCCCCATTTGATATATTATATTAATATAAAAGTTAAATATACATAAATAATCAAAATCATTCACTTTTTGTTCTATTTTTGATGTCTTGTAAGGTGTGAAAGAATAGAGGGAAAACAAAAATCATATTGTGTAATTTTTCTAAAAAATAGCTTGTTATGTATCTCGATGTTTAGTTTTTAATTATCCTAAGCCTTGACCTTAATTTGAAATTAGAAAAACAAACAAATGAAATAAGCATGAATCTTTGACATTCTAAAGCGAATAATCAAATGATTTGGAGCTAATCAAGTCATCCCTGTTTAAAAAGACCCTATAAATCTCTCTTGTGCGAAGAATTGAAAGTTGATAGGGGGAAATAGATAAAAAAATCTCAATAGCTGGGTCAATGTTTATGAAATTTCGCCATAAGTCCCCTAACAAAGTTGTTTAAAAGTATATTTTTCCGCAAAGATGCAAACGACGCATAAAAAAGAAATTAGGTTGTTTTATAATGCTCTGCATCTCTTTGCTAAGTATAATTTTAAAATTAAGGAAATCTGTTTTGTTTTATATCTATAGAATTTGTTTATCTAAGTTCCGTATTTATTTTTATGATAATCATTTTGTTGTACAAAATCAATCCTACTAAATAAACCTTAAATGTCAAACTAAAAATCAAAACTACTATGAAAAAACTCAAAAAACGTTCAATTTTTTTTATTGCGTTTATACTCTATGGAATGCTGTTACAGGCACAAACAATTATCATCGGAACAGGATCCTCGTTTGACGCAGGCCCTATTTCAGCGCGCTATGCTCACGAACGTAGGGTCGATATTTATAAGCCTTCGGATGGTTTAATTGCTGGCTATATTACAAATCTGGAATGGAGAAAGCAAAATACGTCCTCAACCTTGATAGGGATACCGGTAAAAATCTATTTAAAAGAAGTTCCTGATTCTTCGCTAACTTCAACGCAAATAATTTGGGATGCTTTAATTGCAAACGCGGTGGATGTTTTTGACGGCATAATAACGCCTCCGACAACTTTTGGCGGGATAAATGTTGCAATGCAAAGACACTTTCATTATAGCGGAACAGGCAACCTTATGGTAATGATTGCTACGGATATAGGAGGTAGCGGAAACAGCAATGCAAACCATTATTACTATCTGACTCCGAACGCGACTGTTCATGCGTCTACTCATGCATCGTATACTACAAACGGCAATATAACCGATAATGTAAGCCTTGCTTATACGGTTGATCATAAAAGGCCTGACATTCGCATATCATTTTCGCCTACATCTAACATCTGTGATGTGATATCGAATTTAAGAACAATCAATGTAACTTCCTCCAACGTTAATTTAAAGTGGAAATCAAACGGAACTGAAACCCAATGGTTGTTATCATACAAAGCCGTCGCTAACACCTCGTGGATAAATGTTACGGCTACCGATTCCACCCATTCGTTATATTCTTTGCAACCGAATACGGATTATGAAGTTTTTGTTCGGCCTTTTTGCAGGATAGGAGATACCGGGGCTGCGCGTAGCATAAGGTTTGCGACGTCTCAATTAACAGATCAAATTCCATTTACCGAAAATTTCGAAGGAACGCCGAATTGGATATTGGTAAATGGAACGCAAACCAATAAATGGCATATAGGAACGGCGGCAAATAATACTTCGGGTGGAACGCGCGGGTTGTATATTTCTAATAACAACGGATCTTACGCTTTTACTTCAAGTCAAGCATCTAATGTATACGCCACTAAGTTAATACAGTTTGCTCATGCGGGAAACTATGTTATTGAGTATGACTGGAAATCATTCGGAATGATAGACGATTATGTACAGGTTTGGTTGGCTCCTGAAAATAGCGTTGTTACGGCAGGCAGCCCGCCAACGACTACAAATTGGATTAATTTATACGGAAACTCAAATCTGGAAACATCACCGGAATGGGAGCATAAGTTAATAACATTTGATATTTCTCAGCCAGGCGTTTATAAATTAGTGATTTATTGGAAAAATAATAATATGGGAGGCATTTTCCCAGCGGCTATAGATAATATTTCAATACGTGAAATTACTTGTCCGGAACCTATCGGAATTAGCGTTGACGAAATCTCCGTTACCAATGCGAATATTCATTTTCATTTGCCTGTTAATGCCCGGTCGGTTTGGATTTATTATAAACCGGAAACTGCTATTACATGGGATTCGGTAGACATCTATAATTACCTTAACGATACTGTTTACCTGTTAAGCGGTTTACAAGGGGGGACAACGTATCAATATTATTTGAAAACAGATTGTTTTTCGGAATATAGTTTTGCTACAGATATTTATACCTTCAAAACCCAATGCGATATTATTGCGTCGTTACCGTGGTCCGAAAGCTTTGAAGAGATTACGGCTCCCAACGAAATTCCGGGTTGTATGGCGGCAACAAATTTAATGTCTTTTGTATTTTCGGCCATGTCGCCTGATTCCATACAAAATCGATTTGCCAAGACCGGAAATAATTATGCGTTTTTCACTTGGGATTGCAACGATTATATTTTCACCCCTCGAATTAATCTTACTGCTGGAATATCATATCGTTTTTCGTTTTGGTATATAACCGGAGGGCATAGCGGTTGGGAAAGGTTGGAAGCCAAAGCGTGCGTCGGACAAAGGCCGCAAGATACGATTGTAACCATAGGCGCGCCTCTGACAAATGTAACCAATATAACTTATCAAAAATTCGAAGCGGATTTTATTCCGGATACGACAGGAAGCTATGTCTTTGCTATATATTGTAAATCAAATAGCGATCCATATTATTTAACTATTGATGATTTGCATGTGGAGGCGACTCCCATATGTTCGGACAATGTAAACAATCTTAAATTGCTGGGATTTTCGGATGCTACAACGGCAAAAATTTGCTGGAGTTCAACGGGAACAAATTTCAATATAGAATACCGCGATACTTCCGAAACTATTTGGCATTTTGCAGGTCAAACCACTGATACTGTTTTTTCATTAACAAACTTGAACATGAATACCCAGTACGAAGTTCGCGTGCAAGCCGATTGTGGAAACGGTATTTTGGGCAATTTTTCTACATTGCAATTCAGCTCTCTTCCGTGTACTCCTTTGGCAAGCGTGGACATTCCTATTCGCGAAGGGTTCGACTCGGTAATAACGCCTAGTTTGCCTGCTTGTTGGAAAAAAATTGTGCAAACCTCTTGGGCAAAAGTGATTACGGCAAGTTCAAATTATGTTTCTTCACCCAACAGCCTTAATCTGTATGACGAGTACTCAAGTACCTTGCGAGCTACATTATTACTTTCTCCTCCAATTTCTCCAAGCGTAAGCGTTGCAAATTTAAGAACCCGTTTCTTTGTACAAAGCGAAGATGACGGAAATATACAAGTGGGCATAATGACAAACCCAAGCGATCTCTCCACATTTATATGTGTAGACACGGTTGTTTTGGCGGCGGGACATTGGATTTATACAATATCTGACTTTTCAATGATTTCTCAACAACCCGATAATGTTTGGTACATAGCTTACAAACATGGAAATACAATTACGCGACAAGACATTTTTATAGACGAGATTAATATAGAAGCCATTCCTCCATGCCCCGACGCATTAAACGTGCGCTATACGCATTATACGAACGATTCCATTTTCATTCGATTTTCATCGATGGCAACGAATTTCAATATAGCCCATAGAGCGGAAGGCTCTGCAACCTGGACGACTGTTGCAACATCTGATACTATTTTTGGCATTGGCGGTTTACAGGCCGATACGCGATATGAAATAAAAGTGCAATCGATATGCGGCGCCGACTCGGGAATTTGGAGTTATCCGATATTCTGTAAGACCTCTCAAATACCGGCAACAATTCCGTTTGCCGAAAATTTTGAAACACTCTCCGAGTGGATACTGATAAATGGATCAGAAACCAATAAATGGCATATTGGCGCGGCGGCAAATACAAATAATACCGCAGGCGGAATATATGGCTTATATATTTCTAACGATAACGGCTTAACAAATGCCTATTCTATAAACGACGAATCGCATGTTTATGCCGTTAAAGTAGCGCGGTTTAATAACGCGGGCGATTACAATATCGAATATGACTGGAAACTGAACGGGGAAGAATGTTGCGATTACCTTCAAGTTTGGTTGGCGCCGGTTAACGACCTCATAACGGCAGGTTCTTCTCCAAATACTTCGAATTGGATTAATTTGTATGGCGATGCCAATTTGTCCTTACGCTCTACATGGCAACATAAACAGATGATATTTGCAGTTTCTCAACCAGGTATTTACAAAATAGTATTTTATTGGAATAATAACAACAGCGGCGGCAATCAAACCCCTGCGGCGATAGATAATATTTCTGTTACGGCTTTGCCTTGTTCGCGTCCCCAAAATGTAAAAGCTTTAAATATCGGCCCCGATTCGGTAATTTTGGCGTGGAATAGCCCCATTCCGAATTTTGTAGTAGAATACAAGTCCGTTTCGGATACGTCGTGGACAACCGTGAATAATGTCGCTTCAACTACAATTACGTTAAGAAATCTCACTCCTTATACAAATTACCAAGTACGCATAAAGGCGTTATGTTCTGTCGGCGATACGAGTCTTTGGACAAATATATATAACTTTAAAACAATTTGTTTTCTGGAACCGCTTCCTATAAGAGAAAGTTTTGAAGCAACCGGAACAACTTCTCCTTCTGTCCCTAATTGCTGGTCATACGTTTCGGCAGGAGGAAGTATGTTTGGTTCAACAAATTATTCTCACACAGGGCAACAATCGTATAAATTAGAACTATTTCCCTCGCCTGCAAACGAAGCCATGCTAATAAGCCCTTATTTATCAGCCAACATAAATACCCTTAGAATAAAATTCTGGATGCGGTACTCCACTACTCCAAATTGTAAAATAAAGGTAGGATATATGTCCGATCCGACCAATGCGTCAACCTTTAGAGAAGTAACTTCTTTTGATGTTCCGACAACTTGGACTGAATTTGTTGTTCCTTTTGATACTGTGACGGGAACTGGTCATTTTATCGCTATTTCGGCAAAAAAACAAGGAGCGGCTACAGTTAATCATATCCACATTGACGACATAACAATAGGGTTAATTCCCGCTTGCGCAGATATTTCAGGCGTAAATATTACTGATACGTCTCAAACAAGCGCTACTGTTAACTGGAATAATGCGTCTTCGGCAACAGCTTATGAAGTACAGTATAAGACAATCGAAGCTACGCAATGGACAACGGCGCCGGCGGTTACTATCAATACTTGCGTTCTTACCGGATTGCAAGCAAGCAGCGGTTATCAGGTGCGCGTGCGTACAAAATGCAATGTCTCCGATTCCGGCGAGTGGTCTGATCCTGTTGAATTCTATACGTTTTGCGGAACTACATCGCTTCCCTTTGCAGAAAATTTTAACAGCGCAACTTTCCCTCCGCATTGTTGGTCTAAACATAGCGGAATGTTGAATTTGGTTACGCCGATCCCCGTAACGCTCACAGTCCCGAACAAACCGCTATTTACATGGAACCCCATTGCTTTTGGAAACGTTGCGGGAGGATCCAAATCTGCTTGTTTGAATGTACACGGAAGCAATGTTATTTGTGATTGGTTGATTACGCCGACAATAAACTTGGAAAACACAGGCAATGCGGTATTAGAGTTTGACCTGGCAATGACTGCTTGGGGAGGAGCCAATCCGGCTACGGGAACTCGATCAGATGATAAATTTATGGTTTTGGTTTCAAATAATGGCTCTTGGACGTCAAGCAACATCATTGCCGTATGGGATAATGTAACTAGTACGTCTCGCATATTTAATGATATTTCTATGACCGGCGACCATATAGTCATTCCATTAACAGAAATGACCGGAAATGTACAAATTGCTTTCTATGGGGTATCTACTGTTTCGGGAAATGGAGATAATGCGTTATTTATAGATAATGTAAAAGTATTTGTAGGGCCTCCTGTTTGTCGGCCTGTAACTACGATCGCCACCGCAGCAACGGGAACTTCCGTGAAAGTTGATTGGACGGCGCCCGCCGGACAAACCCAATGGAAAGTGAGTTGTTTGCAAGCAGGAACGCCTGTCGCTTCGCAAATTGTATCAACGGCAACATATACGTTTGCAGGCTTGCAACGAGGCGCTGCCTATACGTTCGAAGTACGCAATATATGCGGCGCCGGCGATACCAGCGTAGCAGTTGCTTCTGCGGCCGTTACTATTAACCAATGCAACGACGTAAGCAATGTAACGGTTGTACGGGCATGTCCTACAACGGCAATTATCAGTTTTACGGCTGAGGAAGGTCAAACCCAATGGCAATTGTCCTATAAACAAACTCCCGCCGGCGACGCTTTAACCAAGATTATCAACAAGAAACGCGACACGTTGACCGGACTTATGCCGAACGCTTCCTACGAAGTAATGATCCGTCCTGTTTGCGGAGCGGGCGATACGGGAATTTACGACGCGCCGGTTACGTTGCAAACGGGGACTTGTATTCCTGTGGAAAACCTGACGGTTCCGCGCATCGGTTTGGCTATCGATACCATTTTTGCCAGCTGGTATAACAATGAGTGTCATCAAAGTTGGGAGATTAACGTAGTCCCGCAAGGAAGTCCTAGAGGCGACGAGTTTATTACGACAAACACTTACCAGGGAATAGGCATCAAAGTAAATAACCCTGGCGACAACTATGATGTTTATGTGAGAGGCAACTGCGGAGACGGAGAGTACAGCGAGTGGGTAATGACCACCTCATTAGGAATAGAAAATATTGCCCTGAGCGAGTCTTCCTCCGTAAAAGTAATCTTAGCCCCAAATCCGGCCCGCGACTATACCCAATTAAGTATTGAAGGCGTGAGCGGCGAAGTGGAAATGAACTTGTTGACCCTCGAAGGCAAATTGTTGAAAAAAGAAATCCTCGACTGCCGGCCAACGCTAACAAAAGACATTAGATTACAAGGCTTGTCGAAGGGAACTTATTTGATACGTTTAACCCATAAAAACTGGACAAAGATTGAGAAATTGATTGTTCAATAACAAAACTTTTTGATCTGAATTAGTAATTAATTTTCAATTGGAAGCGGATGATGCAAGGAGATTTGCATCATCCGCTTTTTTTAACTAGGGCTCTGCTTGTTGGGAAAAGGTTAAGGATGTAAAGAAACTAAAAAACACGCCCTTATAGGTTGTAAATGAGAATTATATATCAATTACATATGCAATTTCATCCAACCTTTTCATGAGGCTGTTCAAAAGCCGAAAACAGCAACTGAATTATAAATTCAACAGGCAAGTTATTTTGTTTAGCCGGAATGAAGATTTTTCATTTGGGATATAGATAGGTTTATACTGATACTTTTCTCCACCGGGATTATTCATTGATCCAATTATTTTTTTGATAAAATAAAATCAAATATCAATATAAAAAAATTAGAGTTAGATAAGTAATCTTACAGAATCCGTTTAACTTTTTTGTATCCCTTCTCTTTACACAGGTTTCCATCGATTTCACCAGTCTATTATTAAGATATTATAACAATATTACGAACATTTTTTAACTTAGAGAAGAGAAAAATTGTTGTAATTTTGACTGCGTTTTTTGAAGATATTTTCTTCAAAAATGGATTAGTTCCTTTAAGCAATAAATTGAGTTCATATTTCTATCAAAATTCCATGAATTAAGTAAATAATTCCATTTTTTTATAAATGAATTTTTATTTCAACTAATTTTAAATTATCTTTGAGGAATAAGAGAAAACTCTATATATTTCTTTTTTTATTGAAAACAAATTGTTTATGCGGTTTTTTCGAGGTTTTTCGTTTTTCCAAACCAAACTAAACTCGAAACACAAGCAATTTTTTCATAAATACAGGGAACAATAACGTACTTTTAATTCGGGTTAGAAATAATATAAGTGTGCTGATGATTTTATTGTTATAGATTGCAAAAGGGAACGGATATTGGGGTAGGAAAAATACAAATGTAAAATATTGCCAAGATGAAGCTATTTACTGTAGTAATTCCTGTTCGTCTAGTCAAATGTATGATTCATACAAGAGAATGTATGTTAATCAACGGGAGATATTTTGGCTTTTTTTTAAATCCTGCCTGCACATTCAAAAAAAGAATTAAGCATGCGCTTTTGCAGTTTCATTATACATATTATTCCTCTATAATACCTGCATATTATACTTTGCAGAGAAATTTTCAAAAAAATCATTTCAAAATTAAACGCCCCTACGTTTTCCGGTTCCGGTTTCTTTTACCGGCAATCAATTACAATTTCATATTTAAAATAAACATTCCCAGGGAATGGATTTCGATTATACAATTTTTAGCCTTTCATTCGACAAAACAAAGGTCTATTCCCTAAGGTAGGTTATGTTTTGAGAATAGAAAAAACTAAGTGGTTGTATAAGGGATGGTAGAACTATTTGAGAAAGGAGCGTTTTTTAGACTCAGAATATTTCATAGAAAGATTTTTAAAACAATCTTTAGAAATAGGTTTAAGGCTTAAAAATCCCTAAAATATGCGATTGTGTATTTATATAGGCATCTCTAATTTTGCGAATAATATTTTTGATTGCTTTTATCAAAAGAAATGGGTATAATTTATTGATAATGATATAAATAAATATGAAAAATGCGTTTATTTTGCGATTCAGCTTCTTGTAGTTGCGAGGTTGTCCGAAAATCGGAAAGACATCTCTGGGTATAACTTTAAGATCTGTTTTTAGATTCTTTGATACATCGTGTTTTATGGCCACGATCAGAGAACAGGGAATGAGAAGGCAGTATTTTCTATAAAGATATTGTTCTACAATAATATAAATAATGAAGCTATGTTAAACTAAAAAACAAAGAAAATGAAAAAGTATTTTATTTTTTGGGTTGCATTTTTGCTGAGCGGAATACTGCTGCAGGCGCAACATGTGGTAACGATTGGAACCGGAACGAGTACAACGTATGAACCAATTTCCGGTTATTATGGAAAACATCGAAGCGTTTCCATTTATACACCTGCCGATGGCTTGGTACCAGGTACTATTCAAAATTTGGCGTGGAACAAACCCTCTGCTGTTTACAATAATATACCTATAAAAATTTATCTGAAAGAAGTATCGGCTGATACACTATCGGCAACATCCTCCCTGATATGGAATGACTTAATATTAGGCGCTACTTTGGTATATGAAGGTATGCCTACATGGACAGCAGGAGCTGCGTGGGTTACTATTCCGTTACAAACTTCGTTTACTTATGGGACGGGGAATATAATGATATTAGTAGCTTCTAATAAAGGTGGTAGTGGGGGATCAACGGTAAACTGGGCATATACTGCTTCAGGAACTAATAATAATGCATATATAAGAAAAGATTCTTCTTCTGTTACTGCATGTATGGATGACGCAATTAGTTTTTATGCGAATAGTTCTATCAATTCTAGTCGTAATAATCAACGGCCTAATATTCAATTTGGTATAAATCCTGCTCCCGGAGCATGCTTTATACCATCCGCTCCTACAACTTCAAGCCCAACATCTACAGGTGTTTCCGTTACTTGGGCGCCAGTAGGGTCTGAAACCCAATGGACCCTATCTTACAAAGATACTTCTTCTTCTGTTACAACATGGGCCGCTCAAACAGTTAATACTAACCCTACTTATACCATTTCAGGTCTTACCCCTTTAACGTGGTATTATGTAAAGATAAAAGCCAATTGTAGCAGTAGCGATACTAGTTACTCTTCGGCGGCTGCTATTTTCAGGACTGCTTGTCCGCAAGCAGTTTTACCTCTTACCGAAGGTTTTGAAGCTACAGGAACCACTAGCCCTGTAGCGCCGGAGTGTTGGTCGTATATAAGGACTTACTCTAGTGGAGAAGTTCGTGCAAGTACCGGTACTCCGTATACCGGAAGTAAGTGTTATTATATGTATCACTCCAGTACATCAGCGGCTACAAATGATGTAATGTTAATCAGCCCTTATTTGGTTGAAAATCTTAATACTTTACGGATAACATTTTGGGCTAAAAACAGCTCGTCTCAAGTACGAGTTGGCCACATGATCAATCCAACAGATACCGCTACTTTTACCCAAGACACCCTTATAGCAACAACCTCTTCTTGGGTAAAATATAAATATGCTTTTAACAATGTTACGACAACTAATGCTCACTATATAGCTCTTTCTGCAAAAAAAACAACAGGCTCCAATACAGTTTATCTAGATGACATAACTATTGAATTAATTCCTGCTTGTGCCGATGTAGAAAATATAGCTTCTACCTCTGCTACTACCAATAATTCTATTACTCTCTCCTTTACTACTGATGGCATAACGCCAAATAGTTTTAATGTTGAGTATAGAAAAGTTGGGGAAACCGCTTGGCAAACCACCACATTCAACGCTTCGCCGGGTACTATTACAGGATTAGCATCCTTTACAGAATACGAAATCCGTATAAAAAGTATTTGTGGCAGCAATGTAGGCGGATGGTGCGATGTGGTAATTATTTCTACTGAATGCGATCAAATGACATTGCCCATTACAGAAGGCTTTGAAACCACAGGAACCACAACCCCATCAGTACCTGATTGCTGGAAGTATTTGAGAACGAACAGTGGTAGTATGTATGCAAGCACATCATCTCCTCATTCCGGAAGTAAATGCTATTATATTAACCACAGCTCTACCAGTGGAGCTACTACCGAAAGCATGTTAATAAGTCCTTATGTAACTAATTTGAATCATTTACGAGTAGTTTTTTGGGGTAAATATTCATCAAGCGGAGCTAAAGTAACTGTGGGTTATATGAGCGATCCTACTAATGCAACAACATTCAGATCCGTAAAAGAGATTGCGCTACCTTCTGCGTGGACAAAATACAAAGTTAATTTCGATACAGTAACAGCCACAGCGTCAAAAAATCATATTGTTTTCAGTGGTAAAAACGGTTCTTCATCCAGTTCCTTTTATATAGATGATGTAACCATCGAATTAATTCCTGCTTGCCCCGATGTAGAAAACGTTGTTTCTAGCGCTACTACCGACAATTCAATTACTCTTACTTTTACCGTTGAAAATGGTGCAACTCCAAGTAGTTTTAATGTTGAATACAGAGAAGTTGGGGAAACCACATGGCAAACCACCACATTCAATGCTTCGCCGGGCGCCATTACCGGATTAACGCAATTAACTACATACGAAATCAGAATAAGAAGTATTTGTGGAAGTAATATGGGCGTATGGAGCGATGCAATAACTGCTTCGACTAAGCAAACACCCGTTTCCATTCCATTTGCCGAAGATTTTGAAGGAACCCCAAGTTGGGTATTTGTAAATGGAACTCATGCCAATAAATGGGTTATTGGTACAGCAGCCAATACAAACAATACCGCAGGCGGTAGTCATGGTTTATATGTTTCAAACGATAATGGAGCAACAAATGAATACACTCATCCCAGTACAAATACATATATATACGCGACCAAATCATTGCAATTTACCAGTGCCGGCGATTATGCTATAGAATACGATTGGAAAGCACAAGGTGAAAGCGCAAGTTATGATTATTTACAAGTTTGGTTAGCGCCTGAAGACGCCTCTTTTTCAACAAGTAGCGCCCCTTCAACATCAAATTGGATTAATTTATATGGTACCGCCAATTTGAATCTGCAAAACACATGGCAACACAAACAAATAGTATTTGCAGTACCACAAAGTGGCGTGTACAAATTAGTTTTTTATTGGTATAACGATCTAAGTGGAGGAAGTCAACCACCAGCAGCTGTAGATAATATTTCCATTACAGAGCTTCCTTGCTCAAGGCCAACAGGAGTTAGCGTAGACGGAATAACATCTACCAATGCCGTAGTTCATTTCCATACGCTTTCTAACGCTCAAAGCGCTTGGTTGTATTACAAAAATCCGGTTGATATTGATTGGGATTCGACAAATATATCTATCTCTAATCCGGCAAGCGACACTATTTATACTTTAACTAATTTGAATCCGGCAACAACCTATCAATTCTACTTTAAAACGGACTGTCAGCTCGGCGAAGCCAGCCATATTACAGGTACTTATTTGTTTACAACCGGATGCGGGCAAATAGCAATACCCCATAAAGAAGGTTTTGAAACCACTGCAACTTCCAGCGCCGCAGTACCTGCTTGTTGGTCGTATATAAAAACCAATACGGGTTCTATGTATGCAAGTACATCGTCGCCTTACTCAGGAAGTAAAAGTTACTATATTAACCACAGCTCTACCAATGCGGCAACCACCCAAAGCATGTTGATAAGCCCCTCGGTAACCAATTTGAATAATTTACGGGTAACATTCTGGGCAAAAAGCGGATATTTAACTGTAGGGTATATGAGCGATTCAGCCAATGTATCAACATTTAATGCTGTTCGATCTATTACAGCGCCTTCAACATGGACAAAATACAGCGTATATTTCGATACGGTAAATGCAACAGCATCAAAGTATCATATTGCTTTTAGCGGTAAAAGCACAGGAACTTCATCCAATACCGTTTACATAGATGATATAACTATTGAATCGATTCCTGCTTGTGGCGACGTAGTAAACATTGTCTCTACAACTGTTACCGATAACTCCATTACCCTTTCATTTGACGCTGAGGGCGTAACGCCAAACAGTTTTAATGTTGAGTACAGAAAAGTTGGTGAAACCACATGGCAAACTACCATATTTAGCGCTTCGCCGGGAACTATTGTCGGATTAGCTCCTATGAAAACATACGAGATTCATTTACAAGGCAATTGCGGAAGCAGTACCACCGGAGCTTGGAGCAATACAATAACCGCTACAACCAAGCAGATACCTGCTGTAATTCCGTTTACCGAAAATTTCGAAGACCTATCAAATTTGCAATGGGCAATTGTAAACGGTACTCAAGTAAATAAATGGTATATTGATACTACTGTTAGTGTTGGAAATGGGCATTCGGCATACATTAGTAATAACAACGGACTTGCTAATACATATACCATTGGAACTCAAAGCGCTACTCATATATATCGTGATGTAGAATTCCCAACAGGAACAGGAATATTAGGGTATACCTTAACTTTTGATTGGAAAGCGGAAGGAGAAGGAACCTCTACTTTTTATGATTACTTACAGGTAAGTTTAAAAGATACAAACATAGTACCTGTTGCTGGAACAGAAGTCTCATCACCTTATTTGGCACAAAACCTCAACTTTAGTAACGGATGGAATAACAGGTTAATAACCTTATCTGATACATTGGCAGGAAAGACCAAACGGTTAATTTTCTCGTGGAAAAATGATGGTAGCGGAGGAGCTCAATCTCCTGTTGCAATAGACAATATAGAAATGACTCCTATTTATTGTACTACCCCCGCAGGGCTAAAAGTTGTATCCTCAACGGCTACTTCTATTGATTTAATATGGAGTTCTGAAGGGACATCATTTGATATTGAATACAAAAAAGTAGACGATTTATCATGGGAGTCAGAGTCAACAACAGACACCATTTATACCATTGGAAATCAAACAGCCTTAGATCCAAATACCGCTTACCAAATTCGGGTGAGAAATAATTGCGGTTTAGGCGATGCTGCTTGGGTATATCTGTATTTCAATACAATGCAAATTCCGGCAGATCTTCCTTTTACCGAAGACTTCGAAGGTCTTTCGGAATGGGTAATGATAAACGGAAACCAACTTAACAAATGGTTTATAGATACGGTAGCCGCTGCCAATAATACCGAAAATGGAGAAAAAGGAATGTATATTTCAAGCGCAGCTAACGGAAGTACTTATAATTATGTAAATACAGTATGGGGATCAGAATACGTTTATGCAACCAAAGCGTTTAATTTTGAGTCTAACTCTGATTACATTATAGACTACGATTGGAAATGCAACGGAGAATCAAGCTCCGATTATCTCCTCGTTTGGCTAATTCCTTCCAATGTTAAACTTTCAGATGCCGCCATAGCCCCTACTACGTCAACATGGATTAATGCATACGGTAGCAGTTATTTGAGTTCAAAAACCACATGGCAGGAAAAGAGAAATTTAATTGTTCGCGTTCCTAACTCCGGTATTTATCGATTGGCATTCCAATGGGTAAATAATAGTAGTACTATAAATCAACCACCGGCAGCAATAGATAATATTTTTGTGGAGAAGCTAGCCTGCTCTCTTCCTACAGGTATTGCTTTTAGCAATGGTACTACAAACTCAGTAGATATTACTTGTAAAGCGCCGCTTCTTGCTCAAAATCTTCGTTTTGTATATGAAAGCGTTGATTTAACGATTAAAGATTCAGTAGATTTTTCTGTTTCGGATCCCACTGTTGATACTCTTTTTACAATAACAAACTTGCCGACGAATACTGAATTTACTTTATATGCTAAAGCCGATTGTTCGGGCGATTTCAGTCTTAATACGGCAACGTATACGTTTAGAACAACACAAATACCTGAATCAATTCCTTTTACAGAAAATTTTGAAGGAACGCCTGATTGGGTTTTTATAAACGGAACACAAACCAATAAATGGGTTGTAGGAACTGCAGCCAATGTAAATAATACAGAAGGAGGAACTCATGGTTTGTATATTTCTAATGATAACGGAGTTACCAATGCGTATACTATTTCATCAACAACTCATGCTTATGCTACAAAATCTTTTACTTTCACAGCAGGAGAAGAATATTTGATAACATACGATTGGAAGAACAAGGGAGAAGACAACAGCAGTAGACTATCTGGTACTCAATACGATTGTTTAAGAGTTCTTTTAATGCCGGGTTCAACTGCATTAACAGCAGGAAGCGCTCCTACAACCATATCAACGACTCCTCCAACCTATGCTAATGCAATTAACCTTTATGGAAATCCGGGATTAAGCAATTCAAGTACATGGCAGCACAAGGAAGTATTTTTTGATGTTACAACTTCCGGTATTTACAATTTAGTAATGTATTGGTATAGCGATAATGCCGGAGGAACTCAACCTCCTGCTACAATAGATAATATCAGCATTACGGCAAGTACATGTCCACGTCCTCAAGATTTAGCAACATCAAATATTACCGACAATTCGGCAGATTTAACTTGGAATAGTCCCGATGCTAATTTTACGCTTGACTACAAAGCTTCATCAGATACTTTGTGGACGACTATGAACAATATATCAAGTATATCAACAACTTTAACAAACCTTACAAGTAATACAAATTACCAAGTTCGTTTAAGAACAGTTTGTGGCGCTGCTGATACAAGTTTTGCCGTTACTGCTAGCTTTAAAACAGAATGTGGAACAGCTGTTCTTCCGATAGTAGAAGGTTTTGAAACTACTTCTACCACTTCGCCTTCAGCGCCTGATTGCTGGTCGTATATTAAAACTGGCTCTGGTTCTATATATGCCTCTACTACTGAACGTCATACAGGAAGCAAATCGTATAATTTTTACAATATTACTCCCTCCGCTTCTAACGAAGCCATGTTAATAAGTCCCTTACTTACAGATGATATAAGAACGGTTCGCTTGAAATTTTGGATGCGGTACTCTTCAACAGCCGGTTGTGCGTTAAAAGTAGGTTATATGTCAGATCCTACAGATGCTTCTACTTTTAATGAAGTGGCATCGTATATAGCTCCTACTTCTTGGACTTTATTTAAAACTAATTTTGATACGGTTCAAGGCATTGGACAATATATTGCTATTTCCGCCAATAAAGCAGGAACAGCATCAGCCAATTATCTATATATAGATGATATCACTATCGAGCTACTTCCTGTGTGCCCTGATGTAGAAAACTTAGCCTCTACTTCAGCGACAGATAGTAGTTCTATAACTCTTTCTTTTACCACAGCCGGCACAACGCCATATAGTTTTAATGTCGAATACAAGGAGGCGGGAACAACTGCATGGCAAACCACAACGTTTTATACTTCGCCTGGAACCATTACAAACCTAACACCCAATACAACGTATGTAATCCGTGTGCAAAGCGATTGTGGAAACGGAGTGGGTGAATGGAGTGATTCAATAAAGGTTACTACACTGTGTGGAATAGCAATATTGCCATTAACTGAAAGTTTTGAAACTACTTCTACCACTTCGCCTTCAGCGCCTACATGTTGGTCGTACATTAAAACAGGCACGGCCTCAATGAATGGTTCTGCATCGTATGCACATACAGGCAGTAGAAGTTATTATATGAACATGACGCCTTCAACTTCTAACGAAGCAATGTTAGTAAGTCCATTATTCGGAGATGACATAAGAACAGTTCGCTTGAAATTTTGGATGCGGTATTCTTCAACAACCGGTTGTGCAATAAAAGTAGGCTATATGTCAGACCCGACAGATGCTTCTACTTTTAATGAAGTGGCATCGTATATAGTACCCTCTTCTTGGACACGGTTTAAGACGAACTTTGATACAGTTCAAGGTACCGGGCAATATATTGCCATTTCTGCCAATAAATTAGGGACATCAACGACAGGCAATTATCTATACATTGATGATATTACTATTGAATTAATTCCTTTGTGTGCCGATATTGATAGCGTTAAAACTATAGCGGTTACCGATAACTCAATTACTTTTACAGTTGTAACAGATGGGGTTGCGCCATCGAGTTTTAACGTTGAATATAAACCGGTAGGTACGACTACATGGCAAACCACAACAGTTAGCGCTTTGCCGGGAACTATTACAGGATTAACACCCAATACTACATATCAGTTCCGTTTGCAAAGCATTTGTGGAAGCAATTTCGGAGTATGGAGTGATACGGCAAGAGTTAATACAACTCAAATACCTATATCTGTACCATTTAGCGAAGACTTTGAAGGAACGCCGGATTGGGTACTTATAAACGGAACACAGCCGAGTAAATGGGTTATTGATACAGCAACCCATAATGGAGGAACTAAAGGGTTATATGTTTCTACAGATAGTGGACGAACAAATTCTTATGCAAATTACACATACGTATACGCCGCTAAAGCCATAACGTTTGCTACAGGAAGCGATTACAAAATACAATACGATTGGAAGTGTGACGGAGAAGGGACTACTACCCCTTATGATTATTTGAAAGTAATGCTAATGCCTGCTAATGTAGTACTCACTGCCGGCAGTGATTTTACTTCTGCTACTGAAGCATTAGGTATTAATTTATATGGAAGTTCTCCTTTAATGCATCAATTAACATGGCAAACCAAGGAAGCTGTATTTACCGTACCGCAAGCAGGCGTATATAACTTAGTATTTTTCTGGAGAGCCGATATGTCAAATGTTTATAATCCTCCGGCTGCAATAGATAACATAAGTATTAAAGGAAATACATGCCTACGTCCTGAAAACTTGACGGCATCAAATATTACGGATAACTCAGCAGATTTGACATGGACCAGTTCCGCCTCAAATTTCACGCTTGAATATAAAACGGAAGCTGCTACATCATGGACAGTCATAAATAACATAACAACAACATCAACTAATTTAACAAGCCTTGTATCCAATACAAATTATCAAGTACGTTTAAAATCAATTTGTAATGCTACCGATACAAGTTTTTGGCTTACTTATACCTTTAGAACCGCTTGTGAAAACATTACGTTGCCATTAACGGAAGGTTTTGAAAATACAGGAACAACGAATCCTTCAGCGCCTTATTGTTGGTCGTATATTAAAACTGGTTCTGGTTCTATATTTGGATCGACTACCTATGCGCATACAGGAACAAAATCGTATAAGTTTGAAGACATTAACCCTTCATCTAGTGAAGCCATGCTGATAAGTCCGCTTCTTCCACAGAATATCAATACGCTTAATATGACATTTTGGATGAGGTATTCTTCAACAAATGGCTGCAAGCTAAAAGTTGGTTATTTGTCAAATCCAACCAATATATCTACATTTACTGCGGTTGATACTTTTGATGTGCCGACAACTTGGACTCAATTTACAGTAGATTTCACTACTGTTAGCGGTACAGGACGCTATATTGGTATTTCAGCTGCCGGTACTATTGGCAACTATATTTATATAGATGATATTACTATTAGTGCGGTGGTTGTTTCTTGCGCTCCTGTAACCACAGTAAGCGCCGTTGTAACCGGGACTTCCGTAAAAGTTGATTGGACGGCACCCGCCGGACAAACCCAATGGAAAGCGAGTTGTTTACAAGCAGGAACGCCTGTGGCTTCACAAATTGTTTCATCACCGACTCATACATTCAACAGTTTACAACGAGGCGCTTCCTATACATTTGAAGTACGCAATATTTGCGGCACAAATGATACCAGTGTAGCAGTTGCTTCGCCAGCAGTTACTATTAGCAATTGTACCAATGTAACCAACGTAACTGTTGTACGGGCGTGTCCTACCTCGGCAATTATCAGTTTTACGGCTGCGGCAGGTCAAAACCAATGGCAGATGTCATACCAACTTAGCGGTGGCGCTACGGTAACCAGGATGATAAACAGGAATCGCGATACCTTAACCGGTTTGACGCCTAACTCTTCCTACGAAGTGAAAATCCGTCCCGTTTGCGGAGAAGGCGACACAGGAACTTACAGCGCGCCTGTAGCCATGCAAACCGGAACTTGCTCGCCAGTTGAAAACCTGACGGTTCCACGTGTGGGCGCGAGTGAAGCCGGAGATTCTATTTTTGTCAGTTGGAATAACAACGAATGTCATCTGAATTGGGAAATGAGCGTGGTTCCAAATGGCAGTCCAAGAGGAACATCAACGGAGGTTAACACCTACCAAGGGGTGTATTATAAGTTAGCCGATCCGAGTCAGAGTTATGACATTTACGTAAGAGGTAATTGCGGCGACGGAGAATACGGCGAATGGGTAATGGCTACTTCGTACCCTCTCGGCATTGCTCGCAACGAGGCCTCTTCTTCCATAAAAGTAACCCTGGCTCCGAACCCCGCCCGCGACTATACCCAATTGAGTATAGAAGGGGTAAACGGCGAAGTAGAAATGACGTTGTTAACGCTCGAAGGCAAATTATTGAAAAAACAAACAATTAATTGTCAGCCGACGCTAACGAAGGATATTACTTTGCAAGGCTTATCGAAGGGAACTTATTTGATCCGTTTGGTTCACAAAAACTGGACAAAAGTTGAAAAACTCATTGTTCAGTAACCGGAAAAACGTAAAAAAACAAGTAGTTAATTCTTAACCAAAACGGGTGATGCAGAGTAATTTGCATCACCCGTTTTACTGTTATAAAGTCAACGTATTTCCCAGAAATAAGAAAACCGGCGCCAAATAAATTTACAATTAAAGCATATATTTTTTATGAGTCCTCCGATTGTTTTCTTGTGTCTCAACCGTTCATAGATAACGCGGGCAACCTCTTCTCTTATTTCAGAAAAATCTCTTTTAATAATGTCAGCGCCATCAGGAAATAAAATGCGTTTAATTTCATCATCCAGTATAAAGTTCTTCTTAATTAATTCGAAATGTTCATAATCCAATTTTTTTGAAAAATCATCATTACAAAGAACATAGCAATATTTTCCTCCATTCAATGTACAAAATAACGGAATAAAGGTCAACAAACTAGAAATCCATTCTATCCTTATTTTTTTGGGCAAATAATTTTTTTCGATATAGAATAATTCTTCGCTCCCCAGCCCCAATAGATCTTTCGTAAGAATAGTTTCTATGGCGTTCCGTTCATCTTCTCCCGTAATTTTAATCATATTGCCGTTAGAAATTGTATAACCTTGATCCAACGCTTGAATGCGCCTCATAATGGAGCGGTATTGTTCCGTGCATTTTTCCATCGTTTTGTAATATAGGTTCTTCTTATTTATTTTCCACCCCAAAACACCTAAAATACCCGTCACGGAACCTATAATAATCGGAAATATATATTCTTTTATCACATCGATGACTTCCTTTTGCGAGGTATTGCAAATTTGTATCTTTAGCGTATCAGCCATATTCAATGTGTCGGACTTGCTTATCACATAAACAATATCCAATAGTAAATTTTTCATAATAAAATTATTTACGAACTACAAAAATAAATATATATTTATCTTAAAAAGAATTTTATTATTAAACGACTATGGTATCTATTTTGTTCAGATTTGTTATCCAAACTCTATCAAGTCAGTTCCGAGAATGGACTATGTCTTGGCAGAAAATATAGGGAATTAAAAAAATGCAGCGCAAAAATACATTGCCGGTAACCTCGCCAACCGATAAACTCATAAACGATTTGATAAAATATGGAGAAGAGTAGAAAATAAATACTCTGTTTATTCCTTACAAATTCAAAACAGAAACAATAAGCTTAAAAATTCATCGGGCGTAAATCATTATAAAATAGATAATAACCTTATTCCAAGGGATGTTAACCTATGCATACAAATTAGTGGATAAAGGGGGCGCATGTGTATTTACATAGAGATGCATTTAAGCATTCAAAAACCATGATGATAGATAGTTTCTTTTGTACTGCGGGTTCAACTAATTTCGACTGCCGGAGTCTTCGCTTCGACTACGAGATTAATGCTTTATTTTTGATAAAAAAACAACCAACGAATTGATTCAACGGTTCGAAGCTGATAAACATAATAGCATATATCTCACTTAAGAAACAAAAAAACAACGTTCGGCATGGAAACGTTTTGTAGGCCGGATCGCTAACTTAATTTATCCGGTTTTATAACAAGGCTTAGGCAAGAATTTCTTCGGGAAATCCAGATAACTTTCGCATAGCCATTTGGCGCTTACCTTGTTAACCGGTACAAACGACAATCTACTTTTAACAAATTGAATTCGACCTTATTTTTTAGCGGCATTTATAATGCCATTGTAATACCAGGCAAACTATTTGTAACGGCTTTCGGAAGAGGTCGAATAAACGTATCTTTGCTTTTAAAAATTTTGTGCAAGTAATTTTAAACACCCCGTAAATCAAACAAAATGCGTTACGCAAAATATTTACTTTTTCTTTTTGCTTCCTTATTGATTTTGCCGGCATGTTCAACAAAAAAGGAAGAAACCATTTCATCGCCCGATAATTCTATCGTTGTGGAATTTAATCTGGATCGCTCCGGCGCTATGTTTTACTCTGTCTACAAATCGGGAAAAGAGATTATCTTACCTTCCCGTTTGGGTTTTGTGTTAAATGAAAATCGAATGTTGGATTCCGGTTTCAGAATTACCCATATTACAAAATATCAAAAGCAGGAAGTTTGGAAACAAGTCTGGGGCACGAATAAAAATGTAACGGATAATCACCGGGGAATGATTGTAAAACTGGAGAACCCATCAGGCATCCGGCTGGATATCGATTTTCGCGTATTTGACGACGGCGTTGGTTTTCGTTATATTTTTCCCGAACAAAAAAATTTAGATTCTCTTGTTATCTTCGAAGAAAAAACGCAGTTCCATATTGCCGGAAACCCCGAAACTTTTTGGACAATAGCAGATTACTATGCCAATTACGAAAAAATATTCAATCATACCCGTTTAAACGAGCTAAGTTTGGCTTCTACTCCCCTTACCATTCGCCGTCAGGATTCCATTCATTTGGCCATCCATGAAGCAGGCTTGTATGATTACGCCGATATGCATCTGAAAAATTCGGACAACATATTGCAAACCTCGCTGGTTCCGCGCAAAGACGGCTCCAAAGTCCGCTTAAAAACGCCTGCTCAAACGCCCTGGAGAATAATTATAATTACTCAAAACGCCAAAGAATTGATTGCTTCAAATTTACTTTTGAATTTGAATGAAAAATGCAAAATTAAAAACGTTTCGTGGATAAAGCCGATGAAATATATCGGTATATGGTGGGGAATGCATTTGGGAACGCAAACCTGGATGCAAGGGAAACGGCATGGAGCTACTACCGAAAATACCATCCGGCATATTGATTTTGCCAAGGCGCATAATATACAGGCAGTGGTTATTGAAGGCTGGAATACCGGTTGGGAAAACTGGGGAAAGCCGGAAGCATTCGATTTTCGAACCCCCTACCCTGATTATGATTTGGAAAAAATTGCGCAATATGCCAGGGGAAAAGGAATCGAATTAATTATGCATCACGAAACCGGCGGCGATATAGCCGCTTACGAACAAAAAATGGACTCGGCATTCTCTCTGTGCAAAAAATTAGGCATTAAAGCGTTGAAGACCGGATATGCCGGAAGTATTTCCAATGGAGAATATCATCATAGCCAACCCGTGGTAAGGCATTATCAGAAAGTAGTTGAAAAAGCGGCGGATTACGGTATTATGCTGGATGTACACGAACCCATTAAACCAACGGGTATTTGCCGCGCCTACCCTAATCTGATGACAGGGGAAGCTGTCCGGGGAATGGAATGGGAAGCCTGGAGCGAAGGCAATTCTCCTTCGCATACGGTCATGATTCCTTTTGTACGGGGTTTGGCGGGACCGGTAGATTACACGCCCTGCATTTTCGATATTCTATATAATAATTCAAAAAACGGACGGATTGCATGGAATTGTCCCCAGGAAAATTTATCAAAAACAAGAGTGCATAGCACGCTTTGCCATCAACTGGCTTTATTGGTCGTACTGTATTCGCCCATGCAAATGCTTAGCGATTTGCCCGAAAATTACGAAAACCACCCTGCATTCCGGTTTGCCGAAGCGCTCAATCTCGATTTTGACAGCAGTATTGTATTAAATGCTGAAATCGGCGAATATCTTACCATTGCGCGCAAAGCAGGAAACGAATGGTTTTTGGGAAGTATTACCAACGAAAGCAAACGCAGTTTAAACATTTCACTTTCTTTCTTAGATAAAAAGACAACCTACAAAGCCGAAATTTATCGAGACGCGGACAATGCCGATTGGATCAATAATCCGACTGCCTATGTTATAGAAAATATTCAAGTGAATAACCAATCTCATTTAACCTTAAACTTAGCCGCTGGGGGCGGACTGGCAATCCGGTTTGTGAAAATGTAAACAAGTTGCTAAAAGGTAATGACGCCGAAAATAGTTGCCATTTTCGTTCGCTTCAAAATTGGGGTATTTTCCTTGGAGCCTCTCCCCTCCCCTTTTTATCATCGAGGCATTTTTGATTGTTTCGAGGCGAAATGCTTCGAATCGCCATGCTCATGATAGGCAATTTCGCATCCAACGGCTTTAACCGCCTGTTCCAAATATTGATGATAAGTAATGGCATCGTCTTCCGTAACCGCTTTATTCTGGTATAGGAAATAATTTTCGCGATACCTTTGCGGCGTTAAATTAGGCATTATGATATTGGCCCCGATAACCAAAGCCTGTTCTCTTGCCGAGGGGTTCAGGGTTTGCAAAGCCGTCGTAGCGGCAATGTTTATATCTTTCATCAGAATACGCAAACAGGCAACCATTTTCAGGGCCAGTTGCAGGCGTTCCGTTTGCGGGAGAAGAGATTCTCTGCTTGCGTACAGAGGCGTTTGTTCATGTTCTATGTAGGGGCCCATGCCGACCATATCAATATCCGTTTTCTGAAAAAACAGCAAGTCGTCCGCCAAGTCCGGAATCGTTTGAAAAGGCAGCCCGATCATTACTCCCGTCCCCGTTTGATAACCTGTTTTCTTCAACAATTCAATTGCTTCCAAACGTTTCTCATACAAATGATTTTCATCTAAAGGATGTATTTTTTCGAACAGTTCTTTATTGGAAGTTTCTATGCGCAACAAATAACGTTTTGCCCCCGAATCAAACCATTTTCTATACGTCGCTTCGCTTTGTTCTCCAAGAGATAAAGTGATGCCTATCGTATTTCCTGTTTCTTTGTGAATTCTTTCTATCAGACGGGCAATCGTATCCGTAAATTTCGGACTCGACAATTCTCCCGACTGTATAACCATAGAACCATATCCATGTTCCTGCACAAATTTGGCCGCCTGAATAACTTCCTCCTCTGTAACAGTATACCGGAAAACAGATGCGTTTCCTGAACGAATGCCGCAATAATAACAATCTTTTCCGCAGTAATTGGAATATTCGACCAATCCGCGCAAGTAAACTTTCTTCCCTGCAAATTGTCCTCTTATTTCAGCGGCTTTTTCGAAAAGAGCCGCTAATTCTTCCCCTTGCGAAGAAAGCATCCGCACCAGATCTTCCTTCGAAAAATTTTGCTGATCAAGTAATTCTGCAAAACTTTTCACAAATGAACTCATATTTAAAATTGTATTAATTCTATTTTCCGATTAAAATTTCAACCACAAGGTTTCACGGATTTCAGATAACTCTTGCAAAATTTGCAGCACAAAAAGATTGTTGCATTTTGCAGGATTCTTTGTATTAACGGATTTTCAACCCATGCTTGTAACAAATAAGAAAACGAAAGTATCTCTCCAATATTATGATTCAAAAATCGGGGTATAACTATTTAATGTTCATTAGCTCCTTCGCCATGGCAACGGCCGGCAAACTGGGAATACTCTCGGAAGAAAGCATTTTTGCCAGTTCTTCTATTCGTTCCTCTCTGTTTAGAGAAGAAATGACGGAAAGCGTTGCGCCGTTCTCAATTTGTTTGTATACCTTATAATGATTACCGGCCTTAGCCGCTATCTGAGGCAAATGAGTAATCGCAATTACCTGCATGTTTTCCGACATTTGTTGCATAATACCGCCTACCTTTCCTGCTATATCGCCCGAAACGCCGCTGTCGATCTCGTCAAAAATAATGGTCGGCAAAAGCGTTTTTCGGGTAATTAACGATTTCAAAGCCAACATCAATCTGGATAATTCTCCACCCGACGCAATTTTTCCAATCGACGCTTTTGTCCCTCCCGCATTGGCGTTGAAAAGAAAAGAAACCACATCCTTTCCTTGGGGTAAAAAAGTATCGGAAGTTTCCATAGAAACAGAAAACTGCGCATGGGGCATTCCCAAAAGAGCTAAGAGAGGAAGAATTTGCGACTCTAATTTCCCCGCCGATATTTTCCGTTCGGCGCTTAATTCATTTGCCGAAGCAGATAGTTGATCCTCCGCTTCGTTCAGCAAATGCCCTAATTTTTGAATGATTTCATCGGAATTTTTAATGTTTTGAAGCTTATCGTCCAAATCGCTCTGAATGGCAAGTAACTCTGCAACAGTATTTACATGATGCTTCTTTTGCAAACGATAAATCAAATCCAAACGTAAATTAACGCGCTCGAATTCTTCTTCAGAAAAATGAATTTCCTCGTTAAGCGAAGCCACTTCGTTAGAAATATCTTTTAACTCAATCAAACAGGAATTTATGCGTTCGCTTAACGAAGTAAGAGCCGGATGAAAATTCAATAATTTCGAAAATATATTTTTTACTGCGTTTAATTGGGGACTTATTGCAAATTCACTTTCATTAAGCAGATTTTCTATTTGCGACAATCCCGTTTTAATATTTTCGGCATTATTCAGGATGACTAGCTGATTCTCGAGCAATTCCTGTTCATTTTCCTGTAAATCGACTTCGTTCAATTCATTAAAAAGAAATTCAAAATAATCGAGTTCCTGCTTATTTTTAGCGTCAGATTCCTTCAAGAAATCCAATTCTTTCTGTATTTTTTTATACTTCTGATACCGTTCTGCATATTGTTGTTTCAACAAAAGCTTGTCAGTAAACAAATCCAACAGTTCGAGCTGAAATCCGGACTCTCCCAACGTTAAAGTCTTGTGTTGAGAATGAATGTCAATCAGCCGTTCGCCCAATGATTTTATCAATAACAACGAAACCGGCGTGTCATTAATAAAAGCCCTGGACTTTCCATTAGGCGTAATCTCCCTACGGAGAATACAAAGGCTTTCATAATCAAGATCGTTTTCTACAAAAAAAGACTTCATATCCAATCCCGAGATATCGAATGCGCCTTCTACAATGCATTTTTTATCCTTATCTAAAAGTACGGCCATATCGGCGCGCTGTCCGAGAATCAAGCCTAAAGCGCCTAGAATGATCGATTTTCCCGCTCCCGTTTCTCCTGTTATAGCAGAAAAACCCCCGGAAAAGGAAATATTCAAGCTTTTTATCAATGCATAATTTTCTATGACAAGATGTTGTAACATAACTCGAAAAGTTTAGGGTTTGTATCGTTTATGCGTTGTAATGTTCTGCGCTCTACGTTCACGCGTTACAACGTTCTGCGTTTTTACATTCATGCGTTCTAACGTTTGCGTTTACACGTTTAAAATTCTCCTACGCTCTTACTCTCTTATATTCTTACTTGATAGAACATTGTAACATCAAGCGGTCTTCCAAGTATGCCTCCAGATTATCGCCTATTTTTACGGCTCCTATTCCCGCCGGCGTTCCTGTATAGATAAGATCGCCTATTTTCAATGTCATAAACCTCGATACATAAGCAATTAGCTTATCCGCGCCATATATCATTTGAGAGGAATTAGCCTTTTGCACTTTTTCCTTGTTCTTAAGTAAATAATAATCCAGGTCGTCAATCGATTTCCCCAAACTTTCCAGAGTTACAAAAGGGCTTAACGCCGCCGATGAGTCAAAACCTTTCGATAATGCCCAAGGCAATCCTTTCTCTTTGGCCTTTTGTTGCAAATCGCGGGCGGTAAAATCAATTCCCAGGGCAACTTCATTATAATACTTATAAGCAAAGCGTTCCTGGATATTTTTTCCCAACCGGTTTATCTTTACCACTAATTCCAATTCATAATGTATGTTCCGAGAAAAATCGGGATAATAAAAAGGATTATTTTTAAGTAAAAGCGCCGAATCGGGTTTCAAGAAAAACATAGGTTCTTCCGGAACTTCTTCATACAATTCATTAGCATGTTCCGTATAGTTTTTTCCAAAACAAATAATTTTCATTCGATTATTTTCTATTTTGATCAAATTGAGAGCGAAGAGTTGAATGATTGAATGATTGAATGATTTGCTACACGCCATTTCCTATTCCCCTATTCACATGACGCTCACTCATTAATTACTAATTGCTAGTTACTAAACTACTCATTCCCTACTCTCCACTCTCAATTTAAATAAGCCCTTTTCATATTTTTATTCTCCAATCATGGAACTTGTGTTAACTTTGCTCAAAAGTTTCCGCGTATGCAAAAGTACGGAAAGGAGTTGAAACAATAGTAACGCCAAACAAGTATAAATGAAAAGAATCTACTCTACTACCGTATCCGCTTTCTAAACGGAAGACTTACATTGTATGATTGTAATAAATTTTTGAACATGTTTGCTTTATAAACTCTAAAACTCATTTCTCATCAAATAATATAAACCCGTTTAACGCGCATTATTTAAACCTTTTACTTTAACTATGAAAATCCTCGAACAATATTTACATCCCGACATAGAAAATTATTCTGCAACCCATACCTCGCCCGAAGATTCGATTATGCAAGCCATCAACCGTAAGACACATCTTCAACAACTGCGCCCCCGCATGTTGAGCGGCGCCTATCAGGGGAAATTGCTCGAAATGTTAAGTCATATGATACGTCCAAAAAAAATACTTGAAGTAGGGACTTACGTGGGGTATTCGGCCATTTGCCTGACTAAAGGATTAACAGAAAACGGGATGCTCCACACCATAGAGGTTGATGAAGAATTGGAAGAATGCATTCTGGAAAATTTCAGACAAGCAAATGTGCAGGACAAAATAAGACTCCATATAGGAAATGCAATGGATATTATTCCTACGCTGCCGGAAAGTTTTGATCTTAGCTTTATCGATGCAGATAAAATCAACTACCTGAATTATTATGAATTGATTCTGGAAAAAACGCGTCCGGGCGGCTTTATTCTTGCCGATAATATTCTCTGGAACGGAAAGGTTTTGTACGAACAACCTTCGGGAGACAAAGAAAGCGCTGTTCTAAAGGCTTTTAATGACCGAATTCAAAACGACGACCGCGTTGAAAATATTTTACTCCCTATTCGAGACGGTTTAATGCTGGCAAGAAAAGTAGAATAATCTATTCTATATTGACCGCTCTCAACAAACTATTGATTTTAAAGCGTTTTTCTTTGATTTATTTGCGAATTTAAACAGAATGACAACCTCTAATGTTTTATTATTAGTTTGAGGCTGAAAAATCCCTAAAATATGCGATTGCAGATTTGTATAGGCGTCTCTAATTTTGCAAATAACATATTTTGATTGCTTCAATCAAAAAGACAATGTTAATGTATTAATAACAAGTAATATAAAATCAATATGAAAAAAATAGGCTTATTTTACGGTTCATCTTCCGGCAACACAAAAAGTGTAGCGGAATCAATCGCCCAAGGTTTGGGTATTGATAAAAGTAATGTTTTTGATATTTCCAAAGCCGCGCCCGAAATATTGCTTAACTACGATGTATTGGTTCTCGGCTCATCTACTTGGGGCGTAGGCGATTTACAAGACGATTGGGAAGGTTTTATCGGTAAATTCGAAAAAATGAATTTGTCAGGAAAAAAAGTAGCTGTTTTTGGGACAGGAGATTCTTCTACCTATTCCGACACCTTCTGCGACGCGGTAGGCATTATTGCCGACGCGGCGGAAAAAACAGGCGCTACGCTTATTGGACAAGGAGTAGATACGTCAAGTTATTCTTTCGACAGCTCAAAAGCTGAGAGAGACGGCGCCTTTTGCGGACTACCATTAGATGAAGACAATGAATCATCCAAAACCAAAGAACGTATTGGGCATTGGGTGGAGCAACTGAAAATGGAATTTGCTTAGAGGTCGTTTAAATTTTTATGGAAAAGATTTTGAGAGATAAAAATAGCGATTTTGCGGGCGGGGTTTTTTAAGAATAGTAGCGCTATTTGGTAAAAATCCCGACAAAAAAGAGCATTTTTAGATCCAAAATACTTCATAGAAAAATTTTTAAACAAGCTCTTAATTCGTTTAGAACAAATTTGTTTATGGATAAATTGAAAGTTTTTTCTCATTTGGTTTATGAATGTAAAAAAGGCGTTCGCAGCGCTGCGCTTTGTACTCTGCAAAACGAATATCAGGAAATGGCGGTGTCGAAGTTGGATACAAATAAGATGGCTTACTTCATTTGTCCTGTAAACAACAGTAAAATTAATATCTTTTTTGGGACGAAAGTTTGTATTGATGTAATCAGCAGTTTTTGCAATAAACCATTAAACAAACTTTCGCCCGAAGAAGATTTTATGCTCGGCGCTATTTTAGGATACAGCATCTGCGAGCAGTGTAGAAGATATTGCAAGATGAGCAAGTATTCGCTTAATTGATTATTGTTGCTCGGATTTTTCAGTGGAGAGTGGAAAATTGAGAGTTGAGAATTAACTATCTAAACTATAAGCCATAAACTTTTAAGCTATAAGCCACAAACCCTAAACCTTCTTCTCTATACTTCTAACCACTTTATTAATTCTTTGTCTTTGAGAGTTTTTTTCCATTTCGGGCAGTCTTGCTTGAATTAATTTAATAAACAAATCCTTATTCGTTGAATTAATTGCAATCATTGATTTCTCTGCATACATAGGCAAATGCTTTGACGGACATGTTTTTAGTTGTTCCAGCAATAAAGGAAAAACTGTATTAGAATAATCAGAAAAACTTGATAGTTTTGCCAGTATTCCAACGCCATGGTCTTTTGTTATTACCGAACCTTTGTTTATTGTAGAAATAACTAAGGGTAATATTCCAAAAATCTCTTTATGCGCAATCATAGCAATAGAGTCCAACGCGGTCATAGCGCCCCAAACCAAACGGTTATTTTTCGATTGCAATATATCCCCAAAAACACTGCAATAAGGCGCAATTAATCCTGCGGCGCCATGTTCGCCGATCTCATATAAAACTTTAATACAATCATTTTGAATATTTGTATCTCTATTCTCTAAATTTTCAACAAGTTCCTTTATCCAATCTACTCGTTTAGAACGAATAATTTCCATAGCCAAATCTTCATTCGGCTTTTCATCTTTTCGATTGAGGCTTGTCGCTATTAAATTAATCACGCTTAAATCTTTGTTTATCATTGCTTAATCTATCTAATTGAGGGGGTGACTTAAAGTCATCCCCCTCAATTCCTTGCTACGTTCAGATAAAATAATTCATATTCAGAATATCAAAATAACACCTTATTTTCACAACATTTATTATGCTGATTAAATTTATTTCAACATACTGTGTTAATATCTATTTTAGGATCATAGTTACAGCGCATTAATAAGAAAAAAATTTTTGAAATAACAGGAAAATAAATCTAAGTTTTGCAAAGTTTTTCCTTGTATTTCGGCAAAACTTTGCCAGATAGGATAGGATGTCTTACTTTTGCAACTTTATAATAAAATCCTCTTTTATGTATTTTGGGTTTTAGGATGCTATTTATCAGACAGTTTTACGATCTCGAGAAAGTTGCATTATTTCTCAGAATCTTTTCAGGGGAAAATTTTTAATAACTTCAAAAAATAAATTTAAACATGGAAAAAAAATTGGCCAATCCAGGGCCTTTAGGACTGATGGGATTTGCAATGACGACAATTTTGCTAAACATTCACAACATGGGGTTTTTCCCTATTAGCGCCGCCATCATTTCGATGGGTATTTTTTACGGAGGGCTTGCCCAAGTGATCGTAGGCATTATGGAGTTTAAAAAAGGAAACACTTTCGGAACAACAGCCTTTACATCCTATGGATTATTTTGGATATCGTTGGTTGCTATATGGTTATTTCCTGAAACGGGCTTTACAAAAGCCGCCGCCTCAAGTCCTGCTTTTTTAGGATGGTATTTATTCTTATGGGGCGTTTTCTCCGTGTTTATGTGGTACGGAACTTGGGGCAAAAGTAAAATGATGCAAGTCGTGTTTTTTACGGTTTCATTATTATTCTTACTACTGGCTTTACACAACTGGCTTGCCGAATGCGAAATCGGACATGTTGTCGGAATCATAGCAGGCATCGTTGGCGTTATTTGCGGTAGCAGCGCCTTTTATCTTGCAATGGCGGAGTTGTTGGAAGAAGTGAAGGGAAAAAGAGTATTGCCTTATTAAGTAATTAGTTTACATTTTACAATTGCTTAAAGTTAATGGTTGATAAACATTAAGCCTTCAAATATTCAACATTCAATGCCAAATTTGATATTGCTATGTATTTATATAAAAAAACCGGATGTGAGAATCCGGTTTTTTTATATATACTTAGTTAGCAGGCTTAATACCTATAATGCTCCGGTTTATACGGACCTTCTACGGGCACTCCTATGTAATCTGCCTGTTCTTTGGATAATTTTGTCAATTTTACGCCGATTTGCTCTAAATGCAGACGGGCCACTTCTTCATCCAACTGCTTAGACAAACGATAAACGCCAATTTCATAATTATTTTCCCATAAATCCAATTGAGCCAAAGTTTGATTGGTAAAAGAATTACTCATCACAAAGGACGGATGCCCGGTTGCGCAACCCAAATTTACCAAACGACCTTCGGCCAATAAATAAACGCAATGTCCGTCGGGGAAAATATACTTGTCAACTTGCGGTTTTATATTTATCTTTTGAATCCCTTTCCATGCGTCCAAAATATCCACTTGGATTTCATTATCAAAATGGCCGATGTTGCAAATAATGGTTTCATCTTTCATCGCAGCAATATGTCCGGCCGTAATAACATCTTTGTTTCCGGTGGTGGTTACGTAAATATTACCCTCTTTCAACGTATCTTCCAGAACCGAAACTTCAAATCCTTCCATCGCCGCCTGAAGCGCGCAGATAGGGTCTATTTCGGTTACAATAACGCGGGCTCCGTAGCCTCTCATAGAACGGGCGCAACCTTTACCTACGTCTCCATATCCAAGCACGACAACTACTTTTCCGGCAATCATCACGTCGGTGGCTCTTTTTATACCATCGGCCAAAGATTCCCTGCAACCATACAGATTATCGAATTTAGATTTCGTTACCGAATCATTGACGTTAATAGCCGGAATCAATAATTCCCTTTTTTCCATCATTTGATACAAACGATGCACGCCCGTTGTCGTTTCTTCCGAAACGCCGCGCAATTCGGCGACTGTTTTATGCCATCTTTTATTGTCTTCTTTCAAAATACTTTTCAAAGTATTCAAAATAACGCCTTCTTCTTTGTTCGAAGGAGTTGCATCCAATATTTTGTCATTTTTTTCGGCGGCATACCCTTTATGAATAAGCAACGTAGCGTCTCCGCCATCGTCTACGATAAGGTTCGGCCCTTTTCCTCCGGCAAAACATAACGCCTGGTTTGTACACCACCAGTAATCTTCCAAGGTTTCGCCTTTCCATGCAAACACAGGAATACCCGCTTTTGCAATAGCCGCCGCTGCATGATCTTGCGTTGAAAAAATATTACAACTGGCCCAACGCACTTCCGCGCCCAACGCTACTAAAGTTTCTATTAAAACCGCCGTTTGAATGGTCATGTGTAACGAACCGGTAATACGAGCCCCTTTTAAAGGTTTTTCGGCTCCGTATTTTTTTCTCAACGCCATTAAACCGGGCATTTCTTTTTCGGCAATTTCTATTTCCTTACGTCCCCAATCGGCCAATGAAATGTCGGCTACTTTGTAGGGCAATGTATAATCTGTCATAAGTATTGAGTATTAAATTATTTTACAATCCGAGTACCGCAATCAGGATTTCCGAGTTGACCGGCTTCGGTAATAATGCATTCCGATCCGCCGTTTTCCACAAAATAAATAGCGGCGCGCACTTTGGGAGCCATCGATCCTTCGGCAAAATGACCTTCTTGCAAATATTGTTTGGCTTCTTCTATTGTTATTACGTCCAATGCTTTTTCGCCGGGTTTACGGAAATTGATGAATATTTTAGGAACATCCGTCAAAATATAAAATTCATCCGCTCCAATTTGAACAGCCGCCAAAGCCGAGGCCAAATCTTTATCGATAACGGCTTCCACTCCGTGGATAAGACCGTTCTCCTGAATAACGGGAATCCCCCCTCCTCCAACCGTAACCACAATATTCCCTTCTCCCGCAAGGCGCTTAACCAATTCTATATTTTTTATCTGTAAAGGTTTGGGAGAAGCGACCACTTTTCGCCAGCCGTTTCCTTTAGGATCTTCTTTGAAAACGCAGTCGGTTTCTTTTGCATATGCTTCCGCTTTTTCCTTTGTATAATAAGGCCCCACCGGTTTGGTTGGGTTTTGAAACATGGGATCGTTTTTATCGACTAAAACTTGCGTAATGATCGTCAACACATTTCTGTCGATATTGTGTTTTTTCATTACATTGTTCATGCCCATCTCAATAAGATAGGCTATCGAACCTTGGGTTTCTGCTACGCAAAAATCCATCGGCATTTGCTGCAATCCGAAATTCTGCGCGCCGGCCTCATGTTGAAGCAAGACATTTCCCACCTGAGGGCCGTTTCCATGCCCTAACACAATATTATAATCTTGTTTTAACAAATTAACCAAAGACTCGCAAGTATCGGTTACGTTGTCTATTTGTTCCTTATAAGTTCCTTTCTGACCGCTTCTGAGCAAAGCGTTTCCGCCAAATGCAATAACTGCAAGTTTTTTCATTCCGTTTTAAAGTAGATTATTTTTTAATCGCATGAATTATTAAAAGAATCTGCAAAATTAGCAATAAACTTGCAATTTACTAGAAAATGAACCTCTCATTTTTCTTTTCTTACACGGCCATACAATACTTTTTTCCATTAATCGTTGTAATTACGAATCTTATAACTTCATTTTTACTACTTTTGCAATTTATTCCGCAAAATCCGCATTGGAGTTAAAACAGGGTTTTCTATTTTGTTTTAGAGATATTTACATAACGCATGGACTATACCAAAGAAGAATTGATTGCCTTGCTAAAAACCGAAGTCGTGCCGGCCGTGGGTTGTACGGAACCGGTAGCAGTGGCTTTTGCAACGGCAAGAGCAAAAGAAATACTCGGTTGTTTACCGGAGACTATAGAAGTCTACCTCAGCCGCAATATCTTAAAGAATGCAATGGGCGTCGGCATTCCCGGAACCGGCATGGTGGGTTTGCCTATTGCAATTGCATTGGGAGCCATGATCGGGAAATCTTCTTATCAATTAGAAGTATTGAAAGACGTAAATCCCCAGGCGGTGGAAGAAGCCAAGAAAATAGTAGAGGGAAAACGGATTAACATTCAACTGAAAACAGATGTAGAAGACAAACTATACATTGAATGTTGTTGCAAATCAGGGGGGGAATCTTCCCGCGTTATTGTCAGAGGACAACACACGCACATTGCGTTTGAAGAAAAAAACGGACAAAAACTATTCGAAAATATCGACAAAAAAGAATCCGGCGGATCTGAAACAAACAAAAATAAACGCTTGAAATTTAAAAACGTTTATGATTTCTCCATGTCGACTCCTATCGAAGAAATACGTTTCATCCTTGAATCGGAAAAAGTCAATATGGAAGCTTCCTCCGAAGCGTTGAAAGGTTCGTACGGATTAAACGTAGGAAAAACCATTCGCGCTAAAATAGAAAAAGGACTTTTGCCCGACGACGCTTGCAATAATATGATTTCGGCTACTTCGGCGGCGGTAGACGCGCGCATGGCGGGAGCGGCCATTACCGTAATGAGTAATTCGGGAAGCGGAAACCAGGGCATTACGGCAACCATTCCTGTATCGGTATTTGCTGATTTAGTGAACGCGAGCGAAGAGGAACGAGTCCGCGCGCTGATATTGAGTCATCTTACGGTTATCTGCATAAAAATGCAGTTGGGACGTTTGGCCGCCCTATGCGGATGCGTAGTGGCTTCTACCGGTTCCAGCGTGGCCATTACTTACCTTATGGGCGGAAATTACCAACAAATGACTTATGCTTTGAAAAATATGGTCGCCGATATCACCGGCATGCTTTGCGATGGAGCCAAACCCAGTTGTTCCCTCAAAATGTCGACCGGAACCAGCGTGGCATATTATTCTGCCTTGCTTGCAATGGAAAATGCAGTGGTAAGCGAAACGGAAGGCATTATCGATGAAGACGTTGATAAGACCATCGAAAACCTGGCGAAAATAGGTTCTTTGGGCATGCAGGAAACCGACAAAATGATTCTCGACGTTATGACTTCAAAATAAATTGATCCGCTTTTGTTGAGTGATTGAATGGTTGAATAATTGAGCGATTCAGTTATTCAATCATTCAACTTTATAAACCTTCCCACTCTCCCCCTGCTCCTAATTCAACAATTTTTATTTTTCAATAAAAAAAATATTTCTCTTTTAACAAAAAGCGTGTATATTTGCATTTTTGCAAAAAGAATCAAAATTCACAGAAAATAAGATTCAAAAAAGAAACAACGCCATGTTGAGGTGTCAAGAAATAAATAACATTCAAAATAAATATTCAAATTCGGCCATTTCCTTATATAGTGATTTGGAATCGTTATTTTACATTTATTTAACAACCCAATATTTGCATATCCGGAATATTGGCGTAACACACACACACACACAACGCCATCGCAATTCTGCGCGCATAAGTTAAGCATTTTCAGTCGATTAAAAAAGTATTTCTATTCATTTTTTCTATCAATTTGCGAGTGTAACATTTCTAACAGCCCTAAAGTTATAAGGTTTGTAACGTTGTTTTTTGATACAAAGGCTCCCAAATTTTCTCATTCCCTCATTTACTTATTCTCTAATTTTCATATAGGGTTTGTAAAATCATTTTCCAATATAAAAACTCCCAATTATTCTTATTTCCTCATTTATTTATTCTCTAATTTCCTTGTAAAGAATCATTTTCAATTCTCAACTTTCAACTCTCAATTTAAAAGTCATGCGTTTTTGGCTTTGTGCCATGCGCTTTTATATAATTTAAAAACCTTTCATTATGGCCGTATTTTTTAACAAAGTGGAAAAAAGTAATCCACTCAAACCCAACGAACCTAAAAAATGGTATGCTTCTTTAAGAACAGTAAGCCAAATTTCTGAAAAGGAAGTAGCAAAACTCATTTCCGACGAAACCACCATGAACCGGAAAGAGGCAGAAATGGCATTAGACCAATTTCAAAAAATTCTACTCCGATTGCTCTTAGACGGGCATAGCGTGCAATTGGGAGACTGGGGATCTTTCCGCCTTACCTGCAATAGCGAAGGTAGCAATACCCAATCCGAAGTAACTGCTTCCAATATCAAAAACCTGAACATCCGTTTTACGCCAGGTAAGGATTTGAAAGAAGCCATTCAAAAGGCGACCCTTATTCCGGCAGAAAATATGACGGCGAAAAAGAAATAAGAACAAAAATTGCGAGGATTTCACTTTGAGCGAGGCCCTCGCAAATCCAAAACTTAATTGTGAATACCCAGCGCCAGGGTTGCAACTATACATGAAAGAGATTCTGACTGTACTTTGTTTTGGTTCTGACCGTACATGAAGGTAACCTCTGACCGTACTTTACAAAAGTTGCGACCGTACTTTATGATAGTTATGACTATTCAGCGTTTGGGTTACAAATATACATGGGCATAAATCCGAATATACTTTGTGAAAGTTGCGAATATCCGGAATTAAAAGCAAAAATATTCGCCCGCCGTTGAGCCGAATTTGTAATTCGGGAAATGCAAGGCAATCTGCAATTGCTTAAAAATTAAAGACACTCCGAATTATAAATTCGGATATGTTTTAAGCGTAATTGCAAATTACGCTTAGCAGGGATGCTTTTTTTTGAGGGCAATAGCCCTGCTGTGCTTTTCTTTCAGCAAAAGAGCTTGGTTGTTGGTTAAGGTTATAGGCTCTTCAAAAACTTTATAGTCCTTAAAGATGAATAATCAACAAACAATAAATAAAGGGGATAACCCAAAATGAAATACTATTACTTACAAAATATTGCCACGGCGTTTTTCGAGGCGCATACGGGTCATGCGTTCGCGCAAGCCTCCCTCGGCCAAAAAATGTTCACTAAGCGCTTTCAATTGCCGTGCCAACAAATAATCATTTTGTTTAATGAGGCAGATAGCCATGTTGGCAATGGTTTCGGGTGGCCGGGTTTGTATGAGGTTCGTATAAAAAGCCGTATCGTTGTGTTGGCGTCCCAACCGGCGCATAGCTTCCAGTTCGGGCGAACCTGTCTCCCACTGGCGGCGCTGCCGTGTGCGAAGAAAATCTTCATAATCGGCGAGCAACTCGTGCAGGCTTGCCTTGGCTACATTTACCAGCTTAATTTCCATTTCTTTGGAAGTGGACGAAGCTGCAGAGCCTTCGATAATATTCTGTTTGCCCGAGCGTGCCGCCTGTACCATTTGGTCGATAGTGCGGTCGCCACGGCGAAGATATTTCTGACAGAAATAATAGGTAATATCATATATAGCTTCCGCTTTTTGATAAGTCAGCAGTTTGCGGTAGTTTCCGCCGATCGGCAAAAGAGGTTGTTCGTTGGTCATGGGTTTGGCTTTTAGGGTCAATAGAGGCTTTAGGGTCTTTAAAGACTTTAAAGCAATTAAAGATAGATTAAGATTGCAAAGATAGTTATAAAAATAAAAAACAATGAAATAAACAAAACAAATAAAAAATAATAAAATGAAAAAGAAAAATTTCCTTGCAGTCTTGAGTATGATAATATTCGGCTGCGCAGTTGTGATGTTCTCTTCATGTACCAAAGAAGATCCAGTTGATGAACCGGGCAACAAAGACCCTCGCTATGAGCGTTTTGTATCCGGAGCAGTATCTCTGCCTGATGGGGTGGAAAGAACCAAGCTCTCTGAAGATGCTAAGCAAATGTCCGTTGACCGTGAGGATCAGTTCAAGGTTGGCTTCAAGCTAATTTGGGATAGTACGGAAATTAAAACTAAAAAAGCAGTTTTAACTAAGTCTCTTGCCGGCGCCGATACGATAGTTATCGTAAAAGGCAAATCTTCCGCGAAGGTTACTCACAAACCCGAAAGTATAACCGTATCAAAAGACAGTAATGTTATTGGAACACCGGTTATCACGTCTTCTCGAAGTGGGCAGAAAACCACATTCAAGGCCAAATACGAACACTTCGAAGACGAGATAGTCTTTGAAAATGATTCTATATTTGCTAAATGCTATAATGAAACTGTGGGTATATACAATGCTTTCACCAAATTAGAATTTACATCAAAAGGTGCAACTTATGTTACCGACACAACTATCAACAGAGAAGCATATGAAACTCGCTCTTGGACGATAGTCTATACAATCTATCATTCTTCAGGTGATGTTTATACCGTGCAGAGTCCGGACAAAAGATTTGTTTGGAAAAAGTCCGCAGCCCCAACGATAACCTCAACCTTTTGGGACTATGACAATGTGCGAATAACCACCGTCAACGACTCAACTAAGAAGGTAGCCATCGACTCCGTAACCGTATGGAGCAACGGCACCAAAACCAAAACCGAAACCTCCGCCCAAATCTACTACAACGCTTGGCCGGAAGTATTAGGAAGTGTATTTTTTGAAGCTGTAGCTGAGATAGATAAAATAAAAGAAGATAGTGCTTTCGTCAGTTATAGAACATCCAACGGGTTCGTTATGAATAAGTACACAAAGACTATTGGGATATACCCCTTCTGGGTTGATCCGGCAAAGGGATTAGTTGCCAGCAGTTATTCAGAAGAGGTCACGTTCAAAGGAAGGGTTATTATCGAAAAAGGTCGTTGGATATATGATATGTCTCCTCTTATAATAGAAGAATTAGGTAGTGACGGTTGGACTAATCATCAAAAGGTAACAAAAGATGTTAAATTTAGCTATGCCGGAGAAACTAAGGTTATATCAATAACACGGGACTGTATTTATCCTATTCAATAACACAACTTTTATGTGCATCCTAAAAAACAGCCCCGGTTCGGCGGCGGTTGTACCGCCGCCGCTTTATCAAAAAGCAGGCTAAGCCTGCAAAAAAAAGTGAGGATTTCCCCCGTTGAGCCGAATTTGTAATTCGGCTTTAAAGTCAAACTTATTAACTCATTAATTATTATGGTATTTATTCTTGGTATTGCTTTAGCTATTGGCGCTTATTTCTTTTTAAAGAACTATAAAGCTATTGATATTAAATTATTCGGCGGGGAAACATATAAACCCTCACCTGATATGGATTTTGTCTTTTTCTTCTTTGCCGGCCTTTTTGGTGGGTTGGAAGCAGGTATCAGTTATCTTTCCCAAATGTTCTTTCATGTTAAATTAGATGATGTTGGATTCCATGGGTTTTGGGGCATTTTTTATAACATCTTGCCCTATCTGTTTTATGCATTGTTAGCAGCAAGTTTTCTATTGGCTTATTCTCAAACAAAAAACCGTAAGCACATATTTTTGAAAGGAGCATTTTTAGCAGCCTGTTGTTTACTATTCTATTTTATAGGCATGATAGGCTCTATTGTAATCATTTTTATCCTTCTTATAGCATTAGTACTTCGGCTTTTAGGGATTAATGTTAGTTTTTTATTGAACCAAATGGGAAAAAAATAAAGATTCTTACAGGAAATTTATGTTCAAATGAACAATATAATTACAGATTTAAACATAAAAGTCATCTATGAAACAATTAATCAAAAACCATTATTACTTATATATCCTTTTTATACTGATAGGCTTAACATCATGTTCTGGTTCATCTGATAAAGAGAAAATCGATAAAAATACGGCAAGAGAAAGGTATAGTCAAGCCTTAAAGTATCTTACCGGAGATGGTGTTCGTAAAGATACGGTCTATGCTAAACAACTTCTTTATTTGGCCTCGGAAGGTGGGGAAATAAAAGCTCGAAAAATACTTCGAAAACTTAATCATGAAACGCCTCTGTCATTATCTGCTACTATTGTGGAAGAGGCTAAATATGAATGGGCGTCTCGCGAAGGTCCTCTTATTGGCAAAATATGTGTGCTTTCCGGTGAAGGAATAGCAGTTGCATTTATGGGAAGTTTAGTTGAGTTATTGCAAGGACGGTTTTCGTGGCTTTACATTGTAGGGCTTCTGCTTGCACCCATTATCATTACCATCTATTTAATTATATTTTCATATTATGGCAAAGTGGAAACAGGTTATAATAAATGGATACGATTAAGAATCTCAGCAATTCCTACATTTTTTATTATCTATGGCATTTATGGTTTGGTAGTGGGTGGTATAAGTCAAGATGCTTATTGGACTTTAGGCCGCCTTGTCTTTACCACCGGACATACCGGTTTTTGGGCAAAGTTGACCCTTTTCTTGAATTGGGCTCTTCTAGCAAGTATAGTTTATGGTATAGTCACTATAATAATTGGATCTACTACAATATCATCAATTTTTAGAATTCTTGGTTTTGTATTTATGTGCCTATTTTCTCTCTTTGCAGGAACTGCAGGCTCAATCATTATAGCTATTATTCTTGCTATAATGATTTCTAAAGGAATAATTTTTACTCCGTCCGGTATTTCAGGTGTTCCTGTTTTGGCAAACAGCAATGAATCAAAGAAAGTAGATTGCCGGGAGAAAACCATCTCAGGTGGATGTAACTTGAATAATGGATTTTCATGTCACAAAGAAAAAGGTTCTTCTTGTCCTTATGGCGTAAAATAATATGTATAGTACTAATTTAAAACAATATAGTAACCAAATTAAAATTCAAAAATTATGGCAGGAGATGTAGTAGATGAAATGTTCAAAGTAGTTTTAAACTTCTTTGGATGGCTATTTAAAGTAATGTGTAAAATAGCATGGTGGTTAATCAAAAATGTATTCAAGCTCTTGGGCGAATTATTGGTATTGCTCAAAGATTGGATAGCCTACAAATTGGAAAAACGAAAGGCCGGTAATAACGTACCCACATATACAGCAAACGAAACAGGCTCTGAAGCGCCGGTAAATTATGCGCATTCTTCTTCCGGCTCTTACCCTCGGAATGTAAACTACAATACTTCTTTTGGTGAAGATGAGGATGACAATGACGACGAAGAGGAAAGAGAGTCAGCCAATTGGGATGAAGAAGACGAAGATGACAAAAGAATACAGGAATATGAAAACGAGAAAGAAAAACGGCATATCGAAAATCAAATATCCCATTTAGAATCGGATATCAGGAGCAAGGAGAATGAAATTAGCGAATGCGAATCACAATGCAGCTATCATAAAGACCGTGCAAGGGAATGTGCCGGTCGCAGCATAGAACCTTACTATTCCGAAGAAATGCGGCAATCGGACGTTGAGATGCACAACCGCTATGCCGACGACTACCAAAGCAAAGCCCGAAGCCTGCAAAGCGATATCCGAAGCCTTGAATCGGATATGAGTAGTTATCAAAGAGAATTAAATAAGTATTAATCAAATAAATAAATCAAAGAATGAAAAAAATTACGATTTTAATAATAAGCTTGCTGTTTTCCGTGCAGGCATGGTGTTATGATTTCGAAAAAGATGGAATCTATTACATCATAAGAGGAACCAATGTTACTGTAACCTACCAGAATGATAGTTTATATTCATATGGAGGTAATATGGTTATCCCATCCACAGTTACCTATTTAGGAACTACTTATACTGTAACAAGTATTGGCAATTGGGCTTTTGCTTACGGTAGGATTCAGTCTATTATCATTCCCAATAGCGTTACAAATATTGGAGACGACGCTTTCCATGGTTGTCTCAGCCTCACTTCGGTGAATATTGGCAGTGGGGTTACAAGTATTGGCAAGGGAGCTTTTTTAGCTTGTAGTCGTCTTATTTCCATTATTATTCCAAATGGGGTTACAAGTATTAGAGATGAAACCTTTTCTTATTGCACTGGGTTGACTTCAATTACAATACCTGATGGTGTTATGAATATTGGAAAACAGGCTTTTTCGGGTTCAGCTTGGTATGCAAACCAACCTGATGGAATTGTATATGCTGGTAAGGTGTTATATCAATATAAAGGTACTATGCCGACAGGGACATCTATTAATATCGAAGAAGGAACTTTGGGTATTGCGTATGCTGCGTTTTCCGGTTGTAGCGGGCTTACGTCTATTGAAATTCCCAACACTATTATAAACATTGGTGATTATGCTTTCTCCGGTTGCAGTGGTTTAACTTCAATTACTATTCCAAATAGAGTTACAGGTATTGGAGATTATACTTTTTCCGGTTGTAGCAGCCTTACTTCTGTTACCATTCCCAATAGTGTTATAAGTATTGGAGGCGGGGCTTTTTGGTCTTGCAATAATTTAAGAGCTATCTATTCGAAACCAGCAATTCCACCTACTTGTGATGGTTATCCTTTTTCTAATGAAATTGAAAACAGTTGTATGTTATATGTCCCTAATGGAAGCCTGAATGTGTATAAAAATGCACCGGTTTGGGAAGAATTTCTCAACATTGTAGAGGAAATAGATATTGCTGGTATTACCCTTTCATCGCATGCAATAGAATTGGAGATAAACCAAGATAGCGCCTTAACTTATACCATTACCCCCAGCAATGCTACCAATAAAAACATCAATTGGACAAGTCGCAATCCCAATATAGCAACCATAAACAATGGTACTGTAACTGCAAAATCCGCAGGAACTGCTTATATTATCGCTACTACAGAGGATGGAGGGTATAAAGATAGTTGTTTAGTAACAGTAACAGATAATACTAACAGCATTTCCGATATAGCCAATAGCTCCGGTTTACGCATTTATCCGAACCCTATTGTTAATGGAAAATTGACAATTGAAACCCCCAACCCCCTAAAAGGGGCTATAGCGTTGGGTAAGTCCCCTTTAGGGGATTTAGGGGTAAAACTCTTTGACCTCAATGGTAAGTTAGTTGGAACCTTTTCCATTACCGGCGAAAAAACCGAAATAAATATTTCGCACCTGCCTAGTGGAACCTATTTGTTGAAAGTAGGTAATGTGACACAGAAGGTAGTTCTACAGCAATAAATGATAATGAGTAAACGATGAATGAATAAGTTTTACAACTTTCAAAATTAAAATCAAAAACCATAATTAAATAACAAATCAAAAAAAGTAAATCTATGAAAAAAGCAATTTTATGTATTTCAGTAGCTGCTATGTTCAGCTTTTCGGCTTCGGCCAAAATTTGGAGAGTAAACAACGGAGGGATTCCTGCCGACTACACTTCGCTTCAAGATGCTCTAACCGCCATTCCAATAGGCGATACCATTTATTTGGAAGGCTCGCCTAATAGTTATGCATTACCTGCTTCTATCACCAAAAAAGTAACCATTATTGGTCCCGGATATTTCCTAACACAAAATCCTAATACCTTGGAAAATAAAACGGCTGCAATAGTAAAGGGTGATGTTTACCTTTTGGCAAATGGTATTGTATGGGAAGGCTTAGCTCATAGTGAAGGTTCCTTAGGTATAGGCGCAGATAATATCATTATACGCAAATGTTATTTAGAGAGTGTTAGCGGGGATGACGGAAATTCAAATACGTATAAAAAAATCAACAATGCGACTATCGCTCAGTGCTATATAAATGGAGCTTTAGATTCTTATTTTACCGATACACTTTTTAATGCAATTATTACAAATAATATTTTTACAGCTACAGGTTTAGGTTATATTGTATCTAGACTTTATAATACGACTATTGAAAATAATACATTCTATTCAACATCAACTGTATATGGTATTAACAATTGTAATGGATGCGCCATTAAAAATAATATAGTAACAGCTTTAAATAATAATGTAAACTGCAATATTACCAACAATTACACAACTGCTGGAGTAACAGATTTTATAGGTTCGGCAACCGGTACTTCTGATGGTAAATATCAACTTTCTTCTACCTCTGCTGCTAAAACAGCCGGAACCAATGGCTCGGAATGCGGCGCTTTTGGCGGTACTACGCCTTATGTATTATCGGGTTTGCCTGCTATACCGCATATTTATGAAATAGAAGCGCCCAATGCAGCCTCGGCGGCAAGCGGTTTAAAAGTAACATTGAAAATAGGAACCGAAAGATAGTTGAAAATTGAAAATGGAGAGTTGAAAGTTTTTTTAGAAAAAGGGGGAATAAGGAAATAAGAAAGGATGGATTTTGAATTTTCAACAGTATAAACTTAAAACCCTAAACAATCAACAAACTCATCAACGTTACAACCCTTTCCAAATCATTTAATTGTTTCAAGATGTTATCACAATAAATAATCATAAGCCTTTGCCTACTGAAATCTTAAAATTGGCATTGCAAGGTCCCCCTTCGGGGGATTTAGGGGGCTTATTAAAACTTATTAGTTATGAAGAAAATATTAATATATTTCGGCTTACTGTTGTCTGTGGTGTTTGCACACGCACAGGTGCAGCAAGTTGAATATTTTTTCGACGCCGACCCCGGTTATGGCAACGGGATAAATGCCGGCACGGCAACTGTTTTGTCAAACAATTCTGACAGATTTTATGAAACGCTGACTTTTGAAGCTTCATTGAGCAATCTTGCCGATGGGTTTCATACTTTATTTGTCCGTGCAAAAAATGGAAAAGGCTGGTCGCAAACCATGACCCGTCCGTTTGTAAAAGGCGTTTTACCCGAAGAATTAAGCCACGAAATTGCCTATTTGGAATATTTCATTGATACCGACCCCGGTTACGGTAGAGGAACCGCTGTCGATTCGGTAGAAAATGCAGGTTCTTATTATTTAGATGCATCTATTGAAAATCTTCCCGACGGATTCCATACGTTATTCGTAAGAGCTAAAAACCGTTATGGGAGATGGTCTCAGCTAATGTGTCGGCATTTTGTAAAAACCATCTTAGCTCCTTCTGATTATGTTTGTTTCGAATATTTTATCGATACTGACCCCGGTAGGGAAAAAGGAAAAAAAGTTAGTTTTACTAATGGAGCTATGGAAATTGATTTCACGGCGGCGCTTGAGAACATTACACTCGGAAATCATTTGTTATCTATACGGGGGAAAAATAAAAACCACGAATGGTTTGCAATGGGTACGCATGCTTTCACAGTATTGGAGGATAGCACTATAGGAATCAACCAACAAGCAGCAGTAGAAAATATTGTAGTTTATCCGAATCCTGTAACCGATTTGTTGTTTATCAAAAATACATCCTCGCAAATCGACCATATTGAGTTGGTAGACATAAAAGGAAGTGTTTTAACAACCGTTTTGGGAGGCAATAATTCTATTTTGCAACTATCGCTTATAGGAAAACCTTCAGGAACTTATTTTCTAAAGGTTTATTTCCGCCAACAAATGAAAGTTATGAAAATAATTAAACAATAAAATTAACCACAAAAGGGATAACCATAAAGCATTGCTTGTAATGATTATTCCTTTTTTAAATTTATATCATTATGCAATTAAAGTCAAACTATTTAAAAATTGTTTTTTTTGCGTTGCTATTTTCCGTTGCGGGAAATGTTCCGGCGCAAGGGTTTCTTGATAAAGTAAATAAAGCTGTAGACAAGGCTTCAAAAAAAGTAGACAAAGCCATTGAAAAAACAGACCAAGCGCTTGGAACAGACAAAAAAACGCAAGAAAACAATCCATCGCAACCAACGAATCAAACGCAGGGAAATACGTCGCAGCCCGTAGAGAAACAAGAGTCAACCCAAGTAAAAAAAACGGCAACGTCAAATAACAGCAATCTTACCCCTACTACTTCACAAACACCTCAAGTTATTTCGCCTCACATAACTTCCAAGACTAAAATCATTGAAGTGTACAATGCTAAAGATGTAAACATTACTGATTTTTCAGATAATGTATGTTTCGTTCGAGATAATAAAACTAAGAATTGGGCAATTATGGATACATTGGGCAACTTTGTAACTGATTATAAATTCAACTTCTCTATTTATGAAGATGTGCCCTATTTTAGCAACAATGTATGTGTGATTTCCGGCAGTTTAAACGGATATAAAAACGGAGTAGTATTGATAAATACAAAAGGTGAAGTAATAAAACATTTACCCGATATAAGTAAACTTTCTAATTTTATAGATGGTATCGCTACCGGTTTTTTGAGTGTGCTCGATAAAAAGAATTCTACAACCTATAAAAATATTTACATAACAAAGATTGTTTATCTCAATACGAAGGGAGAAATTATCTTTCCTGATTTATCGGTAGTGGTACCGGATAGAAGCGCCCTTAAACGTTCTTTCCCGTACAAAAACGGCTTGGCTATTTATTATGACTATCAAAAAAACAAATGGGGCTACATTAATAGCAGCGGAAAAATTATAATTCCTGCAACCTACAATAATGTGCATAGCTTTAGCGAGGGGCTTGCAGCTGTACAAAACAATGATGGATTATGGGGTTATATTGACGTTACAGGAAAGACTAAAATCAATTTCAGTTATTCAAATGAGCCTACCAATTTCTCAGAAGGTATTGCACTCATAAAGAAGCGTTCAGAAGAACATGCACCTTATTGTATGATTGATACAACCGGAAAAATAGTGTTTCAGAATATAGTGTATACAACATCCTTCTATAAAGGGAAAGCTTACATTCATTCAAAATTACCAAACGAAAATTATGTTACAGCATTAATAGATCATGGTTTTAATATTTTAAAAAACTTCAAACCCGATAAGTTTAGTATATATGATATTTCTTTTGGCAATGGATTTATCTATTCCAACCAATATGGAATACATGTAATTACAGAATTTGGAGATATCCTTATAGATGGGCTTGATTCTTATTTTTATTGTGGCTTAGCTCGTTGTAAATATACGGACGATAGGTATAAAATAGGTACTTATGGTTTTATCAACACCAAAGGGGAGTTGGTATTTTATTTTAAAGAGCCTGCATTTTAATACGAATAATCAAAGTATAGCTTTAAAACTTGAACACATTTAAATACAGTAATAAATATATTTAAATAAAAAAACAATGAAAAGAACAACAATTTTTAAAACTCTTGTACTTACGCTAATGGTGAGTGCTTGTGGCGGAAGCGCCAGCGATGGTATCGACACCAACATGATTCCTGTTGGAGGAGGAATTTATATCAACAAAAAAGGTGAAACAGTACTTCAATCAGATACCAATACCTTTATAAACGATTATTTTGCATCGGGTAAGGCAATTGCTTCGCAAAAAGGGTTGAAAGGTTTTGTAAATACCAAAGGGAAATTTGTAATAGAACCCCAATACAAGAATGTACTTCATTTTTCGGAAAGTATTGCCTGGGTAGCAAAAGAGAATGGTTATCCTGAAGCTATTAACACCAGCGGAAAAAGCCTTTTCGAGCTGAAGCAAGCCCACAGGGTATATTCATTCCACGATGGGTTGGCTGTTTTCGAAAGCCATGATGAGGAAGGAAACATAAAATACGGTTGCGTAGATAAATCGGGTAAAGTAGTCATAGAGCCTACAGGCAATAAAATATCAAACTTTCAACAGGGAAAAGCCCCCTATAGAAATGATGATTATAAATATGGTTTTATCAACAAAGAAGGCAAAATAGTTATCAATTGCCAATTTGACGAAGTGCAGCCTTTTGCCCCAAATGGAACAGCTTGTGTGCAATTAGATGAAAAATGGGGCGTCATTAACGAAAAAGGGGAATATATCATCAATCCGCAATACGATGGGCTTATAGCCGATGGTGATTGGTTTATCATGATAAATGATGGCAAAATGGGTTGGTGCGATAAAACAGGAAAAACCATAATCAATCCGCAATTTTCCGATGCATTTTTATTCGGCAAAAACGATCTTGCCCCTGTTTCAGACGGTAAAAAATGGGGATATATCGACAGAAAAGGAACCTATATCATTAATCCGCAATTCAAATATGCTTTCAGTTTTATCGACAACAATATAGCGCCGGTTGTACTAAGCGAACAACTTGGATTTGTCGACAAAAGTGGAAAATATGTAATCAACCCACAGTACAAAACAATAGGAATGAGTTTTGTAATGAAAATAATATTTCCTCATACAGATGAAGAAAGCCTACAATCAGACTATTTCGATAAAACATTTATAACCGAAGCCCTTGTACCTGTTTTAAAAAATTTGGCCAATAAATATTTAAGACAACCCGTTGGCGAACTTTTGCCTGTGTTTTCAAAAAGTGCTTCCGACTTCAAAAGTTATAACAAAACCCAGCTGTTACAGGAAAAGAAAATCACAAGTGATATTACCATGAAAATATATGCTAACGATCCAATGTTCAAAGCGGTTCAAAAAGGATGGTTTACCAATAAAGAATTTGACCCTGAAAGCAGTATGGGAAGCTTTACCTGCGAATTGGAATGTAGTGGGTTTGCTTATGACAAAACAAATGTAATATTTTATACATTGCTTGAAATATTCAATAAAATAACAAAAGAAGAAGCCAAAAAACAAGACCCCAAAAGAGGTACATATATCAACCTTTATAATGAGGCGAGTGCAGATGATGCAAATATCTATGTTAATGGTAACAAAATATATATCAGCATGGCAACATACGAAGGGTAATTATGTTTCCTCGTCTATGCCTAAGTCTGCAAAAAGGGAAAGTGAGGGTTTCACTCATAGTGAAGCCCTCACTAAACCAGAATTGTTTTTATAAAATCAGATAATATAAGAAGCCCTTTTAGTCCTGAGTTTCTTTTGTTTGTTAAGAAAATTATTGATGAGGACTTAAAACAATCAAAATTTTAACTATTATGATGATGTACGGATTTATGGACAAGATTATGCCAATTCTCGGCATTGCAGTTGTGATTGGAATTATTGTAATGATCAGAAAAAGGTCAAGAGGTTTTTATACCACAACACTGGTATTAACTCAAGTGAAAATCAACCGAATACCCGAAGACAATACCTTGATTTATATCAAAGGGCGGGCGTCAGGTCTTATTTCGTGGATACTTAATTTGATGAAATTGGCAGCCGACGGAAGCTTATTGGTAACTACTGAAAAAGCACACTTCAACAGTTCGAGCCTTTCGGGCGACACCGACCATGTGGTAAGCCTCAAAAACGGTGTGGCAAGCGTTAGCTGCGAATACCACCGTTCGATCAGCCTTTTAATCTGGGCGGCGGTCACTGCATTCACAGGCTTTATACTATTGCTTACAGGGGTAGGATTTACTTCTTTTCTTTTGGCATTGGTGTTAGCCGGTATATTTTGCCTTATTTATTATTTCAACAAAAACATTGTTATTTGTTTAGAAACCAAAGGTGGAGCAATATTCGGACTAAGGTTTAAACCCAGTTTTATTGAGAATATCAATATGGATATGAGCAGGGCAAAAGAAATTGTAGAAATAATCAACAATCAAGTAATTACTTTGCAAGCAAAATAATATAGCGATAGTAAAAGATGTCAAAAAGAGGCTGCTCAATCCATTTTGAACAGCCTCTTTTGCTAAACATGCTTAAGTTTAGTAAGATTTTTTATTTCTGACGACCCATGCTTCGATGAGCGGAATATAGTAGACTGTTGAGCGGCAATTGCATTGTCGCTCGGAACATGGAGCAATTTGCAATTGTGCGGTATTTACTTTGTTGTTTAGTAAATAATGGAATGCGGGAAACCGACAAAATGATTCTCGACGTTATGACTTCAAAATAAATTGATCCGCTTTTGTTGAATGGTTGAATAATTGAGCAATTCAATTATTCAACCATTCAACTATCCAACTTTAAGCCTCGCCATCAACTCATAATCTTCAACAAAACAGATAATTATTTCTAAAACCAAATTTGGCATATATTTTGTTTCATATAGTTTAAAAGTTTGGTAATTTACATCAATTAAAATTTTAGATCAACATGAAAACAATTCAAATTATTCTTTTGTCCATATTTATTATGGCATCCTGCAAACTTGCGAATGCTCAACTTTCTTTTGGACTGAAAGCAGGAATGAATGTCGCTACAGTATCCAATTATGATAATATTGATATACCTAGCGCCGTCCAGGCTTCTTTTAGCGCAAGCGGAAGTAGTTCCTACCGAATTGGTTATAATGCAGGTCTATTTATAAATTATACTGCATTCGAAGATCGTTTTGCTTTTCAACCCGAAGTTCTGTTTTCAAATCAAGGGATGAAATACTCGGGAGATATTTTTGGTATTCCTAACTCTTCATTTGAGGCAACCGCAAAAATCGATTATGTAAATATCCCTTTGATGGTTCAGTTCTATTTCATTAAAAAGATATTATATATCGAACTCGGGCCGCAAGTGGGATTCATTGCAAATGCCTCGGGCGATTACAACGCAATTCTGGGAAGTTTGTCTTACGACGATAATTGGGATATCCGGGATGACTTAAACACCGTTGATTTTTCGATTGCGGCGGGTCTTGGATTCAAAATCCCGAAATTACCGCTAGGAGTTAATGCGCGCTATACGGTAGGACTTACAAATGTCAGTAAGAATCCGGGCAATGACGGAAGTTACAATAGCGTATTCCAATTCGGCATATTTGCAAAGTTTGGAAATAATGATTAATTTTTTTTTAGAAGAGGTTGTTTAAATCTAAACTAAGAATGCCTCTCTTCTCAATAACGCTTGTTATTTGTATTTCCTTTACAGGACAAGAGAGAAAGAACAATAACCATCCCTTTAAATAATCTGTTTTGATTACTTTAGGAAACTAACAGCATTTAAACAACCTCTTCTAATACTTAAGCTTTTTGTTCCTCGGTTTGAATGAAAAGGCGGTTTCTTTTTCCTCCGTATCCTGGTTCTGAATAAACTTACCGGGTTTTATGTGGGGATTTTCTTTAAAAAATTTCCGCTTTGCGCGGGCTGTAAGCCATCTCGAATAAAATGGGAAAACGACATTGCGGCACAAGATAAAAAGCGCGTACAAAATAAAAATTACAATAAGCAGGGTCAGTATCTTCATTTATCTTAGTATAATTAGTATTCCATTCGTTAAATTTCCCGGCAAGCTAATTCGCCATATCCTGATTGGAGTTTTCAATTTGTTTCTCCTCGTTCACAGATAAGATCTTGGCCCCTTCGTAGTAATAAAGCAATACGTCTTTGTAGGCATAGCCTAACTCGACCATGCGGATAGCTCCTTCCTGGCTAAGTCCGACCCCATGCCCATATCCTTTTCCAATCAGTTTTATATTTTCGTTCTCACGAATTACGGAAAAGAAAGTAGATCGTAATCTCAGATCGTTGCGGATTGTTTTTAACGGAACTGCACAAATGTTTGACTTTCTCTCGTCTTGCGTAAAATTAAGCAATTCATCCCTTATTTTCTCATTATTGACGTCCAGACCGTGCTTTTTAGAAAAATACGACAGCCATTCGTTAATGGAAAATTCCTTTTCCCAATTCGTATTTTTCATTGACAAAGAAAATGTATCCGGCCTGCTTCTTAAGTAAGAAATAGGCCTTATCCAGACATCTTCCGAATTGGCTGTTTGTCCGCCCGAATTGGAGTGAAAAGCCGCGTCTATCAATTGTCCCGAACTATCGATAATAATCTCCCCTTTACTCTCCATTGCGCCTGTCAAAACCTCCGGTTTCAAGCATCGGTTTTTATACGCCTGACAATGCACGCCATCGCATAAATTAAATCCTTCGCTTTGATGTTTATTAATATTTTTTAAAGCGTAGGTACGCGATATAATAGATTGTATTTTAAAAATATCGATACATTCGGGCTTACCGTAAATTTCAGATTGCACCACTCCGGCAACATAATTCTCGGGATTCACATCGTTGATTAAATAAAGTGAATTATTGCTTGCTTTGATAAGCAAATTATCGTCGTACGAACGTTTTTCGCCCCCCGACGGCATTATGCAAAAAATGTTTTTGAATCCGGCGGATTGTATCTTAACAGACGGGTAATTCCCCAATGATTTATTATTATACGCAATATTTACCTTGTTGCCTGCGGCTTTTGCTTCTAACAAATCGCCCCTGACTAACATTTTAGAGTCATCGTTAAGCGTGTCTCCTTTTCCTGTAATGAGATAATATCTCCCTAACTCTACCTTTACTTTTATGGACGAAAGTTGTTTATCGGAGTAAAGCTTTATCAACAAATTCTGGCTCCATCCGGCAACGCTATAAATTATCAGCGCGCACAAAAAGATAATATGTATGAATTTGCTTTTCACCTTAGTCATTTTGATATTGGATAATCAGATCGGCGATTCGCGAAGATGCTCCCCTCTCTCCCAATTGTTTACGTAATTCTGCAAAATTAGTTTGCATCTTTTGCCGGTAAATTTCATCTTTTGCAATCAAATCGAATTCCCGCTCCAAACGAGCAACGCTTAAATCACTCTGTATTAACTCTGTTACAACAGGGGCGTCCATTATCAAATTTACCAATGAGATATACTTGATTTTAACAATACTACGCGCAATGAAGTAAGAGATCCAGGTACTTTTGTAGCAAACTACTTCGGGAACATTAAACAAAGCCGTTTCTAAAGTAGCGGTTCCCGAAGTAACAAGAGCCGCATGCGCATTTTGCAAAAGCAAATAAGTTTCATTAAAGATAATTTTTACATTTGCATCCTGAATAAAGGGTTTGTAAAAACTTTCGCCTAAAGAAGTCATACCGGCAATAACAAACTGGAAATCTTTATTTTTTTCGGCAATAACAAGCATAATCGAAAGCATTTTGTTGATTTCCTGTTTCCGGCTCCCGGGCAAAAGCGCAATGACAGGCCTTTTGTCTAATCCGTGTTTTAGTTTGAAATTATCCTCGTCTTTATTTTGATTGAAATCCGAAATTGCATCCAGTAGAGGATGTCCGACAAAATCCACATCCATGCCGTTTGCCTTAAAAAACGGTCTTTCAAAAGGAAGAATTACAAATAATTTATCTAACACTTTGCGCATCGTTTTAATCCGCCCCTTCTTCCAGGCCCAAACCTGGGGCGCTATGTAGAAAAAAGTTTTGATGCCGTGTTTATGCGTAAACTTTGCTATCGGGAGATTAAATCCGGAATAATCTACTAAAATAACAAGATCCGGTTTGTATTGCAAAATATCGTTCTTACAAAACTTCATGTTGCGCAAAATAGTGCGCAGATTGAATAAGACCTCGATAAAACCCATGAATGCCAAATCTTTGTAATGCTTTACCAATTCCGCTCCCTGCGCTTTCATCAAATCGCCTCCCCAACAACGAAATTCTGCTGACGGTTCTCGTTTTTTGAGTTCCTTTATTAAATTAGAAGCATGAAGGTCACCCGACGCTTCCCCTGCAATAATATAGTATTTTCGAGATTTGAAATTCATTAAACGATTCCGTTTTTTGAAATGAAAATTTAAATATTTATTTCTCCCGATCTCATCAAATAAACCAAAAACGATATCATAAAAACGAAAGTAATAACAATGAGGGTGTAAGCCGTCTTATGATAGTGCAGATTTTTTAAGTAATAACGTATAAATATAATATTGGGAATAAATGCCAGTAAGAAAAAGCGCAGATTACCGCTCTTCTCTATTCCCGCTATTCCCAATATGACATAAATAATCCCCAATAACAGTATTGTTGAACCGATTCCCAGAATCAATCCCGTTGCAATATTATCTTTTTTAAACATTTTCCAATCGTCCTTTTAAATTATCAATACATTCATAATGCGTAAAATCATACTGTACAGGGACAACCGAAATATAATTGTTGTCCAAAGCCCAAATATCGTCTTCTTCTGTTATTCCATTAGCCTTAAAATCGCCGGTAAGCCAAAAATAATTATGTCCGCGCGGATCAATGCGATTTTCATAAGAGTCTACCCAACAAGCATTTGCCTGTCTACAGATACGGATGCCTTTTATTTCTTCGGTTTTAACGGCCGGGATATTCACATTCAGGCAAACATTTTTCGGAAGGTCATTTCTCAGAACATCCTCTACAATCTGGAGGATAAAAGGTTCGGCAGCCAAAAAATCGGCGTCTTTCGAGTAGTCGAGCAACGAAAAACCAATAGAAGGAAACCCATTCATACTCGATTCCAATGCGGCTCCCATCGTTCCCGAATAAATAATGTTTATCGATGCATTAGATCCATGGTTAATGCCCGAAACCACCAAATCCGGCTTCTGTTCCTGAAAAAACAAATGTTGAGCCAGCTTCACGCAATCGACGGGCGTGCCGGCGCAAGCATACTCTTGGTAAAATTCCTTTTTTTCGATGAGACGGGCTCTTAAAGGAATCAAAGAAGTAATTGAATGACTCATTCCCGACATAGGTTCTTCCGGAGCCATAACAACAACATCGCCAATCTTTTGCATAATTTGTATAAGCGCGCGTATTCCCTTGGCGTGGATGCCATCGTCATTTGTTATCAGTATCAGCGGGCGTTTTTTCGGTGTCATTGTTATGCGTATGTTTTTCTATTATTTCTGTTAATCCTCCCGAAATGGCGAACTTTAACGCTTCGGCCGAAGACAAATGCAATTCGGTTATATTGTCAACATGGACGATTACCAAATCGCCCATCACAGCATAGGAAAAAGGCATATAGACCGAAACCATGTTTGAGCTTAGTTTCAATTTGCTCAAATCTTTTTGCGTAATAAAACCGATCCTGTACATTTCCGGATTCTCGGAGGTCTTCACCAATACGGGATTACTAAACTTTTTTTCCTTTCCGACAAAAGCCGAGAAAATATCTTTTATGGCTGAATAAACCGTATTAATAACGGGAATACGGGCAATAAAATTGGAAATAAAACTGGCAATTGGCTTGGCGATAACCGTTTTTCCGAAATAACCGGTAAAAATAATAAGGGCTAGCATCATAGCTAATCCCAAACCCGGTATTTTTATCCCTAACAGATCATTCGTCAGAAAAGATGAAAAGCCGTTAACAATATCAAATACAATAAATAAGATATAGAGCGTCAGGCCAATGGGAGCAATATAAAGTAATCCTTGCAGGAAGTATGCGCCCAATGATTTAAAAAAATTCTTCATGACCTTTGATTTTCTATGCAAAGATACGGATAATATCAAAGCGTTTCTTTAAAGACGGCGTCGATTTATGGGGATAGCAGAGCGTTTATCTGCTGGTCTGCAAGTCAAAAGTTAAAAAGGATTATTGCTGATTGAATCATCATCTTCAATTGAATCATTGTTTACTTCTCGAATCAATGGTTCGACCTCCGAGTAGTCCTTTATCATTTTTACGGTAATCAATACAAATAAAATTCCTATCATATCTGCTATCATATTTACAACCGTACCCGTATCATTTCATCCAAAGCGTTTGCTTTTATAGAATATCTAAATGCAAATTGCCCGATAATGCCGTTTATTATCCAAAGCGCCCATCACAATCCTACATATTTTATAGAAAAGCTATCATTATGCCGAATTTGAACTATAAAATTGAGTTCTGGTTTTGTTCATAAACTATATTTATCTTTGCAAGTCTCTGCAAAAACAGGATATTCATTTTAGGCATGATTTTTGTATGTAGTAAGTAGGGTCGGGGGGGGGGGGTTATTAAACGCCCCCCCACCCAATAAAAAAAAAAAATAAAAAAAAAAAAAAAAACACAAAATAATGTG
>JAVBLV010000047.1:0-32701 GCA_031553195.1 Bacteroidales bacterium
CAACGAGGCGCTACTTATACATTTGAAGTACGCAATATTTGCGGAGCCGAAGACACTAGCGTGGCAGTTATTTCTATGCCGGTTACGATTAACCAATGCAATAATGTGAGCAATGTAACCGTTGTGCGCGCATGCCCCACAACGGCAATTATCAGTTTTACGGCTGCGGCAGGTCAAAATCAATGGCAATTATCCTATCAACCTACAGGAGGCGGTAATACGATAGTCAAAACCATAAATAGAAACCTCGATACCATAACCGGTTTAACGCCTAACGCTTCGTACGAAGTGAAGATCCGTCCTGTTTGCGGAGAAGGCGACACAGGAAACTATAGCGCGCCTGTAAGCGTGCAAACCGGAACTTGCGCGCCTATTGAAAATCTCACTGTTCCGCGTTGGGGCGTAGTAGGAGATTCTATCTTTGCCAGCTGGAACAACAACGAATGCCATCTGAATTGGGAAATGAGCGTCGTTCCACAGGGCAGTCCGAGAGGAACATCAATAGAGGTCAATACCTACCAAGGGGTATATTATAAGGTGGATGATCCGAATCTACGCTATGACGTTTACGTAAGAGGCAATTGCGGTAGCGGAGAATACGGCGAATGGGTAATGGCTACTTCGTACCCTCTCGGCATTGCTCCCAGCGAGGCTTCTTCCGTAAAAGTAACCCTGGCTCCAAATCCCGCCCGCGACTATACCCAATTGAGTATAGAAGGAGTAAGCGGCGAAGTGGAAATGACCTTGTTGACGCTCGAAGGCAAATTGTTGAAGAAAGAAACAATCAATTGCCGGCCGTCGATTACGAAAGATGTTACTTTACAAGGTTTATCAAAAGGAACATATCTGATACGTTTGGTTCATAAAAATTGGACAAAGGTTGAAAAACTGATTGTCCAGTAATGAAAAACCCGTTGGGAAAATAAGTGATTAATTCTCAACTTTAAAACCGGATGATGCGAGTCCTTTGCATCATCCGGTTTCTCTTTTGATCTTTGATATTTTCACCAAAATATTTTGGCGCTCCACCGAGATTATTCATTGATCCCAAATTTTTGAAAACTGTAAAATATTTCAACGCCAAATACTTTATATTACATTTCGCTAGGGCAAACGCATGAAATTTCGGAACAAATAAAATCGCCTTGAAAATCAAACTTTAAAAATTGGGATGACTTTGTAAGTTCTTTGAAAACATCTAAAAATTTCATGATGCAAATTTTTGTATCTTTGATTTTTAGACAATTACAAAATTACACTATTTTCATGCGTTTGCCCTGAATTTCGCTTTATTCATCCTATATTGTTGATTTAATATGTAATTTTGCGGAATTCTAAAAGCATAAACCGAATATGTCCGATTTCGATGTAATAATAATAGGCGCGGGAGTTTCCGGATTAATGGCTGCTATAACGGCCGCCAAAAGAAACAGAAATGTTTTGTTGATTGAAAAAATGGAACAACCGGGACGTAAGTTGCGAATAACAGGAAAAGGACGTTGTAACCTTACTAACGCCAATTGTCTGGATAATTTCTTAGCGCATGCCGGAAGGAGCAAAGAATTTTTACGCGATATTTTTTCGGCTTTTTCCCCTGAAGATTTAATGACTTTTTTCGAAAAACGATCCGTTAAACTGGTCGTTGAACGTGGGAACCGGGTTTTCCCCGCCAGCAATAAAGCGCAAGATATTTTTTTTGCATTGATCAAGCAAGTAGAGATGTTATCTGTTAAGGTAATGAAGAATGCAACCGTCAACCATATTTTAATAGAAAATAATAAAGTGGTTGGCGTGGAACTAAAAAATAAGACTCGAATTTTTTCAAAAAAAGTCATTCTAGCCACAGGAGGCAAATCGTATCCATTAACCGGTTCTACCGGAGATGGATATAGAATGGCAAAAGAGCTTGGACATACCGTAACAACTCTCTTACCCGCCTTGGTTCCACTTATTTGCAAAGAATCCATTCCTGTTGAATTAGAAAATTTCCCATTAAAAAATATTCGCTTATCCGTATTTTTCAACGACCAAAAAATTTGGGAAGAATTTGGCGAAATGAGTTTTACGAAAAATGGAATTACAGGCCCCCTGGTTCTTACGCTTAGTCGTCAGATTACAAATCAACTTCATAAAAAAAATATATTTACCTGTTTCATTGATTTTAAACCGGCTTTAAGCGAGGAGAAATTAGAAGCAAAACTGGAAAGGGAATGTAGGGAACATGGACAACGATCGTTCAAAGATGCATTAAGATTATGGTTGCCGGCCAAACTACAAAGATTAGCGCTTCAAAACATTCCCATATCTGAGCAGAAAATGGTTTGTCGCTTATCTGTTGAAGAAAGAAAGAAAATTTGCAAATTCTTGAAACAATTCCCTCTAACAATCACCGCAACAAAAAGTTTTGATGAAGCCATTATAACTCAAGGAGGAATTTCATTGGAAGAAATCAATTCTAAAACAATGGAATCAAAATTAGTTAAAGGACTTTATTTTGCAGGGGAAGTCATGGATTTGGATGCCGATACCGGCGGATACAATTTGCAAATCGCATTTTCCACTGGTTATATAGCTGGAAATAATGTATAACTGATTCCATTTTAAATAAGACATCTATAAGTTTTAGAATTTTCAACTTGTATGCATCAGGAACAAGAACTTATAAAAAGGTTGAACCAAACCATAGGAACAAAAGGGAAAAAAGAAATAATGGAGTGGATGGGACAAGAAAATATTTCTTTGTCTCTACTATTTGCTTTGACTGATTACAAAGCCGATCCAAAAGTAGCATTTCATGCCGCCTGGTTATTTGAAGAGATAATTCTGCTTGATCTTTCTCAAATAAAACCATTTATATTCAGTTTTCTAGATCAATTTCCCACTGTTAATAACAGGAGCGTTCGCCGGCATTTTTCGAAAATTTTGTGTAAACTACTGGAGGCAAACGCAAATAACCAAACGACAAAATTACCGGAAAGCCTATTGGAAGTTTTGCGCACATTCAATTTTGAATCCATTGTCGAATCTCTTTTCGACTGGATTATAGATACTAAAGAAAAAGTCGGCGTAAAAGTCTGGTGTATGGAATCGCTGTATTATCTTTCTATTCGTTATCCCTGGATATCGGATGAGCTGGAACCTCAGATTTCATTTTTAGGAAAAACCGGATCCGCCGCCATTCTTTCAAGGCAACGAAAAATAAAAAAACTTCTTAAATTTCAATGAATCAAAAACACAACAAAACGTGAAAAGTTCTTTTGTCAAACGTTTTCTTAATAATCTAAAAACCAGGCACAGGCCTATTTCGGGCGGAATGGATCTATTAAAATACATAGGTCCGGGTTTGTTGGTCACCGTAGGTTTTATCGATCCTGGGAACTGGGCTTCCAACCTGGCTGCCGGTTCGAGTTTCGGATATACTTTGCTTTGGATTATTACCTTCTCGTCTATAATGCTTATTGTGTTACAACATAATGTAGCCCATTTAGGAATCGTTACCGGACTTTGCTTGTCGGAAGCAACCGCTAAATACTTACCTAAACGGATTTCGCGTCCGGTATTGGGATCGGCTATGTTGGCGTCGGCTTCCACTTCTCTAGCCGAAATATTGGGCGGCGCTATTGCTTTGCAGATGTTGTTTAATATTCCTCCCAAAATAGGAGCTTTAATCATTGCCATTGTCTGTAGTTTTATGCTTTTTACTCATACATACAGCAAAATAGAGAAATGGATTATTACTTTTGTTTCTATTATCGGCCTTTCTTTTTTATATGAATTAACGTTGGTAGACATTGATTGGGGACAAGCCGTTACAAGCTGGGTAAAACCTTCGTTCCCAGATGGATCTATAATATTAATAATGAGTGTACTCGGCGCTATCGTCATGCCTCATAATCTTTTTCTCCATTCCGAAATTATCCAAAGTAGAAAATGGAATCTAGAAGATGAGGTATTGATAAAAAGACAACTTAAATATGAATTTGTTGACACCTTGCTTTCAATGGGAATTGGTTGGGCCATTAACAGCGCAATGATTTTGTTAGCAGCTTCGGTTTTTTTCAAAAGCCATACGCCGGTAGAAGAATTGCAACAGGCCCAACATTTATTGACTCCGCTTGTAGGTAAAAATGCTGGCATTATCTTTGCCGTCGCTCTCTTATTTGCAGGTTTATCTTCTACCATTACGTCCGGAATTGCCGGAGGCTCTATTTTTGCAGGTTTTTGGAAAGAGCCTTTCCATATTGGAGATATTCACTCTAAAATAGGCGTTTTAAGTTCCTATGTTATTGCGCTTATTATCATCTTTTTGATAAAAAATCCATTTCAAGGGCTGATTTTATCTCAAATGTTTTTGAGTATTCAGTTGCCGGTAACGGTTTTCACGCAGGTCTACTTAACTTCGTCAAAGAAGGTGATGGGCAAATATGCCAATAGCCTGTCGACATTTCTGATTTTATTAGCAATTGGTATTTTTGTCAGCGGGTTGAATATTTATTTACTTCTCGATCTTTTATTGCATTAGACGCATTAATACTGCAACAGACGGAAGGTTTATCTATAATTCCATATCTATCAAGCGTCTTCTTCTTAAGCGGTATTGCGCAAAATAGAGTTTCTTTATTTCGGGAGATAAAAAAGAATGATTCACTAATTTTTCTATTTCGGGATGCCATCTTTTAAAAAAATAGAGTTCCTCGTCTACCATTTTTTCCGGCAAACCTATATTTTTTCCGAAAATTCTAAATGTCATTCCTATAGCCCAAGCCCCTCCTTTAAATAATTTTCGGTTCTTATTTTTGAATAAACCTTTGTCAAGAGCAAATTCCAATTCATTTCCATGGATACGGGTATTTAACAAATCATACGCGGCTGATAAACGAAAATCCCCGTCGCTTGTTTCTATAATTGAGAATTTTTTCAAATGCGCATCCCCGTTCGAGAAAAGGAAATTAAACAAAATCAGCCGGTAAAATTTCAACAACTCAACATGCCAAGCAGGAATATAATGTTTGATCAATTCCGCCAATTCTTCGTAACTATATTGTTCATATTTATAATTGTCGCCGGCATTACTCGAAGACAAGCCTGCCAAGGTAGCAAAATCCTCCACCCGAAACTTATTTTCTTTGCCTGCAATATCGAATCGGCGCGTAAAATAAGCGGCTTCTCCATCTTGAAAAAAGCAAAGTCCATTGGCTGCCGTTTCTATTTTAAAAACTTGTTCGGCTATTTGCATGGTTAGGTTCTCATTGGCAACATATTCCGTGGAATTTGGAATATTTCCGGGCGCAAGCTTCAAAATATAATGACCCTTCTTTTTTTCGGTAGAAAGCTTTAGAAAACCATCCTGCGCAACCATAGAATATTTACATTGCGTTCCCGGTAAAGCAATACGCTTATGGTTATTTGCAAACAACAAAGCGCTATTTTCATTGTTTTCCGGCGAATTATAAGGAATTACAGGAGACACCCTTTGTTTATCGAACAGTTTTTTCAACGCTACCGGACTATAAGTATCAAAGCAGGGCGCCAAAGTCGAAGGACAACAGGTTAATTCATCCATACTAAGCAGGTTTTACAGTTATAGCGCCCCTTGCATCATTTTGCGCAGTGGCCAACAATATACCAAAATCGTCATTTTCATCCACTCCAAGTAGTTTTGCCTGAACTTTCCGGTTTTCTCCTTCGGAAAGCATATTTGCAAAAAAGGGGAATAAAAAAGTAGATTTGTATTCTTGCTGATTCTTATTCAATGTCAAGCTTATGTCTGGCTTCGAGGGATTATAAAAATAATCGTCGTCGTAACGAAAAACATATTTATCTTTTGACAGTTCGGTTACCTCTCCTACGAACGTCTTTCGTAAGTATATGGCCGCTTTCCTCATAATATCTTTTCCTATTGTTAACGCTCTTTATGCATATTTCTATTTCAAGTCCTAAAGTACTCAAAACACGATGAATCAAGTCAAAAGAAGGGTTCGCCTCTCCTCTTTCTATTTTTGTAAGCGTGTTTATGCCTACCCGCGACAATCCTGCTAATTCTTTTTGCGTAATCGAAAGCATTTTCCTTCTTTCCTTGATGGTTTTTCCAATCTCTTCTATATTCACAATAAAATGGGATTTTGAGTACAAAATTAGAAAATTAATTAATTGCCCGCTTCAGAAAATATAAAATCACTATATATTGTGATTTTAATTTTTCAGATAAGTTCCGCAGAATCCATTTTCAAGGTAAAAAAACAGTCAAAACAAAACAGTTTACTATATTGATAATAAATATATTAATATAAATTTGAACGATCTTTCAAATAAAAAATATTTATATCAGAAAAATTTTGTTGCGAATTTTAATTTAGCTATACCTTTGCAAAGTGATTTCAAGCTTTATTGAAACCTATCAATGTAATTAATATAAAGTATTTGAAAAGAGAGAGGGGGCTTTATGAAAAAGTCAACAAATATTCTTAACATCGCGAATCTGCCAAAAGAGACATTTTACAAGGGGCTCTTTAAAAACTATTTCGTCAAAAGAAATAGAAATTCCTTAGCAAAGGAACATGTATTCAGTTATATGAGAGAAAGAGAAATTCTTATTCCCGCGCACCCGCCAATATTGCCATAATTCACTAATAATTAATAAAATAAAAATATTCAACAGGGTAGAGAACTTCCTTGTAAGGCTATGCTTTTACCCTAAAATTTAAAATCAAAAAACGATGATGACAAAAGAACAATACATAGAAAGCCTTAAAAAGTTAAATCTTAAGGTTTACTATATGGGAGAATTAATTAAAAATCCGGTTGACCATCCAATGATTCGCCCATCGATGAATTCGGTGGCAAAGACATACGAATTGGCCGAAAAAGAAGAATATAAAGACTTAATGACGGCTACTTCCAACCTGACCGGAAAAACGATAAACCGCTTCTGCCATCTTCATCAAAGTACCGGAGATTTGATTAAAAAAGTAAAGATGCAACGTCTGTTGGGTCAACAAACGGCCGCCTGCTTTCAACGTTGTGTGGGGATGGACGCTTTTAATGCAATTTTCTCCACCACTTATGAAATGGATAAGCAACTGGGAACAGATTATCATAAACGTTTTACCGGGTATATGAAATTTGTTCAGGATAACGATCTTACGGTTGACGGAGCCATGACGGATCCTAAAGGCGACCGCAGTTTATCCCCCTCCAAACAAGAAGACCCTGATTTATATCTACATATTACAGAAGTAAGGAAAGACGGGATTGTGGTACGCGGAGCCAAAGCGCATCAAACAGGCGCCGTTAATTCTCATGAGCACTTGATTATGCCGACGGTTGCCCTTAAAGAAGAAGATAAAGATTATGCCGTTTCTTTCGCCGTTCCCTCCGACGCCGAAGGCGTAATTATGATATATGGCAGGCAATCGTGCGATACGCGTAAAATGGAAAACGGCGCAGATATGGACTTAGGAAACGCCCAATATGGCGGACACGAGGCCTTAGTGATTTTTAACGACGTTTTCGTTCCGAATGACAGGGTATTCATGTGCAAAGAGTATGATTTTGCAGGAATGATGGTGGAGCGTTTTGCCGGCTATCACCGGCAATCATATGGAGGATGCAAAGTAGGCGTTGGAGATGTTCTGATCGGCGCGGCAGCTTTGGCGGCGGATTATAATGGCGTACCCAAAGTAAATCATATCAAAGACAAATTGATCGAGATGATGCATTTGAATGAAACTCTTTACGCATGCGGAATTGCCTGTTCGGCAGAGGGAGAAGAAATGCCGGCGGGGAACTATCAAATCAATCTATTGTTGGCCAACGTTTGCAAACAAAATATTACCCGCATGCCTTATGAGATTGCTCGCCTGGCGGAAGATATCGCCGGAGGGCTGATGGTTACCATGCCTTCGGAACAAGATTTTCGCAGTAAGGAAATCGGCGGCTATGTAGAAAAATATTTGAAAGGCGCAAAAGGAATATCTACCGAGAATCGCATGCGGATATTACGTTTGATAGAAAATATCACTTTGGGAACAGCGGCCGTAGGCTACCGGACAGAATCCATGCACGGAGCGGGTTCGCCTCAAGCGCAGCGCATTATGATTTCCCGGCAATGCGACTTGGATAGTAAAAAGAAAATGGCAAAAGTAATTGCACAAATCGATGAAAGCAAAAATAAATAACGCCTCGTTGTTCGAGCAAAAAGTAAAAGATATTCTCTCGCGCAAAGTACGCCCCTACCTTCAACAACATGGCGGAGACGTGGCTATAAAAGAGATCAAAGACGGAAATATTTGGGTAACATTCAAAGGTTCGTGCAAAACTTGTCCGTCGGCCAAACTTACAGCGGAAGATATCGTGGAAGGAATGCTTCGCGCAGAATTGAAAGAAGAACTGAAGGAGGTTTATTTGGTTACCGAAACCGATGCTGAATTATTAAGGTTTGCCAAAAGACTATTAAATAAATGATGATCTAAATAGAGAAAAAGCAAATAAATACATAGCAAAATTAAATAAGGTGTTTACTGTTGAAAGATTAATGTTTGATTCTTTGTTTTTCAACTATCAACTTTATAAACCTTATTCATAACCTTTGATCTAAAAATGAATTGGAAAGAAACATATAAAAATAAAATTACAACGGCAGTCAAAGCGGTTAAAGTAATTAACGACGGTAATTATGTGGTTTTTTCACACGCGGCCGGAATTCCTCAGGAAATCCCCAGAGAACTAATGGCGCAAAAAGAAAAATTCCATAATGTGCATATCTATCACATGCTTTCTATTGGAGACGGAGCCTATCTCAATCCTGATGTTTCGGAGCATTTCCGTCATATTACCAATTTTGCAGGAGCCAATTCCCGTGGAGCCATAGCAGAAAACAAAGCCGATTTCTTACCTTGTTATTTTAAAGACGTTCCTTCGTTACTTGGCAATATATTTCCTGTAGACGTAGCCGTTATCCACGTCTCCCTTCCCGATGCGAAAGGTTATTGCAGTTTTGGTCTGGCTTGCGATTATACCAAACCGGCAGCGGAAAAAGCGCGGATTATCATTGCCGAAGTAAATGAAAATATGCCTTATGTAGAAGGCGATAATAAAATCCATTTGTCGAAATTGGATTATATTATTCCATGCAGCAACCCTATTCCGGAAATTCCACGCCCTCAAATTACCGATGTTGAAAAAGAAATTGGGAAATATTGCGCATCTCTTATTGAAGACGGCTCTACGCTTCAATTGGGAATAGGCGCCATTCCCGACGCCGTACTACTATTTCTGAACGAAAAGAAAGATTTAGGAATTCACACCGAAATGTTTTCCGATGGCGTGGTCGACTTGGTAGAAGCAGGCGTTGTTACGGGAAAAGAAAAAACTTTACATCCGCAAAAACTGGTGGCGACATTTCTCATGGGCACCCGGAGATTGTATGATTTTGTTAATCGGAATCCCAATGTAGAACTTCACCCTGTAGACTATGTTAACGATCCCTTGGTGATTGCTAAAAACGAAAAAATGGTATCGATTAATTCTTGCATCGAGGTTGATTTAATGGGACAAGTTGCTTCCGAAACAATCGGGACAAAGCAATTTAGCGGAACCGGAGGTCAAGTGGATTATGTGAGAGGCGCCGCTCTTTCAAAAAACGGAAAATCCATTATGGCCATGCCTTCTACGGCAGCCGGCGGAAAAATGTCCCGCATTGTTCCGTTTTTGGCAAACGGGGCAACCGTAACCACCTCCAGAAACGACGTAGATTATGTAGTTACCGAATACGGAATCGCCAAGTTAAAGGGGAATACATTAAAACAACGCGCGCAAAATCTTATTGCGATAGCCCATCCCGATTTCCGGAAATTGTTAGAAGACGAGTTTAATAAAAGATTTAAATAATAATGCTATGCAACTGTTCAAACTAAAAACAAAACTAAGCAAATTCGATACATTTTCCGATTTTGCAGAAGAATTCAAAATATCGAATACGGATTTGATTCTTACGCATGAATTTTTGTACAAATCATTCATGGAAAATTTACAGATGCCCTCCCATTTTGTAATGCAAGAAAAATACGGTTTGGGAGAACCTTCGGATGAAATGATCAATCGAATCTTAAAAGATATTGAAGACATAAATTATGAAAGAGTAATTGCTATTGGAGGCGGAACGGTTATTGATATCGCAAAATTAATTGTTCTTAAAGATGTTAGAAATATTGTGGATGCTTTTGAAAAAAAGATACCCATCATAAAGGATAAACCATTGGTTATTATCCCCACAACTTGCGGAACAGGAAGCGAAGTAACCAATCTTTCCATTGCTGAGATCAAAGCCAAACATACAAAAATGGGATTGGCGGACGATGCTCTTTTGGCAGACGATGCCATATTGATTCCCGAATTATTAAAAGGACTGCCTTTCAAATTTTACATATTCAGCGCTATAGACGCTCTAATTCATGCTATGGAATCTTACGTTTCTCCGAAGGCAAATCCTTATACCCGTTTATTTTCCAAAGAAGCTATACAAATCATCTTGGATATTTTTTCCAAGATTGTAGAGAAAGGAGAAGATTATCGTTACGAAAGACTAGAAGATATGCTTATCGCCAGTAATTACGCCGGTATAGCTTTTGGAAATGCGGGTGTTGGCGCCGTTCATGCGCTCTCTTACCCTGTGGGAGGAAATTACCATATCCCCCATGGAGAAGTTAACTATCAATTTTTTACAGAAGTTTTTAAACTCTATCATAAAAAAGATCCGGCCGGAATTATCCATGAACTAAACAAACTACTCGTTCAAATTCTTCATACCGAAGAGAATATTGTATACGAAATGCTTGATATGTTACTTGGAAATCTGATTGCCAAAAAGCCATTGCACTCCTATGGTATGAGAAAAGAAGAAATTGAAAGTTTTACCGACAATGTTCTGGCAACCCAACAACGATTGCTAGCCAATAATTATGTAGAACTTACAAAAAACGAAATTAAAAAAATTTATTCAACGCTATATTAGAAGAAAAAAGAGATGGAAGAAATTCAAAAAATGGTGGCAAATGCGCGTAAAGCACAGGCCATTTATGAAAAACATTTTGATCAGGAAGATGTCGACGCAGTGGTAAAATTAGTTACCCGCACTATTTTCGACAATGCCGAAGAATTGGCTAAAGCAGCCGTTGAAGAAACGCAAATGGGCGTTTATGAAGACAAGGTTGCTAAAAATAGAAATAAATCAAAGGGGGTCTGGTACGATCTGAAAGGCAAAAAATCAATGAATATTTTGAGTATCGACAAAGATACCAATTTAATAGAAATAGCCAAGCCCATAGGAGTAGTCGCAGGCATAACGCCGATGACAAACCCTGTAGTTACGCCTATGTCGAAAATTGCTTTTGCGTTAAAAACCCGGAATGCAATTATTATTGCTCCGCATCCGCGAGCAAAAAAATGCTCTTCGCTGGCAGTAAAGAAAATACTGGAAGCCATCGCCCAAATGGAAGTTCCGGAAGGAATGGTGCAAGTGATAGAAGAACCTAGCTTGGAAAAAACCAAAGCGCTGATGGAACTATGCGACGTAGTAGTAGCCACCGGAGGCATGCCAATGGTGAAATCGGCATACTCGTCGGGAAAACCTTCATTTGGAGTTGGAGCCGGCAATGTGCAGGTGATTCTCGACCGCAATATAGAATATGATCTGGCCGCCGGAAAAGTTGTTACAGGCCGTTCTTTCGATAATGGAATTATTTGTTCCGGCGAACAAAGTTTTATTTATCCCAGGGAACACAGAGATGAAATCATGGATGCATTCCGTAAACATGGCGCATACATTGCTACCGAAGAAGAACGGGAAAAGATTATCAATACTATTTTTGAAGACGGACACACAAGTAAGGAGGTAGTGGGACAATCGGCCATGTTTATTGCCAGGAAAGCAGGTATTAATGTTCCTGACGGCACAAAAGTTATTGTAGTGGAAGCGCACGGCGTAGGACATAAAGATCCTATTTGTAAAGAAAAAATGTGTCCGGTATTAGCGGCTTTACCTTATCAATATTTTGACGAAGCTATCGAAATTGCGCAAACCAATCTTTCGTTAGAAGGTAATGGTCACACGGCAGGTATTCATTCCAACAGCCAGGCAAATATTATCAAAGCCGGAACGGATATATCCGTTTCACGATTGATTGCCAATGCTATATGCGCGACTACCGCCGGAGGTTCCATTCAAAACGGCTTACCCGTTACGAACACGTTGGGTTGCGGAAGCTGGGGAAATAACTCCATTTCAGAAAACTTTACCTATAAACATTTACTGAATATTACACGGATTGCCCCTCTTTCGGTTCGCATCCCCGTGCCTTCGGATGAAGAAATTTGGAAATACTAACAAAGTGGAGAATTGAAAATTGAGAGTTGAGAATAATTCAATAATGAGGAATAGAATTTATTATCTAAATAAATCTTCAAATCATGTTATCTCTAAATTCCTAGTCACTCTCAACTTTCAATTCTCAACTTTCAATTAAAAAAGCGTTATGGTAAAACATCAAATTAAAATATGTCTTGGAAGTTCGTGCTTTTCCCGCGGGAACAATACCAATGTGGAAATTATACAAAAATATTTAAAGGAACATCATCTGGAAGCAGATGTCCGTTTTTCCGGCCATTTATGCGAAGAGAGTTGTAGCAAAGGCCCGGTTGTTTCCATTGACGAACATGTTTATGAAGAAGTGAATATGTCGCGATTGTATAAAATTCTACAAGACGAATTTCCATGCTAAGACCCATTTATACTGAACCGGATAACTGTCAGGATTGCTATAAATGCATTCGGGAATGCCCCGTAAAAGCAATCAGAATAGAAAATAATAAAGCTTCTATTATCGAGGACAGATGCGTGTATTGCGGCCACTGCACTCAAGTGTGTCCGACCGGCGCAAAAAAGATCAGGGACGGCTTAACCCGCGCAAAATTAACGCTTAGCAGGCACCCTAAAGTATATTTGTCATTGGCGCCTTCTTACGTTAGCGAGTTTGAAAATATACCTTCGCAAGCGTTGGTTTCTGCAATCAAGCGCTTGGGATTTACCGGCGTGTCCGAAACGGCTTTAGGAGCCGAAGTCGTCTCCGCCAGAACAGAAGATTTTTTGAATGCAGCGGGAAAAGGAATCTACATATCTTCTGCTTGTCCGGTGGCAGTAGAATATATCCGAAAGTATTCCGATGAATATGTCCCTAATATTACTCCCATAATTTCTCCTATGCTGGCCCATGCAAAAATATTGAAAAGCCTTTACGGCGAAGACAGCAAAGTGATATTTGCAGGACCTTGCATCGGGAAAAAAATGGAAGCCGACGACTTTGGAAACTTAGTAGATGTTGCCATTACTTTTAAAGATCTGAAAATATGGTTCGAAAAAGAAGACATCGATTTACAGGATACCGAATGGAACATGTCCGATGAAAAATTTGTTCCTTACCGTTCCAAACTCGGGGCGCTTTATCCTATCGAAGGCGGAATGATAGAAGGTATGTATAAACTTGAAAAGCCTGTATTTAACATGGCTTTTTCCGATCTATCGACCATAAAAGATGTTCTTGAAAATGTCAATCCTGATTCCTATAGCGATTCCATCTTTTTGGAATTATTGGCTTGTAAAGGAGGATGTATAAATGGTCCCGCCAGATTAAATTCCGTTTCCCCGGCCATTAAACGCTATGAGATTATCAATCGATCCGATATGGGAAATCCGATTGAAGATTTCAAACAATTGGATCTGGGAATCGCCTTTAGTAAAGACGCTAAAACACAACATAAAGAATACTCTGAAGACGAAATTAAACAAGCGTTGGCTACCGTTGGAAAAACAAGTCCCCAAGACGAATTGAACTGTAGTTGTTGCGGTTATGATTCTTGTCGCGATTTCGCGGTCGCCCTGCTCGAAAACAGGGCGGAAGATAATATGTGCGCTTCGTATATGCGCAAAATTGCGCACGATAAAGCAACCGTATTATTACAAAAAATACCGGCAGGCGTCTTATTGGTAAACTCCGATTTGAAAATTGTGGACATGAACCAACATTGCGCATTGTCTCTAGGTCAGGATATCGTAGATATATATGAAGCTTGTCCGGGATTGAACGGACTTCCGTTGAAAAACATCTGCTCTTTCGAAACTTTATTCAGAACGGCGCTAACCACAGGGAAAGAAATTAAAGAACGTCATGTGCGCGACAAAGATAAAATGTGGATATTGTCTATTTACAACATCCAACCGAACAGATTGGTATTCGGATTATTACAGGATTTGCAAGATCCCAATGTAAAAAAAGACTGGATCATAGAAAAAACAAAAGAGGTAATCAAAAATCACATGTTAACAGTTCAACAAGTGGCTGGTTTACTAGGTGAAAACGCCGCTTTTACCGACGCCACTTTAAAAGCTGTAATAGAGGTATATAATAAAGATAAAAATACGGAATCACTGTAATCAAAGCGTCTAACGCCCGCGTAAATGGTTATTAGCCAAAGTATTATTTAAAATCGATACCTTGACCAAACGATCAAATAAAAAATAAGCACATGAAATAATCATGAGCCTTTGGCACTCCAATGCGAATGATTAAAGGCGCGCGTCAACTAAGTCTCCCCTTAGAGGGAGATTTAGAGGGGCTTATAAATTTTAAGCACATGAAAACCAGCAAAAATTTTATAGAAGTGGAAGCTTTTCAAAAAAATAAAGCCGGCAATATTGTCTGCGGCGATTGCTTCATGTCGCAAAAACTAAAGGAAGAAGGACGCATAATCAGCGTCTTGTCCGACGGGTTAGGCAGCGGAATAAAGGCCAGCGTATTATCTACCATGACAGCTTCCATGGCGTTGAATTTTTCGATTATGAATGAAGATATAATAGCCGCTTCGGAATCCATAATAAAAACTTTGCCAAAAGACATGGTTCGAAAGGTAAGTTATTCTACTTTTTGCATTTGCGATATAGATTGTTTTGGCAATGTGCGTATTATTGAATACGAGTCTCCTTCATTTCAGCTTTTCAGAAACGGCTCTTTTTTAAACGTCTCTAAAGAAATAACGCCTGTTTACCGCGAAGATTTGGATAACACTTCTTTGTGGATTTCTCAATTTACGCTGGAAAAAGAAGACAGGATTGTATTTTTCAGCGACGGAGTTAGCCAATCGGGAATGGGAAAAGAAGGAATGCCTTTTGGTTGGTTAGACGGCGCAAAAGAATATATAACAGAAGTCATTTCGCAGACGCCGGATATTTCCGCGGCGGAATTGGCTCGAAAAATAGTTGTTCAGTCGGAAAAAAACGACGGTTTTTCAGCAAAGGACGATACCAGTTGTTGCGTGATTTATATGCGGAAGCCGCGTAATTTACTTGTTTGCACAGGTCCTCCTTATGACGAAAAAAACGATAAATATCTGGCCAAGCAAGTACAGGAATTTTTGGGAAAGAAAATCCTTTGCGGAGGAACTACGGCTCAGATTATTTCCAGAGAATGCGGAAAATCAATGGAATTGGATATGAACATCATAGATAAAGAACTCCCTCCTATTTCTCAAATGCAAGGAATTGATTTAATTACCGAGGGCATTTTAACGCTTAGTAAAGTTGAACGTATCCTTGCTAATAACGAACAAGACCGGGCAAAAAGAGAAGGGCCTGCTGAATTAATGATTAGATATTTGAAAAATAGCGATAAGATTACATTCTTAGTCGGAACAAAAATTAATACGGCGCATCAGGATCCTAATCTTCCTGTAGAATTGGAAATTCGCCGCAATGTTGTAAAAAAAATCAAATATCTCTTGGAAACCAAATTTCTAAAAGATGTGGAGATTGTATATATTTAAAAAAGAACAATTAATTAGTCAGGACATGACTCTAAGTCATGCCCTGACTAAAATCTATGAAATATGGACAAAATTAAATTAAAAATATGCATGGGAACCATGTGTTATGTCATGGGAGGCGCAGAACTGAAGGACTTTATCGAAACATTATCGCAAGAAATAAAACAACATTTGGAGATCAGCTTCTCCTCTTGTCTGGGATATTGTAACGAAAAGCAGGATCCTCCCTTTATTGAGCTGAACGGAAAAATGTTAGCCGGCATTAGCAAATCTAATTTAATGCAAATACTAAAGGAGGAAATACGAAATGCTATACGATAATTACGCCATGCTTACAAAGCGCGAGTTACTGATTCGAATTGTAAAGTTATTGAAAGAAAATAATTTTGTAAAGGGGGTCGCGCAAATCCCGATCGAAATGAGATCCAGGAATAAAAAACCGGTCAGTTGTTGCGTGCATAAAGACAGGTACATCCTTAAACATAAGATCATTTCCATTCTCGGATTCGACGTTGTCGACGAAGAAATATATACTATCGACCTGAAAGAATTTGCCCAACGTTCGTTAGATAACAAAAACGTGAAAGAAAATATCCTTACTGTTGCGCACGAAGCCTGTAGCGCGTGCATGCAATCGCAGTATTTTGTCACCAATATGTGTCGCGGTTGCGAAGCCCGGCCCTGCATGATGAATTGCCCTAAGGGAGCCATCTCTTTCAAAGGAGGAAAAGCCGCTATCTCTCAGGAAGATTGTGTAAGTTGCGGATTATGCCAAAAAGTTTGCCCTTATCATGCGGTTGTGTACACGCCTGTTCCTTGCGAAGAAGCATGCCCTGTAAAAGCCATTGTTAAAAAAGAAGACGGAACGGAACATATCGACAAGGAAAAATGCATTTACTGCGGAAAATGCATGCAGGCTTGTCCTTATGGAGCCATTATGGAGCGTTGCAAAATTGTAGATATTTTCAAAAGCCTTACCAATCCGGATAAAAAAACCATTGCTATTCCGGCCCCTGCCATTTATGGTCAATTTGAGGCCGCTCCGGGGCAAATTCTTACGGCAATTAAAAAAATAGGATTCGACGAAGTAATAGAAGTTGCCCTCGGCGCCGAAGATACATCCAAACATGAATCCGAAGAACTAATGGAACGTTTGGAAGCAGGTCAGCCCTTTATGACGACTTCTTGCTGCCCTGCCTATGTAGGTTGGGTAAACAAGCATGCGACGGTTCTTAAACCTTTTGTATCGGAAACACATAGCCCTATGGTTTATGCCGCAAAGAGAGTGAAGGAGCAGTATCCGGATGCTGACGTAGTATTTATAGGTCCCTGTCTGGCTAAACGTTACGAAGCAGAATCATTTCCAGTGGTAGATTATATCATGAGTTTTGAAGAATTGGGCGCTTTTATGGTTGCATATAATGTTGATATCGGCGGTTGCGAAGAAATGCCTCTTAATTCGGAAATTACTAAATTTGCGCGCGGCTACGCCCGGGCGGGAGGCGTTAAGGAAGCCATTGCCAACGCCATAGGAAACGAATATAAAACGCTTTCTTTAGAAGGACTTGATAGGAAAAATCAAAATATGTTGAAAGCAATGGTTAAAAAACCAGAAGCTCAATTTATAGAAGTGATGGCTTGCGAAGGGGGATGCATCAACGGGCCCTGTTCCCTGGCGCCTTTTTCATTAGCTAAACGACAAATTAAAAATGCTTTAGAGTAGGTCTTTATGAATGGAAGTTTGAAGAAACAAATCAAAAAGACCGGATAACTGTTTAATTTTTTATGGAAAAGATTCTGAAGAGTAAAAACAGTGAGTTTATCGGCCGGATTTTTTAAGAATAACAGAACCTTTGGCGTTTAATGTTGAAGGATTAAAATGTTTTAGATTCTTGTTTTCAACTATCAACATTCAACTTTAAGCAATTGTAAAATGCAAACTAATTTTCGACGCATACTTAATATTAATAAACAATAAATTAACACACAAATCAAAATGGATTTTTCATTGACAAAGGAACAGGAGTTGTTCTTATTAATGATACGAAAATTTGCCGAAGAGGAAGTGAAGCCTTTGGCGGCAGAAATAGATGAACAAGAGCGTTTTCCTGTCGAAACGGTTGAAAAGATGGCAAAACTAGGAATTATGGGCATCCCCTTTCCTGTGGAATATGGCGGCGCAGGCGGCGACAACATATTGTATTCTATGGCTGTAGAAGAACTTTCCCGCGTATGCGCTACAACAGGCGTTATCGTATCTGCTCATACTTCGCTTTGCGCAGCCCCAATTTATGAATTTGGTTCCGAGGAACAAAAGCAAAAATATTTGCCTAAACTTTGCTCGGGAGAATGGATCGGCGCTTTCGGGCTTACCGAACCCAATGCCGGCACCGACGCTTCGGCGCAACAAACTTTGGCGGTATTGGACGGCGATCATTATGTTCTGAACGGTTCCAAAATTTTTATCACCAATGCAGGTTACGCTCATGTATATATTATTATGGCCATGACCGACAAGTCTTTGGGGACAAAAGGAATCTCCGCCTTTATCGTAGAACAGGATACGCCGGGTTTTTCTATCGGTAAAAAAGAAAAAAAATTAGGAATCAGGGGATCTGCCACTTGCGAATTGATATTTGAAAATTGCAGAATTCCCAAAGAAAATCTATTGGGGAAATTAGGCGGAGGTTTCGGAATTGCAATGAAAACCCTTGACGGAGGTCGTATCGGAATTGCAGCGCAAGCATTAGGTATTGCACAAGGCGCCATGGACGAAACAGTGAAATACGTAAAAGAACGCAAACAATTCGGAAAAGCCATAGGTCAATTCCAAAACACGCAATTTCAGTTAGCCGACTTAGACGTCAAGATAGAAGCTTCGCGTTTCTTGGTAAGAGCGGCCGCTTATAAAAAAGATCAGAAATTACCTTATTCGGTAGAAGCCGCCCGCGCAAAATTATTTGCCGCTGAAACAGCGATGGAAACGACAGTAAAGGCAATTCAATTCCATGGAGGATATGGTTATACGCGCGAGTACCCTGTGGAACGAATGATGCGCGACGCTAAAATAACCGAAATCTACGAAGGGACTTCAGAAGTGCAACGCATGGTAATTTCGGCTACTCTATTAAAATAATGATTTCTATTGTTTATACGAAACCGTCTAGAAGTTTTTCTATGAAGTATTTTAATCCTAAAAACGCTCTTTTTTGTCAGAATTTTTACCAAATAGCGCTATCTAAAAGATTAATTTTATGTAACCTTGATTTCGAAATAGACAATAAACAGAAGATATAACCATCAGACCAAAGTTTTATAAATGAAAAGGGGAAATGTGAATAGTAAATAATCAGCGAGGTATTCAATTATTCGATTATTCAATCATTCAATAAATTCTCCATTTTCAACTAAAAAATACAAAATCAAAAAGAAGCATATGAATCACAAAGGAAACACCTCGGCGAATCCTCCTATAGGGGAAAAAAGAGGCTTAAATATAATCGTTTGTATAAAACAGGTTCCGGATACAAACGAGATAAAACTCGATCCGGTTACGGGAACTTTGATTAGAACAGGCGTCCCAAGCATTATGAATCCTGACGATAAAAGCGGACTGGAACTGGCCTTACAGTTGAAAGACCAATATAATGCACACATTACGGCTATTACAATGGGGCCGGCTCAAGCCGATAATATTCTTAGAGAAGCGTTGGCAATGGGAGTCGACAGAGCCATCTTGCTCAGCGATCGTAAATTTGCCGGAGCCGATACTTTAGCGACTTCCAACGCATTGGCCGGCGCTTTGCGGAAACTGAATTACGACTTAATCATTGCAGGACGCCAAGCCATTGACGGAGATACTGCGCAAGTAGGTCCGCAAATTGCAGAACTCCTCGACTTGCCCCAAGTAAGCTACTTGCAAGAATTAACTTACAATGGAGAAAAAACATTTACCATTAAAAAATCAACCGAAGAAGGATATCAAATGTTGGAGGTTGATATGCCATGTCTGCTAACCACGCTTTCTACAGCCAATAAACCACGCTATATGTCGGTAAGGGGAATTGTTGAAGCCTATAATAAAGACGTTGAACTATGGAGTTTTGAAAATATTTCGGTTGAAGAAGAGAAATTAGGACTGAAAGGTTCTCCTACGCGGGTGTTCAAATCATTTACAAAAGGCATAAAAGCTTCTGGCGAAGTATATGAAGCAGATGCAGAAGAAGCAGTAGGTATTATTATGAGTAAATTAAAAGAAAAATTCATTATTTAAAGCGTTTGAACCATGGATAAGACATTATATAAAAACGTTTATGTATTTATAGAACAACGCGAAGGCATTATTCAAAACGTTGCGTTGGAATTATTGGGTAAAGCCCGTGATTTGGCAGATGCGTTAAATGAAAAGGTTTTTGCTATTTTACTGGGAAATAATATGAAAGAGAAAGCGGAGGAATTAATTGCCTATGGAGCCGACCATGTTCTTTACGGCAACAATTCTGTTTTTGAGAATTACCTAACCGAACCGTATGCACAGGCAATCGCTCAAACGTTGCAAGAACGCAAACCCAATATTTTTCTGATAGGAGCCACTACTATCGGGAGAGACTTGGGGCCTCGCATTTCGGCGCGCATAGGAACAGGATTGACGGCCGACTGTACTAAATTGGAAATTTCGGAGGAAAAAGAATTCCTGATGACGCGTCCGGCCTTTGGCGGGAATTTAATGGCGACTATTGTTTGTCGCGAACATCGTCCGCAAATGTCCACAGTGCGTCCCGGCGTAATGAGAAAAAGAGAGAAAGACCCGAATAGAGAGGGGAATGTAGAAGAATTAAATCTGAACTTGGATTCATCTAAATTCAAGGTTCGTTTACTTGAAACCGTCAAAGAAAGCAAAAAGCGCGTAGATATTGCCGATGCGAAGATACTGGTTTCGGGAGGACGCGGATTAGCAAATACACAGGGATTTGAGAAATTAGCCGAACTGGCGGATGTGCTGCATGCCGAAGTTTCTGCATCAAGAGCAGTTGTAGACGCAGGAATAGCGGGACACGAACGTCAGGTCGGACAAACGGGCAAAACCGTGCGTCCCGATTTGTATTTGGCGGTAGGGATTTCCGGGGCTATCCAACATTTGGCGGGAATGGAGGAATCCGAATATATAATAGCCATTAACAAAGATAAATACGCGCCCATTTTTCAGGTTTCGGATTTGGGAATTGTAGGAGACGCTTCCAAAATTGTTCCTTTGTTAACTCAACGTCTAAGGGAAGAAATGCTGAAAAAATAAGAAGTTTCTTATTTCCCAGGACAAATAAAAAATAATAACAAAAACGGCGATTCCCGGGAATCGCCGTTTTTGTTTACACAATATTTTGGATAGTCCCAAGAAATATATGTATTGTTGCGATAATTACTTGTATTGCTCTTTAATTGCTTTCTCTTTCTTTTTTAACGCTTTTAGCTGATCTTTAATATTATCTTGTTTGCTCTCTATTGCTTTCATTTGCTTTTTAAGGTCGCTTTGCTGCGCTTCAAGATCTTTCTTTTGAACGTTAACCTCATTTAATTTCTGACTTTTTTCGGCATCTATTTGAGCCGCCGCCGCTTTTTGTTTAGCTTCGTCGTCTTTTTTAGCCGCCTTTATCCTGGCCTCTTCATCCTTATCGATTTTCTTCAAAGTATCATCCCATTTTATAGGATCTTTTGTCAAAACCGTTTCCACTTGTTCAGAAGTTAAGATATCTGATAATTGCGCATTCCGTTCATCCTTTATAGAACGAATGCGACCCTTTTTTTCATCAACAGGCATTAGAGTATTTCCTACTACATTATCAAGTTGCTTTTTCACCTGTTTGTTGATTTCTTTCACCCTTTTCTCCTGATCGCCGTTTAGAGGTACGTTTTGAATAGTTTGGCTGAATACGTTTCCCGCCGTCAATAATAATCCAATTAAAAGAAGTTTCTTCATAGTTGTACAAATTTTAATAAATTACAAGAGTTCAATCCTATTGCTTGCCATAATAGCAAGTTACAAAGATATATTTACAAATCTTGTACCTAAAGAATTAATAGGAAAGCATTAAAATCCGTTATCCGCTTCTATTGTTTTTTGCAAAATTTTGATTATTAATAAATTAAAATCATTTTAAAAATTATTCTTTTGATTCAAATTTTAATCTGCGAAGTCTAAAGTTAATATCGAAAGTGTGGAAAAATTGAATTGTGTGTAAATATAATACGTTTTGAGAATCCCAAAAAAAATAGCAAACAACTGAAATACAGATTTATAAAATCTGAACTTTATGTAGAACAATAGTCCGTTAAAAATTTATATGTATCTAATAATCAGTAAATTAAAAAAGCAAACCGATATTTTTTAATCGACTTATTTTCAGTCTTTTACAGATTTTAAATATCCTCGTTTCTAAAAATATACCGAACTATTGGTAGAATTAATATCAAATAAATCAAGATTTTATGAACTATTTTACCCAAAAGAACACAAAATACACATAAAATCGATAACATCTGTCATCAATACTTTGCGTCATTTTTAGCTTTCTGAAAGTTTTACATCATTTTGTAGAACTTTTAATTAGCAGAAAATCACATTTCAAGATATAATAGCAAAAGGAATTTCTAATATGACCCGAAATATATTATCTTTATTTTTTACTTGTAAAGAAGCGGCATCTCCATACATCAATCGAAGCCGTTCTCTTATATTTTTTAATCCTGTTCCTGAATTCTTTAAAGACATTATATCATTCTCAGGATTGAAATCATTACTTATTTCAATCCTGAGAAAATCACTATCTTTTTTTGCTTTTGCCACAATATGAACATTTTCTGTACTTTCATAGACTCCATGTTTAATGGCGTTTTCAAATAAAGGTTGTAATAGCATCGAAGGGATTTGTACCGGCAAACAATCCGGCGAGATGAAAAACTGATAAGTTAATTTATCTCCAAAACGCAATTTTTCAATAGATAAGTAGTGTTCAATGTTCGCTATCTCTTCTTTTAGAGTAGACGTTTCTGAATGGGTGGCCAAAACCGTATACCGCAAATATTCCGACAATGCAACCAACATCTCCTGCGCTTGCTCCGGCGTTTTTACAATTAAAGCATTTACAGAGTTCAAGCTATTAAATAAAAAATGAGGATTAATCTGAGATTTCAATAAATTCAATTCGCCGTCTTTTAATAATTTATTCAGCCGGATTTCGTTAACTGCTTTTTCTTTCAACTTTTCTACATGGATACAAAGATAGTAAACCAAAATGGAAAGCGCATAGAGAAGAATACCTACAATAATCCGCCATGGCATAGCATCATAGAAAAAGTAAAAATAAACATCCTTTCCAGATGTAAATATGTACATTATAAGATATCCTGCCAACATCCAAATAAAAATCAATATACAAGCCAAACCGGATATTAACAAACAAGAATACCAAAATGCCTTTCCCGAATGGCTGAAACGAACCGGATACCATAATGGGATGATCAAAAAAGAGAAAAGAGTATTAAAAATGATTGCATCCAGAAAAATATAAATAAACGGGAGGTTTGTAAAAGCAGATAGGATAAATATCTGGATCCATGTCAATAAAATCCAGACGCTCGCATAAATTATACGAGACCGGTAATTCCTTAAGATAGGGTTATTCATTGGGCATCTTCTTTACGTATGGGCGAAATGCCCCATATTCGCATACTTTTGCGCATATCAGACAACCCATACAATTATCAGGATGAAGAATGCGTGCATGTTTATGCCAGAGAAAAGCAACTTTGCCGATTACATTGGCCGGACAAGCGCCAATACACTTCCAGCAAGCTTTACATCTATGCGAGTCAAACTTGAGAAATTGGGTTTTAACGTTCATGATTGCGATCCTAATTTTGGGCTTTACTTTTGATCTCTCCGCCGCCGAAAACAGAGGATGCATTAATTATCAATACTTTGTTCTCATTTACTTCAAAACCGAAATTGGGGCGTTTGTCCTCAAAATGTCCGAATACTTGCTCCTGATGAATTTCTATTTTCCAGTCCATGGGTACAATTAAAACGACTCCTCCAAAAACGGCGCTGATTTTTAGATTGCTAACCCCCTCCGTTAATTGGGAATTACTTAAATCCAATTGGGTTCCTCCAAAAACGCAATTAATTTCTCCTCCTTTGAAATCAGCTATATCGAGTTTTTCTTTAGATCCCCCAAAAACATAATCTCGATAAATATAACCCGGTTCATTAGGCGGACTGTTTTGTTGCCAACTCGATGCAAATTCTCGATGCGTTTTTCGTTTTCCATGATAATTATTCATCATTAAACGTTTATATCGAAACCGGCGATTAAAAACAGCATTATAAATAATAAAAACGCCTACAATAATGAGGGCTAACGCCCAGCCGTTTCCCTGCAAAAATTTTAAAGGTTCTATATCCAGTTCCGGTAAGAGAAAAAATCCGCCAACCAACATCAATAGAAGTCCGAAAAATCGTTTATGATAAGAAAAAAGACAAACAAAGCCTAATGAAACTAAAAGCATTTGCCATGAAAAAAGAATGGGTTTATATTCCAGCGGCAATAAGTTTGCATTGAAAGCAAATAATAGAACGCCCGCCGTAATTACCAATATTCCGCTAATGATAGAAGTGATTTTAATTTGAAATGGTTTCATAAATTTACGTATATTTGATTTTACAAAGAGAATACAAAAATATGTAACTATTAAATTCTATGATAAAATTATTCTTCAAAATAATACTGTTCCCAGTTAAATAACCGATTTTCCACGATAAATTTTTCCGTTTCCTCATAGTTAAAAAAACGGGCGATGCAAGTCGCGACCTGCATCATCCGTTTTCTAAAGTTTAGAATTAATCGCTTATTTTTTCAATGGATCTTCATTACTGGACAATCAGTTTTTCAACCTTTGTCCAATTTTTATGAACCAAACGTATCAGATAAGTTCCTTTTGATAAACCCTGTAAAGTAACATCTTTCGTTATCGACGGCCGGCAATTGATTGTTTCTTTCTTCAACAATTTGCCTTCTAGAGTCAACAAGGTCATTTCCACTTCGCCGCTTACTCCTTCTATACTCAATTGGGTATAGTCGCGGGCGGGATTTGGAGCCAGGGTTACTTTTACGGAAGAAGAAGCCTCGCTGGGAGCAATGCCGAGAGGGTACGAAGTAGCCATTACCCATTCGCCGTATTCTCCGTTGCCGCAATTGCCCCTTACATAAACGTCATAACTCCGACTTGGATCGGCCACCTTATAAAACACCCCTTGGTAGGTATTTACCATTACAAACTCATCGCCTCTCGGACTGCCCATCGGAACGACGCTCATTTCCCAATTCAGATGGCACTCGTTATTGTTCCAGCTGGCAAAGATAGAATCTCCTGCCGCGCCCCAACGCGGAACCATCAGGTTTTCTATTGGCGTGCAAGTTCCCATTTGGAAGGAAACCGGTTCGCTGTAAATTCCTGTATCTTCTACTCCACAAACAGGACGGATCTCCACTTCGTATGAAGCGTTAGGAGTAAGCCTGGTCAAAGTATCGAGGTTCCGGTCTATAATCTTGGTTAATATATCGTTGCTCGTTGTATGCTTATAAGACAATTGCCATTGGTTTTGACCTGCAGGCGCCGTAAAATTGACAATTGCCCATGTGGGACATGGATTTGTAACCGTTATATCACTTACCGTATCGCATCGGTTAATGGTAACCGGCATAGAAACAACGGCTTCGCTTGTATCTCCCGAACTGCAAATATTGTAAACTTCAAAAGCATATGTAACGTCTCTTTCCAGACTTCCAAACGTATAAGTTGTTGCATTTACTATTTGTGAACCAATAGGCGATCCTGCTTCTAAACAAACTACTTTCCATTCGGTTTGTTCGGCAGGCGCCGTCCAATCTACTTTTACGGAAGTTCCTGCGACAGTTGCAGTAACCGTTGTTACAGTATCACAAACTAAATTGGCTACCGATACATTATCTATGAATATTGTATTATCACCGTTGGCATTGATTGTAGACACTCCATAAAAAGCTATTTTTACATTTCCTGTTATGTTGGTAAGAGGAATAGTAATGTGTTCGCCTGTATCAGAGATATCGTTAAATATCCGGGAAGCGCCAACATCATTACTCCATACGGCTATTGTATCATTTACCGTCCAAGAATCATCGGCAGACAACAATACCATAAATTTATCATCTTCGCGAGTACCATCGGCTTGACTTTGGCTACCAAATTTCGTTATTGCCAAATCAAATTCCAATATTGCATCACCTAAATTTCCCAAATCTATTATCGGCGTAATGAACCAATCTCTGACTCTATCGCTCCCATAAATATTGAAACTCGCAGATATGGAGCCTGTCTCGGAATTATTAGCAAATGCTTTTGCGCACCATGTAAACGATTCGTCAATAGGGGCTGTAAATACCACGGGAACAGGATTCATAAGATCTAATAATCCACTATATTTTTCCCAACAATTTGGAGGGAATTTAGTTCTTGAAAAAGTTTCCAAAAACGGAAACGACGCGACTCCACAGAGCGTAGCGAATGTAATGGGATTCGCCCATTCGCCAGAATCAACAGTATTGCACCTTGTTCGCAAACGCGCCTCATAATCGGTATTAGGACGTAAACCGCTAATAATACAGGTATTAGTAGTAACGGAAGGCGCTGTTGTCCATTGCGTATCTTCTATTGTTTTGTATTGTATTTCATACGTCATTGCGGAAGGCACATTATTCCAATTAAGCCTAACGCTTGTTTGCGTTGTATCGGCAGCTCGCGCCCCCAAGACATCCGGACATTCAGGAATTAATGAAATTTTTATATCATCAATACAAAAATAATTATGATAAGAACTGATTGGCGTATTGGCCGAAATGGCAATATAATGGCCGGTTCCTGTAACCGTATCGAAAGACGCTACAAATTCAGTCCACGTTGCCGGAACATCAAATAAGGCCACCTCTCTAAATGTTGACGCATCGGTTGGATTAGACATATAACCCACTTTTGCCTTACAACCTGTATACCAAGTATCTTTCATCCAAAATTTCAATCGGAGCGTATTTATATCAGGAGACAAATAGGGACTTATCAACATTGCCTCAACTGATTGCGAAGGATAAAATTCAAATCTGTAACCCTTTGTTCCTGTACGCAAATAATATGTTGATGCATAAATAGCTCCTCCGTCGGCAATGTACGACCAACAATCGGGAACTGCAGGCGAAAGTTCCATCGTAGTCTCAAAACCTTCGATTAATGGAAGAGACGCCAAAGAACAAGCGGTTCTAAAATCATACACATCCGACCAAAGACTTGTATCGCTTGTTGAGCATACTGCTCTTACGCGCACCTGATAGGTTGTATTAGGCAAAAGGTTTCTCAGTATAACCGAAGAAGTTGCGATATTATTTATACTTCTCCAGTCAGGATCTGCAGTTTCTTTATATTCTACAATAAAATTCAAAGCAGAACTGTTCCAGGCCACATTTGCCGAATCAGATCCAATACTCAAAAGAGTTACATTTTGGGGACGGGAACACGATAAAGCAGTAATGGAAATATTATCTATTGCCACTGGAGGTTGGCTTCCTCCATCATTATCATTTGTCCAATAGAATACCAATTTATAAACGTCAGGTTGATGGATTGTAAACGTCAACTGTTTGTGTTGCCATGTATTTTGCATTTGTAAATTAGAATTTCCATCTAAATTGATCCAGTTGGCGGTTGTCGGAGAAATTCCAGCTGTAATAACCGCATCATCCGGCGCCAACCAAACTGTCGAATAATCACAATCTGCTTCTCCATCCGATTTCCAATCATATTCAATGTCATAATCACCTGCATTACTAAATTGTATCTTTTTTACAGCATAAACATAAGTGAAAGAATAATCTGAATAGGCGTTTGTGATTCCATCGTCATTAGAAATATATAAACCATACATTCCACCTGTAGTATTATTTGTATTGGCGGCTGTTCCTATGGCCCATTTATTGGTTCGCGTTCCATTAATAAATAACCAATCGGGCTCCGTTTCGAAATTTTCGGTAAAAGGAATAGTCGCCGGCCTTTGATTAGTAGTACAGAAAACAGAGTACGAATAAAAGCCACGGTTCGAACCACAAACTGACTGCGCCCTAATTTCATACCGCGTATTAGAAAGCAACCCTCCTATTCCCCAAACTGTATTATTCGCTGAAATGGACGTCCATGCCGTAGTTCCCGCCACTCTATATTCAACGTTAAAATTGGTTGCCGTCGAAACATATTCAATATAAATAGAATCATCTGTAAACCGTTTACATTCAAAGTTAAGTATATCCGGACAAAGAGGAGGAGCTTCTATATTAATATCATCTATATAAATCTGCTGGTTTTCGCTCGCATTTCCATGTTTATAAGCAATATGCCATATTGTAGTTGGTTGGCTGACATTTGAAAATCCGGAAATTCCGTTATTTATACGTCCGGATAGAAAGTCGACCGTATCTACAGGCACAAACGTGGCAAGATTGTCCGGATTCGTTATTATACCTACCTGCAAATTTCCATTACTATTAGATTCTACAAAAAACCGGGTTCGCAAATTAGCAATGTTCACATTAGGAGAAATAGGAGGGGAAACCAATATTGTCGATTGAGCGCTGCTTGAAATATTATTATTGATGCTTACGCTATTGGGCGAACTAACCGATTCGGAACTCGTAGTACTAATGCTGGCGTTTGAATTTTGCATAATTTTTTTCCAACAAGCAGGAAGGTTAGGCGTCGTTACCGCGTCAAAGCCTTCATAAAAGGGAATAGCAGCAATTTCCAAAGGTGTACACGAGAGCGTATTAAATTGAAAAGCAGAAAATTCGCCTAGATCAACTTCTCCGCATTTGGCTTGAACGCGAACCTCGTATTGGGTATTCATATCCAAATTTGTCAATGAAAAAGTAGTATTCGTTGTTTGTCCAGCAGACTGCCATGTTGTTTCGGTAGATTTACGATATTCCACATTAAAAGCGCTTCCCGTCGAATTCCAAACAAGGTTCGCAGTTGAGGTATCGGCAAATCCTGAAAGATTTAAATCCGTTACCATATCGGGACATATAGGAGTATAATCCACCTGTATATCGTCAATTGTTAAATAAGAGGGCTCATTTGGGGCAACACAATGAATAGCTAATACATAAGTTCCGGATGAATCCGGTATAAAATCTGTCAAAAATCTCTTATAAGTCATATTCGTTACATTCGTTAATGGGACGCCTATCGTTGCAAGGGTATCCTGCTCCCTTTGTCCGTTGCATATTTTGGCTTCCAATTTTTGCCAACCGGCGAAACCATCTGTTACATACCAAAATGAAAAACGGTACGATGCCCCTGCCATAAGAGTCATTTGAGGAGTAAAAATATAATCATTAGCGCTACGTTGAAAATATGCATACTTACTCCCGGTTTTTGCGCTCCGGTTACCCAAACTTGACGACATGGAGGTATACACATAAGCTCCTACTCTTGTTGCCGCCATACAACTTGGGATTTCGTTATCGCTTGTAATTCCTTCAAAACTTTCTGTCCACGGTAACGAAGAAATTATCGCGCATTGGGTTTGAAATATATAAGTATTTGTTTCAAGACTATAGCCCGAAGGACAAGTTGTCTTCAAATAATATTGATATTTTGTTCCTGATAACAAATTCGTTAACAAAAAAACTGTGTCGCTAAAATAATCGAATACAGGAACGCTTACAGAATCCCAAACAGAAGCATTTACAGGTTTATAATAAATTTTAACAGACTGAGCATTGGCAGGCGCACGAAAATGAATATTTGCATTATTTGTTGTTATTCCATCTATGCTAATGCCTGTAGGTCTGGAACAAGGTATTTCTTCTATAAAAATATTATCCACCGCCGCAGGAGGATTGCTACCCGTACTCCAATCATTTGTCCAATAAAATATTAATTTATAAATACCAGGTTGAGGAATCGTAAATACTACTTGTTTATGTTGCCACGAAGATTGCAAACACAAATTGGTAGAACCGAATAAATTAATCCAATTTGTAGCGTTTAGCATGAAACCTGCCCTAACAACAGCGGTAGAAGGCGCCAACCAAGCATTAAGATAATCGCTATTTGCATCTCCGTTTGCTTTCCAGTCGTATTCTATGGAATGATCTCCTGCATTGTCAAATTGTACCAATTTAGTGGCATAAGTATAAGACGCGTTATGTCCATAGGAATTTGTAGTTCCATCACTATTAGAAATATACAAACCTTTGCTTCCGTTTTGAGTATTATTTGTATTGTCCGCTGCGCCTATATACCATTTATTAGTTTGCGTTCCATTTACCAAAATCCAATCGGGCATTGTTTCAAAATCTTCGGAAAAAGGCAATTGAACAACTGGCTGAGGTATATAGAAACTCACTGAACGAATAGCTCCAGTATCTCCCGCTCCGCAAAACGATCGTACAATCGCTTCATAATCGGTATTCGGTTGCAAAAAGGGTAATGGGAAGGTAGAAGCATCCGCCATAAGGTCTATCCATGTCGCGCTAGAAGAAGCCTTATATGAAACAAGCCATTGCGTTTCGAGTCCGTTTACGTTCCATGTTAAATTAGCTCCAGAGGAAGTAATGTCGGTTGCTTTTAAGTTCGTTATAGAAGCGCATGTAGCCATCTCAGGCGTAGGGGAGAATAATATACGAATATCAGAACGTTGATCATCAAGCGAAAAGCTATGAAGCATATTGTCCTGTATACTATTATCTACCCCAAGATAAGCGTGAGTATTACTACTTGATAGCGTGTAATAGTAGTATAAATCGGCTTCGCTAGCCCCGCCGCCGCCCAAATTAGTGGCAATCATCACCATCAAACTTCCTATTCCACTGTAATAGAAAGGCGCTTGTAATGATACATCCATCCAACCTTGTTCCACAGGCGCCGTCGTTATACCGTCGAAAACGTCTACAGCATTAGCAATTAATGTATCCCAAATTATTTGAGACGACGCTATTGAAGTATCGGGAATTTCTTTCAAATATATTTTTACCGGTATATTTACCGGCGCCGAACCTGAAGAATGCTTCTTCCACGCCAAGTTCTTGATATAACCGGCAACTAGACCGTCGGAAGGTTTATAAACTTCAATCCGACGTTCATAACCATAATGATTTGAAATAGGCCCCCGTTGATTAAGGATTCCCGTTCCAATGGTAATGGTTTGCTGAGCCTGTAACAGGATTCCGCTAAATAGAAAAGCAAATATTAAAATAAAATATTTTTTCATGACAAAATGTTTTTTCATGGCTTTGATTTTAGTTTAAGTTATTGATAAATTAATTATAAATATAATATGTTTTTGTTTTATTGTAATTTAATATAGAAAAACGATCAATTATCAACAAGATAATTGATCGGTAATATGTGAGTATGAGCATGTTCCGCATGAAATAAAACAGGGAACTTTTGGAGGTTTTAAAAAAATGTAATACCTTGTCGCGCAAGAAAGAAATTGGCTATATTGCTGTGTGCTGTACTTTTCCGTCAGAAATGCAAGAAAACGAGCAGATTTTTTTTGGAAAAATTTCAAGGAGGGGTATTGGCAAAGGCAAGTATCATCCCTCCATGAAATCATTTTAAAAGTCATGCAATTCACATAAAATACGGAGGATATGGCGTTAAAAAAGTTCATATTTCAATAAAATCTCTGTGAATGACTATTCATCGTTTTATGCATTAAAATTAATGACCATCTTCGATAATACCCCAACGCCCTAAAGGAAGGGGGCTAATTTAAGAAAAACGACTGCCCAAAAGTCCCAAACAAATTAAAAAGTCTTATTATTTCCCCTTTTAGGGGAACACAAGGGGGGGGGGGGATTTAGGGGTAATAAAATCTGTCTTTTCAAAAGTTAGGGGCAACATTGCGGATTATCATTTAAAATTATACAGGAATCTTTTGAAATCTTGTCTTTTATATGCCAAAAAGAAAACACTTTTATTGTAAAGTACAAAGTTTAAATTTTAGAAGGCCCTAAAGCTTATAAAGAAAGTATGAAATATAAATTTGAATGTCCGCTTTCATGCATAATATGTATTTAGAGATGAAATCTAAGATTGTAATCAGTTAATATATTGATTATTATGTAATTAGAGTAAGAATAATAACTGTTTTTTTGAACTTTTACTCAATTATGACAAATAAAGGACACTCGAAATATAAATAATTAAGAAGAGTTCCTTTATAAACGCCAGAACTTTTTTTTGAACTTGATAGAATACAAACCACTCCCGGTATGTATTTTCTTATTAAATCTATAGAAAGCGACAAAATAAATCGCTATGAAAATTCTAATTATGTGATTTTTGGCATGCATATCCAAATGACGAGCCAAATGTACGGTAAAACATAATAACAGCCAAACAAATTTTATTTTTTTAATAAAAATGAAATGTATGAAGTACTTGTTCATTATTATTAAGGAAAACACTTGAAAAAATAAATATCTGTTTGGAGAATAAAATTTGTAAAGGAATAGCGGGGTTATTTGGATGAAATCTTTGATAAAAAACAAAAATTTTAGTCTTCAAATATTTCATATTTTTTTTAAACAACCATTATAAAAAAACAGGGTGATGCAAAGCCACTTGCATCACCCTGTCTTAAAATTGAAAACTTAGACTAAATAGATAGTTCAAAAATCAATAAATACAGATGTTAGATATATACATCACAGGTCTTAAAAACCTGTGATGTATGAAGGGATTG
>JAVBLV010000074.1:0-22066 GCA_031553195.1 Bacteroidales bacterium
GAGACAAAAATTCTTTGCTTAATAATTCTTTGGGAATCTCCATGCTTTGTGTCCTTTCTTTTTCAAAGTTATAAATAAATAAAAAAACTACGAGAATCTTGCCCGTAGTTTTCTATTTACACATAAGTATGGACAGTGTCGCTATTTTTATTATTGCAGTTATTATTTTCATTTTTTTTGGCGTTTTCTCATAAATTAAAGAATTAGTCGTACTTTTGCATTCGACAACACAATCAATTCAACTAGATGCTACAAGTAGCAAGAAACTTATTTAAGAGCTTAGGCAGGCATACGGGTGTAAGTCCCGAGACTTTCTGTGTAGCAATACATGGTTGTGTTGTCAGTGACCTGCCTTTTTTATTTATTTCAAATACTTTTTGTTATGACAACACAAAACAGTCAAACGAACGCTACGGGCGTTCAAAAAATCCACAGAGCTAAGCGCCAAACATCCTTATGTGATGTATTGACGTTTTTATCTAAGAGTACACACCGAGAAAAAGCGATCTTGTTAGATACGCTTATCGGCTACGCCCAAACGGGCAAAATTATTATCCATTTTAATGATATTCCGCTTGCGAACGTTATTCGCTTTATTGCTACGAGCGATCAGCGCGAATTCCGTTCTATTTTGAAAACTGTAGAAGGAAGGAGGGCGCAATGAATAACCCCTCTAAATCTCCCCAAAGGGGAGACTTTCCGGCCGGTGATAAAATTACTTGTATCAATGGCGTGTATCTTACGCCGAAATTTGAACAACTATTGATCACTTGGCAGGGTGGAACTGCTAATAATTTTTCGAATACAGTTGGTGATGTGATCAAGCTGCTCCTTACGAATTTTGATAACATCATTAATGAAGAGTTTTCGCAGTTGGATTTTATAGAAACGCTCAGGCAGCTTTCTTATATTCAAACAGAACTTCAATTATTTAATATCAAAAAGGAGGTGAAAAATGAAGACTAACTGGGAAAAAATTATTTTATCCCGCTATTGCGGGGAGTTTGCTCCGGCAACCGAAGCGGATGCAACCATCAAAAAAAGTTCGGAAGATATTGCCCTTGATCTTGTAGGTATGGGCGAAATAAGTCCCGAACTGATTTCTGCATGCTTAGTTTCATACGGCTACACAATAGCGTTTGAAGACGCCAAGCCTGTATGGCTTTTAAAAGAGCGAGATGACGGACAGTTGAAAATTGAAAGTTGCAAATGAAGCCCTGCATTATTTGTGGGGCTTTTGTTAAAGTGCTGTTTTAGATGTTTGTAAGAAAAACAGAATGTTAAATGATATTAAAAATAATATCATTCACTTGTGTGTGATATTAATATTCGTATCTTTGTAGTGTATTAATCAAACGAACATTGACATTATGAAGTATTCGGAAATCGAGCGAAAGCTCAAGAAGAAAGGGTGTTATTGGGTATGGGACGGAACAAACCACCCATTTTGGTACAGCCCAATCACTCAAAAAGAGTTTCCTTTAAGTTACCACAAAAGCGAAGAAGCGAAATTCGGAACACAAAAAAGTATTGAAAAACTATCAGGGGTTAAATTATAACCCCTGATTTAAAACAAAAAAATTATGAGAACAGTACAAGCATTTATTGAAAGAGGCGCAGACGGTACTTACAGTATTTATATTGATTTGGACGAAAATCAATTGACTTATGGAATTATTGGGGATGGCAAAACAGTTGAAGAAGCCGTTACAGATTTTAAAATAACGTATGGAGATATGAAAAAACTTTATGCAGAAAAAAATAAACCTTTTGAAGAAGTAAATTTTCAATTTGTATACGATGTAGCTTCCTTTTTGGCTTATTATTCTAAAGTGCTTTCCTTGGCAGGATTACACCGTCTTACGGGAATCAATCAGGGGCAATTAAGCCATTATGTTACAGGACGCAGGAAACCCAGCGTAAAAACAATTGAAAAGATAGAACATTCGTTGCATCAATTTGCATCAGAACTAAGTCAAGTGCATTTCGTTTGATTAATACACTTTCGTAATCCTTGACTAAGCCCTGCCAAAGTTTGGCGGGGCTTTTTTTATGTCTTTTTCTTTTTCAAGCCCTTGTCGCATTTTTGCATAAAATGTAACAAGGGACTTATGGCTATTACTAAACTTACCGATTGCGACGGCTTTTTCACGGGCAATTTCCCGGACATAAAATTCCGATCTACTACGCAGGAAAATATACTGGTTGTAGTCCGGATTGTAAATGTAGAAATAGACCAGGAGATATTAAGGGAAACCTATTCTCCCGACGGCGACGGTTTTTTCTATCTTCGCGACCTGGGTAAGGTAATCCAAAACCAACCATTTAGCAATGTTGCGGACGTAACCGTTAAAACCGCCTATGCCGGCAGCGCCAATACCATAGCGTTGCAATTCAGTTTCCAGATTGCGTATTGCAAGCTCGCCATGGAGAATAACTTTAAAGATTACTTCGCTTCGTCGTTTCTTAGTTCCTTAAAAGGATATAAAGTTATTTATCCCGATTCGGTTGAGCATTTGTACTGTATGTCAACGGTGAACAGGGGACGCCGCAACATCAACGTAAAATTCACGATCAGGAATAAAACAACCGGCGAAAAAAGGACGATCACAACGGTAAGTTCTCTTACAATAGGAGCGTATTCGGCCGGTGGATATTCTTTTTCCGTTCAAGGAATAGAAAGCGGTTATCCCGGACATGAATTACTGGATATAACCATAACGGTCGACGAGCGTACCCAACATTTTATTGTCGACCGGGAAAATATTCCGGCGCTTAACCTTATATTTAAAAACTCGTTCGGCCAATTAGAAACCCTATCGTTCAATGGCATTATCGAGCGCGAAAACAAATACGAATTCCTGACCAGATTTTTCAACGGAAAATTCAAAAACCAACATATTGACCTTACGCGTAAGCACACAATCAAAACGGGCGTACTTCCCCGCAATATGGCCTTATGGATGGAAGAACTGTTTATTTCCGATCAAATCCGGCTTTTTGTTAACGGACAAGCCGCAAATGAAATAACCATCCTCGAGGCCAAAGTTCTGCGGAATTCATCAAGAAGCGAATTGCCGGCTTTTGAATTTTCCTACAGGTTAAGCCAATCCAATCAGAATCTTTTTGAAACCGAAGAGGGCGGGAATATAACCATTTCGCCTTTGGATCCTATTTTTGACGAAGTCCGGTTCTTCGACGAATTTTTTGATGATTATTTCGGATAACACAAATTTACAACTATGCATTTACATGTAAATCCCGCCCGCGAGGTACTTAAAAATACAAGCTATAACAGCCCTGTGAATATCAAGGCGTGGAAAAAAAATGGAGAAATCTTTGAGTGGAAAGGCGTGTTCTGCACTACACACTATACACGAAAAGACACTTTTAACATGAAATCAAAAACCAGCAATCAGATTCGCACGCTTCGCATGATTCAGATATTCAGTATTAACGACTTAGAAATTTATTTATAATGAAATACGGAGACAATCTACATGTTTTTGAAGTAAACGACAAAGTAGCCGGAATCATCAATATGATGGATGAGGGTGAAAATATGTTCGATTATGATGAAACAACGCCAACCAAAATAAGTGGGTTAGATAAATATAAGGGCTATGTGCCTTGGGGCAGCGACAATTTGTTGCCCAATAATATTTTGGAAAAAATCCGAAAAGATGAGGTGATGAGCCAAAACAAGTTATTCAATATTCTAACTTGTTATGCTTCGGGTATTTCGGTCAAACCGAAAAATGAAGAACAAGAATTAGCTGAAGAAGTAAAGAATTTTTTCAAGTATAATCGCTTGCCGCGCTACTTTCTGGAACAGGCGACCGACATGAAACATTTCTTTTTCACGGTTTCAATAATTATTCTGAATAATGAAGGAACAAAGATTGTAAAGTTGCGCCACAAAGAAGCCCAATATTGCCGTTTCGAAACCTGTAATACAAATGGTTGTGTAGAACATGTATTTTTTGCCAACTGGGAAAAAAATCCAAGCAAAGATGAAATAGAAGTCATCGAGACTTTGGATGTATGCGATCCGATCGGCGACCTGGAAGTACGTTTGGGTAAAAAGCCAAACGATAAAGGACAAAAGCTAACGCCTACTAAAACAAGGAAATTTGCTGTTATCAATGCTTTTCCGGTTCCCGGAAGCAAATACTATCCCATGCCTTATTATTGTTCTGTATTCAATTCCGGCTGGTATGATATCAAGCAAATGATTCCGGCTGGTAAAAAAGCCAAATTCAAAAATCATGCGCAAATCAAATACCTTGTAGAACTTCACCCAAGCTATTGGGATAAACTTTTCGAGTTGGAAAACATAACGAAAACTGAAGAAAAAGTAGAGCGGGTGAAAAAAGAAAAGGAGGCCATAAAGACATTTGTTTGTGGTATCGAAAACTCCGGCAAGCTGTGGATTACAGGAACTTTTATCGATCCTGTAAAAGGCGCTTTGCAAAGCCTTATCAATATTAAAGTAGTCGATAATAGTAAAGAGGGTGGAGACTGGATTGAAGATAGCGAAGAGGCGGCTAACATGCTTTGTTATGCCGATAATATCCATCCCAACTTGGTGGGCGCTGCGCCTGGTAAAAGTAAGGGCGGTTTTTCCGGAAGCGTTCAACGCGAACTTTTTACCATTAAACAAGCATTGGAAAAAGCCTATCATGATATTTTGTTAGAGCCTCTGTTTGTTATCAAAGAATTCAACGGTTGGAAAGATGTTGTATTCGATGTGCCGGTGATTACATTGACAACCTTGGATAAAGGCAAAGATGCAGAGGAAAACACGCTTAGAGAAGCCCCTTAAATCCCAAAAAAAGGGGGACTAAGCGAGGGCTTCACTTGAAGTGAAACCCTCGCTCAATTTACAATTCACAACTCACGAAAAAATGAAAATACTAAAAACACAGGAACAATTTGTAAAAGCCATACCCACCGTTGAAGGCTTGATCAATGACGGCGACGAAAATGCATATAGCCGTTTGGAAACCTATATTGATACGGCCGAAATGTGGTTAGAGGATGAAGTGTTAGGAATAGAGTTATTTAGCTCTTTAGCTGATAAATGTAGTGATGAAATCAAATCGCTACTTGAAGTCATTATTGCCTGTAAAGCTTTTGTCGAAGCAATTTCATTTATCGACTTGATATTGACGTCAAACGGCTTTGGCATTGTAAATAATTCAAACCTTTCGCCGGCAAGCCGCGAACGGGTTGAAAAACTGAAGGCGCAATGTCCTTTGCGTATGGACAGCTCCATCGATTTGCTTTTACAGAAAGTATACAAAGATGCCGATTTGCTCGCGTTGTGGCAAAAAGCCGGTTGTTTCCCCATGCTTACCGATACTTTATTCTGGTATGGAGGCGAATTGAAAAAATATTCAGGCAAAGCAGATTCAACCCGGGTACAACTCATGGAATTGCGTCCACAGTTGCTGTTAATGCAAACACATACCTTAGCCAAGTATGTGTCGCCAGAGTATCTGAATGAATTGATAGACAAGCGCCGGAAGAACGGGTTTACTCATGAAGATAATCTGATCTATAATTATATGCAAACTGCGCTGGGTGGTCTGCTTTCCAACCAGGATAGACAGGCATATTCAATTATCGAAACGGCTATCAACGCCATGGTAGACAATTTGGAGAAATACCCGGCTTACAGAGCTTCGCAAACTTACGCGCTTAAAATCAGCGAAAAATATCAGAATAAAAAAACCGATCCTACTTTTTTCTTTAGCGTATGAAAATAGAATTGACCGTTCCGGAACGATGGAACCAGCTAGATGCGAAACAACTGCTTTTTGTCAGCAATTTGTTTTGTTCCAATCTGAGCGATTTGGAAATAAAAACGATTGCATTTAAACGTTTTACCGGATTGAAACCGATTGTTTCCACCGGGGGGAACGCTATTTTGTACACACATAAAAAGTACAAGGAACCCTTTGAACTTAGTTCGGAAGAAATTGCCTGGTTTGTACAAAATAACATGCAATTCCTTACGCAGGAAATTACCGAAATTGCGCCTTTGCAAAAGTTGAAAGGATATACGCATGTGGATGCTCGTTTACGCGGCGCTCCTTTTCATCAGTATATTGCCTGCGAAAACTACTATCAGGCATTTCTGCACACCAAAAAAGAAAATTTCTTGAACTGTTTGGCCGCTTGTTTCTATACCGACGGGAAAAACTTTTCCGATTCCATAACGCCTCAAAAAAGCAAACGCTTTGCTTCTCTCAAAAAAGCGGAACGCTACACGGTTTTCCTTTGGTATGCAGGATTGAAAACCGTTTTCATGCAACATTTTCCTAATTTCTTTGTCCAGGTGCAACCGGACGAGGATAACGAGAAAGAACCGGCGCCTATCAATATGCGTGAACATATTAATAATATGATCCGCAATCTGCATGGGGGCGATGTAACCAAAACGCAAGCCGTTCTCAATACCGAAGTCTGGACCGCCCTGGCCGAATTGGACGCCAAAGCCCTCGAAGCCAAAGAAACCCGGAAATATATCGATAGACTGAAGAGAAAAGCCCCCTAAATGCCCACCCCTCTTTAATTCTCCCCTAAAGGGAGATAAAAAGGATTTTTTGATTTGTGGGAGACTTTTAATTCATAGTTCATCATTCATAGTTTATAGTTATAAAACATGTTCAACGCACACGCTTATTTTGAAAACATCTGCAAGCGGATGAAATTGACTTCCGAAAAAAAGTACAAGTTTTGCCGTGTAACCGGCATCGACCATTTGGAAGAAACCATACATAATTTTACAAGCGAAAAGGCTTATTTCTGTATAGATGATACCGAAGACGGCGCAAGCATTAAAAAGGGAGGGGCCTGGTTCGAAAAACGGGCGTATACTATTTTCCTGCTTAAAAAATTCCCGTTCAACAAAATGGATATGCAAAAAGCCGCTTTGGATGAATGTAGGCAAATTTACCGGAACATCCTTAGCAAGCTGATTGCCGACCGTTCCCGTTTAGAAAACGAAATGACCTATCTGGATACCGAACGTATTGCCTACCACGAAATACCAGGATATTTTGTTTCGGGTTGCACCGGATTGTACTTCAATATAATAATAGAAATCCCGACAAACCTAGTATATGATGGTAACGAATGGGAATCTTAGCGCCGATCGTGAAGCCTACATCCGTGCCTGGGCGCAAATGATGATTACCATTTGGATGGACAAAATGGCACAGTTTGGTATTGGAGACACAGGGGCTTTGTTGGCTTCGCTGGATGAACAAATAGCGATGCAATCTGGAGGCGATGCCGCTAAAATTACTCATATTTTTAACGAATATGGAATTTATGTTGAGCGTGGTACCGGACGGGAAATAAGTAAAGAAAACGGCGGCGACCTTGGTTTTACGCCCAACCGAAAAAAGAAGCCATGGTTATCGAAAAAATACTTCAGCAGCGTAATGGTGATCCTGGATAAAATGGCAGAAATGTATGGAGAAGAATTTCATGTACTCATGCAAAAAACATTAGGAGATTATAATTTTTACGAAAACATGCGCTAAACGGACTTGTCTTTTTTTATCGCATTCAAGACAACCATATTTGCAGAAAAAAAAATTAAAATGGCGATAGAGAAATCGAGCATACAGACCAAAATTTCTGCCGTAAAGAATGAAACCAGAACAAAAGGTATTACAAAAGACGTAATAGCGGAAATTTTTACATTATTATTAGATTTTTTGGGAGAACAGGACGTCAACGCCAATTTGGGTAAAACCAATTTGTCTCAATCTGCCGAAGACAGAACGTATACAATTCCATCCGGAAATTTTCTCAGTTTTACTAATGGTTTACAATCTATTCTTTCATTAAATAAAGACTCAATAAGAATATCCCCTGCCGAGAGAGTTTCATTGTTATCCAAAGCCATTGACCTACTCGCTTCGGACAAAATAAATATTTCCGCCGTTAAGACGACTGTTAAAGGACAAGTTGCATTAGAAAATTTAGTTGAATATCCCGATGGGGATAATTCATATTACGTAGTTGTCGTTGAGAATTACACCGGTAATGTAGCGTACAAAAAAATAAGTTCATTCGGCTCAGGATCCAATCCTGTTACGCAAAATTTGCAGGGAGTAACCGATACGGGCAATAGCACTACGCGGACCATTGTTTGCGCCCGCGCCGTAAATAGTAACGAAGTAGTTACATTGGGACAGGTAAACGAACTGATGGCCAATTCCGAGAAACTGGAGAAGAAAATTGTAGACGATGAATTGCCGGCAATCGGCGATGCGAAACTTATCTATTTAGTTCCTAAAAGGGATGGGGGCGGGAACGATCTGTACGACGAGTATATGTGGATGGGTAATAGCTATGAGTTTATCGGATCGACGGCAACCGACATGACGGATTATTACCGGAAAAACGAGACCTATTCGCGCTCCGATATTGACTTGTTGCTTTCGAAAAAAGTAACGGCAGTTGCAGGGATGGGATTATCTGCTAATAATTTTGATAATGATTATAAAAGGAAAGTAGACCTGCTTTCTTCTGCCGCTCCGGTAACGCAAGACCTGCAACTAATTACGGATAATGGCAATAGCACTACAAAGACTATTGTTTGCGCCCGCGCCATAAATAGCAACGAAGTAGTTACACTGGGGCAGGTAAATGAATTGATGGCTAATTCCGAACGGCTTGAAAAAATTATCGTTGAAGAATTACCCGCAGTAGGTGAAGATAAATATATATACTTTGTCCCAAAAGAAAGTGAAAATGGGACCGATCTGTACGATGAGTATATGTGGATGGGAACCCTGTACGAGTTTATCGGATCCACATCAACGGACATGACGGATTATTATAAAAAGACAGAAACTTACTCGCGTCCGGAGTTGGATATATTACTTACTCAAAAAGTTGAGAGAGTTGAAGGCAAGGGATTATCCACTAACGACTACAGCAATGAAGACAAGCAACTGGTTGGGAGCATTTCCGATAAAGTGGATAAAGTCGCCGGGAAGGCATTGTCGACCAACGATTATACGGATGAGGACAAGCAAAAGGTCGGAACTATTTCTGGTAAAGTGGATAAAGTCGCCGGAAAGGGATTATCCACTAATGATTACTCTAACGAAGATAAACAACTGGTCGGGAGCATTTCCGGCAAAGTGGACAAAGTAGCCGGAAAGGGATTGTCAACCCACGATTTCGACGAAGAGTACAAGCAAAAAGTAGATATATTATCTCCGTTTAAAGTTGTTACACAAACTATCTTTGCGAATCAAACTATCATAAACGAAAATAAGTGTATTTGCTTTGCCAGGTGCAGTCAGGATCTAAATAAAGCCTCTATTTTAGAGGCCGAACTCGAAATTTCGTTTGCATCATATAAATTTATCTATCAGGTTGTTTGTATGAACCATGGATACCCGTCTATAGTTTGTAACGGGAACAGGAATATAACGGGAGGAAATTTTATAAAACAAATAGGTATACTGACTATTGGACAGGAAAGGTATTTCGGATTTATTTTTTATCCGTCGGTTGCCGAGCAGGAAGTTACTTTTAAAATAAAAGTAAAGAACAACAGCGGAGGTATTGATATTATTAGTACGCTTACATCTCAGGATATTACGGGAAGCGGCCGGAAATGGATCGGCGATGCAGCTCACAGACTTATGATGGTAAGGGATTCGAGCGGGGATGTATTCAACGATCATGATTTTATAACAAAAAAATACTTCGACCAAAACAAAGATGTGCTATCTGTGCGGATAGACAGGCCGCAGGGTTCGAACGGATTCTCCGGATGGATGACTTTGGGCATATTTGAGGGGCATTCGAATTTTGTAAATGGTAAAATTGAAATCAACGCTATTGGCAGGTCATATACTCAGTCTTTTCAGTTGGAATATGCAATTTCGTTTGTAAAAAGCGGAGATTATTACACCCAAATTGCCGATGCAGACCTGAGAATTACTTCGGGCACAGACGCCTCTATTGTTACAAAAGCAAGATTAATCTTAGCGCCGGATAACTCCGAATTGATCTGTCTCGATATTTTTATTGATCCATATTTTATTGAGTATTTACAAGTCGATAAAATAACTTCTTCAGGCAATGATACGCTCAACGTGCAAAGCATTATGCAATCAGCAAGCGGAGCGAATCCATCTAATATGCCGATAAAAGAAATTGATTTGACGCGTTACTTTAATCCGGGATCATCATATGGTTTAGCTGCGGGCGGTTGGGATTCTCAATCTTTAACGCAAAGGATTGAAGGAATAAAGTTCGATAACTTCGAACAAATTGAATTCCGTTTGCCGGCTCCTACCAATCCAGAAAATGCCAGGGCTTTTTACGATGCGGGACTATATATCGCAGATGGGGAGCAAATTTTTGACGATGAAGGTAATTTTGTGGACGGTTCTATTGTATTCGGATGCTTAAATATTCCACAAATTGATATTGACGTATTTATCAAGTTTAATTAATTGCAGAATGTTGAAAATAAAAAAAATAAGCGATACGACTATCCAAGTGGTCGAAAATGGCAAAGAATATACTTTGCCTAACAAATTTAAAGCTTCGGGCGTAGAAGGAGAAAATTTTTCCATCTATTCGGAAGTAAAATGCGATAAACAGCATTTCTATACTTCAGTAGAAAGCCTGACAATAAGCGTAGAGACAGAGGAAAAAGGTTTTACCAAAGTAAAAGATGCCGTCCAATTCTTTAACGAAAATTTTAACATGGGAAGCGAAAACCCGACAACACAAACAGATGATACCCCAGTCATAGGATCGGCAACATTATATCCGGATAAGTTCGGAATTGTAGAAGGTGGATATGGATATTTAGTAGAATATCCGGCAATCCAAAATAATGATATAGTAGACGTAACGCCGCTTAATAAAAGCTACAATGCATGGATGGCTATAGAGGCGCTTCCTCAAGGAGGTATATATCTCGGTAATGGATTTCTTATTTTCACGAAATTCAAGCCAACAAATGAAATCCAGATAAGTTACACCATTCAACATGGGAGGACAGAATGATGGGATTGGTAAGATTGCATAATATCTCCAAAAGTGGCGCTACGCCGAATGATGATCCTCAACCTCGCTCCGACTGGTTTCAGATAAATGAAATATTTAACGCTGATCCGGCAACTAATAAAAGAGCTATCTACCTTATATTAGATAGCCGCGCAGACATTGTGATAAACAATGCCTATTTGGGAGCCGAAAACACAATATATAAAACATCTGACGGGGCTACCTACGAAGTAGCTCCGTCAGACGGGTCAATAACGCATATCTGGGATGATTCGAAGGCAAAGCAATGTGCATTAGGCTATAAGACAAGATGGATAATGGTATATAACAATAGCCGTAACATCTCTTGCAATATGCGCTATAATGATATTCTTTGGGCGTATATAGGAGATGCGCATTTAATTACAATTCAACAAGACATGTTGACTCCGGTGAATAAAATTTTAAAATTTTTCTCGACATCTGAAAATACAAGCGCGAATAATTTAAACCTAAGAAACTCATTTAACTCCAGTGAATCATTAGTATCAATAACTATTCCTAAGGGAGTAACGAGTATTGGACAAAATGCATTTTATGAGTGTCCGGCGTTAGTAGACATATATCTTCCGGAAGGCGTGTTGTCTTTTGGCGCACTCGCGCTCAAAGGGTGTAAATCGTTAACGTCAATAGTTATTCCAAAAAACGTAACAACTATCGAGCAAGCTGCGTTTGGAGAGTGCAAATCGTTAACGTCAATAGTTATTCCAAAAAACGTAACAACTATCGGAAGTGGGATGCTCAGCCTCTGTTATGCGCTACAATCTATAAATATAGAAGAGGGCTATATTATTCCATCAAATCTAAATATATCAGCATCTCAATGTTTTTCTCTATCATCATTTTATGATTTTGCAAAAAAAGCGGGAGACAATACGGGAAATGTCACAGTAACCATTATTTTTGGATCAACAAATCTTGCAAGATTCAACCAAACCGAAGATGGACAATTAGCAATAGCGCTATTAACTAGCAAAAACTACACTTTATCATAAAATCATGGAAACAAAAAAAATAATAACAATAGGATTAAAACCTTCGTTGGGGAAAGTTTTAATAAAAGCAGAAAAAAACGACAAAGGTAATTATGAGAAAAACGGGGAAAGGTATTTAATCCATAGCTCTGAATTAGTATTCGCCCCTGAATCGGACGCCAAAAATTGGCAGGAGGCGGATAACTTGGATGTTTTTTTAGACGAAAACGAGTTTCTAAAAATCATTGATTTGCAGGAAACCGAATAATAGCCTTGCTGATTATGGATTCAATTAAACTCATTATTGCAGGAATTATAAGTTCAATAATAGCTTATCTGCAACCGGTACATAATGCTATTTTTGTTTTAGCCGGATTGGTGGTTATAGATTTAATATTAGGAATATACACTGATATAAATATTAATAAAACTCGCTTCAATTTTAAAAAGGCAATGTTTGCCTGTTTTTATGCCGCTATTTATGCTAGTATAATTGCAAGTACGTTTGTTATTGGGGAACGTATGGGCGACAAGGACGAAAGCCTGTTGGTAGTAAAAACGCTTACCTATGTATTTATATTTTTTTACATATCAAATATTAACAAAAATTTAAAACGTATTCTCCCACATAGCCGAATTATTGCCTTCTTAGATTTTTTTGTCGGCTTGAAATTCATGGAGCGCATACCGGAACTTGGAAAGTTCTTGGAGTATGAAAAAAAAACGAAAAATAAAAAGATATGAAACCAAATGATTTTGTAAAAAAATTCTATCTGTTTGCCAAACAAACGCAAGAAAAAACAGGGATTTCAGCCATTTTTATTTTGGCGCAAGCAGCTTTGGAAAGCGCTTGGGGCCAATCGGCGCCTGGTAATATGTTTTTTGGCGTAAAAGCTGCAAAAGACACAGCTGAAAACAAACAGCAATTGCTTACTACATCCGAAGCGCTTTCGGACGATAAACAAGGAGCCCGTTTTCCTCAAGTAATTTCGATAACAAAGCGCACGGATGGAAAATATTTATATAGGGTAAAAGACTGGTTCCGCAAGTACGACACGCCGGAAGAATGTTTTTCTGATCATTCCGATTTTTTCTTTAAAAATAAACGTTATTCGGAGGCTTTAAAGGTGAAAGGCGATCCAAACCGTTTTGCTGAAGAAATTGCCAAGGCGGGGTATGCAACCGACCCAAATTATGCCAACACTTTAAAATCTATTATCCGTACTATTGTGAAAGCGCTAGAAGATGAAAAGTAAATTACTCATTCTGCTCTATTTTGTCTGTTTCATTACAGCTTGCAAAACGCCCAAAAATGTGGCTTTAAATGCTTCTTCCAAGCAGGCAAATAATATTGAAGCAAATGAAAACGGCGTAAATACCAGTAATGCCAATCTTTCAAAAAGAGACAGCGCCGCCGAAAGTACGGACGAGGTGATTGTGATCCGCGAGTATGACACAAAACTTCTTCCGGATGCAAAAGGAAATTATCCGCTTAAAAGCGAAACCATTATCGACAGGAATAAACGGAGTATCACCATTTCCATTACCACGGAAGAAAAGAAAGACAGTTCCGGCTATCAATTTTCTTTTGCCGATAAATCTAAAAATACAACCGATATCAAAGTAAAAGAAACAGCGCATAAGAGCAATTTTGCCTACATCTATTACAGCTTGCTTATTGTCCTTATTCTTGCAATAGCCGCGTTTATATTTTTTAAAAGGAAAAAGATTTGCGTATTTTTCCGTCGATTGCTCAATTTGTTCTAATTCCAACTTCGTGTTGCGAATTATTTTTGTTTTTTCATAGTGTGTGAAGGCCTTTGCATGAATTTGCAAGGGCTTTTTTGTTCCACCTGTTGTCTTTTTTTGCCCCAAAGCCCCAAACTACTTTTGTTAGATATCAAAATAGTTTTAAAATGGCAGGCAATAACCGCACCACTACTAATACGTTGCATATAAACGGAAGCCAAGCGCGTGATGAACTCACCGCCCTTGGTAAAAAAGCTGAAGAATTACGCAAAAAAATAATCGATTGCAATAATGTCGGCGACCTAAAAGGTATGCGCAAAGCGCAAGATGAATTAAAGAAAGCAACCAAAGAAGCTACGGCGCTCCGTAAAGCTGCTTTTGATGTGAATACGGTTCTCAATAATCTGTCTACTGCCAAGCCTAAAGAATTACAGCGCACATTAACCGAACTTAACAGACAGATGAACTCTGATGCTGTCGTACGTGGAAGTAAGAAGTGGAACGAATTGCGCGATAAAATTACTCTGGTTCGCACCGAATTGCAACGTGTAAACCAACAAACTGCCGCGTCTACTTCGGGAATGAGCCGTATGGCCAACGGTTTTAACAAATATTTCGGCATGGTTACCGGCGCTATTGCCACGGTTACCGGTTTGTCATTTGCCTTCAGGAAACTTTCGGAAGATGTGGCCAAAATGGACGATACCTATTCGGATGTAATGAAAACCACAGGTCTCACCCATGAACAGGTAGAAGACCTGAACGAGGCTTTCAAACAAATGGATACCCGCACCGCCCGTGAGGAATTGAACAACCTGGCCCGTGATGCCGGAAAGTTAGGTATTACCGGCAAAAAGGATATCCTAGACTTTGTAGAAGCCGGCAACCAAATCAATGTAGCCTTGGGCGAAGATTTGGGAGAGGGCGCTATTAAAAACATCGGTAAACTTACAGAAGTTTATAAAAAATCTACCGAAGAACTAGATGGCTTAGATCTTAAAGGGAGGATGTTATCTATTGGTTCGGCTATCAATGAACTGGGGCAATCGTCAACCGCTTCGGAGGGATATTTGGTTGATTTTGCGCAACGTTTGGGAGGAATCGGCGCTCAAGCTGGCTTATCCATCCAAAACGTGCTTGGTTTTGCTTCGGCGCTTGATCAGGCGGGAGAAAAAACAGAAATGTCGGCAACGGCTTTTCAAAAGCTTATCATGAAAATGATGAGCAAACCGGGTGAATTTGCTCAGATTGCCGGTATGGAAGTTTCCAAATTTAACGACATGATTAAAAACGACATGAATCAGGCGTTAGTAGTTGTTTTGAAATCGCTTGGCGGCAAAGGCGGCTTACAGCAATTGATTCCCATTTTCAAAGACATGGGTTTGGATGCGGCCAGGGCAGCCGAAGTCGTTTCTTCCTTAGCGACCAACATACACCTTGTTACCGAAGCGCAGGATATTTCAAACAAAGCTTTCTCTGAAGCCACGTCGCTTACCAACGAATATAATGTAAAGAATAACAACCTTAAGGCAAAGCTGGAGAAAGCCAGAAAAGAATTTAAAGAATCGGCTTTAGAGTTGGGTGCAAGGTTGAATCCTGCCTTATTAACATCTACTAATTCGCTTACCTACATCATTAAAATGATGCCTTCTGTGATTAATTTCTTCAGTAAGTATGGAAGTACATTAGTGAAATTGGCTGTTGTGATGGGGGTTTATGTTGCTACAACAAAGTTAGCTGCTTTTTGGCAGAAAAAGTACGTAGATGCTACAATTGCCAGTATTGTTCAAGATAAATTAGCTACAACATGGCTTACAACAAAAGCCGTTGCTCAAGCAGCCTTAAACCTTGTAATTGCAATTTTTACAGGAAATTTAAAGAAAGCAAAAGAAGCATGGATTGCAATGGCAGGCGTAATGAAAGCAAGTTCATTGGGTGCTTTATTGGCGGTTATCACTGCTTTGGGAGTTGCTATTTATTCTTTTATTTCAAAAGCCAATGAAGCAAAAAAAACTATGCGTGAATTCAATGCCGAATTGGAGTTGGAAAAACAAAAAGCTACCGAACTTTTTGAAGCTTATAAACGCGCAAATGCCGGAACAGATGAACGGAAAAGGATTTTGGAAGAACTCAAGGCTAAATACGGTCCATATCTTAAAAACTTGATTAACGAATATGGTTACATCACGAATATAGAAAATGCACAACTTGCTGTAAACAGGGCATTGGAACAACAAATAGCTTTAAAGTATAAAAACCAAAAAACAGATGACTTTTTAAAAGGAACTATAGATAAACAGATAAAGGCGCAAGAAGGGATAGAAGCCATTTTTAAAGCGAATATAAAGAACGAAGCGCTTGCAGAAAAAACATATAACAAATTTCTTGAGGCTGTAAAATCAAAGAATAATAAAACTATACGTGAAATAACAGATTCCTTGAAAAAAGGTTGGAAATCCAGTTCCGATTCAAAGTTTTTGTGGGACTATTATTTAGATTTTAAGGCCGTTGTAGAAGAACAAGAGGAGGGATTGAAAAAGATAGATTCACAATTTAAACCTTTTATAAAAGAAGATGATGCTCAAAAGAGTTTGAGTGATATGGATAAAATCATCAAAAAAATAAATGAACTTACAACTGCGCTCAATACAGCTGAAACTAAGGAAACAAAAATAGACATTCAAAAACAGATAAATGCGCAAAATGAACTTCTTAAACCTTATAAGGAACGGCAACATATATTGGATGAAATTGCCAAAACAGAGAAAGAAATTCAGGATTTAAAAGAGGGGTATAGTCTTATCCCCAGTACACAACAACATGAGGCCAAGCAAAAAATTCAAGAAAAAGAAAAATATCTCGATGGATTAAAAGGTAAAATTAATCCCTCAACCGAAACTACCATAGGAGATTATGCTCCAGAAGAAAAGGAAAGCGAAAAAGCGAAGAAACTCAGGCTTGCATTGAAAGCGGAAGAAGACAGATATAAGAATGCACAGGCAAAAGCCAAGGAGGAATATCTGAAAACTTTGCAGGGCGAAGCAAAAACGGATTATAACATGCGGTTAGAAGCTGAAAAAGCTTTTAACCAAAAAATGGAAGATTTGCAGTTGGAAACGCTCAAGAATCAGAAAGAAATCAAGAAAGGAGAAAATACAGGCGACATTGATAACCAAATCCAAGATATTGAAATAAAGAAAATAGAGAAAGAACTTCAACTCCTGGAGCAACTGGAAGGCGTGTATGATCAATTCGAGTTAAAAGCCCAGGATAAGAACGCCGTTGCCTTAGTTAAGCTCAGCCAACAAGTTGAAAAAGCCAAAAAAATTATCGACAATGCTGAAAAAGCAAATATCATCAATAAAGAACAGGCGGCTAAACTAAAAGAAGAAATCGAAGAAAATTCATGCAAGGCGCAAGAAAAACTAATGGTAGATGAAAATGCCAAGTATGCCGCCGAGCAAATGAAGAAACTGGATGAAGAAGAGGCGCGGCAAAAAGAAGCGATTGCCAAGGAATTCAAAGATGAATCGACCCGTAAAGAAGCGCTGCTGAAATTAGAAGCTGAGTTTCTGCAAAAAAAACTTTCCCTTACCACGCTTTCTCCGGAACAACAACAGGAACTGAAAATTAAGGTTTCGGAAAACAATGCCGAAACCGAAGAGGGTAGGAAGAAAGATCGTGCAGACGCCGAAGGTAAATATAACTTAGTGAGCCTGGAAGAATTGAAAAGGCGCGAGTTGGAAATTGTAGATGATTACGAAAAGCGCAAAATCATTTCCGAGGAAGAAGCCGCCGAAGCCAGATTAGTCGTTCAGCAAAACTATTTAGATGGCTTGGTAGGCAAAATGAGCGAAGCCTACGGCAAAATAGAGAACGTAACCAATAATCTCTCTACTGCCATAAACAATGCCCAGCAGGCTGAAGAAATGGCGGTGGAAAACAAGTATAAAAAACTAATCAAGTCCGCTAAGGGCAACGCCGCAGAACAGGAACGCCTGGAAGAAGAAAAAGAAGCAAAAACGCAAGCCATACGAGCCAGGTACGCAGACAAACAGTTTATTATAATGGTCGCCCAAACCATTGCCAGTACGGCATTGGCAGCCATGCAATCATATGCGGCATTGGCGGGAATATACCCTGTTGGTCCTGTCTTAGGCGCGCTTGCCGCTGCCGCCGCTGTGGCTGCTGGCGCTACTCAAATAGCCGTTGCCAAGCAGCAACACGAGGCCGCCAAGCAAGGATATGCTTCCGGAGGCTTTACGCCCAACGGCCCCTGGTATGAAGAACAAGGACCTGTGCACTCAGAGGAATTTGTCGGGAACCGCTTTGCTGTGCGTAATCCGGCCGTAAGAAAAGTATTCAATGTAGTAGATCATGCGCAAAGGAACAATACCATTTCATCCCTTACCGAAAGCGACCTTGTTAGCGGCTTGAGCGTAAAAACCGCCGAAAACCAATACGCCGAACGCCGTAGTCAAACGCAATCCAACAGGCAAGCCTCCTATGAAGATAATACGCAAACATTCCTGGGTATTATCGACAAACAAAACGCCGCTATCGAAAAACTAAACAAGCGTTTAGACGAACCCATTGTAGCCGAAACCTACATGCTCGGCAAACGCGGCATCAAAGAAACCACGGATTTGTATAACAAAATGAAGAAAAATATTACACGGAAATGACAGAACTATTAATAGACGGGCAACCGGTTGCATTGCCGGAAGATTTTAATATAAAAATCGTACACGAAAATCCTTTTTATCAAAAAGGAGGCGAATACTCGTACGATATTGAAATTTCGCTGTTAATTCCGCAAAATGCATGTATTTATGGGAATATCCAAAGGCCAAATGCAGAATCAATTCCCAGCAATAGAACAGCAATACTCATTTCGGATGGGCGCGTAGTAATCCGAGGTCGGGAAATTATTCTTTCCAACAGCAACGAATCTGTTCAACTGCAAATCGTGTCGGGCAATAGCGAACTGAACTATATTGCCGGCAGCGATAAAAAAGTATGGGAGTTGGAGTTGGGAAGTACGCCAACTCCAACAGCTTCCACTAATTCAAGTTCTATTAACAATAGTTATCCGAATTCAAATTTTGCCAATGTTCCGGTAATGGTAAATGATAGCCTTGCCAATGTTTACCCCGATGACAATGGAGATCGTTATGTGCAACCTTATTTTCTATACTATATAGAGAAAATATTAACAGTATTGGGGTATAAAATAGGAACGAATATACTGAGAACTGACGGTTTGACAAAAAAAATTCTCGTTATAAATGGCATATCTTCGGGACTGAGCACCCAAAAATATGCCGATTTCCTGCCGGACTGGACGGTCGGCGAATTTCTTTCCGAAACCGAAGCATTTTGCAATGTTGTGTTTGTCGTAAATGCGCAAACAAATACAGTAGACATTTTACGGGTGCATGAATATTATACCGATTTGGAAAAAGAATATATTCCCGAAGCAAACGACGAATATAAATGCGAGTTGAATTTGGAAGAAGAAAAAGACGCAGGGAGAATAGAATATGATAACGTTACATACGAAGGCATGAGCGGCGACAATTCAACCTACCAATGCATTTCCGACGCTATCTGGGAAGATATTAAAAGGCGGGATGTTTCATACGGCTTATGGCTAATGGAATTCTATACCTACGATGATTTCTTAAATGCTGTTGATTGGGTGTATTATCATCCCAATACCAATCCGTTTATATATTATGTGATCGGATCGGATAATTACTATATAATGGATAGTTTTAGCGAACATGAAAAAGCGGCGCGCGTTGTAAATATATTTTCCAAAGCCAATAATAATACTAATATTTTAAAACTGAGAATTGTTCCGGCTACGATAAAAGCAGTAAAATTAAAGATAGGAACCACTCAAGGGGGTAGCGTTGACAGATTGTATAGCCAGGTTCCGGTAGCGCCGACGAGTTTTAAACGACAATCGGCTGTAATCAAGACGGCAATAGAAGGAGGCGTAAGCGCTATTGCCCGTCCGTCGGCATTGCATGTTGCAATCTATGACGGCCCTAACTATGTAAGGAAAGACACAGGAGCCCGGTTTGAATTTGAACACGTATTAAACTATACGCTTTATCCATGTTGTAAAACAGATTATCTTTGGGTATTTGCAACCGGAACCGAATATGAACGCACCATAAAAGACAGAGCTACGGGACTTAATAGTTATGAAACTTTGCGCCTGAGAGGCGAATGGGGGCGTTTTGTCAAGCTATATAATAAAAGCAAAGTTGCCGATAATTCTTCGGAATATAAATTCTCAATACCTACAAGCCGGAGCTATGACGTGAAGAAAATATTCCATATTAAGGATCGGGATTGGATTTGTAAAAAAATCGAATATGAAGTAAACCAGGATGGGTTTAATCCGGATGCAGAAATAACGGTTTGCCCGAAGTTGTAGGTTTGACTTATTACTAGAACGTTAAATTATTGTGTTTGAGAATTTCCTGTGCAGAACTTTTCTTTTTATAGCGTTCTGTCATTTCCAAGCTATGATGACCTGCCAATTCCTGTACATATTTTGCCGGAGCTCCGCTTTCCAGCATTTCGGTTATACCGGTATGTTTCAAACTATAGAATTGTAGTTTTTCCGGAAGCCTCAGTTCTGTTCGTAGTTTATTCCATCTTTTGCCGATATCACGCGTGTTTTTCAACTTGCTTCCCTGTTTAAATCCTGTGGAAAACACATAATCATTGGGCCGGGTATAATTTAAGAATAAGAAGAATTCACGTAAATTCCGAGGTATTCCTATTGTTCTTTTCTGCGCTGTTTTTGATACGGAGGGAAGTACCGTTATAATGTTATTTTTTAAATCTATATCTTTTACTTTCAGCATGCAGATTTCTTTATCGCGTAAAAAGCATTGAAAACATAGCATACAAATAGCCAAAAATTCATACTGATCGTTTTTTTCCAAATGTTCTTTAATTTGTTCTCTTATTTTATCTGTAACCAATAAACGGTCTGTTTCTTCTACTTTTTTGAATTTTAGGTCTGCAAAAATATTTTCTTTACAGTAACCTTTTTCAATCATCCAGTTCCAAAGCGTTTTGAAGAACCGCAGGTAATTATTATATGTTTTACTACTGACATTTTTTTCATTATATACGTAATCCAAAAAAGCAATGGCATCGGTTTTCTTTAGTAGTATTACGAAAGTATTCTCTTTCTTTTTATCGGATAGCCATTTCAGGAAAATAGTAGTAAGGGAATTATAGCTTCTAAATCCGTCGGGACGAAGTTCTTTTTTCTTTTCTTTTAGAAAGCTATCCGAAGCTTCTGTGATGCTGTTATATGCCTTTTCACCTTCTCTCTCAATATAGGGGGACCAGCCGGAATTTAATTTGGAGTTTATTTCAAAGCATATCTTCTTGGCTAATTGCAAATTCTTCTTAGCGTCTTTAAGACGGTTGCATTTAACTACATGTCTCTCTAATTGTTGAGTTTGCGGGTTTTTTGAGTAGAAAACGATTCGACAGATTTTACCCTCTTTAACTTCAGCCGGGACGAAATCCGGAAAGAAAATTTGATTGATGGACATTTTTTTTTTACTCCAAAAGTTGGACTAAAAAAAATAGGTTATAACTGTGCCGTTTTTGTGCCGGAGAAACTCCCTAAAACCGAGAAAGCCTTACACGTGTAAGGCTTTGCTTTAATCTCAGCGGAGAGAGAGGTGAAGGAACCAATTTCTCGCAATCCCGTATGAATTAATTTCTTAGAAGCTTTTTCAAAACCAGCGGTAACGATTTTGTAACGATTGAAAATGACCGTTGCCTGTCTGCTTTTGTAGCATCGTTGTCCTCGCGTGGCTATGGTGCAAAGTTACAAAATAAATGAACCCAAAACAAATCCGTTGTCTACAAAAGATTTAGCTTTTCTAAAATTGGTGCAAGGTGTAAGTCTATCTATATATAGATGCTTACACCTTGCACCAAAATGGCTGATTACTAATTTCTATCCTTTAAAAATGTATATTACTGTAAATAAGCGAAGTAATTTTATTTTCGGGATTATTATACTGCTGATTTAAATAAAAGCAGTATATTTGTCCCAAATTTTGGTATATGAATCACAAACTTCAAATACTATTTCAGAAGAATAAAGGATACCTGACAACAAAGGAGTTGCCGGATAAGGCCATCTATAAACATCTGTTGAGGATGGTTGATAAAGGCATTGTTCAACGTGTCAA
>JAVBLV010000088.1:0-29640 GCA_031553195.1 Bacteroidales bacterium
CAAAGACTTTCATCAAACAATAAAAGATTTTTTTGCAATTATAAACGATAAATATCAAAACGAATTGATCAGTCTTTTGAATCTTAAATTTCAATTCTTTGATATTGACAACTCACAAAAATAGACCGCATGAAGTATAAAGCCCTTCGTTTGAATAACTTAATCCTGGGTATTTAAAAAAGCCTTGAGTTTCTCTTTCAAATCTTCCGAATAACCGCGGAATACTTTCATTATTATTCCATCCTTACCGACAACATACATGGTCGGATAGCCCGAAACATGATAAGCATGATCTACATTTCTAGATGTAAGCAAAATAGGGTAATTGATAGAATGCTTGTCTATAAAATCCGTTAAACGTTTTTTACTTTTTTCTTCCCCGTCAAAAGCATCTAACCATAATATTACTAATCCTTTATCGGAATATTCCTTTTGAATTTCCACTAAATGAGGAATCGATTGCACGCAGAAATGGCATGACATATACGAAAAATCCAGAATGGCAATTTTCCCTTTAAGATTCTCCAAACTTATTTGCTTGCCGGTAAGATGGTCTGTTCCTGTAAAAGGAGGCGCCGGCGTTCCTTCTTCCAATAATTCCGGAAGAATATCTTCCGTATAAATATGACGCTTATATTTTTTTGTTTTACTCTTGAAATAAGCGTCTAATTTTTCTTTTGTTACCGTATTGAATTCTATATTCGTCAAATTCCATTCTTCATATTGGTAATCTCCGTCGGACTTTAGTTGGAAAGATCTGTTTATAATCACAAAATCTTTTTTCCGGATATATACATTTCGTTTCATTTCTGAAAGTTCTTCCTCATCAGGGAAATAAATTTCCAATAAATAACAATCTTCCCCATTGTGTGTTACGGATTGTAATCGCACAATGTTAGACGTATCTTTTAAATTCTTGATAAGCGGATTAACAGAACGAAGATAAACATTCATCAAATTTCTGGAAGCAGATTCGAAATTATACGCTAAATCAAAAGTGTCATGAACCCGGTAGACGGTTAGCGTGTCATTGCTTGGAGAAAAAGTATACACATTTTCAAGATCATAGTAGCATTCTTCTTTTGAAGCCCCCTCTCCTATCCTTTTAAACCAAAAACATAATCCATACAAAGTATCTTTTGGGACCTTAATAATTTTGCATTCCGCATTTCGATGGTAAAAAGTGTCGTCATCGCTAAGGAACTTCATTCTATAATGAATCGTATATGACATAGAATGAATGCCCTCATACTTATTCTGTACTTTTTGTATAATCCAATCCAAAGAATCATTTTGCCCAAAGACCGGATGGGTAAAAAGAAATCCGGTAAACAAAAGAAAAAAACGAAAAAATTTCATAGAATCAGAATTTTAGGTTACGGATTTTTGTTATTAAAAGAGATATTTAAATACCTCTTATAAAATCATCTAAACTTTGGTCTTCGGTCAATCCTAATTTTTTCTTCAGTCGATAGCGATGAATAATAATAGATTCGGGCGATATATTCAATATCTGGGCAATCTGTTTATTCGATATGCCAATGCGGAAATACGCGCATAGGCGCAAATTCGTTTCGGTTAAACCACTACAGGCCGCTTTTAATTTCTCAAAAAAACGAGGATGCACTTTATCAAAATGAAGCTTGAAATTCTCCCAATCGCTGTCCGTGCTTAAATTATTTTTTACAATGCCATTGATTTTTTTCCGGATTTCGCTTACATCTTTCTTATGTTCAGGTAATTGCTGTGCCAAATCTGAAATTTGTTTTAAAATTTCGTTTTTATTCGACAATTGTAATGAATACGAAGTAATTTCCCGTATTTTAGCCTCCAGAATTTCGGCATGTTTTTCGTCGTGCAATCGCTGAATTTCTTTTTCTTGTTCCAATTCCTGGGTAAGCTTCCGGTTTTCGGAAGTTTTAATCCGCTTTTGTTGTTGTACAATAAACAAGAATAGAGAAATTAAAAGAATAATAAGTATAGATATTACCAAAACGAAAATAAGACGCCTATTCTTTAGTTTAATTTCTTGTTCTGCAATAATCAGTTTATTTTTTGAGGCATCCAAAAAACTCGAAACGTAGGACTGATAAGCTTTAATAGCCTGCGAGCTACCGGCAATCTGGTGATTTAGGGTATTATATTTTTCCAAATAAATAAATGCGCGGATAGTGTCTCCCAATATTGCATAAGTAGATGACAAATTGGTCAGGGATGAGGATAGCTGATCTAAATTCCTATCTCTTGTGGCTATTTCTTTAGCAGTAGTAAAATATTGCAATGCTTTTTTATAATCGTTATTCCTATAATAATAAATCCCCATATATTGATAAAAGGAAAGCGTAAGTTTTTTATTATCAATCGATTTAAGTAGTTTTTCCGCAAGAGTATAGTAATAATATGTTTGTTTATAGTCGCCATCGGTAGAATAAAAAGAACCCAGGTTAAGATAGGCGATAACCAATGACCCCGTATCCCGGAAGGCCTGAATCTGAGGAATAAAATGCAGAAAAGAATCAATAATAGCAGTCGATCGTTGATCAAAAAACATCAACCGGAAAAGATTGTTATGCAAATGGTAATAATCCACTTGATCGGGTTTTACCAAGTCAATTCCCTGTTGATAGTAATCCTCAGCCATATTGCCGATCCTTAGGTAACTACAAATATTTCCCAATACATTATAGGTTTTTGCCGTAAATACGTCGTTTTTCAATTGCTTGAATAGTTCGAGCGCTTGTAAGGCATTGGAAAATGCATCTATGTAATTGCCTTTTGTAGTATAATTTAGAGCTAAAGAATAATTTAATAATGCATTTTCAAAAGGATAGTTTTTTTTATTTACGGATTGCAGTGCGCGATTTATTTTTGCGAATAAAGAATCATTATGTATTCCCTGGGCGTAACTCAGCGCGGTTTCCCGATAAATATATTGTATGGAAAAAGAAATATTTTTTGGATTTTCATCAGCAATTTTTTGCAAATCTGCCAGTAACAAAATGACTCTGTCCCCATGAGAAAATCCAATCCTATCAATTTCACAGACAAGAGAGTCAAAACGCGTCTTTGTTTGATCATTCGTCCATCCCTGATAAGAAATAAGCAATAAAAAATAGAAGAAATGTATGGGTTTCATCAAAATTTCCCTTTCATTAACGTATGCAAATATACAATTTTCTCAAAACTTTCAAACCCGCGCAGATACTCTGAAGAAAAGCCTTTTTCCCGATAAAAATCATTTTATGTAAATCGTTTGTATATGTTAATTATATAAGGTATCCAAACCGTTGGAGGTTATTTTGTTTAACTTTGTTGTAGTTCTTATTTTTGTTTTGGAATGAAATTTGTTTAATCATTGGGTTATCGGCTAAAATATATTCAGTCCATTAAATTCAAATTAATCATTTACCCTGATAATCAAAATTTATGCGGGTTTTATATAGCCATTAAAATCTTTTTATTATGAAAAAAATCATATCATTTCTTGCAATAATTTTATTCGTTTATAGTCTTTCAGCCCAACAAAACGAAAATTTATTATCCGGGGCCCATTTTAAGACCACAGACGTAACTGTTACTTGGCTCACAAAAGAAATCAGGACCAATAGTTTCGGACTAAATAATGCGGGCGTTACCGGAGCTTTTATGGAATTAAATCCAAGCGATTTGTTGAATTTTAATAATACGGGGAAAAAGTTGACAAATATCAAACAAGTACAATTTTATCTCGAAACAAAATTAAAATTCAATGCTTGCAGGATCGTTTTAATGAGAGGGACAGACATTGCAACCGCCGCTAAAGTAGTAAGCCAGGCTATTGATACCAATATTTTAACTTTAGGATGGAATTCGATAGATTTAGACAGTCCGTATGTTATTAGTGATTCTTCACAAAGACTTTATATTGGTTATGAAATTGACTTGAAACAATCCGAAACTCCTTTGGCCGCCGCTGACGGAAAGAATGCAAAACAGGGTTGGTTTTTATCGTTTAATTCTTATTCCAATATTAGCGTTAGCGGATATGTCTTCCTCATAAAAGCTTTAGCTACTGCTGAAGATGCCGCTGCAAATGAAATTGCATTGTTGCCATTAGAGTTTCCTTTTTATAAAACAGTTGGAGATACGGTTCCTATTCGGGCGACTCTTAAAAACTACGGAACAGCGCCGCTAACGTCGTTTAAGTTTGGCTACGATGTCAATGGGGTACAATCCAATATTCAGACTTATACCGGTTTAAATATTGCTCCCGATTCCTTCTATACTTTCACGCATTCGACGCCATATATTATAGACACCGTTAATACTTTGATTATCAAATCAACCGTTTCGCAGCCCAATGGCGTTTCCGACGTAGAATTTAACAATTTTCAAACCAATACAATCCTCGCGCTTCCAAGAATAGCAATTCCGCGTGTTGTTTTACACGAAGTATTTACCAGTTCAACATGTTCTCCATGCAAAAAGGGAAATGAAGTTTTAGATTCAATCCTAGGCTTGTACGATTCTTCCAGATGGGCATGTATTAAATATCAAATGCCTTTCCCAGGTATGGGGGATCCTTATTACACAAGCGAATGTGGCGACAGATCTAACTTTTACGGAAATGTTACAGGCGTGCCTTCGCTTATTGCCGATGGGCCTGAATTATTCAAAATCAATCCTGCCAATTATTCTTACAATCAACTTGACGCTTTGGCGCAGACGCCTGCATTCGTTCAGATGTCGGGGACAGTAGAAGTTAATGAAAAAACTGTAAATCTAAATGTTACGATTAATCCTATTTCTAATATTGCCAATGAGAATTTACGATTTTTTGCTGCTATTGTTGAGAAAAGAACCGAGAAGAATCGAAAGACAAACGGAGAAACAGAATTTTTATATGTGATGAAAAAATTCATGACAGATGTAAAAGGAGATTCTCTTACCTCTTTGGAAATAAATGTCCCCAAGGTACTTGAATATAATTATACCTTTCAAGGAGGGTACCGTCTGCCGACCAACGCTTCTAATCCAATCAATAACGACATAGAAAACTCTGTAGAAAATTTCGATAGCCTGATGGTTGTGTACTGGATACAGGATATTAAAAACAAAGTGGTATATCAATCAGGAAAAGCTGATCCAGACAACAAATCAGCTATTTCTATATTAAAGCCGGAACAGGTAAACGTAACTGTTTTTCCCAATCCGGCAAGAATGAAGTTTACCATTCAATCGAATATTCCCTTTACCAAGATAAGCCTATGGAATATGTCCGGACAGAATATGATTGAACTAGAAATTCACGCTAAAGAGTATCAGGTGGATGCGAGTAAATTGACGAAAGGAATGTATCTTTTGCAAATTGAAACAAACAAAGGCGTTGTAACTCGCAAAATCGAGATGCTCTAATACTCGTAAAATCTTTTAGAATACAGGTATAAATTAATATTGCGTTCTATAAAAATCGATTCATTAATTTTGAATCACTGATTATTAGTAAATTATAACAACCAAATTTTAAAACAGATGAAAAAAATCACTTTTCTCAGTTTGGCCATGTTGCTATACTCAATAAGCGTATTTGCACAAGCGCCGTATTATGGAACTCCTTTTTATAAAGAAGGGTTCGATGCTGCTACTCTTCCCGCCGGTTGGACGCAATCTGGTCTGACTTACAAAACCGCCGGCGTTACCGAACCGAATACCACTGCGTGGAGCACAATCAGCGACGCAAGCGTTTCCCCTCCAAACAAAAGATTTAGTCATACCGATGCGGCAAGTACTTATTCTTTGCAGTGCATTATTGCTCAAAACACGGGATTGATAGATACGCTTACATCTCCTATGATTACTAATTCAGAAACAGATTTGATTTGCGTAGGTTTTTCCTTTTTCAACAATCCTACAGCAGGCGCGGCTTGGCCTAACGGTTATGGTTATTTTTCTTTTGAAATTTCCGATCCGACAGGAAGTAATTGGAGCCTTCTTTGGCGTAGCGACGGACAATCTACCGGATACGCTTACACTGAAACTCCAACCCCAATGGTTCCCTCTTTTTCTGGATGGACAACGGTGAAGGTAAATCTTCCGGCCAGTTACAACGGACAAAATTTCAAAGTACGTTTTTGTATAAATTCCGAAGATCTCAGGCAAACAGCCATGACGCTTTTTCAGATAGACGGACTTTTTGCTTCCAAACAACGCACAAACGACGCCAAAATCAACTCCATTAACAACTTTTCTTCAACTACTAAGGGGGGGTATTTACATCAGGCAATTACCATACAATTTTCTAATGAAGGTACTGCTCCGATATCCAGCATTGATCTAGGGTATAAAGTATTTACAACAGGACAACCGGATCAAGTTGTAACGGAAACGTACGCCCTGTCTACGCCTCTTCAAGCCAAACAAACGGGAAGTTATACCTTTGCGCAAAAAGCAGATTTGTCTTCAAGAAGAACTACCTACAATTTCAGCGGTTGGGTAGCTTTAACGGGAGAAGAATATCCTGTAGACGACACGCTTAAATACACCCTTACCAATACGATGACAGATGTCCCATACAAAGCCGCATGGTTAAGATCGGGCAATGTAACAGATGAGTGGGTTGTGGTACAAGAGGACAAAAGCTCGGATTATCCTACCTGGTCTCAAACAATATATAACCACTATGATACCGCATCTTATTGTAATGCGTCGAATAAACAACTTGACGGAGACAGCTATTATTTCTCACGCCCGTTATATTTACTGGCAGGAAAAACTTATGCATTAAGGTTTAATACTTTTACAGAATCCAGCGATCCGGCAGATACAAATGCTATGAAGGTTTTTCTGACGGCAAGTCTTGATACTTCTACTTCGGCCATTATAGGTAGTCTGTTATTTAACAGAACTAATATAAACAATGTAGTAATAAACCAGAGCATTTACGTAACGCCTACCCAAGATTCTTCATATTATTTTGTTTTCCGCGCTTTATGCAAAGCGCAAGCAAAACCGTTGTACATCTATGATCTTACCGTTAAAGAAGCTGAAAATGTCGATGCATTAGTAAAAAAACTCCAAACTCCTGTAAACAAAATAATCCGTTATACTAATGCTGAACCGGTTACCATACAAATAGAAAATGCAGGTTTACAATCCATTGCAGGCGGAGATCTGAAAGTTTATTATCAATTAGATAATAATGAGGCTGTCGTAGAAACCATTTCGACTTCTTTAGCCTCCAAAGGAGTTATTACCCATACATTTGCTTCAAGGGCGGATATGAAAACTTTAAAAAGTTACAATTTGAAAGTAGGAGTATTATTAGACGGCGATGAAGACGTCAGCAACAATGCTCTTACTTATAAACTTACCCCTCTGACAGTAGAATTGCCTTACAATGGCAGTTTAGGCGCTAATAGCAATAATCGTACTTATGAAGAGGATTACTGGACACCTGTAGACAACAAATGGTCTGTTGCAGCTACTACAACAGAAACACGTTGGACTTATGGAGGTACGGGAGGAAGCCCTGCCACTGCCGTCGCCACATTATATTCCCGTCCTATTCACGTAGATGCCGGAACAACATGCCGTTTCAACTATTCGGTAGCCCGGAGTAGTACAAATATAACCTCTATCCCTTCATTCCAGGTGGGAGTTTACCAAAAAACCGGTAATACGTACAATTTAGTTTTTTTAGCAAATGATACCGTCGTTAAAACCGACGCTAATGTATACACTACCTATGTCCATGATTTTATCCCGACTACAAGCGGGGACTATTATTTTGGTTATATTGTAACTCCTTCGGCCAGCGGATTACCCTATAACATTTATTTGAAAGAAACTAATTTCAACCTTGTAGGCGATGTGGGTATTTCTGAAATTGTGTCCCCGACTTTCATTAATAATTGCACGGCGACAACGTCTATTACGGTAAAGGTTCAAAACTACGGAACAAATAACATTTACTCTATTCCGGTATCTTATAGCGTAAATAATGGGACAACCGTTAAAGAAACCATTACTTTTTCTCCGGCGTTAGGCGCAAATCAATCATACACCTATACATTTAATCAAACAGCCGATATGAGCGCCGCTGTAGACTATGCGCTTGTCGTTTACACCCAATTGGCCGGCGATACAAATCTGACGAATGATACAAGTTCCGTTAATATTATATATCGAACGGTATTGCAATATGGCGATGTTAACAATTCCGTGCTTGCAGGACCTGTGGGAGGAGCTCCCAGAATGGGATTGTCAAGTGATGGAAGCGCGTTTGTAAGTTTCTGGCGTACCACTCCTGCCGATTCTACAGCGGCCGTGCCTTTCAAACACCGGTATAATTTATTTACCCAATATTTAGACCCGCGTGGAGTAGTTCAGTGGGAAAATGATCTTAAAATTTCTAATAATGACAGATCTTATAACATACCTTACGCATCAACTATGGATCACCAGGATAATTATATTGTAGCTGTTTCGAATATAACAGGTTATGAAGCAGAGGCAGAAATCAGAGTGTCAAAAATAAATAAAAATAAAGAGTATTTGTTTGGCGAAACAGGAAAACAAATCTGGCCGTCTTCAACAAACTTATACTACTGCAGGGATCTTAAGGTCGATAGTAAAGGTGATATTTATGCCGCCCTTGGTTCCATAGGAACAAAAGGCTCCTTATTAAAAATAAGCGGAGAAACAGGCGAGATTATATCATCTGTTGATTGTAATGTGATAACCATGGAATTTGACAAAAATGATAATCTGCATGCCGTATGGCAAGATGATTTGCTCAAGTTCAAATTACAGGTTTATAATACCGATCTGATTCCTTTACATGATACATCTGCCAATGTTTGTACAGCAAGTATTTCAAACGGAAATAGCGGCGCAAAAGTCAAAATGACATTTGATAAATCGGGCGGCGTTTGGGTTTGCTATTATAGCCAACAGGCATATAATCAAACTCATCTTGTTCAGTATATAGATAACAATTTTGTTCCTAAACTTGGCGTAAATGGCGTGCCTGTTTCTGACGTTACAACTCGCCATAGAAGCGATGAAGCATATATCGCTTATATTGAAAAGGAAGATGTATTAGCAGTAGCCTTTAACGAAATTAGCGCTACAGGAGTCTATTATTATTATATTAAAGGACAAAAGATCAAGAACGATGGTACTTTAATATTAGGACAAGGCGGAACGGACATCATCACTCCTTCCCGCGCTGATCAAACACAAGATATATCTACATTCGGCCTGTACTGCAATGATTCAATACTGGCGTTGAATTATATTTATTGGACATCGGGCGCGGCTACAAAAAAGAATATTGCTACTGCTTTTTATGATTTAGATTTTGATATTGCGAATATGGTTAAGGTTGATTTTGCTAAAAATCAACAGAGTCCAGAAGTATTTTATACTGCCAGTGATAATTATGGAATATATTCAACTTGGAAATCAAGCGGATCGACAAGCGGAGCATTGGGAGGAAGCGGGGCTCAGGTTCAACATATTTATTTTGACCAAGCTACTGCAAACAAATTAATTACCATAAATGTAAAAAGCAAAAATCCTGATTTCGGATATGCCACAGGCGGGGGATTACTTAATATCGGCGATACAGCTAAGGTAGAGGCTTTCTCGATACCGGGAAATGAATTTGTTGAATGGCAAGAGAATGGACTCCCCATTTCTTCACAAAATCCATATAAATTTGCAGTGGCCGGAAGCATTACGCTCACAGCTGTGTTTAAAGCTTTCCCTACTTATACCATTACTGCAACCGCAGGTACGGGAGGGACAATTACGCCTTCGGGAGAAATAGAAGTCCCTCAGGGAAGTGATAAAATATTCATTTTCACTCCAAATACAGATTTTATATTACTTCAAGTATTAATTGACGGAGAAAATGACACGAATGCCGTGAGAACAGGGGAATACACATTTACCAATGTTACTCAAGCCCATACGATTCAAGCCATTTTCAAAAATCTTGACATCAAGATTGTAGATAATTCTACTTCTGGAAGTATTTTCACGCTTAGCCCTAATCCTGTAAAAAGCGGGACAAATTTTGTTTTGCATACCAATTTAAAACCTGAGGAATTGAGTGGCATGACTATACGGTTATACGATATGAACGGACGTTTACAAATGAATTCTGCAGTGAATAAGAATCTAACGTTTACCGCTCCGAATATACCGGGAATTTATGTACTGCAAATTACATCGAATCAAGGACTCAAAAAAGAAATAAAATTAGTGATAACACAATAAAAGATTGTCAGTACTTTTAAAATAGAGAGGGAGGTTTGCCAAATACGGCAGGCCTCCCTTTTTCACTTCTCCTCAGATATTTTTTCAATTGATTGTTTGTTAGTAGGATATAAATTTGGACACCAATTTGGATGTCCCTGCGAAAAAATAAGGTTATATTTGCGTCATGTTTGTATGTAATACCATTTGCATATTGAAGATAGTCCAATCTTTCAGACTTCAAATATTTGGAAATATTTGAATTATAATTGATTGTGATTAGAGCAATGATTATTTTGTGGACTAATTATAAATTCCAATTGGGATTAGATATGTGTTTAAAAAATCTCGATGAACAAACAATAAAATCAATCACCTTTTTCGATTGGATAAAAATGCTTGTTGACTAAAATTAAGGTTCATCGTGTTTTTAGCGCATTTGAGATAGAATCTTTTTTTTCCTATCTTTGCAGGTTAATTCATAAAAATTTATTATCCAATAAAGACCAACAGAATGAGTTTAAAAATTGTTGTATTGGCAAAACAAGTGCCTGATACCCGCAATGTAGGGAAGGACGCGATGAAAGCAGACGGTACGGTAAATCGCGCTGCTTTGCCGGCAATTTTCAATCCTGAAGATTTGAATGCCCTGGAGATGGCGTTACATATTAAAGATAATATTCCCGGCAGTACGGTTACCATTATCACAATGGGGCCTACCCGGGCGGCTGAAATTGTAAGAGAATCGTTATACCGGGGCGCAGATACCGGAATTTTGATTTCCGACAGGAAATTCGCCGGTTCGGATACTTTAGCAACTTCTTATGCGGTAGCTTTAGCTGTAAAAAAATTAGGAAAAGTGGACCTGGTTTTTGCCGGCCGCCAAGCCATTGACGGAGATACCGCGCAAGTGGGCCCCCAAACAGCCGAAAAATTGGGATTTCCACAAATTACCTATGCCGAAGAAGCGTTGAAAATAACCAAAGAAAAAATCCAAATTAAACGACGATTGGAAAGAGGCGTGGAAATTGTAGAGTCTTCTTACCCCTGTTTAATCACCGTTCATAGCTCTGCTCCTGATTGCCGTTCGCAACATGCAAAATGTGTGATGAAGTACAAAAAAGCTTCTACGCTTACCGAACAACAGGAAGCAGATAACGATTATACTTATTTATGGAACGAAAAGCCATATTTGAAAATAGAAGAATGGAGCGCCGCCGACCTTGCCGCCGATGAAAATTCTTTAGGATTATCGGGCTCGCCTACTAAAGTAAAAAAGATTGAAAATGTAATCTTAACGCAAAAAGACAGCAAAATCATGTCGCCATCCGATTCCGATATCAACGAGTTGATGAAAGAATTGATTTCCACGCATATCATCGGATAAAATTATATAATGAAAAACAAAGAATGAAAAACACCAATACTTACTGTTTTTTTTTCATTCTTTAATTGTTAGATATTAATAGCTAAGAAAACAAGAAAAAATATGAATAACGTTTTTGTTTATTGCGAAATCACGGAAGATAAAGTAATTGCCGACGTAAGTTTGGAATTGCTTTCCAAAGGCCGTAAATTAGCCGATGAGCTAAAGGTGAAATTAGAGGCCGTGATTATAAGCGGAAAAATTGAAAAATTAGAAGAACAACTTTTTCCATACGGAGTAGACGTCATTAATTGGGCGCAAGACGACAGATTATTCCCTTATACTACGCTACCTCATTTCTCGATTGTTGTAAAGTTGTTTAAGGAAAAACAGCCCGAAATCGCTTTATTCGGGGCAACATCCGTAGGCCGCGATCTGGCGCCGCGCGTGGCCTCCTATTTACGTTGCGGCCTTACTGCCGACTGCACCAGCCTGGAAATAGGCAATCACACCGAAAACAAAACCGGCACAGAATATAAAGATTTATTGTACCAGATACGTCCTGCATTCGGAGGCAACATTATTGCCACCATTGTCAATCCCGAAACGCGCCCTCAAATGGCAACCGTTCGCGAAGGCGTAATGAAAAAAGAAATTTCTAATTCTTCCCATAAAGGAACCGTAAATAAATTAGAGGTTGCCAAGTATGTCGGCGAAGAAGATTTTGTTCTTAAAATTCTGGAGCGTCATATCGAGAAACAAAAAATCAACATCAAAGGAGCCCAAATTATCATATCGGGCGGATATGGAGTAGGAAGCAAAGAAAACTTCAACAAGTTATATGAACTGGCGGAATTAATCGGAGCGGAAGTCGGCGCCACTCGCGCCGCAGTAGACGGCGGTTTTGCCGAACATGAACGCCAAATCGGTCAAACCGGGGTAACCGTGCGTCCAAAGTTATATATTGCCTGCGGAATTTCGGGAGCCGTTCAACACAGGGCGGGAATGGATCAATCGTCTAAAATAGTTTCTATTAATATGGATCCGAAAGCTCCTATCAACAGCATAGCAGATTACACCATTATTGGCGACCTCAACGAGGTAGTCCCGAAGATGATTAAATATTACAAAGCCAATACTAAATAGCAAGAATGGAGAAAGGGCGGCGTTACTATGTATTCGACCCTCCCGTTGCTCTTAGTTATAAAACATAAAAAGTCAATTAAGATGGAAAATTTTTATAAAGACAACGAATCATTAAAATTTCATTTACATCATCCTTTGATGGAAAGAATCGTTGGACTTAAAGAACGTAATTACGAAGACAAAGATAAATATGATTATGCGCCGGTTGATTTTGAAGATGCTATAGACAGCTATGACAGAGCGCTTAGTATTGTGGGAGAAATTACGGGCGAAGTGTTGGCTCCCAATGCAGAAGCCGTTGACAAAGAGGGCCCGCAAGTAGTTAATAACGAAGTCAGATATGCTCCGGGAACTCAAAAAAACCATGAGGCGTTAAGAGACGCAGGATTATATGGGATGTCGCTGCCGCGAGAATATGGCGGACTTAATTTTTCTTATGTGCCTTATGTAATGGCCGCAGAAATTGTTTCCCGGGGAGACGCAGGCTTTGCCAATATATGGGGATTGCAAGACTGTGCGGAAACCATACATGAATTTGCTTCGGAAGAAATTAAAAAAGAATTTTTACCCCGTATTAACCAGGGTTTCACCTGTTCCATGGACTTGACCGAACCGGATGCAGGATCGGATTTACAAGCCGTACAGTTAAAGGCGACTTGGGATGAAGGCTCAAAATGTTGGAGATTAAATGGGGTAAAACGGTTCATCACCAACGGAGACGCCGATATTAAATTGGTTTTGGCGCGTTCCGAAGAAGGGACAAGCGATGGCCGCGGATTGTCTTATTTCGTGTACGATCGGAAGCACAAAGCGGTTACCGTTCGTAGAATTGAAAATAAATTAGGTATCAAAGGCTCTCCGACTGCCGAGTTAGTTTTTAATAATGCGCCCGCCCAAATTGTAGGAGACCGCAAATTGGGACTTATTAAATATGTGATGTCGCTAATGAATGGCGCTCGTTTAGGCGTAGGCGCGCAATCGGTAGGTTTGGCTGAGGCCGCTTTTAGAGAAGCTTATAAATATGCCCAAGAACGCGAACAATTCGGAAAACCGATTGCTCAGTTTCCCCAGGTATATGAAATGCTAGCCACGATGAGAGCCAAAACAGATGCTATTCGCTCCATCTTGTACGAAACAGCGCGTCTTGTAGACATGTATAAAATACTGGACATGACTTCTAAAGAACGGCCTTTAACTCCCGAAGAAAAAACTGATTTGAAATTCTATCAACGGAACGCAGACATTTATACGCCTATGTTAAAACTGTTCTCCAGCGAATATGCCAACCAAATTGCTTATGACGCCATTCAAATTCATGGAGGGTCGGGATTCATGAAAGATTATCCCGTTGAACGCATGTATCGCGATGCGCGTATTTTAACCATTTATGAAGGAACGTCGCAATTACAAGTAGTAGCTGCCATACGCGGCGTCGGAAATGGAGCTTATTTGAAGCAAATTAAAGATTATGAGGCCATGACCTTTACGCCAAATCTGGAGTATTTGCGCCAGAAATTAATAAAAATGACAGATCAATACGAAAATACGGTAACCAAAGTAAGCGCAATGGGAACAACGTCGGAAATTTATGATTTCCACGCTCGCCGCATAGTTGAAATGGCAGGTTATATCACAATGGGATATTTACTTTTAATTGATAGTACTCGTTGTGACTGTTTTAAACGTTCGGCGGAAATATTTATCAATTTAGGTTGGGCGGAAAATGCGAAATCCGCTGCATTTATTGATAATTTTGATCCTCAAACATTAGGAGAATATAAAGTAAAAATAGAAACCTCTAATTGTACGGAATAGATAGGGAGGAAAGATTTTCATAAAATTTCCCGGCTGAAAATTTTCGAGCCGTTACATTAACAAGAATACGTTCAATAAATGATATGATTTCAGTATATTGAACGTATTCTTATTTTGGATACTTCATTCATCACTTTAGTACAAAGCGCCGGCTTCGATACCTCTAAAAATATGTAATGGATTCTTAATGGTAGATATTATAATTGATACAAAACCGCTATCAAGATATTTTGTCATGTACTAAAAATTAGTCCACAAAACAATCATTATGCTAATCGTAATCAATTATAATTCAAATATTTGCAGAATGTTTGAAGTATGAAGGATTGGACTCTCTTCAATATGCAAATGGTATTATAAATTGTTGATGTATGATTTTGCTTCCGGTCCTTGATTGAATAACAAGTCAATAGAACTTAAGTTAGGAATAAATCCTAATTTATCGGAGAAAACTTGGTAATAAGGTTTAAATTCAAATAGGCGTTGTTCCTTTTTAGGCGAGAAAGAAAATCTGTAGTCTAAGCAATCGTTTTGGATTTCAATAAAGTCAGTACTCGATTCGAAAGGCGTTTTTATTTGCAGTTTTTCCAAAAGATACTTTAGTAAAGCATTATTGAATTGCAAAAGATTTTCGTACTGCGTATCGAAGATATGTTTTAATTCATCTTTATAATACAAGAAATAAGGAGAATTACTATAAGCTGATTCAATTGCCCTCCAATGTTTTACGATCCAGTTTTCCTGATGCGCTATTTGTATCTCATGGGTCTTGGAAGAATTGCCATGAGGCTTTATTACAGGAATACTTAAGGAAAGTAGTCCGTTGGCGGAATAAATTAAACAACGATTGCGATAAGTCTGCTTAGGAAAGGTTTCATATTGCTCTATAATGACCTTTTTTGCACGCGTAATACAAACAATATACTCCACCGGAGGCAAATAAGCGGTGGAGAGCAAAATAATTTCGGGGATCATTAAAAATTTATTTTCCGAAAACAATAGAGTTTAACTTTCCTTTTTCAAAATAAAAATCGATAATGGCATCATCAAACGAAATGCGTTTTTCTCCCCAAGCTTCCAATTCTATGTTTTCTTTGAAATAATTATTTTTTGTCATCAGAGCGACAAGTTGCTTTTCTGTCATATGAAAAATTTTTTCTCCGAATAAGAGGGTTTCGGGATGGCTTACCTCAACACAAGATAGCACAGGGTTGACCTCTTCGAAGAAAAGGGTCAGATTATTTTCATAATAATGCAGAACCGTTGTCGATTCTTCATTATCAATACTCAAGTCTTCCACTTCGTCGGCTTGGCCTAACAAAGCTACGACATCTTCAATAGGAATACCAAAATGTAATTCCTTTAATCCTTGATTTATAATTATTTCTGGAATATGTTTCATGTCCTAAAAGTTTGTATGAACAAAAATAAGACAAAAAAAGGGAATGTACAAACTTTTTATAGAGGATTGAAAGAAATAGGATGATATTTTGAAATAAACTGAATAATATCAAATTGTACGCAAAAATAATCGAGGACGTTTTAACGTATTTTTATGAATCTTTGGCAACGGTCAAAGTAAAAAGGGACAATTGGCGCGCTTTTGTACCAATTATTCCCTTTCAAATGTTTCAAAAAGAATTTTAATAATCTCTTTGTAAATTTATTATTCAATCCAAGTTTGCACTTCTTCTAATTTAACTGCCGGAATATCCAACTTGTTTTTTTTACGTAACCCATTAAGATCATTATAAAGTTTATTGGCATTAGCCTCTTTCAAAGCCGATAAAGTGTTAATTCCTGTTTTTCGTAACAAGAAAATCCATTCTTTGGGAATACCTAACGCCATAAATTCTTCATCCGAGGTTTGTGTAATTTTCTTTTCGGGACGCATTTGCGGGAAAAGCAACACTTCTTGGATGGAGACTTGCCCGGTAAGCAACATCACCAAGCGATCCATTCCAATCCCCATTCCCGATGTGGGGGGCATTCCATATTCCAACGCGCGAATGAAATCATAATCGATAAACATGGCTTCATCGTCGCCCTTCTGAGAAAGTTTTAATTGCTCCTCGAAACGTCCTTTTTGATCAATAGGATCATTCAATTCCGAATAGGCGTTGGCAATTTCTTTTCCATTAATCATTAGTTCAAAACGCTCGGTGAGTTCAGGATTACCGCGGTGACGTTTGCATAAAGGAGACATCTCTATCGGGTAATCGATGACAAATGTGGGTTGAATACATTTCCCCTCGCATTTTTCGCCAAAAATTTCATCAATCAATTTGCCTTTGCCCATGGCTTCATTCTCTTCCACTCCTAATTGCCTGCAAACTTCTCTTAGTTGATTTTCGTCCATCCCCGAAATATCAATGCCGGTATGTTCTTTTATAGAATCAATCATGGTAACGCGACGGTAAGGAGCTTTAAAATCAATCAGGTTTTCGCCCACCCTGACTTTCGTAGTTCCCAGCACTTCGAGACAAATTTTTTCCAATAATTGTTCGGAAAAAGACATCATCCAATTGTAGTCTTTGTAGGCCACATATATTTCTAGACAAGTGAATTCAGGATTGTGCGTACGATCCATTCCTTCGTTGCGGAAATTGCGCGAGAATTCATAAACGCCCTCAAAACCGCCTACAATTAACCGTTTCAAATATAATTCGTTCGCAACCCGCAAATATAGCGGGATATCCAATGCATTGTGATGCGTAATGAACGGTCTTGCGGCCGCGCCTCCGGGAATGCTTTGCAAAACGGGCGTATCTACCTCAAGATATCCGCGTTCATTAAAAAAATTCCTCATGGAATTGAATATTTTTGTCCGTTTGATAAAAACATCTTTAATTCCTTCGTTCACGACTAAATCAACATAACGTTGACGGTAACGCTGCTCCGGATCCTCGAAGGCGTCGTAAGCAACGCCGTCTTTGTATTTAACAATAGGTAACGGACGTAGCGACTTGCTAAGGATTGTAAACTCTTTTACATGTATGCTGATTTCGCCCATTTGAGTGATGAAGACAAAACCTTTTACGCCGATAATATCGCCTATATCGGTCAGACGTTTGAATATGACGTTGTAGAGCGTTTTGTCTTCTCCCGGACAAATATCGTCGCGTTTGACATATAATTGAATTCTTCCTACGCTATCCTGTAGTTCTACAAAAGAGGCCGCGCCCATAATTCTCCGGCTCATAATCCGGCCGGCAATGCTTACATTTTGGTAAAGACTATTATCTTTAGGAAAATTCTCATGAATTTCGGCCGTTGTAATATTTACGTCATATAAATCGGCCGGGTAAGGGTTGATTCCCATACTTTCTAATTCCGCTAGGGAATTTCTTCTTATAATTTCCTGTTCGCTTAATTCTAAAGACATACTATATTATTTATTCTATTCGGGATTCTATAACTTGAAGGTTCTATTTTATTTAATAATCAAAAACAGGTTAACTCCAAATGGAGTTTATGGCTTAAACAAGCCTTTGCAAAATATGCAAAAGTAATGAAAAAAGAAAACTTATCTTGATCCATTTATTAAGATGCTGATAGATAATTCATAGGAATTTTATCAGCGGTTGATAAAAGTTTATTATTGTATAATTCGGTTGGAATTGTTAGAGAGAAAATTGGCCCAAGATTTGGACCCTTTTTTTGTTTTGGGAGGAGTACTATTTTTAGGAGAATCCGCCAAATCTTTTTGTAGAAAATGACACATGGCAACAGCCAATCCATCGGTGGCATCTAAATGTTTAGGAATTTCTTTTAGGCCGAGAAGCCGTTGAAGCATAAGTGCAACTTGCTCTTTCGAAGCGTTTCCATTGCCAGTAATGGACTGTTTGATCCGTTTTGGCGAATACTCGCAATATGGAATTTCGCGCGATAGCGCCGCCGCGATAGCCACTCCCTGCGCCCTTCCGAGTTTGAGCATAGATTGTACGTTTTTTCCAAAGAAGGGAGATTCTATGGCCAAGCAATCGGGATTGTAGCGGTCAATAATATTCAATATAGTATCGAAAATGGTTTTGATTTTTAGTTCATGTTGCAAGATTTTGTTCAAGTTCAAGACGCCCAAGTCAAGAAGTTTAGCGGCGTTGCCTTGCTGTAAGATAATCCCGTATCCCATAATTTGCGTGCCCGGATCTATTCCTAATATAATGCGCTCTGTGTTCACTGGTGTTTTATGTGTAAAAACTCGAGAAAAATATAGAATTACTTTGCAAAGGTATGTAAAGTTTAGGAGTTGATTATGAGAAAGAGTTAACATCATTTGCAAAATTGAACAATGTTCATTAAATTTGCATTGTTAATTTAGTATGTAAAATCTATGGAAAGAAAAGAAATTCAGGAACAAAGGGTACGGAACTATTTTATAGAAGCCGCAAAAAATTTATTGAAAGGCGAAGGTCTCAAAAGCGTTAACGTACGGAGCGTAGCAGAGCAGGCGGGGTATTCCTACGCCACCCTCTATAATTATTTTAAAGATTTGAACGAACTGATATTCATTTGCGTTAAGGATTTTCAGGACGAAACGGAAATAATCATTGGGCAAAAAATCAAAGATAGAAACCTGGGAGCGGAACGGATAAAAGCGATAACAAAAGAATATGCGAGTTATTTTGTCGAATATCCGGGCGTATTTGAGTTGTTTTTTATTGAGCGAATGGGGAGCATGAATAATCGGACTAATATAACCGGATTAATATATGATTTTCTTGATAGGCTTTGCGACGAGGATTGGAACTATTGCCGCGAACAAGGAATTTTTACCCAAGACCAAATTGAAATTAAAAAAGACCAATTAAAATATTCAGTTACAGGGATATTATTGTTCTATTTACATAGACTGCAACCTGAAGATTATCATGAGTTTGTGAAAATATCAGATCGGCAGTTGGATGATATTCTGAAAATAAGCGAATTATAAAATACTGATGATCAAAAATTATAAATAAGAAGGTGTGATTGAAAAATTTGATAAATACGGCTGTAAAAAGCTATGTTTTAAACCGAAAAGCTTTTACAAAGATGGAAGGAAGTATATGAAGTATATGAACTTTATGAGATTAGACTCACGCCAATGTGAATGATTATAAGTCAGAGCGTGACTTAGAGTCATGCCCTGACGAGACCTATCGAATAAAAATTAAACTTTGCGCCCTTTGCGGCTTACCTCATAATAATTACTTTCTATCATTCTTTGTCGTATAGTTCCTTTGCCATTTGTCTTATCTCCTCTTCTGTTGGAAACGGAAATTCCGGATGCATACTTTCAAATTCATCATGAATACGATCCAATTCGTCCATATTTCTGGAATTTTTTAGTACAAAATCTATGTTTTCGGGAAGCATGGTTTCAATAATACTCAGTGTTTTGATTTCCATTAATGCATTTTTCGACTCCAGGATAAAACCTGAAAAACATTTGCTCTGATTGGTATCAAATTGCTTATCGCTGATATAGGCAATTGTGGGATAGGTTTTTTCATTAATGGGAGAAACATAAGAGCGTTGTATTTTCTGAGCGTCGTAACCGGCAATTATCTTTCGTTCGCCCAAATAAACAATACTATCGCTACAAACGGTATCCGGCAAATAATATGATTTGTCAACATATCTACCCCCTACCCCGGAAAGAGGAAAAAGATCTTTTTCGCGAACATCAAAGAAAAAATAAGATATTTTATCCTTATAATCAATAATAGTTGAAGGCGTGGGACTATTCTTATGATAGATATAATTCCCGGTTATAAAAACACTGTCCGTAGTTACTCCTCCCGTTTTAAAATGTATTTTTTCTTGAATAATAATATACCCTTTGCAAGCTTTGACATCTTGAGAATAAGAGATGTTTGATGAGAAAAGGAATATTGGCCATAATAGGATAATAATGATTTGAGTCTTCATGTATTTATTTTTTATTTGATAGTTTCAGTCAGGGCATGACTTAGAGTCGCACCCTGACTTATAATCATTTCATATCAAAAAATAGTAGTAATCATATTTTCATTACTAATTCCATATTCTTCCCACTTCAGAAAGCGGATTTTGCATCATAAAATCTGTATATGCGTTCTTTGATTCCTGTTTTGAAAACCGACTGCATTTTAATAACTTTTTCCCGTCATTCTCCTCCACGCACGCATCATATGCATTGGCATCTATAGTTACGGCATATTGTATCATATGTTTAACCCAACCCAAAAAGTTATTTTCATATGGAGGTAAGCCGTCTGCTTTATTATTTTTTGGAAGATTCTTAAATGAATGCCGCGTCCAAAACTCAGCGCTTTTGGCGTAAACTCCCAAAATCATAAGTAAATGTTCTTTTTCTTTTTCCTGTAAGCGTTTTTTCTGGAAATCGTTAAAAACATTATGCATAGTATTAGTCGTAAAAGCATAAATAAAATCTATAAAACCATCAATGTTATCAAATTTTTGCTTTTCAAAAGTATTGGGAAAATCATCAATAATTTGACAATAGGATAATGCATAGGAAGAAAAATCTAACAAATCTCCCTGTCCCTTAATAGTGCTTCCAAAACGTATATCTTTGTAATTAAAATCATCATCTATCGTTTCGCCGAAGATTTTCATAACTTCCTCAAATGTTATATCACGGGGGAGGTCCATATTTTCTATACCCGGAAAAGCTTTGTTATGTTCTTCTCCAAGAGCATAATAATCGTTGACATCCAGCATGGCGGAAGATTTTGATTTTGCAGAACTTTCTCCGGATGTATCTTCATCCTTAGAACATGCCAGAAAAACGGAAAGAGTAATAATTACGACAGATGCAAATGGCATTAAAAATTTTTTCATGATAAATTATTTTGTTAATTGATAAAAGGAAATAATAAAGGCGAGAAAAAGGCTTTTGCCGTATTATTTGAATTTGAAATTTTTTTCTCAATTAATTTTTCAAATCCCCTTATTTAGATTAAGAGTTAGTTAAACTAAACTCTTCGCCGTTACAATGAAAAAAGGAAATCTTGTAACGGCAAATACGCTTAAGTTTGTTTTGCACAACTTCCAAACCCATTTACCTGATGATGTATTTTCATTAAATAACATATGAAAGGTATTTAATAATTAACCCCGCACGTTTAACAAGAAGTTTATATCTGAAAAATCAAATTTTGAATGTCCGCTTTCATGCATAATATGAATTCAGAGATGAAACCTTAGATTACAATAAATATTAATATGCTGATTATTAAATGTATAAAAACACGCACAAGAACTGGTTTTGAACTTTTACTCAATTATGACAAATAAAGGACATTCAATAATCAAATACAAACGTAAAAAAAATACCAGAATAAAATGTTAAGAATATGTAATTATTGTTATAAAATCGCAAAGAATAGCTTTGGCAACAGTTTTAACGCCCAACGATAAAACGACAAGAAATTAAGGCACAAAAAAACGCGGATTTCAAAATTTGAAATCCGCGTTTTTAATATTAAAGAAGAAATTTCTAGTAAAAGAAATATCTTTGATCTACCACATTTGCATTCTCTTTTAGAACATTGAGGATCATTCTTGCCTTTTGTTGATTTTGCATATCGGCTTGCATTGCCATCATTTTCGGATCCATTGATTGCTCGTTTTTATACACTTTATCTACGTAAATAGTATAAACGCCATTATATCCTTTAATAGGATCCAATAATTTCGGAGAGGCAGTTGCGGCAATTGTTCCGATAGCGGCCATTTCCGGTCCGTTTTTCCCAAAAGAATAGCTACCGAAAGAGACTGCCGTAATCGTATCGACAGGTAAATTTACTTTTCCGGCAAGCATATTGATATCCTTTATTCCGGAGGCGGCTTTCTTGGCTTTTTCCATTAGCAATTCCGCTTTCTTCTCCATCTTTACAGGATTTTCTATATAAGTCTTTACTTGTTCCAGCGTGGCATATCCTTTTGCGCGTATCTCTTTAAGTCCGGCAACAATATACGTATTATCTGCTTCGAATACGTTAGGCGCTACGGTCCCCGCTTTTGTTTCTTTTTCGAAAGCCCAACGAATAATAGTGCGAGCATCTTGCACGCCAGGCAAACGGTTCGACATTTCTTGCGTAAAATCAGCGTCGCGTAAAGCAAAACCTGATTTTTTGGCATTATCACCCATTTCGCTTATCGATCTGCTATCGGCTGCAAATTTGGATGCCTGCGCATATATATTTTTTCTGGTTTGTTCGCTGGGAACAATTTCCCTTGTGATAAGAGCAACCTGCGCTTTTTTTACATCCGGAGTCCTTCCGGTTACCTTCACTATATAATATCCGGTTCCTAAATGTTCTTCTTGTATGAAAAAACCGCCTTCTTTTGTAGCCAGTATCTTTTCGCTCATAAATCCCCAATAGCCGTCTTTCATCCAACCAAAATCGCCCATCTTTTCTTTAAGACTGGGATCGTCTGAATAGTCTCTTGCGAAATCATTAAATTTAGCGCTGTCGGTTTTTAAAACCGTTAATAAACTGTCCGCTAGGGCCTTTACTTGTTCTTCGGTACGGGTGAACTGGGAATGTTTTTTATTGTTGAAAATAGGAATCAATGAAATCCTGACAGAATCAGGTCTGGATTCGAATTTCAGAACTTTTGCCATCATCCAGGCGCCTCCTGTAACAAAAGGAGCTATGAATTGACCGGCAGGGGTTTTGTTGATTAATGTATCAATAGCAGGATTAAATTCTCCTTCTTTATGAAAGAGACTGTCGTAAGGGAGATCTGATTCGGAAGTAACAAAAGATTGTAAATCCTCATTGTTGATTTGTTGGAATTCTTCGAAAGTCTTTTTAACGCTTTCATCTATACTTACCAAATCTTCTGTAGAAGGGTTTATAGGGAACGCTACAAATTGAATATCTCTTGAAGCGTCCTGCTTGAATTGTTTTTTATGTTCGTCGTAATACTTTTGATAGTCGGCATCGGTAATTTTTACCTGATCATCGGTAATTTCGGTAAAACTATTCACGATATAACGGACATCGGCAAGTTGGTTTTGCACTTTTACTCTGTAATTAGCAATTGCCATTGGCGTGTAAAAACTCTTTGCAATCAGAACATTATATTTTGAGTCAAGCCGATCTTTTTTTATCAGTTTTTCAAAATTTTGCCATTCGTCCTTTTCTTGATCTGAGAATGTCTCGAACCTGTTGATCGCGTTTTTTACAGCCTGACGGTCAAATGCGCCGGTTGCTCTATTTGTAAAACTATTCACGACAGCTTGATGAACAAAATCGCCATAAAACATGTCATTTAATTCTGCTGGAGTAACCATAAGTCCTAAACGGGCATATTCCTTTTGATATATGCGGGTTTCGATAATTTCATTCCATGCATTTTCCTGAATAGAGAAATGTTCTTCGGAACTTATTTGATCTTTGCCTTGTTGCATTTTAAAACGCGTTTCAATTTCATCAACTTTGTATTGAAATTCATTATATGAAATATCATCGCCGCCAATAGAGCCGACGTTCGTGTGAATTCGGCTACCGTCTCTTTTAAAAAAATCAGAAATAACAAATGAGGCAATAGCAATACCTACAACAAGTACCGCAATCCATGAATGTTTTCTAATGCTTCCAATTACAGCCATCGTTTTTTCAAAATTTAAAATTAGGTTGCAAAAGTAAGAAGAAATTTTTGCTTTAAGAAATTTTTTTGCATTGTATTGAGTACAGGATAATTATATCAAAATCAAAGAATTTATTAAACATTGATAATCACGGGTATTTACAGTATGTTCTTTTTGTTAAAAGAATGCGTACTAAGCAACGGCGTTTTAGCCAGGATAATCATGTAGTCTTTACTTTTAAGGAATATTCTTATTTTTGCATTTTACTAAAAAATTAAAACAAAAATGAAACAATTTTTTCTTTTGCTGATAGGCTTATTTTGGAGTTTATTTGCACATGCGCAAACGGAAAAAGATTTTGAAACGGATACTGTAATTACAAGAAAAATTGCGCAATGGCAAGATCTGAAATTCGGATTTATGATGCATTGGGGAACTTATAGCCAGTGGGGCGTTGTGGAATCATGGTCTATTTGCTCGGAAGATGAAGATTGGTGTAGCCGCGGGGGAAAAGATTATAACGAGTATGTGAAACAATACAAACAGCTAAAAGAAACTTTCAATCCGGTTTTATTTAATCCGGAAAAGTGGGCGCAAGCCGCTTATGAGGCGGGGATGCGATATGTGGTGTTTACCGCCAAACATCATGATGGATTTTGTATGTTCGATTCCAAACAAACGAACTATAAAATTACCGACAAAAATTGCCCGTTCTCGTCAAATCCCAAATCAGATATAACCAAAGAAATATTCAACGCCTTTAGAAATAAGAATTTTTGGATTGGCGCTTATTTCTCAAAACCCGACTGGAACTCCGATGATTATTGGGCGCATGAGTGGGCGACTCCCGATAGAAATGTGAATTATGATCCTAAAAAACATCCCGAACGTTGGGAAAGATTTTGTCAGTTTACCTATGAGCAGATCAAAGAGTTGATGTCGAATTACGGTAAAATAGATATTCTTTGGTTAGACGGCGGATGGGTTCGGCCCGAATGGAGTTTGAATGAAGAAACGCGTCCATGGATAGGTTGTAAAGGTTGGATTCAAGATATTAATATGGAAAAAATTGCCGGAATGGCGCGTCAAAAACAAAAAAATTTGTTGATTGTAGACAGGACGGTACATGGAAAATATGAAAATTATCGAACGCCGGAGCAACAAATCCCTGAGAAAGAAATCCTCGATTATCCATGGGAAACTTGCATGAGTATGGCAAGTTCATGGTCTTATTCCGCAACAGACACTTATAAATCTACGAATAAATTAATTCATACATTAGCCGATGTTGTTTCGAAAGGCGGAAATCTGTTATTAAACGTAGGCCCGGGTTCCGACGGGGAATTACATCCCGATGCCTACAATCGTATGAAAGAAATTGGGGAATGGATGAAAATAAATGAGAAAGCGATTTATCAAACTCGTCCGGTAGCGCCTTATAAAAATGGAAAGGTTCGTTTTACCCGATTGCCCGACGGAACAATATTTGCTATTTATTTGGCGGATAAAGATGAAACTCAAATTCCATCTGCCATTGAATTAGGAAATATTCAACATCTGAAAGCAGGAAATATCCGAATGCTAGGAAGTAAATATAACGTTAAGCTGAAGAAAACCGAGTCGGGAAAATGGGAAATCAACATACCGAAGGATTTGCAGCAGAATCCTCCGTGTAAGAATGCCTGGGTTTTCGATTTAGGAAAACAATCGCACAAAAACTAGCCGGAAGATGTTGTTTTTATCTTCTTTATCATTAGGAGAGTATATATTTGCAATAATTGTCTCTCTGATTTGTATAGGAATGTTTATTTTCTTGGTACTGATCTCTATAGAAAGAATTCTCATCTCTTTATTTGATATCATAGACGAAATTTATTACTTTTTTACAGGTAAGCAAATTTTATTTCGCTATAGAATATTTTATAAAAAACTTTCTCCTTCGAACAAACAAGCTTTGTGGAATTTTTCGACTTATTACCGAAAGTTGCCTTTGGAATTGCAGCGTACGTTTGAACATAGAGTAGCCACTTTTTGCAAGACGAAACAATTTATCGGAAGAGAAGACTTTTTAATTGATTCTGAAAAGAAGATTTGCATTGCTTCGGTTGCAATTAAACTTACATTTGGATACAGACGCTTCAATTATGATCATTTCCGGAAAATTATCGTTTATCCCGACGCATATTATTCTCCTCGCACGGACGAATATCATTTGGGGGAGGCAAGTCTCGGAGGTTACATTGCTTTGTCATGGAAAAGTTTTATCGAAGGGGAAGATATTCCCGACGACAACAGGAATCTCGGATTGCACGAATTTGCCCATGCGCTGTATATTAATGAGATTGTTGGGAACGAGAATCATATATTCAATAACTGGATTGCCAAATGGAAATTGGGAATGAATAAGCTAAAACCAGTCGTTGAAAAAATGGAAATCTTCAGAGAATATGCTTTCACAAACGAAATGGAATTTTTTGCCGTAGCTGTAGAGCATTTTTTGAAACCCCGGAAGAATTTCAAACGAAATTGCCAAATGCATTTGAGATTATGTCTAAATTATTGAATCAAAATCCATTAATGTATAAACAAAATGAATGTCATTTAAATTTTTTGAATGGAAAATAGCAGCGTTAATATTTAAGGATTCCGCACAAAATATTTTTGAATTCTGTTCTATTGGTAACTGCTTAACTTTTGAAAAAACTCGGCCGTTTTCTAAAAATAAGTTGTATAGAGCTGAATTTTAGACAGATTAAAATAACTTTAGACGAAAGTTGAAAGGTAGAAAAATAGCAAACAGGAAATGAACCGATTCTTTCATTTCAAAGAAGAATGCGTACCTTTGCACGAAGAAAATCCAACCTTTTTAGCGATTGGATAAACTAAATAAGGGAATGGTAAATTTTGAGATTGAGCGTTTGTAATGTTTAAAAGTTTAGAAAATTAGAAGGAAAATTGAGAATTAGCAACTAGTAGTTAGTAATGAGGAATCCATTTAAACTTTAAGCCATAAACCATATTTATTCAATAATTCAGTTATTCGATAATTCAATAAGATCAATCATTTTCAACTTTCCATTTTCAATTAAATAAATAAGTCCGACCGAAATACAAGAATTAAAATAAATACATGAAATTATTAGAAAATAAAGTAGCCTTGATAACCGGAGGTTCTCGCGGCATAGGAAAAGCAATTGCGTTAAAGTTTGCAGAACAGGGATGTAATATTGCATTTTCGGACTTAAAATATGATGAATTTGCCGAAGCAACCGAAAAAGAAATAAAAGCGTTGGGCGTTAAAGCCAAAGCATACGCTTCCAATGCCGCTTCATTTGATGAGAGCGAAAAATTAGTGACTGCCGTAGCCGAAGAATTCGGACAAATAGATATTCTGGTAAATAATGCAGGTATTACCCGCGATAATCTTTTAATGCGAATGACGGAACAGGATTGGGATCTGGTAATGCAGGTTAACTTGAAATCAGCTTTTAACCTGACGAAGGCAGTTCAACGGATTATGTTGAAACAACGATTCGGATCTATTATCAACATGAGTTCCGTAGTCGGCGTATCGGGAAATGCAGGACAATCTAATTACTCTGCTTCGAAAGCGGGAATGATCGGTTTTACCAAGTCTATTGCACAGGAACTCGGTTCCCGGAACATTCGTTGCAATGCGGTTGCCCCTGGATTCATAGAAACCGAAATGACGGCAAAACTTCCTCAGGAAGTCAGAGAGAATTGGAATATGAAAATTCCGTTAAGAAGGGGCGGACAAGCCGAAGAAGTAGCAAAAGCATGCGTTTTTTTAGCCTCTGATTTGTCTTCGTATGTTACAGGACAAGTAATTAATGTATGCGGAGGAATGAATACCTAAAATTAAGGGATTTATTTCGTGTAATATAATTTTTGAGAGAATTTATATTTTGAAACTGTGTTCTTCTTCTTAATTAAGCAAGGGACACAGTTTTGACGTATATTCCTTACGTCAAAATAAAATTTTTAAAAATCAGTTTATGGCTAAATCCGAAAATAAATGTTCTTTCTGCGGGCGTCCCGAGTCCTCTACAGGTCTTCTGTTGCAAGGAATAAACGGAATGATCTGCGAGAATTGTACGGAACAGGCTTCCGAAGTTTTTAAAGAAGAACGTTACCATAGGCCTTCCCAAGAATTCTTGCTGGATATAAAAAAGCCGCATGAGATTAACGAGTATCTCAATCAATACGTTATTGGACAGGATGATGCAAAAAAGGTTCTGTCTGTCGCAGTATACAACCATTATAAACGGTTGCAGTATGTGTTGACGAAGAAAAAAAATGATTCGGAAATTGAAATTGAGAAATCGAATATTATTATCGTCGGGGAAACCGGAACAGGAAAGACTCTTTTGGCTCGCACCATTGCTAAAATGTTGAACGTGCCTTTTTGCATTGCCGACGCAACTGTTTTAACAGAAGCCGGTTATGTGGGCGAAGATGTGGAAACGATATTAACCCGTTTATTACAAGCGGCAGATTATAATGTTCAGGCGGCAGAACGCGGCATTGTGTTTATTGATGAGATAGATAAAATTGCGCGAAAAAGCGATAATCCATCCATTACCCGCGATGTTTCGGGAGAAGGCGTGCAACAAGCGCTATTGAAGTTGCTCGAAGGCGCTATTGTAAACGTTCCTCCGCAAGGAGGGAGAAAACACCCTGAACAAAAATTCACGGCAATCAACACCCAAAATATTTTGTTTATTTCGGGCGGCGCTTTTGACGGGATAGAGCGTCATATTGCTTCGCGAATGAAAACCAATGCGATAGGATTTAAAGGAAACGACTCCAAGCATCATTATCTCGATAAGGGAAATCTTTTGCAATACATTGCGCCTCAAGATCTGAAAAAATTCGGATTAATCCCTGAATTGGTTGGGCGTTTTCCGGTTTTAACCCATTTGAATCCATTGGATAAAGATACCTTGCGATTGATTCTGACCGAACCGAAAAATGCATTGGTTAAACAGTATCAGAAACTTTTTGAGATGGATGAAATACAATTGTCTTTCGAAGAGGCGGCATTGGATTTTATTGTGGAAAAAGCGGTTGAATTCAAATTGGGGGCGCGCGGATTACGTTCCATCATGGAAACGATTATGATGGATGCAATGTTTGATATTCCGCAAAAAAAGACAGCCATGTCAAAATTACGAATTACCAAGAAATTTGCCGAAGAAAAAATAAATAAATCAGTATTAAAACGATTGCAAAATATGTAAAATGAAACTTTTGTATTTTTTGTTAAATGACTATCCTCAATAATCCCCCCAACCCCCTAACGGGGGCTAATTTAAGAAACACGACTGCCCAAAAGTCCCCTTTAGGGGATTTAGGGGTATAAAGCCTGTCTTTCCAAAGGTCAGGGGCAACATTGCGGATTATCATATTTTGTTATTATCAAAATATTAATTGTTTAAATATCTCGGAGATAATCTCTTAT
>JAVBLV010000026.1:0-75569 GCA_031553195.1 Bacteroidales bacterium
TATCTCTGATAAATAGCGATAACAATCCTCTTCGTTTTGAAAGTATCTGTTAAACTTTATAGAATTCACTCCCTCAAATTTTTCTCTTTTTCCCATGCTACAAAAGTAGCATGGTTTCTAATTTTTACAGCGATCTAAACGTCTATACCAATTAATTCTAATGCCAATTAGAATTTATAATTAGTCCGCAAAATAATCATTTTCTAATCGCAATCAATTATACTTCAAATATTTTGGAAACATTTGAAGTCTGAAAGATTGGACTATCTTCAATATGCAAATGGTATAACAAATAGATAGGGAATCAATTAGAATGAAAAAAACAAAGTGGAAAATGCAGAAAAAACTTATTGTATTCTGATCAAAATAATAACAATCGATGCTGTTGATCTTAATTAGGAAGATAGATAGTTTATCATTTTTAGATGCTACTATAAAAATTTTCAGACAACTCTAACTACATTTTATTATATCGGCAAAACCGCCAAAACAATCGGCCTATATATTTAACTCCCTGTTATTCGGACCCTCGGGTCTAATATGCCGTATAATATATCCACCAAAATATTAATCAAAACCAATATGATGCATATAACCAGTAACGCGCCCATTACCACAGGAAAATCATATTTTTCCAACCCATCGACAATAACCACCCCTACCCCTTTCCAGTCAAAAATATATTCGACAAAAACGGCGCCTGCCATTAATCCGGCAAACCAACCCGAAATAGCGGTAACTATGGGGTTCATTGAATTTTTCAATGCATGTTTCCAAATAATCCTTGCAAAACCTAATCCTTTGGCTTTGGCCGTACGGATAAAGTCTTGCGATAAAACATCCAGCATTGAATTTTTCGTCAACTCTATGATAACAGCCAATGGTCTTATTCCCAATGTAATTGCAGGCAAAATAAGATTCTTCAAATCCAGATATTCTCCATTTCCAAAATCATCTACCGTATATAGATTTCCAAACATATTTAATCCTGTATAATCGGCAAGCACATAGGCAAAAAGCCACGCCATCAAAATGGCCGCAAAAAACGAAGGCAATGACATACCCAAAACAGACAGGAATAAAGCTGACCTGTCGAAGAAACTGTTCTTGTAAATAGCGGAAAACGTTCCCACAGAAACGCCTATAATAAATGCAAATACAATGCTGACAATAGATAAAACCGCCGTCTTAGGAAAAGCTTCGGCCAAAATATCGGAAACCTTTCGCTTGCTTTGATAAGAACGTCTTAAATAAGGTTTTTTTAAAACTAACGAGTGGTCTCCCGCCTTAATAATGGTTTGGAAAGGGGCATATTTCGACGGGTCGAGGAACCAATAGCTATCTGCATTATGATTATTATGAAGCGAAACAGGCGACAAATCGTTCAAATAATTAGCAAACTGTTTATACAACGGTTTATCCAAGCCCAGGTCTTTATTAATAATAGCAATGCTCGCGCTATCGGCGCGTTGCCCCAACATCATGCGGGCAGGGTCTCCGGGCAGCACATTGAACAAAAAGAAAACAATGGTAACCACTCCTATTAGAACCAAAAACCCGTAAAAGATTCTCTTTAGAATAAAATTCAACATGTTTCCAGTCGAATTTAATCAGCTTTGTATTTGTTACTTAACTTACCAAAAGGGATGTCGTCTAAATCGGGAATGTTCCGGTAATGCCATTTACCTAAAATCGTTCCGTTTTTCATTAACATTAATCCGGGATTAGAGCGAATCATGGTTTTAATTGCCTTATCATCGGCGAAATAAAAATCCACATTTTCAAAGCCTTTATAGTCTGTTTTAAATGCATCTACCTCTTCAGGCAAAGCGGACGTCAAGAAAACAAGATGGTAGCCTTTTTCCGAAACATCTTCCAGAAGCTCTCCGAGTTCTTCAATCCCTTTATGGGACATGTCCTTCAAATTATACGAAGTGGCAATAAAAATGTAATCAGGAGAACCTATCAGCGTTTTGGCATGGTCGCTTCCATCGGGGCCTAACATTGAGAAGCCGGGAGCGGCAATTTCATTCGGATCGATCACTTTACTGTCAACAAATTCCCAATCGGCCCTCCAAACCGTATCCTGATAATATTTCATCAGGTCGACAGAAGGAAATTCCATTTTCTCCCCAGTCTGCTTGTTCCGGTAAATAACAAAACTTTTAATTTCTTCCTTCTCTTTGGGCATCATATGGTTTCCTACCTTCCAGGGACGAAAATCTATAACTGATTCATTGTAATAGTTGTACAAACAAAAACTTATCATTGCAGCAGCGCCAATAAGCAAAACTACCCAATCTTTCAGTTTTGAAGGTATCCATGTCTCTTTTTTTGTGTTTTGGTAACAGAAAATGAATAACGAAGGAATCATTAAAACCACATTTTTCCAGAAAGTTTGCCAATTGGTAAGCTTCACGGCATCGCCAAAACACCCACAATCAGAGACATTATTTGTCAACGCATCAATAAAGGTGGTTACGAGGAAAAAGCTCATCATGAGCAGTAAAAGCCATTTTGCAGGTTTTTTGCATGTATTGGTTAAAATCAATACCCCAACTAAGAATTCCAATGTACATAGCAAGATAGATAACGGTAAAGCGAAACAAACCGCCCATTCGAAACCGAAAACATGCATATACTCTTCTATCTTATAAGCCGTTCCGAGAGGATCTACGCCTTTCACAAAAGCGGAGAACATGAACAGAATACCCATAAAAATCCTGCTGATGAATATTTTTTTATAGGTATTTGTCAGCAATAAAATTCCTATTACAAATTCAAGTATGCACAAAAATATTGCCATGGCAAATGTCATTATTGTGGTTCCTTCAGTCCGTGCAATAAGTATATGTTCGCCCATTTTACCGGCAAGTCCAAAAGGATTTGCAACAGTGATAAATCCTAAAATTATGAATAGCAAACCAATAACTATCCGAATACTGGAAAATAAGGGGTTTTTGGAATTTTTCATTTCTCTGATAATTTTATTAATGAAAATATAGAATAGTTCAGAATATCGGCATAATTGGCGTCAACGCCTTCCGAAACGAAAGTTTTCCCTGCATTATCTTCTATCTGTTTGATTCTTAAAAGTTTCATCAATATTAAATCAACCATGGAAGACACCCTCATATTGCGCCAAGCCTCATCGTAATCGTGATTTTTCTTTAGCATCAGCTCCATAGAAGCATAAATATGTTTATCGTACAATTTCAATGCTTGTTTAATATCCAAGTCTTGTTTTTCCGTTTCGCCCAATTCCAATTGTATCAGCGCTATCACGGAATAATTGGCAATTCCGATAAATTCGGGCGCTACTCCTTCTTCTATTTGTTGATTCCCTTTTGTTTGAATGCTTCGAACGCGGGTGGCTTTAATATATATTTGGTCGGTCAATGAGGAGAGTCTCAGTATCCTCCAAGAAGCGCCGTAATCTTTCAACTTTGCCTCAAAAACGCCTCTGCATTGTTGTATGACCGCTTCAAATTGTTCTTTTGTTTTTGTCATCGTTTTCTTAGGATTTATTCCTTTTCGCCAAGTTTTTTATTCGTAATTTTGCATTATTTAGCGACATGTACAGACTGTAAAATGAACGATAAAAGTACGTTTTTTTTCTCAAATAAAACCATTTGCTGCGGGGGAAAAATCCGTGAGATTTCACAACCCATTGTAATGGGAATACTTAACATTACTCCGGATTCTTTTTTTGACGGAGGGGAGTATGAGGAAACAGACCGTATTTTGAAAAGAGCGAATACTTTACTGACAGAAGGAGCTGATATTATCGACATAGGAGCCGTATCTTCCCGTCCGGGAGCGGTTTTGCTTCCTCTTGAAGAAGAGATTAATAAACTCGTTCCCGTGTTGCAACTTTTACGGAAAGAATTTCCTTCGGTTATTTTGTCCGTAGACACCTGTTGGTCGGAAGTAGCGGAGCAAGCGGCCGACAATGGCGCCGACATTATTAATGATATTTCAGGGGGACAATTCGACAAGAGGATGTTTCAATCCATAGCCAAGATAAAGCTTCCTTACATTCTTATGCATACGCAGGGAATGCCGCAAACCATGCAGCAAAATCCTGTTTATAAAAATGTAGTAGAAGACGTCATGTTATACTTTGCAGAACGTTTAAACAAATTATATGAATTGGGGGTTAACGATGTAATTATTGATCCGGGGTTTGGTTTTGGAAAAACACTAGGACATAATTTTGAATTAATAAACCGTTTAGATGAATTTTCTATTTTCAAAGAACTTTTATTAGTCGGCATTTCAAGAAAATCGATGGTCTGTAAAACGCTTCATTGCAATCCCGACCAAGCGTTGAACGGCACGACGGTTCTGCACGCGCTCGCTTTATTGAAAGGCGCGTCTATTTTACGCGTGCATGATGTGAAAGAAGCCAAAGAATGTATCAAAATTATACAAACCGCTCATTCGTTTCGCCAATCGTAAAGATTATTAAAAATATTTATTTTCAATGTTACAAAACTTATTGCACGAATTTTCGAATATTACCATTAAAGATATTATCGACTTTGCCTTAGTGGCTTTTTTGTTGTACGAAGTTTATAAATTGATAAAGGGCACCAATGCCGTACGTATTTTTATTGGAATTGCTTCTATATTTATTCTTTGGAAAATCTTCAACCGGTTACAATTCAAATTGATGAGCGACTTGTTAGGTCAATTCATTAATGTGGGCGTAATTTTATTGGTGGTCGTTTTCCAACCCGAAATACGACGTTTTCTTTTATTGTTAGGAACCCGGGGATTTATCGAAACCAAATCGAGACGTTTTTTGTTCTGGAAAGTAAACGTGGCCAAACAAAAAGCTTTATCAATAGACCCTATTGTAAAAGCCTGTCAGAAGATGTCGTCTACGCTAACCGGCGCATTAATTATCATCAGCAAAGAAAATGAACTGGATTCTGTTATTTCTACCGGAGACAGCATTAACTCGGAGATTTCGGCTCCTTTACTGGAAACGATCTTTTTCAAAAATACGCCTTTACACGACGGAGCCGTTATTATATCGGGCAATTGCATACGGGCGGCCCGTTGTATTTTGCCGGTTTCTTCCAATAGAAACATCCCCAATTCCATGGGATTAAGGCATCGTTCCGGGATCGGAATCACCGAACAAACCGATGCCATAGCTGTGATCGTTTCGGAGCAAACAGGAAGCATTTCTTTCGTCAAAAACGGTCAGATTACCGCCGACATTACTCCCACACAACTTAAAGATTTTTTGGACGAGGAATTTAATAAATAAGGTATCGGAATAGAAGAGAAGCTGCAAATAATTTATTAGCGTAAACGTGAACTCGTAAATAAACCATTTTTTGGATTATTTTTAAATTGCTTATTCATCTTCAACTTTCATAAAAATATAATTTTTAGCTTTGCATTTTATTTAATACAACAATAATCATCGTGGAGTCTTCTATTCTTAACCTACGTCTAGCTAGTCAACAACTCATTAACGCAACTTTTACCCATCCCAAAGAGGTGGCGTCTTGGATGGGCGGCATGCAAGCACAGGATTTCAATATGGCCAAATGGGCTATTGGCATCCGGATTCCGGGCTGTACAAACAAAATGGTCGAAGACGCTTTTAATATAGGAGAAATTCTTCGCACTCATGTAATGAGGCCTACCTGGCATTTTGTCGCTCCCGAGGACATTCGATGGATGTTACTTTTGTCAAAGGAAAAAATCAAATCTTCCATGAAATCCAGAGACGCTGATCTGGGGTTAACGGAAAAAATAATCGCGCAAAGCAAAGAAATTATTCAAAAAGCGTTACATGGCAATAAACATTTAACTCGCGAAGAATTGACCGCCGCATTGGAAGACGGAAAAATGCACGCCGACAGTTCCCGCATCTACCATTATTTAATGCACGCCGAATTGGACGGGATTATTTGCAGCGGCGCTTTACACGGCAAAGAACAAACATACGCTTTGATTGAGGAAAGGGTTCCCCAAACGCAAACATTCTCAAAAGAAGAGGCGCTGGCCAAGTTGGCAAAAAGGTATTTTGCAAGCCATGGGCCTGCCACATTGCAAGATTTTGTTTGGTGGTCGGGATTATCTACTCTGGAAGCAAAAAAGGGACTAGAAATTATTCAACCGGATTGTATTTCCGAAAAAATTGATTCTCAAACTTATTGGCTGGTTCCCTCTCCAAGGGAAATTCCGGAAAGCAGCAATTTCATTCATTTATTACCTGCTTTTGACGAATTTATCATCAGCTATAGAGACAGGAAAGCCATCCTTTCTTCCGAAAATCATAGCAAAGCCATTTCCAGCAATGGTATTTTCCGGCCTGTAATCGTACATAACGGACATGCCGTCGGACTGTGGAAAAAAACAAGTGGAAAAAATAAAATTGTTATTACACCGGACTATTTTCAACCTATTGATGGAGAGATTATTGATTTAATGAAAGAACCATTTAAAAGAGTTGAAACTTTCTTCGCTTGATTTTTTAAAGAATTCAAACTTATTTCATTTACGTTGACCTGACTTCGAAATCCCGTTCTCAATCAAACCGTAATAATGATAAATGTAAACGGAATCATTTCCTAAAAAAGAGCATAAATTCTTATGGTTTTGCTCCATAAGGATTTATGCCAAAATCTAAACTTTGTTTCGTACTTATTTATGCATCCTTTTTCGAATATTCCGAAAATTCGCAACCAAAAGTATTGAACAAATAATTATCTAAATCGTCGGCCCTATTTGCCAATTGGGTAAGATTCTTTTTAACCTCTTCTTTGGAATCGGAGAATATATCGGAAATATGAACGCGGTACGAGACATAAATTTCGTTTTTATAACTTCCGAATTGGAACGGTTTGACATTTTCCGACAACAGGAATCGTAACAACGGCTCCATGTTTTGCTTTGGAAAGATATTGATTGGCGAAGTCGCAAAAAGATAATTTTTGCTATAAACAAAAATACGTATTTCCGAACTCCCTTTATGAAATCTCCACGACTCGTATCCTTTACGCGCAATAATAGGATCTATGCCCATATCTTTAATGGCTTCTTCGCAGAATCTTGCCAGTTCCGTTAACTCTTGTTCTTTAAATGCATTAATGTCTATTTTGTTCCCGCAATTTTTACAATATTCCGTTTCTTCCGAAATGAGATTATTGCAAGTGTTGCATTGCACGGAAAACGTACTTCTGTCGATATTTTTCAAGACTTGCAACATTTCTTTAAGAACGACAATCGGGATAGCAAAACCCATATTATCGGCGTCATTGAATTTGGAAACGGTAACGCCTACCAGTTTGCTTTCTTTGGTAAATATAGGGCCTCCGCTATTCCCCGGATTTACGGCCGCATCGGTTTGGATATATGTGCGTCCATCAATCAGTTGTTCCGGAGCCGATACGGTTCCGTTTGTTATTGTAAACGGCATTCCGAAAGGGAACCCGGCTACAGAAACATGTTCTCCTATTTGTAATTTGATGTCGGCGCCTAATTCGAAGTTAGGAAGGTGGCTAAAATCATAGTCCGAATGCAAAAGCGCAATATCGGCAACCGGATTTTCAACAACAACCTGGGCGACAAAACTTTCTTTATGAGAATTTTCAATGGCAACTTTTTTAAATCCCTCTACCACATGAAAGTTAGTAACAAAAATATTATGTTCTTTCAAATAAAAACAAGAACCGGATCCGCCGGCATGGTTTACTTTAAATACAATCTGAGCAATTCTATCGTTAATTTCCATTTCAATATTCAATTAATAAAAAAACAATTTCAAATAATTTCATATCCCTCTATTTCAAAATATTCTAAATTTAGAAAACGTCTAAAAGAAGTTTGGAAAACAGAGAGAACTTAATTTTTATTTATTTCCCGAATAAACGGCTGAGAAATCCTTTTTTCGCAACAATCTCATTATTCATAATTTTGCTGAATGCTTGATACAAAACAGGGGCGCCTTCCTCCCATTTTTTTCCCGAAGAACGTTCCAATGCATTTACGACCAACGTATTGATATCATCTTGCAAATCATTATTGTAATACATATTGAAAAAACAATACAAAGATTCGAGGCAGGCTCCGATATAATTTTTATCGTCCATTGCTTTCTGCACCCTTTCATAGGAAACTTCAAAATTACTTTGAATATCCTTTAAGTTAGATCTGTTTTTATAGGGAATAAAAGTTTCGACATCGTATAATTCGCTAATAAAAACGCCCTTGTCCATTTTCAACACTTTTTCGAGATAGTTTTTCCCGCGCACTACTATTTCGGAAACATTTAATTTGTCGGTGTGCATTTCGGAAATGGCATTCTCCAAATCATTTCTGAATTGGCCTTGCGGGTGGGCGTAATATTCGATTTTACGCATGGTCGCCGCAATTGTGCTCCAGGCAAATCCGAAATAACGCTTGCCTTCAAAATAATCAACATATTCCATTGCCTCTTTTATCATATTCAAAACCGTTTGATAACATTTTTCAGCAATGTCGGACTTAAACGGCGTTATTTCCGGCTCATATAATCTAACCGCTCCAAATTGAGTAATGAATTTATCGTCATATTGATCGCCGATCAGGCAGATTTCTTTAAAAATGTAGTACAATTTGTACGGTTCGCATTCATATAATTTACAACTATACTCAAAATTCAACCTATTTTCTCTCAGGAAAATTTGCGCCATGTCCAGAGAACTGAAGTTTAATTCGGTTATTTGCCGGAGCAATGGAACCGCATTATTTTCGGGGACATCCAAAAAGGGCGCATTAATAAATAAACTATCATTTTCTATTTTAATATAAACAATGATAGATCCATGCGGAATTTTGAAAGATTTTCCATCGGGCGAACCATATTTTTTCCGGAACGCCGGATTAATATAGTCAAAAAGTAATTCGATCGATTTGAGATATTGTTTGTCTTCATATGCATTTATACAATCATCCCAAGCTGCAACATTAAGATTACTTGCCGTAGACTCGAATAATGATTTGTGAAAAACAGGCAAATTATTCATAAATTTAATATTGGATAACAGAATTATATTTCTAGAGAAATTTTAAATTTAATCATTTAAAGATTTGCAAAGGTACATTTTTATTTTTGAAACAACCATTGGATTCTAATGATTGCGATATTTCAAACCATTCTCGCTTTCAGATAATTAAATGACTCTGCAAACCATTCGAACGGCTTGCATTTTCGTAAAAAGAATGGAAATTCGGTCGTTAATTTTTAACAGAGAATATCTGAGCGATAAAAATCGGACAAATCCTTTTTATGATATTTGTTAATGTATTCAAAAATGAATCTTTATGATTTTTTCAGGGGGGAAGAGAAAAGGAAAAGGACAAAGAAGTATTTCTCCTTTATCCCTATTCCTTTATTTTGCTCTTTTTTCAATTTACTGCTTAAGAGGTTTAAAAAAATTTTCTATGAAATATTTTGAGTCTAAAATGCTCTTTCTTGCCGAAATTTTTGCCAAATAGTTCTACTATTCTTGAAAAATCCCGTCTGCGAAATAGTCATTTTTATCTTTCAAAATTTTTTCCATGAAAATTTAAACGACCTCTAAGCAATTGCAAACTTAAATGCTTAATCTGGTTATACTTTTGGATTAGCCGTCTTTTTAAAAACCTGTCTCAACCAAATGGGAAGAATAATGGCTCCCACAATAATATAAGGATAATAAGTTAATAACCTCCATAACATAGCTAAAGCTGAGGCGGTACCTGCAGGAATAAACTCTTTCAGAAAAATAGGAAATGCAAATTCGGCAATCCCGCTACCCCCGGGAGTAGGGCTTATTAAAAGGATCACCCACATAACCAATTGTCTTCCATAGACCAACAAATGGTTGTTAACAGGATTAAAGGCCATTAAAAGAAAATTAACAACCCCAAACCGGGCTGTCCATGAAATAAGAGTGCTTCCATAAGCCTTTGCCCAAAACGAAAAAGGCTTATTCCGTAATTGCCGCGAAGTAATAATAACGTCATCTCCCATTTTTGCCGCTTTTTTCCGCCAACGACGAAGGAACTTTATACTGCAAATTCTGATTAGTAATCGTTTGAATTTTACCGGCTTAATAAAAACGCCCCAAAGAATAATCATAGTCAGCAAACAAATAAATGCAAACCCTATGATAAAAATGCTTTGCATTCCGAAGACTTTTCCAAACAAGGTGAAATTAAAATCTTTTATAAACAACTGGTTATGGCCAATCAATAAAAAAACAATGGGTACCATCAGGATATAAAACAATTCATCCAACAGGGCGGTAATCAATACAATAGAAGTGGATCTCCCGGGAGCAATTCCTTCTTTGCTGACAATAAACAGCGCAACGGCAGAACCTCCCACCACCGATGGAGTTAATGCGGATGAAAATTCCCAAAGCATAATTACCTGAAATGCCCTCTTCCAGCTCAATTCTTTGTCGGTAAGCAACCGTATACGGTACATATAAAAAAAGTCCCTGAGAAAGACCATAAGAACAGCCATCAACATAGCAAAAGTTGCGCTTCCTTTCCAATTATGAATGATACTTCTCCACAACTGAGGCTGCGTTTGTTGTATATAATCGCCCTTTTGACCGTCGACAGCCAGAGTATATTCGTCGGAACTCGGCGTTCCGTCTTCGTCAAGATCTGTCCATACATAATCTCCCTTACCTGATTCTACCTTAGTAAAAACGGGTTTCGAAAAGTCTTTTACAACCATAAAAAAAGTAATGGCTATTCCAATCAAAACAGGAATTAAAATTCTTTTTAAACTGAAGAATTTTATAAATTTTTCGTCTCCTTGCTCTTTTTGCATGCATTTTGGTATATTGTACAAAAATACGATTTTGCAGTTACAATTAGTTCTTAATGTTTCTACAGGCTTTAAATTTCAGATCTATTTCTCTTTGAGTGAAATATTTAACGCTAAAGATTTTTTCAGAAAACACCTTCGTCAAAAAAAAAGATTTTAATGGTTTGCTCTTTTTTAGTACCTTTGATTGTTTTGTTTAAACAAAGTGAAATAAGAAGCGCTTGTCCGGTAAAATATACTTCTGAAAATCGGAAATAAAGATTTAAGTATCCGGAAATTTTCTGACAAAAAGAAGAAAATTATTTTATCTAAGTTTTGACGTCCAAGGGATTTTACTTAAAATATTCTGTAAAACCCGTCAAGAATATTTTGAGAAACAATTTCGATAGGCAACGAACGTTCTTAAGATATTCTTTTATAATTGAAAATAAATTCGAACATTAGAGGTTGTTTACATATGTCAAATAAAAAAATAATTATACTTGCTTTTATTGTTTTTTGTTTCTTTGCCGGCTGCAAGTCGCCAAAATCTGTCGCTACTCAAGACAACGCCTTTAAACGACAACCCATTGAAGAAGTTTCCGAAAACCAACTTATAACAGACGCTCTTCTTATAGACGCGGTTACGCAGTCCGAACTGGGCAATCCGGAAGCTTCCATTGATTTGTACAAAAAGGTTATACAAAGAGATTCATCCTATGCAGTGGCTCATTATGAATTAGCAAACTTATATTTTTTGAATGGAAACATTTCCGAAGCCATCCTGGAAAGTAAAAAAGCCATAGCATTAAACCCCAAAAATGCTTGGTACCTATTGCAACTGGCCGGCATTTATCAACAAACTTTTCAGCATGAAAACGCCTGCAAAATATATCAAACTATTGTTGAACAAAATCCGGATGTAATAGAATATTATGAAGAATGGGCAAGGGCTTTATTAATTGCAAACAAACCCGAGGAAGCCATTAAAGTTTATGATATGATGGAAAAACGCATGGGCGTTACCGAGGAACTTTCCACTCAAAAACAACGGGTGTGGCAATCGATCGGCAAACCAGAAAAAGCAATCGCCGAAATTGAAAAATTAGCCAAAGCCTATCCGAACGAAACGAAATACAATGCTATTCTCGCCGAAATTTATATGTCGGCAAAAAATTACGGCAAAGCGTTGACCTATTATAAAAAAATCAAAGAAACCAGTCCCTCCGATAAATATATCGATATTTCCCTTGCCGATTATTATCAGAAAACCAAAGATCCCAAAAAAGCCTATGAATATCTGAAATTGGGGCTACAAAATCCTAGCCTGGACGAGGAAAGCAAAGTTCAGATTCTTCTCTCTTTCTACACCATAAGGGACTTTTACGGCAATTATAAAGAATATGCGTTCGATCTCACTCAAATGCTGGCCAAAATGTATCCTGAAAATCAAATTCTTTTGCCTGTGTACGGCGATTTTTTGTTCAGAGATAAAAAATATGAAGAAGCTTTGCAGGCATTCAAAAAAGTTACGGATCATGATAGCAGCCGTTATGAAGTATGGGAAGTTCTTTTATTTACAGAGTTAGAACTGGGAAAAGACTCGCTTCTTTTAATTGATTCCAAACGAGCCAGCGAACTATTTCCGGTACAGCCTTTGCCGTTTTATTTTCATGGCGTTTCATTATTAACCCAAAAAGAATATAGTAAAGCATTGTCTTCTTTTAACCAAGGCATAAAATGGGTCGTCAACAATGATAATCTCCTGGCTGAATTTTACTCTTCGATGGGAGAATGTCATTACCGGCTAAAAGAATATGGGAAAAGCGACGAATTTATGCGAAAAGCACTCAAACTAAGTCCGGATAATTTCGTTTTACTGAATAATTTCGCATATTATTTATCGGAAAGAGATGAAAATTTAAGCGAGGCGGAATCAATGTCGAAAAGAACCATCGACAAATATCCTGATAATTCCACTTATCTGGACACATACGCATGGATATTATATAAACAAAAGAAATATAACGAGGCCTTGGGATATATGGAGAAGGCCGTTAAGGATGAGTCTAACGCCAGCGCCGTTGTACTAGAGCATTATGCCGATATCTTATTTAAAACGGGTCAAACCGAAAAGGCCAAAGCATACTGGAAAAAAGCTTATGAAAAAGGAGAAGGTTCGGAACATTTAAAAGAAAAGGCGGAAACCGGAATATTAAAATAGCCAAACTTTTTTAGTTGAATGATTGAATTATCGAATAAAATGGTTTATGGCTTAAAGTTTAAGTTGATTCATTACTAATTATTAGTTGTTAATTCTCAATTCTCCTTCTAACTTTAGAAACTTTTAAACATTACAAACATTCAATCCCAAAATTTACCATTCCCTTGATATTCATTCTCAATTTTCAACTCTCAATTTTTCATTAACTTTATCCATTAGCTATTCCATCATCAAAATCCATAATCATCATGATGAAAAAATATAATCCAATATTATTATTTTTATTTCTCGGATTAACCCTGTTCTTTTGTCAATCGTGTAAAACGACAAAGGATACGACCTCGTCTCTCAACCTGGTCAAAAGCGTGGCAAGAATGGAAAATGTTTTGGACAATCAATTTTCTTTTGACTGGATAAATGTAAGATTTATGCTTTCTTCGGATCTTTTGCAAGGAATTCCGATGAGCGGTCAATTAAGGATGCGGAAGGATAGCGTTATCTGGATCAGTTTGAACACATTCGGATTTTATGAGATTGCAAGAATCAAAGCGACTCAAGATTCTTTATTCGTCTTGGATAAACACAATAATCAATACTTTGTGGGAGATTACCGTTTTTTGGAAAAATATACGGGGATTAAAACCAATTTCAATATGTTTGAAGCGCTATTGACGGGCAACGATTTCCAATGTTTTGATACGTCGAATTATCAAACAAAAGAAAGCGCCCAAAAAACCGGCATCATTTTCGAGAATAGGCGTGCAAATAACAATTGCATAGTTCATCTCGAAAAATCACAACAACTCAATCAAGCATTGATTATAGATAACGAAACCTACAAGATCTTACAAAATACGCTTTCAACCGCCAATAATCAATTACAGGCCGATTACAGCGTGTTTCAAAAGTCGGGCGATAGGCTATTTCCTACCGAAGTAATTTTTTCTTTATCTTCTTCCGTTGCATCGGAATCAAGGGCGATAAAAATTTCTTTTCAGAAGCCGGCAACAGGACAAGTACAAACTTTTCCGTTTAATATTCCGGCAAATGCAAGTCCAATGAAATTTTAAATAAACGATTATTCGATTCTCCGGATTTTCTTATTCCAATTTCACTATATCAAAATAAAAAACATCAAAAATTCTAAATTTATTTTTACTTGCCGTGCTTACTCAAAAACGACTTTTTTATCAATATCTGGCTCAAACGTCGCCCTCTCCAATCGAACTGGAAATTGAACGCGCCGAAGGCATTTATTTGTACGACCGCACAGGCAAATCCTATGTCGATTTGATTTCGGGAGTAGCCGTAAATAACGTGGGGCATTCTCATCCGGCTATCATAGAAGCTATTCAAAATCAATTGAAAAAGCATATGCATTTGATGGTCTACGGGGAATATATCCAATCGCCTCAGGTACAATTTGCCCAGGCGTTATCAGAAAACCTTCCCGAATGTTTGCAAAGTTTTTACTTTGTCAATTCCGGTAGCGAAGCTGTTGAAGGCGCCATCAAATTAGCCAAACGATATACCGGAAGAAGCGAGATCATTTACATGAAGAACGCCTATCATGGCTCCACGTCCGGAGCGTTAAGCATCATGGGCGGCGAAGAATTTCGATATGCTTTCCGCCCCTTATTACCCAATACCCGACAGATTGCGTATAACAATTTAAATGATTTGGATGAAATTTCCTCGCAAACGGCTTGCGTAATCCTCGATCCTCTTCAAAGCGAGGCCGGTTTACACTTGCCTGAAAACGACTATTTACATCTTTTAAGAAACCGCTGCACAGAAAAAGGAGTGTTGCTTGTTTTCGACGAAGTGCAAACCGGTTTGGGAAGGACAGGAAGTTTATTTTATTTCGAACAATCGGCAACGCCCGATATTTTAGTATTGGCAAAAGCTTTGGGTGGCGGCATGCCGCTAGGCGCTTTTATTTCGTCTAAACAAATTATGGATTCTCTGATGTCTAATCCTGTTCTAGGGCATATTACGACCTTCGGAGGACATCCAGTTAGTTGCGCCGCCGGTTTGGCCTCTTTACGCATAATTCTAGCGGAAAAATTGCACAAGTCGGCCGATGAAAAAGGAAAATTATTTGCGGAAAAACTTTCAGGGCATCCCAAACTAAAAGCGATACGGCAAAAAGGTCTTTTTCTTGCTTGCGATCTGGAAGATGAAGAAACCTATTGGAAATTATTGAAAATATTTATTCATAACGGATTGGTAACCGATTCTTTTTTATTCAAGTTGAATTCGTTCCGGATTGCGCCGCCCCTAAATATTACGTATGCGCAAATAGAAGAGACCGCTAAATTAATATTGAAAAGTTTGGATGAATTATAACATATATGGGAACATTTTCTTTTTTTGCCGATTATGCGCGCTTCCTTTTAAATGCCCAGACAGAGTATAATTTACATTCCCCATTTGTATATGATTTTTACGTAAAAGTCGTTCGAAGTCAATACCCATATCCTGAATTCGAACAAATAAGAATCCTCGAAAAAGAATTTGCCCATTCTGAAATCTTCAAAAAAGGGTTTGAAGCTAACTCTTTTGCTTCAATTCAAAAACCTTTAAAATATAAAAAGTTACTTTTCAGAATCGCCCGGTATTTTAAACCTGAGAATATTCTGGAACTGAGTTCATCCATCGATCTTTGTCCTCAATACCTGACAATGGGAAATAGAAAAGGAAAACTTACAATTATTAATAATCGCAGGCAGGCAACCCAATGGGAGGAATTGTATTTAAAAAAGGAACATTTACGTAACATTTACGGCGGATCTTCCTGTGCCTCTTCTCTGCAAGCAGTTCTGGAAGAAAATCAAAAAACAGACCTCCTTTTTTTTAATGGCATACATCAAAAAGAAGACCTTATATCCTATTTTCATCAATGTCTTCCTTATTTTACTGAAAATTCCGTTTTTGTTTTAGATAATATTCATCATTCCAAAGAAATGAATTTAGCGTGGACGTTTATAAAAAACCATCCTCAAATAACCGTCAGTATCGATCTGTTTCATTTAGGAATTACTTTCTTCAAACCGGAATTAAGCAAGCAGGATTTTAAACTTCGATTTTAAGAACATTGTTAAAGTTTACAAAGATACCGAAAAGTACTTGAAACTAAGACAGCTAAAAATGTAAATAATTCAAAAATAGCATTATAGAAATAATGAGCAAAACGAAACAAAAACATAGTTGGGTTAGCAAGCCGTTAGCGTGTTAATATGCCAAAATAAATTTTTACCATAGCGTTTTTCAGTATTTTGCATCATTTTTCGCTTTGTGGTTTGAAGATTAAGAAATAACTTTATTAATCTCCAAAACTACAAAAAATGGAAACAAAAAGAAGCGTTTTCGTCTTGTTTTTCTACATCAACAAGACCCGCAAAGACAAAGACGGACGTTGTCCGATTTATTTGGATCAATGAATAATCCCGGTGGAGCGCCAAAATATTTAAGTAAAAAGATCAAAAGAGGATGAGGAAAGGAATAACGGCCTACGACAGATAGCGTTAAGAAAAATCATTAGTGGAGGCGTTAAAACAAAATTCTGTTCGAAGCCTCCTTTAGAAAAATAGGCTGATAATGAAATCAAATCATTTATGGATTATCATTATGGATTCAACAGCCAAGCTATTTTGTTTAGCCGCAATGAAGATTTTTCATTTGGGATATAGATAGGTTTATACTGAGACTTTTCCCCCACTGGAATTTTGCATTGATTCGAATTTCGCCCACATTTTTTTCAGCAGGATTAAATTCCGGACTATAAGAGGGTAAGAATAACAGAGCGATACTGGGAGGAATTTCCAGTTTTTTGTTTTATGAAAAGCCCCGTTATCGAGTCCTATAATATGAATTCATTCGGAAATTCTTTTGCCATTTCATAGAGGAATAGTTGGAAATTATCCCCATTGCATTGAAGCATTTCCCAAAGGAAAGCATCGCCGGTAATGGGAGAAAATGCGCCAAAAGCCATGTGGACAGAAAGACCTGATGACGGGTACAGACCGGCTTAACTCCTTTGGCTGTTAACATCCGTCCATCCTTTGTAAATAAGCCAACTCGACTTTCGTCTTCAAACCAAAGGGTTACTTGCTCATATCCTTGAGCTTGGGTTTCGATGATTTTGTCGCTATCGGTATTAATTGCATTTTTATTCATTTTAAAAAGGATTTTAAGACCCAAAAATAAATTGGGCAAAATACCCATCATATTAAAATCTGCCATTCTGTCAGTTTTCGTATATTTGTATTGTATATATAAGAAAGGAAAAGGGCTTAAGTAATGGATAGACAAGCAATAAAACTACGTTTTGGTATTATTGGGAATAATCCCATGTTGAACAGGGCTCTTGATATTGCTACACAAGTGGCGGTTACGGATATGAGCGTGCTTATTACGGGAGAGAGCGGCGTTGGAAAAGAAGTCTTTTCCAAGATCATACATCAATTGAGTCCGCGCAAACATGCAAAAAATATTGCCGTAAACTGTGGAGCCATTCCTGAAGGAACCATAGAATCGGAACTTTTCGGACATGTAAAAGGTTCTTTTACCAGCGCCGACAAAGACAGGAAAGGATATTTCGAAGAAGCCGACGGAGGAACTATTTTTTTAGACGAAGTAGCAGAATTGCCTTTACAAATGCAGGCCAAATTGTTGCGGGTATTGGAAACCGGAGAATTTTTAAAAGTCGGTTCTTCCAAACCTCAAAAAGCAGATGTACGTGTGGTAGCTGCTACCAATGTAGATATTCCAACGGCCATCCAAAAAGGCAAATTCCGCGAAGATTTATATTTCCGGCTCAACCAGATCTCTATTCTTATTCCTCCTTTGCGTAAAAGAAAAGAAGACATTGAATTGTTGTTTTTGAAATTTGCTTCGGACATTGCGGAAAAATACCATATGCCGACTTTATCATTGACGGACGAAGCCAAACAGTACTTAACCAATTATCCTTGGTACGGAAATGTAAGGGAATTGAAAAACGTAACGGAACAAATGTCTGTGATTGAACGGGAACGAATTATCACAAAAGATACTTTAGCACAATACATTTCTGAAATTCAAACAGAAAACCTTCCGGTTATATATCAACAGAACCTTCCGCAAGAAATGCAATTTTCCGAACGGGAACTTTTATTGAAAGCGCTAAATGTAAATCAGATGTTACTCGAAATGAGGTCGGAGATTAACGATTTGAAAACCGTCATCAACACGCTTCTACGGAATTCTTCTCCTTCCATAAAAAGTGAGTTGATAACACAGCCCATCCAGGAAATCGGACATAAGGAAATAATAAATCCTTCTTCTTGTTCACATCCTATTGATGAAGATGCAGAAGAATTCCAAGATCCGGAGATATTAGAAGAAGAACCCATTTCTTTGCAGGAAAGAGAAAAAAAAGCCATAAAAAAAGCCCTCGACAAAAATCATGGCAAAAGAAAACTGGCGGCACAAGAACTGGGCATCTCGGAAAGAACATTATACAGAAAATTGAAAGAATACGACATTCTCTAATGCAAAGCATCATTTTACATAATTTTCCTGCAAAGCTCGACAAAACCATACATTTGCCGGCTTCGAAAAGCATCAGTAACCGTTTGTTGATGCTGGAATTTTTATCCGGAATTGATTTTGAGTTGGAAAACCTTTCCGACGCTGACGACACACGATTATTAAAATCTTTATTGTTTCAATTGAGGGAAAACAAAGAAAATACCTTTTATTGCAAAAATGCAGGAACTACTTTGCGTTTTCTTTTATCGGCGTTATCAATTACTCCGGGAAATTGGATTTTAACCGGAGATGAAAATATGCAGAAACGTCCCATAAAAGATTTGGCGGATAGCCTGAAACAATTAGGCGCAGATATTCAATATCTTTCTAATGAAGGATTTCCGCCTCTTTCCATAAATGGGAAAAAGTTGGAAGGAAAAAATATCCGCATTCATGCAAATTTAAGTAGCCAGTTTGTTTCTTCCCTTATGTTAATAGCTCCGTTTCTAAAAAATGGCTTGCAGATTACCCTCGATGGAATTATTTCTTCAATTCCATATATCGAAATGACCAAAGCCATTCTTTCTTCCTGTTCTACAAATGTGGAATGGAAGGATAATATCATATCTATCCATCCTTCTAAAATTACAAAACCCGATTCTCCAAAAATTGAAAACGACTGGAGTGCGGCTTCTTATTTTTATGCAGCTACGGCATTGGCAAAAGATTATTCTTTCTTTTTGGAGGGATTAAATCCGGACAGCCTGCAAGGAGACGGACAAGCTTTGCCCGGATTATTTGAAAAATTTGGCGTCTATAGTGAATTTTTTCCGGACGGAGTAAGAATTTCAAAAAAAGAAAATGTTTCTCTTAATTATTTTGAATACGACTTTTCCCATATTCCGGATTTGGCTCAAACCTTTGCTGTTTGTTGCGCCGGACTGGGAATTAATGCAACGCTAAAGGGCTTAGCCTCTTTACGTATAAAAGAAACCGACAGGCTTAATGCATTGCATAAGGAACTTCAAAAAATGAATGTACAAACTTTTATCAATGGAGATTCGTTGGAAATTAAAGCTTCCGGATTAACCATTCATCACGCAGTAGAAACCTACGACGATCATCGCATGGCAATGGCGTTTGCGCCTTTGGCTTGTCGTTTTCCCCAAATTGAAATATTGAATCCATCTGTGGTGAATAAATCGTTTCCTCAATTTTGGGAGGAATTTTTATTTTGATCAAGCTTGATTTCGATAAAATTTTGAACATAAGAATGTCCAATTTGTTATATTGCACAAATAAATTAAACTTACAAGAACAAATAAATCCAATTTATTAACCTAATTTTCAATTATATGAAAAAAGCGTATTTTGCAGAAATGCTAGGAACTATGGTATTAGTGCTAATGGGGTGCGGAAGCGCCGTAATTGCCGGCGGCGAAGTAGGATTTTTAGGAATCGCCTTTGCTTTTGGTCTCTCTGTGGTAGCAATGGCTTATGCCATTGGCGGAATTTCGGGATGTCACATTAATCCGGCTATCACATTTGGTATGTGGGTAGCGAAAAAAATAAACGGAAAAGATGCCGGTATGTACATGTTATTTCAGGTAATCGGCGCTATTATCGGATCAGCTTTGTTATGGATCATTTCAGGAAAATGTGGCGAAGGAAACACCGGGGCAAATATGGTAAACAGCAATTATAACATGGTACAAGGAATTATTGCTGAAGTGGTTTTCACTTTCATCTTTGTAATGGTTGTTTTAGGAGCGACGTCTAAAAATGCGCCTGCCGGGTTAGCCGGACTTGCTATCGGTTTGGCCTTGGTGTTAATTCATATTGTATGTATCCCTATTACAGGAACATCTGTGAATCCTGCCCGTAGTATTGGACCGGCTTTATTTGCAGGCGGACAAGCCCTTTCTGAATTATGGATATTCATTTTGGCTCCATTAGTTGGAGGCGGGTTAGCTGCTTTGGTTTGGAAAAACGGATTTGAAGCAAAAGCTGAATAGATAGTCATACCTCCAAAATTTTTACCCGGATAACCTTTCGTTTAAGGATATCCGGGTGTTTTTTAATTTGTCTTCAGATTTTATTCTCAATTTAATAACAAATTCAGGCCAAAGAGCGTTTTATATTTTCCATAATTCTTTTGCAGGCGCTTTTTAAAACAACAAAATCAATACCTTTGTAATTTATTTTAATCTATTTACCATGACGAAAAACATTTTTTTATTAGTCTTTATATCGATTGCTTTGCTGAGCTGTAATTCGAATAAATCAGGAGAAGCCTCCGCCAAGAATGAGACCATCGAAACTATTATGAACCGCAAAAGCGTTAGGACTTACCTGGATAAAGGCGTTGAAAAAGAAAAAATAGAAACCATTATTAAAGCGGGTATGGCAGCGCCTTCGGGAAAAGATGCGCGTCCCTGGGAATTAATTGTCCTTAACGACAAAGTATTGATTGATAAGTTAGGTGATTCCCTCCCCTACACCAAAATGTTGAAACAAGTCCGCAATGCGATTGTCGTATGTGGAGATACTGCTAAATCGCCCGACATGTGGGATCATGATTGTTCAGCCGTTTGCGAAAACATCCTCTTGGCTGCCGAAGCCCTTAAGCTTGGCGCTGTGTGGTCTGCTATGTATCCTTTTCAGGATAGAATAGATTTACTTCGCCATGAATTAAATTTGCCGGAAAATATCGTACCTTTGGCTATTATTCCAATCGGTTATCCATCAGGAAACCAAACCATAAAAGATAAATATGATCCTTCAAAAGTTCATTGGAATAAATATTAGAAACACCTAAAATCAAAATTTATATGGAAGCTACAACTAAACTTTATTCGTTGAATTATGCTAACGTAAGAACTTATTTATTTGCAGTTCTCTTTATTGCAGGAAACATTATTCTGCCGCAATTGTGCCATCTGTTACCTAACGGAGGCCTGATGTTATTGCCTATTTACTTTTTTACGCTTATTGCCGCTTACAAATACGGTATTTGGGTAGGCCTCCTGACAGCCATCCTCTCTCCTTTGATGAATAACCTTCTTTTTGGAATGCCGCCTATGGGCTCATTGCCTGTTATCCTCATCAAATCTACTTTATTGGCAATAGCTGCCGCTTATGCCGCCCATCGTTCCGGGAAAATAACCATCTGGGCTTTATTAGCAGCGGTACTGGCTTATCAGATTGTAGGAACCGCCATAGAATGGGCAATTGTAAAAGATTTCTTTAAAGCAGTGAAAGATTTCCGTTTAGGAATCTTAGGTATTTTGTTCCAAGTTGTGGGAGGATTTGCTTTGTTGAAAGCCATCGCTAAATTATAGGTTTAAGTGAGAAGTGAAACGCAGAAACTTTATAAACCGTTTAACCTAGAATCATGCGAACCAAGTCTTGTGAAGAAGTAATGGAACGTTTCCGCAGTCTGTCGTTCAATGAAGAATTCGATATGATTGTGGCTATTGCCAACGGGGGAATTATTCCGGCCGCTATTCTTAACCAGCAATTGAACATTGAAATCCAATTATTGAAAATTAATTTACGGGATAATAACCAAAAACCTAAATACGACAAGCCTCAATTAATTTCACCTATTAATTTTGAATTTAAAGATAAAGCTATTTTGTTGGTAGAAGACCGTGTAAAAACCGGCGCTTCTGTTAATTATGCCATTGGTTTGCTACAAGGAGCCAAATTGATAAAAACTTTTGCTGTAAACGGTAAGGCCGATTATGCTTTGTATAACGAAGATTGTTTTAAGTTTTCGTGGATAATATAAATGAGTTACGTTGAAATAGTAATTTAATCTTTTGCATTATGAAATCTTCATTAATTGGTACAATAACTAGATTGGGTGGCGTAAATCAAGTCTCCCCTTTGGGGAGATTTAGAGGGGCTGTTATAATTATGAATAAGAATTTTCTTGCTTTGTGTTGTTGTTTTCTGATAATCAATATTACTTTCGGTCTTAAGCCTGAAAAAAAGTATGCATACCATCCTAAAGATTTTGAATTGGTTTCGGAAACCAAATATTTGACTACAAGCGATTCTTTGCAAATTATTGCATGGCATATTCCTGCTATAGCGGAACAAAAGAAAAATATTTCCATTATTATTTCCAACAGCGATGCCGGCAACATGAGTAGTTGGCTTGCTGTTGTACCCGGTTTTGTTCATGCCGGTTTCGATGTCTGGCTTTACGACTATCGAGGGTTTGGAGAGAGTTCGGACTTTTCGATAAATTCAAATATGCTATATTACAATGAGTTTATAACTGATTTATCTGCTGTTGTCAATGCTGTAAAATCTTCAGAACCTAAAAACAAGATCTGTCTTTTTGGCTTTTCTATGGGAACCATTGTTAATACACTTTATCTTTTTCAAAATAAAAATGATATTGATTTTTATATTGGCGACGGGCAAGTGTATTCCCCAAGTTTAGTTACCGACCGATTAAATAAAACAGGCAAAACAGTATTGATTCCTGATTCTCTAATCCAGGATTGGGATAAATTCTATAAGGGAATAAAAATACCTGTTTTGTTATTCTGTGCTTCGAATGATATTGTTTGCACCAAGGATGATGTAGCAAAACTACAGGAAGAAGTAAAAAACATAAAAATAGTTCCTTTTGAAGGAGGGCACCTTCAAGGAATGTATATCTTGCAAGAATCTTATTTTCAAAATATCGAATATTTTTTAGCTAAAAAATAATGTTGATAACAAAGAAATGAGAAAAGGTTGGATCGTAACATTCTAAACTTTACAAACTCTAAACCCAATACATTATGAACCGTAGAGATTTTTTAAGAACCTTAGCCATTACCGGCGCGGCGTTGACATTGAAAACAAAAGGCGGCATGGACATATTAGCGCAAACCGTAAAAAGCAGCCAAACAGGAAATGCTGTGGATTTGGTAGCGGTAATGGGAGGAGAACCCGATGCCATGTTTAAACGCGCCATTATCGAAATGGGCGGAATGGGAAAGTTTGTCAAAAAAGGCTACAAAGTGGTTGTTAAACCCAACATTGGGTGGGATAAAACACCCGAACTGGCTGGAAATACAAATCCCAAACTGGTAAGCGAAATTATCAAACAATGTTTGGCTTCCGGAGCCAGCGAAGTTATTGTCTTCGACCATACTTGCGACGACTGGGTAAAATGTTACAAAAACAGCGGTATCGAAGCCGCAGCCAAAGCAGCCGGAGCCAAGGTAGCGCCTGCACACGAAGAATCGTATTACAAAACGGTTTCTCTTCCCAATGGGAAAAAGCTAAAAGAAACCAAAGTCCATGAAGCCATTCTGAACAGCGATGTATGGATTAATGTCCCCATTCTGAAACACCATGGCGGAGCCAATCTTTCCATTTCCATGAAAAACCATATGGGTATTGTATGGGACAGACGGATTTTCCATAGCACCGATTTACAACAATGTATCGCCGATGCATGTACTTTGCAGAAAAAGCCTGTATTGAATGTAGTAGATGCCTACCGCACTATGAAAACAAATGGGCCCCGTGGAAAATCGTCGGAAGATGTAATGCTGACCAAAAGCCTTTTTATATCCCAAGATATTGTTGCCGTGGATACGGCTGCCGCTAAATTTTTCAATCAAATCCGCGAAATGCCGTTGGATCATGTAGGGCACTTGGCCGACGGACAAACGCTCAAACTAGGCACCATGGATATCGATAAATTGAATGTTAAAAGGATAAAGATGTAATATTGGTCGATAGCCCAAAACAAAATAATAACGACACTGTCCAGAATTTTGTATAAATGAAAACCATGGGATCCGGGTTTATTACCTGGATTCTGTTTTCAAATTCATAACTATTTCTAAAGCCTGCAAGCCACTTTTCCCAAAATGGATCACCAGAGAATTCCGGTGGAGAACCAAAATAATGGATCAGTGTAAAAATAGGCGCTGATATTTTCTTTCTATTCTTTTTGGAGCCTCAAAAAGAATCAAAAACGGCTTGAGGATTTAAACGCGCTCCGCCTATCGGCTACGCTTGAACGGAAAATCCTCGCAAAGGTATGCTACGCATAGCGTTTGACGCGCTAACGCAGTCTGAATAAAGCAAAGCCAATAATGCCCTACGACAGATAGCGTTAAGAAAATCATTAGTGGAGGCGTTAAAACAAAATTCTGTTCGAAGTCCTCTATTGAAAATAGGCTGATAATGAAATCAAATCATTTATGGATTATCATTATAAATTCAACAGGAAAGTTATTTTGTTCAGCCGGAATGAAAATTTTTCATTTGGGATATATATGTTTATACTGATACTTTTTCTCCACTGGAATTTTGCATTGATTCCCAAAAAAACCAGGAAATGGATTAGAATTAATTTAAACAAAATGAGCCCGGTGCAATACCGAGCTCAAATTTTTAAACTTTTCTAGCTTTCGAAATTCCGTTCAAAGAAACGGGGTTTCCTTTATTGTTTTATCAACTTTTTATGTTGAACTTTCCCATTTAGCATTGTTACCTTTAACAGATATACGCCTTGTGGATATGCATTCAAATCCAGCATAATCTTTTTAGAAGATTCCTTTATTTCTTGCTTCAGAAGCAACTGTCCTGTCAAGTCAAGAACTGCAACTTCTTTAATAAGACCATTTGAGTGATTTTCAACGTAAACTATATTAACAAAAGGATTGGGATAAATACGAAACATTTCGGAAGGCCTTTCTGCAGTATTAATACTACTTGTAGGAGTCTGTTTAACAACAAGCGTTGTTGATTCAGAACCGGCTCTTATTTCTAGCGTTCTCGACCTCATATTTTGCGTTGTATTATTGCTTTTGGCGGTAACACGTACGGTTGCTTCCCCGATACCCTCTGAGGGTTCAACTTTAGCCCAAGAAGGAATTTCATAGATACTCCACTCTGCAGAAGAAGAAACTACGACATCAGCATAAGTTCCCGAGTCGCCGATAGTAACTTCCGACGGATTTACAACTACATAAACCGGTTGTTTTGCTTGCGATACCGTTATTTGATTGGTAATAATTTTTCCTGTATCGGAAACGATAAGTATTGCCGAACGATCAAATCCTACCATATTTGGAGTAGCCGTTATTGATAAAGTATAAGCTCCTGATTGTCCAGAGGAAGGCGTAACGCTAAGCCATGCAGGAATAGCTTGTCCATTAAGTCCCTTTACATCCCATACCACATTTGAATTTGTAATTTTAACATCCGTATTAACACCCCCTGCAGGATTAACTGAGATTTTATTTGTATTTAATCGTAAAACCGGAAGGCCTTTCTTCTGTGTAATGATAATCTGAATTGAAGCGCTTCCTGCCGTAACATAAATAGTATCCATACGAGCCTGTAACGTTGTGTTTTCAGTCAGGGCAACTACATTTATTATTTGGTTTCCTGTTCCGGAAGAAGGAGTTATATTAAGCCCTGGACTCATATTGGAAACTATATTCCAACTCATGTTGGAAATAACATTGAAAGATCCCTGAGCTGATTTACAAAAATCTATTGTTAACGAAGTTTTATCGGTAGCTAATTGATCTGCCGGAATAGCCGGGACCGATATATTTATCAAATTTTCTTTTAGTATCGAATCTTTTTGATTATTTGCATTTGTAACCACCAACTTTACTGAATAAATTCCCGGCGTATTATATATAATTGTCGGATTTTCTAGTGTAGACGTGCTTGGCGTCCCTCCGGGGAAATCCCATTTATATGAACTAATTGCAACAGGAACCGGGGCTGTAGCATTTGTAAATACAACGCTTGTTCCAGCCTCTCCTGTTGTTGGAGTAGCAGAAAAAGACGGATTCGGAACCGTTGCGGCAACTCGCTGCATAGCGGCATAAGCATCAATAATTCCCGAATTAGGAGCAATAGGATTAGAACCGGCAGCCAACGGCTGGGCTGTAGCTTGCAGTATAGATTTTACGCTATCCGGACTTAAATTCGGATTTTTGGAAAGCATTAACCCACAAAGGCCGGCAGCCAAAGGACATGACATCGAAGTTCCTTGCATAAAATCATAGTATTGGCCTGCAAACTCAGGTAGCGTTCTTAGTTGAACGTTGGGCGAGAAAGTAGAACTAAACATTGCCCTTGTCGGAGATTCTCCTATCCCGCCTGAAACATCATATCCCCCTGGGGCGGCTATATCTATCCATGTACCATACTCTGAAAATGACGATAACCGACCGTCGCTATTGACTGATGCAACTGCTATAACACTCGGGTAAGCTGCCGGATATTTGACCGGATTTCCTTTTAATGCATCATTCCCTGCAGAAGCCAGTAGAACAACCCCTGAATCGTAACATTCTTTATATAAATCCCGTTCAACAAATGACTCCCCTGTACTCCCATAAGACATGCTAATTACTTTTGCGCCATTCCTAAGCGCCCAATCCACTCCTCTAAGTATAGCTTGCCCCCATAACGATGTATCTCCTTCCCTAGTACAACGAACCGCCATTAAGGTTACGCCGCCACCCATGGAAGCAATGCCGGATGCATTATTGGTTACCGCGCCCACTAAGCCTGCGCAGTGAGTACCATGAGACCATTCATATGCAGGACAGCTGCTTACATCCGTACATACTTCATTTTGATTTACGCTTAAAGGAGGGGCTGAATTTCCTACCGTTGCAGGACTGGTTACTGCATTACATTGTAAATTCGAAGGAATTTGCAAATCGGGATGTTGCCCCCAAACAGCATTATCAACAACAGCAACTTTAATTGTCGAAGAACCCCTTGCTATATCCCATGCAGATTCGGCATGAATCATGTCCAAATACCATTTCAGGTTCCTATTTTGAATCGTCCCATAATAAGGATCATTGGGAACCCAATGCATTTGATAAATAGGCTGTTTACCTATATTTTCAACAATCTCTACCTCTGACAAATTCCCTATCAACTGATCAACGTTTTGAATACTGTCAAACTTAACGAATATATACCTCTTCAAATTCGGATTATTCGAAAGAAATAACGGACACGAAAGTCCAGTTATTCCGAATTTATCTTTCAATTTTTCAATAAAAGGAAACTCTGAAATAAAAATCGTTTCATCCTTCTCAACATTAAAATTAATAGGTTCCGTCGTTTTTACTTTAAAATAAATCAACCCATCAACATAATCAGGATAGACCTTTTGTGCATTTAAGTAAAAATTAAAAGCACAAAAAACAATAAGAGAAATTAAGAATCGTTTCATATATTTATTTTTTAGTTTTCAATGAAAAACGCTAAAATTGATCATCATATAAACTCTCAACTTAAAATGTTACATAGCTTCATTCCCAGAAAATAAAAGGGATGCTATATAAACACCCCTTTAATTACTTTGTTTGAATTATTTCTTATCGAAGAATCATTTTAGATGTCATCACCTCGTTTCCTGTAATAATTTGTACAACGGAAACTCCCTTCGGCATATTGCTGCAATTTATGTTATGAATATATTTCCCTTTGGCTTTAATACCTAAATCCTTTTGGTATAGCAATTTCCCATCTAGACCAACTACTTTTACAAAAACTTTATTTTGTTTCGTTAATTCATACTCAATATTTACTTGATCTGTAGCGGGATTCGGATATATCTTCAACGAATTTTGAATAGACGCTTCTTTTGGCAACTTCATTCCTATAGCGGGTTTTGGAGCATTAATAAATTGCTCGTCGTCACAGTAATAGATCCCTTTTCCATGAGTAGCGATATAAATAGCGCCAGACAATGATGTTCCTGCCCATGAATACTGTTCGGTAACTCCGCCTGTATTTGTATAGCCCAAATTAGCGGCGGCAATATTCTTCGTTTGTTGAATAATCATATAAACGGGAGCTGTTAATCCATCCACAGAAACCCATGTCGGATTTGCATCTAAGAAATTAGTCGTCTGATACATCCCATCATCTGTTCCTATAAATACCCGATTACTATCATGCATTTCAATAAGACTCGCATAAACAGGCATTTTCCTTAAAAGGTCACCCGTTTTAGGTTTGAACGATGCTTGGACTTCTTCTATATCTGAACTTAACGCTTTTTGTGAATAAAGCACATTTGCCTCTTCATTACTAATATTTTCGCAGGTAAGAAGCATATTATTTTGATTTTGTTGGTCCAAAGAAATAGAAGAAATTGGTCTTGAAGAAGTAAATATATGTTTTATATCCAATATTTCAGGATTATTTTCCATATAATTTAACAAATTAGACACCCTATATAACTTACTTTTTTGCGTAGCAAACTCATCAACAGTATAAAACAGAGTATTCCCATCGTTTGTAATCGCTATACAATGAATCCTTTCGGCGCTTGGATTATAATAAGAAGAAGATATTATCCCATTATCCCAACCCAACATTTGACTCTGTTCGCTTAAATCAGAAGTCATAGTAAAATCCGTTGGTCTATTAGTCATATAAATATTATCATAAAATTCAACAAATAAACGGTTTTGTATAGGATTTTTCACGTTAAATGAAGTCGTATCGATAGGAAAACCATCCGGCTGACCATTTATAGTTAAATAAAAATCATTTGGAAAAGTATACATAAACGGATAATCGAAATGAGAGCCGCTTCTGACGAAGACCTTATATCCTGCTTTTATTGTGTCTCCCCTTTTAAGAGTATATCCAATAGTATCTCCTCCTCCATATTTTTCATAAACAATCATCCCCGCAGATATTCTACATATAACAGAATCTTTTATAGAACTATCAGTAGTTGTTTCCCACAATACAGATGAGACCACCTCTTTAGACGAGGAAGAAAAACGACTTGGATAATAAGAACCTCCGCCAAAATTCCAAGCTTGGCTATTATTAAAATTATAATAATCGCCATACATTCTCGCAAGGACAGTGAATGGTTCTGTCGTAAAGAATGCTTTCCTTACGCTAGGAACTACACGTTGAAACATAGATGCTTGAACATTCCCTCCTGAAATAATTCCATTGTATAATGGATAGGAACTTAGTGTTGCTGAAGGATATACAACCACGTCTGCCGTCGAGTTTTCCGAAGGACGGGATATATATAAATTAGCATTCCCTTGCGATCCTGCCATAAGAGAACCGTCATTAGCTACTGCTACCGAGAAAAATTGCGTAATATTTAATCCTTTATTTCTTAGCTGGAATCCCTTTGATTCGCCATTGATCATTTTTCCATAAAAAGCGATTCCCCCATCATTAGCTACATAAAAAGAATCCATTGTTCCTGTGGGAAAAGGCGTTATTACATGAATATTTTCATGAAGGTAAGTTGGCTCTTTATAGATATCAGCCGGAACCAAAGATGCAGCGTTATATGGATTTAGCGGGGTTGAAGGAGTTGAAAGCCTATCCCAATAGTAATATCCGCCATCTAAATTTACATCCGTTCCACGTTGCAGAAGATAGCCGCCACAAATGATGCTTCTCTTGTCGCTGGGGTCAACAATAATGGTATTACTATAATTCCCATCTTCAAAAAGATAAAAACTACTAGAAGTCAATTTTCTCCAAGTAGTTTGATTTCCCTCTTTGCTTCCTTGTTTTTCGCTCAAAAACACACCGGCTAAACTTCCGTCTGAATAAGCTATGCTCGCATAAATAAATTGATCGTCTAATGGAGTAACCGCCAATTCTATGCGTCCAAATGGCGTAGTAAATTTTTCCCCTCTTATGCAAGTATCATCTTTGCTAAAAACTTCAACGGCTTGTGATAAATCGGAATTTGCGGTTCTTTTTACCACAAATCCTTTCGTTTCAGACGTCTTTTGAGTAAAATAAATCAAATTTCCCACCATCTTGATATCCTGGGAAATTCCATTTACGCTATATTTTGTCCAATTTTGTCCTTTATTGCTGGAATACAAAATCCCTGTATTTGTTGCAGCATATAAGTACTTCGTATCCGAATTATAAGCCAATTCATTAACATATGCCCAATCAAATGCCGGATTTAAAATATTATCTTCATCAGGAACAGTGGTAGACAAAGGAACAAAGTTAACTGCCTCTGAAGCTGAACTTGTTTTGAAAACCCCCATACCTAATTTCCCGGAGCCGACAAATGTTCCATTATTTTTAGTTACCATGCTATTTGTCGTATTCATAAATCCTTCCCCTGTTCCCACATAAATGGTTCCCTCATCATCCTGAACGATGCAACTAACCGTTGCATGAGAAACATCTCCTGGCAGAAGTTCCCATGAATTTCCTCCGTTTACAGATCTATATAACCCTCCTGCAACCCCTCCTGCATATAAAGTTTTCCCTGTTGCATCCCTTTTATCGCACAATAACGCTCTCACACGTCCGCCTATGTTGATAGGCCCCGCTTGTTTAAGCGTTATTTCATCCTGCTTTGTATTGACTTTTGATTGTTTTGCCGTTCCTCGGGCATTCTCCTTTGATGCGCCTTCTAAGGAACTAACTTGTAACGACGGCGTCGCAGAAACGCCAAAAGCGCCCATTAAAAACAATGTAAAGCCTAAAAATAGTCTCTTGGTAATTTTTGTCTTCATATAAAAGTACTTTTATCTATTAATACGTTGTTATATTTTCAATTATAAACCTCTAACAGTTTGTGTATGTATTTATCCTAAAAAAATTATCAGCAAAGATATGAATAAATTGTGGATTATTAGAGAAAATCCGTCTAATTTTCTTCTCAAAAAAATGAACTATTTCAATTATACGAAAAAAGAAACATTCCAGAAACTTACATCAAAGAGGGAACCCTGCCTGAAAAAACTTCTCAAACTCAATCCGGAATTGACTTTCCGCATTTACTAATTTAATAAATCGTACTTTTGAAAAGTAATTTTATTACTACATTGTAAGTCTAACTAATTTTATTACAAAATGAAAAAACAAAAAACAGCTCAAAAAAAAAATGTATTTACACATTGGACCCGCAAATCTTACGCTATTTATAATTCGTTAAAAAAGGTAGTCCATATTGGAGCTTTATCTGTTTCATGTTCTTTGGTTTCTATGCAAAACCAACCTTTATTGGCGCAATCTTTGCGAGAAGATTCGACAACCATAATGGTAAAGGAATTGAATGAAATTATTATTTCAGCAGAGAAACCGATTCCTTTTCAACAAATGATAAACATTGTTGCTATCATAAATAAAGAAGAAATTGAAAAAGCCGCCGTGGAGAATGTACAAGATTTGTTAAAATATATACAAGGCGTCGACTTAAGAACGCGTGGAAACGAAGGCGTCCAAGCAGATGTCAGCCTTAGGGGAGGAACCTTCGATCAAATCATTATCCTGCTTAACGGAATTAACTTCACAGATCCTCAAACGGGTCATTACTCGCTAAACCTCCCTGTTCCTTTAAAATCTGTTGAACGCATCGAAATCCTACAAGGTCCATTCATTTGGAATTCAGGAGCATCCGGTTTCTGCGGAGCAATTAATATAATTACTCAAAACCCTTCCAAAACAAGCACGCAATTAGATTTTTCCTATGGCGGATTCAATTACTTCCAAGCAAACATTAACAGTAGTTTAAAACTCAAAAAAGGATTCATCTCCCTTAGCGGAAATCATTCGCAAAGCGACGGATTTATCGATAATACGGATTTTAAAATCGATAACATTTATTTATCCGGCAGCTTTCCTACCAAGAAATACGGCAATTTTGATTTTCAACTAGGGTATCAACAAAAAGCTTATGGGGCCAATAGTTTTTACTCTGCAAAATATAAAGAACAATACGACGAGACCAAAGTACTTATTTCATCTCTGAAATATGGCAAGCAGTGGAATCATTGGCAGGGATTAGTCGATATTTACTACCGGAAACACCATGATAGATTTGAACTGTTCCGGAATGAAGCGCCGGAATGGTATGCAGGCCATAACTATCATTTAACCGATGTTGCAGGAGGAAATCTTAAAGCGGCCTACGCATCTCCTATCGGGTTAACTACTCTTGGTTTCAATCTTAGAAATGAACATATTTACAGCTCTAATTTAGGAGAGAAGATGCCCAAACCTAAAAAAGATATCTTTGATGACGAGGGTATGTTTTATTATAAAAAAAACAGACTTTACAATAGTATTTTTCTGCAACACGAATTGGAACGAAAACGATACAAAACAAGTATTGGTATTATGACAGGGGGAATTTCCAATTTCGGACAAAGATGGTATGGAGCAGGAAGTTTTACCCTTTTTTTGCAAAAAAATCTGGATTTGAAATGCTGGATCCAGAATATTTACAGAATACCTACCTTCACAGATTTGTACTATAAAAGCGCTACTCAAATCGGTAATCCCAATCTTCATCCCGAAGAGGGTATTTCTACAGAAATCTCTTTACAATGGCATCCTGAGAAATGGCATATTAATGTTACTGGGTTTTATCGTTACGGATTTTGGATTATAGACTGGGTCAAAAAGAATAAAGAGGACGATATCTGGTACAGCGAAAACATGTCAAATGTTTCATCTAAGGGGATAAACGTTTTTATGGAATATGCCTTTGATTTCTCCTTTCTAAAAAAAATACGTTTCAATTATGATTATTTGACGGCAAATAGTTCCACAACTGCCTATTCTTCTTTGTATGCAACAGATTATCTAAGAAATCAGTTTAAAATTTTAATTGATCATTCTATTTGGTCTTCCCTCTCCGCCTCATGGCTATTTTCTTTTCAAGACAGGGCAGGACGTTACTTTGATTATGATCAATCCAAGGAAGTATCCTATAAACCTTATTTTTTGTGTGATCTAAAAATACTATGGAATAAACCCCATTACGATTTATTTTTTGAGGTCGACAACTTATTTGACACGTCTTATTTTGACATTGGGAATATTCCTCAACCGGGCAGATGGTGCAAGATAGGTTTTTCAATTAAAATCTAACTTTGATATTCTGGTTTTCATTAACCTGACATATTAAAACAGCAAAAGAGGCCATTTTAAAAAATCGTAAATGGCCTCTTTTTGCTTTACTTTATGACGCGCTCATAAATTATTTAGTATCCGGTTCCAAAAATGGATACGTAAAATCTGTCGGAGGCGTCAAAGTTTCTTTTATTGTACGAGGGCTCACCCAACGCAATAAATTCAAAGAACTACCTGCCTTATCATTGGTTCCCGAAGCGCGGGCGCCGCCGAAGGGTTGCTGTCCGACAACAGCTCCCGTCGGTTTATCGTTATAATACATATTTCCTGCGGCATATCTTAATACGCCGGAAGCATGCGCCAAAACAGCGCGGTCGAGAGCAAAGATAGATCCCGTCAATGCATAAGGAGAAGTCTCATTACAAAGTTGTAGCGTTTTTTCAAAGTCGGCGTCTTCGTAAACGAAAATCGTCATAATAGGTCCGAATATCTCTTCTTCCATACTTTTGAAATGCGGATCTTTGGCTAAAATCACCGTCGGCTCTACAAAATAACCCACGCTTTTATCGCCTTTTCCTCCAAAAACGATTTCCGCATCGGGCGATTGTTTGGCAGCCTCGATATACGACATGCAATTGTCAAATGAAGCTTCGTCGATAACCGCATTCACAAAATTGCCAAAATCGCGGACATCTCCCATTTTTATACGAGACAACATCTCTCCTACTCTCTGTTTAACATCTCCCCATAAACTCTTTGGAATATAAGCCCTGGAAGCGGCGGAACATTTTTGCCCCTGGTATTCAAACGAACCCCTTACAATAGCAGTAGCCACTTCGTCTGCGCGAGCCGAATTATGAACAAAAATAAAATCTTTACCTCCGGTTTCGCCTACAATTTTAGGATATGATTTGTAGCCCTCCATGTTGTTGGCTATCGTTTTCCAAAAACTATTGAAAACGCCGGTAGAACCGGTAAAATGCACGCCGGCCAAATTGGGATCAACTAATGCCGTGTTACCTATCACGGAACCGGGGCCAGGAAGGAAATTCAATACTCCAGCCGGCAAACCTGCTTCCATGAAAATTTTCATCAAATAGTAATTTGAGAACAAAGAAGTAGTGGATGGTTTCCAGATAACCGTATTTCCCATCAGAATAGGCGACATGCCTAAGTTAGAAGCAATAGCCGTAAAATTAAACGGCGTAACCGCCAATACAAATCCCTCTAAAGGCCTGTATTCTGATTTATTGATAAGCCCGTTTTCAGAAATAGGCTGATCTTGGTATATTTTAGTAATATAATGAGCATTGAATTTCAAGAAATCAACCGCTTCGCAAGCAGAGTCGATTTCAGCTTGGAAGGCGTTTTTGCTTTGTCCTAACATCGTTGCCGCATTCAGGATATAGCGATATTTTCCTTCAATCAAATTAGCAATTTTTAATGTAATTGCCACTCTGTCTGTCCAACAAGTTTCCGACCATTGTTTGTGAGCTGCCATAGCGGCTTCTATGGCCATTTTTACTTCTTTTTCCCCAGCTTTGTGGTAGGTAGCCAAAACATGTTTATGATCATGAGGCATAACTACCTTTCCGGTATTTCCCGTACGAACTTCTTTTCCTCCAATAATAAGAGGAATATCAATCACTTCGGATTGAAGTTTTTCCAAAGCTTCTTTTAAAAGCTTACGTTCTTCGCTACCCGGTTTATACGATTTAACCGGCAAATTCGAAGGCATGGCATAGTGCATAATGGCGTTGTTCATGTCTTTTTTATCTTTTAATGTTTATAAAAAATAGCCTCCCGAAAGTCTTTCCATTCTTTGCCATTAAGCTCAGATCTTCAAACTCTCAGGAAAAGCATTATTATTAATTCTATTGTTTTAACATAAAACGAAATGCAAACTTATTCAAGTTCCATTTTAATTTATGTTGTATGGGAGGCAAAGATAGAAATATTTTCGATATAAAATGACTTCGTCTCAACGGTGTCAAATATATAATTTCCCATTCACTTTAGATTACTTCATTTTAAGAAACTTTACAAAATCAGGGATGCCTATTAACTGTAAATTTGTTTTAATCATACAATAGTTTTTTAATAGCTCGTCTAAAGAAATATTTTAGGTAACTACATACGACATTACTGTAAATAATCCTGTTCTTTAAAATATTCTCTATAACGTAGTTATTATGTATATTTGTAAGCAAAAAATATGCATAATGAAAAATAAAGTAGAAACATTCGAATGTCCTGTATGTAAAATCATACAAAAATCTGAAGTAATAGAAATAAATGGTTTTGGCAATGTTACTTGTTCTAAATGTTTAAAACATGTATTACTAGCTCCCAAAAATAAAGAACGTAAGAAAATTCCTAAATCAAATGTTCCTCTAAATTCAATTTCTTAATATCTTCATCTGTATAAGCATATCTTATTAAAGTTTCATCGGGAATAGTTTTAAACTGCTTTACAAGTTTTTCGATTTCTTCATTAGTATAATTAGTCAACCAAAATGGGATCTAGGTATAAATTAAGAAACGCAATTGTCCGGAATTTTAAATATAAAACAAGATATCCGAATAGCTAGTATAAACCTCTCTGGTAGAAATGGGGGATCTATATTTTCCATTTTTACCTACATTACAAATCTTGTTGCAATATTTCTAAATGAGAAGATAAACCCATTCGCTCCAATTTACGAGAAAATAAATCTCAAGCGTTTCTGTTTTAACCCTTCATTTTCTTTCCAACAATTATACTTTCCAAAACAGCATTATACTTATCCCAACTAAATGTTCTGCAAACATATTCATAACCCTTCCGGGCAAGGTTGTTTGAAAAGTTCTTATCGTTTAAAAGTAAAGATGCCATTTTAGCATATTCTTCCGCAGATTTGGCAATAATGATTTCTTCTTTGTTTTTTGCATGAAGCGCTTTATTGGCCAATTCGGAAGTAATGCATGGGATTTGCATTGCCATCGCTTCTAATAACTTGTTTTGAAGCCCCGTTCCTATTTGCATGGGCGCAATAAAAATTTTAGCTTGGGCATAAGAATTTCTCATATCTTTTACCCATCCGCTTACAACCACTCGCTTCGATCTTAATGCTAACAAAGAATGATTCGGATTGGCGCCTGCAATAAGAATTTTTGCTTCCGGACGATTTTCCCAAATGAAAGGCATAATTTTTTTTACTAAAAACTGGGCGGCATTTACATTCGGCGCATAAGACATATTTCCCGTAAAAACAAAATCAAAATTTTTCTCAATTTCCGGCATAGGGTGAAAATACGTTGTATCCACTCCATTTGGAACTACATGAATTTCATTTCGTTTCAGATGTTCTATATAGATTCTGTCCGCTTCGGAAATAATAATCTTTTCATCAAATAAGTCAAAAACAACTCTTTCGTACTTTCTTAGCCGTTTATATTCCAATCGTAATATCGGATATAAATAAAACGGCGCTTTTGACGAGCGACGTTCTATATTTTTTGAAAGCGTATCTTGATAATCCAAAATTTTAAAAGTACTGGAATTTTTTGTGTATTCCGTTGTTCGTATGAACTGACAATATAACCGGTCGGGATTTATTTTTTGTTCAAACTTGGAGAAACGTTTTTTTGCCCTTTGACTAAAGAAATAGCCGATTTGCAAGGGTAACCCTTTAAGAAAAGCAAGAAAAATATTGAATAGAGATTCTAAGAAGAATAACCTGACAACTTGGATTTCTTTGCAATAACCGGATAAGAATTTTATTGCAGATGCATCGATTCTTTTATGAGTCAGACAAAATAAATATACGTCATGATGTTTCGAAAGGTATTTTATTTGGTTGAATGCACGAAGTTTATCCCCTTTGGCGAGAGGATAAGGCACCCGTGATAAAACAACCATTATTTTCATATATATTTTTTTTATTTGATAGTCTAGTCAGGGCATGACTTAGAGTCACACCCTGATTTTTAATCATATCCGTCATTTTCCCTTATGCAAAACCTGCTCATAGAACTTTCGAAGTTGCGACATAATTTTGTTATTATTGTATTCCGTAGAAACAAGTTCTTGCGCCCTTTCTCCTATTTCTGAGCAGAATTTCTTATTTGTCAAACATTGTTCTATGCAATTTACAAATTCGTCGGGCGTATTTGCTATCAGAATATTTTTTTTGTTGGTATAATTAATTCCCTCCGCCCCTATTGTCGTTGTAATTACCGTTTTGCCGACAGACATCGCTTCTATTATTTTTACGCGAATTCCGCTTCCTGAAAGTAAAGGAACAATATTGATCTGTTTTGAAGCAATAAAATACATGGCATCCGGAATTTCCCCCAATATCTTTACATTCGGATAATCGCTTTTCAGTAATTCCAATGGCATTTCTCTCCCTGCCAAATAAAGTTTGGCCTGGGGCGAACGAGTATGTACCTTTGTCCATACATTCTTTAAAAACCATTGAATGCCTTCTATATTAGGAGCCCAATCCATCGATCCGATATGGAACAGCGAATTCTCCTCCTCTTCCACAGACTCGACAAAATCAGGGGTTCCCAAACCAAAAGGAACTACCGCAATAATTTTTTCACAACCGGCTTTTCTAAAAAAATCGGCATTAGGATTTGATATACATGCAATTCCGTCGTATGTATTTAAATTCCCTAGCTCATATTGCCGTAAAGAAGCTGCTAGTTTTTTTATGTACCAACGCTTAAAAACATTTTTTGTGCTTTTAGCAATCCGTTCCCAAATAAGATGCTCTACATTATGAGAACGTAGAACAACTTTGCATTTGGAATGTTTACGAATTACAGGAACATAGGGCGTTAGGAATAAACTTTCTAAATGTACAATATCATAATTGTCTTCATGTAATATTTCTATTAACTTTTTTTCAAATTCTTTATTAACAAATCGATTAACATGATATGACTCTCCTGCCAGCAAACAAAATAAAGCCCTAAGGGGATTTATTTTCAGATTGAAATAAACGCCCTCCAATTGAGTATTTTTAATATATTCTTCCGTAAATTGATTCGGTAAAAACGGATGTTTATGCGAGTAGGCGGATAACACTTTTACTTTACATCCCATCTTCAACAGGCATTGAGTAATGGAATTCATTGCCATTGTCCCTCCGTCAACCGGCGGATAGGGCGGTTTATTGCAAAGTTGTAATATTGTCATTATTCAATCTGTCTCGTTCTCAAATTTAAGTTTCAAAAATCCGAAACCCTTTTATGATATTTCAGGCGAACAATTAATTATGATTTCTGCTAAAAAGACTTTTATTCTTCATAAATTTTCCAGATAAAGTATTCCACCGTTTTTTCCAAATTTCCATATCAAATAAAGGCGAATCGCTCGTTGCTTTCAAAGTTAAGAAAATTCCTAAGATCAGCAAAATATAAGTAGAGCCCCACATTCCAACCCATACATGCATCGCGCCTTCGCGTACCGCTTTTTCTCCCACCATGGAAAGAATGTAATACAAAACGAAAATTAAAACGGAAGCTACCAATGGAAGCCCTAGTCCCCCTTTTCGTATAATCGATCCAAAAGGAGCGCCTATTAAAAATAACAGAACGCAAGCCAGGGAAAGGGTAAATTTTTTATGTCTTTCTATCGAATGCCGGTGATAAAACTCTTCGTCCGTTCTTTGAAATTGACTGTTATATATCACTTCCTCGTTGGTATTCCTTGCTTCCTGTAAAGCTAAAGAAATAATAATCTTTTTTTCTTGTTGCGACAAACGCTTGAAACTTTTATAAAAACTTAAAGCGTTGTTTTTAGGCGTTTGCAAAGTATCAATAAAATATTTATCATAATTGGGGAACCTGGAAAAAAGACGTTGCGTCAACATCTTTCTTTGTTCGCCCAAATTATTCTCCAGAGAATCCTCAATATATTTAAGTTGATGTATGTTAAGCATTTTATAGTGATCTTTATAATTCTCTTCATCTGTCTTAGTAAAGGCAAAAGAACTCAAGTCGAACCTTCGCGATTGTTCTTTAAAATACAAGCGATTTAATGGTCTTTTAATGTAATTGTTTCCTTGCAGCGCTTCGGAATAATTATAGCCATTCGACAGATTAAGATATAAAAATCTTTGGTCTTGAGTCGTATACATTTTCCCTTTCTTTGCATAGGTTACATTGTTGTTCCCCATTTGATCGCTATGATCATAGATAAGAACTCCCTTCAGAGAATTTTCCTCTTTTCCCTTTCCCTTCTCTTGAACGCGAATAATGAAATTATCTAATCCTGCGTAATATTCGTTAGGTTTTATACTCAGCACCGGTTTTTTCTTGGTCACATCAACCAACAGGGTTTTGTATTTGAGGGTAGCATAGGGCATTGCGTAATTACTCAGAAAAAAGGCCGAAATTGTAATAAGTACCGATAAAATTGTTAATGGGCGCATAATCCTGCTTAACGAAATGCCGGCGGCTTTCATCGCTACAAGTTCGTATTTTTCGCCAAAATTGCCCATTGTCATAATAGATGCAAACAAAGTAGCAATAGGCAAAGCCATCGGAATGGAAACCGCCGAAGCATAGAATAATAGCTGAAATATAACCCACAGGTCTAATCCCTTTCCTACAAGGTCGTCTATATACTTCCATAGGAATTGCATAAGCAATACAAAAACCGCAAGGAAAAATGTAATTGCCAATGGGCCTAAAAAGGAACGTATCAATAACCAATCTAACTTTTTCACAGGGAAATATTTATTGTTGGCGCTATTTTAATTTATAAAGACTAACCTCTAAACAATCTCAGAATATCGTTTCCGTTGGCGAAAACAAGTAATGCCAACAATAGAAGCATTCCCACTGTTTGCGCTCTTTCCAAAAATTTATCGCTCGGTTTCCTCCCTGTAATCATCTCTACCAGAGTAAACATTACATGCCCCCCATCTAAAGCGGGTATAGGCAAAATATTCATAAATGCCAATACAATGGATAGTAAAGCCGTTAAATTCCAGAATCTTTCCCAATCCCATTTTTTAGGAAAAAGACTTCCCATGGCGCCGAACCCGCCGACTTGTTTAGCTCCTTCTTTTGTGAAAATAAGTTTTAACGACGAAACGTAACGTCCCAATGTTTCTACTCCAAAAGAAATTCCTGCGGGAATAGATTCAAAGAATCCATATTTTGTTACTTTCGTTTTAAAGATGTCGTAGGGCGATTTAGAGCCAATTCCGACTTTCCCTTCTCCGGAAGTTTGCACCTGAAGCGACATCGGTTCCCCATTTCTGAAAAAACTAATTGTTACATTTTCATTTTTATGTCCTTGAATTTCTTTAACAAATTCATCGGCAGAAATGGTAGTCGAATCATTTACTCCAACAATACTATCGCCCATCATCATTCCCGCTTTTTGAGCGGAGGAATTCGAGGCAAATTGTCCTATGACAAAAGGATACCGTGGCTCTGCCAGAACTTTTACATGATTTGCCAAAAGTTGTTCCCGTAAATCTCCGGACAACGGTATTTCAACAATTTCTTTTCCTCTCTTTACCGTAGCCGTTTGCGCTTTTTTCACAATCAGACCGTCTACGACATCCCCCATCTCTTCGACCTCATTTCCATCCACTTTCAATATCAGGTCTCCATTCTGAAATCCGTTCATCAACAGAACTTCGTCATAGTAATAACCCATGGAGGCATTTTTAATAGGCAGCGTCTCGGTTCCCCAAACAAATAATATGCCCGAATATATTATTAACGCCAATACAAAATTAGTAAGCACGCCCCCCGAAATGATAAGAAGTCGCTGCCACGCTTTTTTTGAACGATATTCCCAGGGTTGAGGCTCGCTTTCTAAGTTTTCGGCCGACTTGGTTTCGTCTATCATACCGGCAATAGAGCAATATCCGCCCAGAGGAATCCAACCTAAACCCCATTCGGTAGAATCGGGATGTTCTTTCCATTCTTCAGGCGCCGATTTTGAGAAACATGAAAACCGCCATTTCCCATTGATTCTCTTAGCCCGTACCAATGAAAACCATGGGTTGAAGAATAAATAAAATTTCTCCACTCTGGTTTTAAATAAACGGGCAAAAAAGAAATGTCCCAACTCATGTAAAAAAATCAAGATAGATAAACTGAGAAGCAATCCCAATATTTGATTTGTAAGTCCCATATTTGCTATTTTTCTGTATTTTATAATTAATTTATTGTGTGTAAATCACTGACCTTGCAGTTATTTTATTTATCTTCTCTCTCGTTATTTTCCGGGCTTCCCTATCCGTTTCCAAGTAATCTTCCAATGCAGGATCTTCTATAAAACAAGTTTCGTGAATAGTTGATTCAATAAGTTCCGGGATTTGTAAGAATGTAATTTCTCCCTGGATGAATGCTTCCACAGCTATTTCGTTTGCGGCATTCATACTACATGCCCAATTGCCTCCTTTATTCAGGACTTCGTACGCCAACGACAAACACCTGAATGTTTGCAAGTCGGGTTCTTCAAACGTCAATTGAGAATAATCGGAAAAACGAATTCTCGGGAAACCGGAAATATGCCTTTCCGGATAAGAAAATGCATACTGAATAGGCAATCGCATATCCGGCAAACCCATTTGCGCCTTCAAAGAACCATCGCAAAACTGAACCATAGAGTGAATTATAGACTGGGGATGCACGATTACTTCTATTTGCTCCGCCCGAATATCGAAAAGCCATTTGGCTTCAATGACTTCCAAGCCCTTATTCATTAAAGTAGCCGAATCAATCGTTATTTTTGGGCCCATTGACCAATTAGGATGTTTTAGCGCCTCATCTAAGGTTACTTTTTCTAAATATGTCCGGGTTTTTCCCCGGAAAGGGCCTCCCGAAGCGGTAAGATAAATTTTTTCTATCGGACTATACTCTCCTACAAGGCACTGAAATATAGCAGAGTGTTCCGAATCTACCGGAATTACCCTCACCTTATTTTCAACTGCTTTTTTAGAGATGATATTACCGGCGACAACCAAGGTTTCTTTATTGGCAAGGGCAATTTCTTTTTTGTATTTGATTGCATTTAATGTCGGTTTCAGGCCGGAGAAACCTACCATAGCCGTAAGTACCATGTCGATTGTACTCATTTCAACTATTTCTTCGAGAGATTTTTCTCCTGCAAAAATTTTTATATCATAAGAAGAAAGAGCTTCTTTTACCTTATGATATTGCGCCGCATCAACAATAACCACTGCATTAGGCTGAAATTCGATAGACTGGCTTATCAACAAATCGGCATTCGAATGGGCGGTGAGCGCCTCCACTTGGAAGGAATCAACATGTTGACGGATCACGTCAAGGGCCTGCGTGCCGATGGAGCCGGTAGAACCTAAAATGGCAACTCTTTTCTTCATCCGTTATCTATGTTTTTTCCTTTTATTATTTAAAATGAAATATACTCGCGCGGATTCACAGGGTTCCCATTATACCATAACTCAAAATGTAAATGAGGGCCGGAAGTAAGTTCTCCCGAATTCCCTGTAAATGCAATGGGTTCTCCTGCCCGCACAATATCCCCCGTTTTTTTTAATAACGCAGAATTATGCTTATATACAGAAATAATGTTTTGAGGATGTTGTATTGTAATAACATAACCCGATTCAACCGTCCAGTCGGAAAAAACGACCGTTCCGTTTAAAACTGCTTTCACCGATTCATTTTGCTTGGTCGCTATATCAATTCCTAAATGCCTCTTGCTAAAATTATACCCATTAATAACTTCTCCTTTCACAGGCGTGAAGAAAAAATAATTCTTCAAAGGCGTGCTTAAAATCGTATTTTCTTCTACATAATCAGATTGCGATGCATGGGGCAACTCATATTTATCCTGCCCTTCGATTTCCTTCCGTAACAACGAATCGGCTTTTGAATGCGAATAAGACGCATCTTTAACGCCTCTGTTCGTATCGGCTATTTTCTTTTGAGAAACAAAATCAACGGAAGGAATATCTTCGCCCGAGAGAACAATTTTTATATTCTCCAACATTAATCTTTGTTGAGACAACAACATTTGAAGCGAATCTACTTTTGTTGAATTTTCATATGCCTGATGCACCAATTCATCACGGGTATAACCGGGTATATACTGACGCAAGGGAGTAAAAGCTATTAATATAGACGTAAGTAAAATCAATCCGATAATACAAACTCCGCCAACAATAAATGTATTTAAACCTGATAATTGAAAAGACCACCTCTCTTGGTAAGTCTCGGAATCCATAATAACCAAACGATGCTTATGCTTAAATAAGCGAAAATATTCTTTAAATTGTTCTTTGGTTATTTTTGGCTTAATCTTGAATTTCATTTCTCAAACAATAAAGCATGCGTTTTATCTCTTTCATCAAGTTATGGAAAACTGATTATGAAATGCCATAAAACATTTGCCTGTAATATGCAAATATCGGAAATTTTTACCATTTAGTATGCGTTCGCTTTATTATTCTCTTTTTCCGGATCTTTACAAAAAAGAAAAGGACGCCTAGGCGTCCTTTTCCCTTATGCATAATGCAAGATTATTTTTTTTCTGCTTCAGGAGTTTGAGTTGCATCAGTAGCAACATTAGCAGTATCCGTAGCTTCAGGAGCTTGTTCTACAACTGTTTCTTCTACAACTGCTTCTTCCACCGGTTGAGGTTCTTCTTTAGGTTGGCTGTTACAAGCTGCAAAAGAGAACATAGCGCCAACGGCTAATAAAAACAATACTTTTTTCATTTCTTTTTCGTTTTAAGCGTAAATAATTTACTTTGATTTCCTTTTGCAAAGGTACATTTTTTTCTTTTATATAAAAGTGTGTTCCTTAACTATTTCTAAGAATTTTGTTGATCCCTCATCCCGAGGTGATATTAAAATTATTGCAAATTAATTATTTACGATGAATTATCAACGAAAATATTTTTGCTCGGCGACTCTATTTTTTTGATATTATTCCTGATTTTGAGTAAAAAAACAATTGTTGAAAATGGATTTTTCATATTGTTTCGAACCTCTTTTCAAAATGCCGTATCTTTGTAACCTCTAAAAACGAGATAAAATCTATGAAATCTACTCATTCCGTAATTTTCAAAGATATTCTTTGGTATTTCATAGGCAGTATTATCCCTTTACTGGTCGGACTATTAAAATCGCCTATTTACACCCGCGTTTTCTCGACCGAGGATTTCGGAGCATACACATTGACTATTAGTATATTCAGCTACCTATCCATCATTTGTTATTCATGGATTGTAAGTTGCGTTTTCCGGTATTATTATCAATATAAAAAAAGGAATGAGATTCACCGGTTATATTCGAATCTATTATTCCTCTATTTGCTTTTTTCCGGAATTGTTTTATTATTTTCTTTTATTTGGTTTTTTTTCGCGGATAACGAACTCATTCGCCGGTTGATTCTTTTATGTTCTCTGCAATTTCTCACTTCTGAATTATTATCGCTTTTTTTTGTAAGACCCCGTTTAGAAGGCAGGACATTTTATTATAATTTCATCCAGTCCATTCGCGCCTTTGGAAGTTTCGGATTGCTTTTGCTTCTTACTTTTGTATTTCATTTTGGGATAGAAGCTTATTTAATCAGTAACATCGCGTTTAATATCTTCTTTATTTTATGCATTGTTTTGCCGGATTGCATTAAATTGAAATTGAACCCGTCATTCGTTAATAAACTGGATTTGAATACTTTTCTGGGATTTGGAAAAATCGGACTTGTAATTAATATTTGCATAGCGCTTTTGGTTTCCTTCGACCGGATTTTAATTGAATTCTTTACAGGTTTACATGAAGTGGGAATTTACGGACAGAACTACAATATCGCCCAAATAACAATTGCCTTATTGATTCAAGTGTATTGTTCATCATTAAATCCTCACTTATTTAATTTATTGGATGAAAAGCCGCCTTCGCTAAGAGATAATCTTTACGGATATTTCAAAATTTACTTTTTCTGCTTTGCTCCCATCACATTGTATTTTGTATTATATGCAAAAAACATCGCTCATGTCATGCTTGGCGAGGAATTCCGCACGGGATACCAGATTATTTTCTGGGCAGCCATAGCCGAATTTATTAATGGTCTTTGTTTTTTAACTATTTCCAAACTTAAATTTGCCAATCAATTCCGGTTATTGTCAGGAACTTTTATTGCCGCGGTAATTATCAATGTCGGACTGAATCTTATTTGTATCCCTATTTTCGGATACAAAAGCGCAGCCATAACCACCGTGGTCGCCTATATATTTTTGTTCGTTACATTCACCTTCAAAGACGATGCTTATTCTGTTTTTTCTTTGCTCAAAAATCGGAAATTCAAATTTTGTATTGCTTTGTTGCTTGGACAATCAATAGTTCATTTATTTTCGGCAAGCCGCAATTTACCTCAGTCTTATTACATTACCGAAGGCGTTCTATTTGCAGCTATGTACGCCGCTATTGCCATACGTTATAAATGGATTGATTTCGGTTCCATCCACGTACAGCCAAGAACAACATCTACTAAAGACAATATTAATAATGCATAGAACGAGATTCTTTTTATCAGGGGCTATTATTTGTTTGCTGCTGGGAATAACCGTTAAATTGGTTTTAAAACCTAAATACGAGAATTGGCAGTCAAAATTGCTTTCTATAAATAAAAACGGAGATTTAATATATCATCCGGACGACGACGGATTTATACTTCCTGATTTCAGCCATGCCGGATATAAAGGCGGAGGAATTCCGCTTCCTGATGTTCCTGTAATAAAGATTATTTCCGCGCAAGAAGGCGATAATACTTTTTACATTCAAACAATGATTGATTCGATAGGCATGCTGCCGAAAGATTCCAATGGCTTCAGAGGCGCTTTGTTGTTGAACGCCGGCAGATATGAAATTTATGGGAGTATTCATCTAAAATATGACGGGGTTGTCTTAAGAGGCGTTAGCGGTAACGACGATCCTTCTGATAATACAATTATCTATGCAAGAGGAAATAATCCTGTTCAACGAGACGTAATTGTTTTGGGCGCCGATTCTTTAATAACCGGCGAAAAAAAGCGATATCAATTTCAATATAAAATTACTAGTCCGTCGGTAGCCGTCGGTAGCCTTTCTTTTCCTATTGAAAATTTAGATTCTTTAGATATAGGAGATCAGATCATTATTTATCACCCTTGCACATCTCATTGGCTTGAAAAAATCAATTACGGGGGCGTTCCCGCTCCTTCGAAAGGGGAACCTGACGAACGCTGGAAAGAGAATATGTTGCCGATTGTTTATAACCGGTACATTACAAACATAGAAAACAATACTCAAACAATTACAATTGACGCGCCCGTTTTTTATACGTTAAATACGACATTGTCTCCGGCATACATCTACAAACCTGATATGGACGGAACCATTCGTCAGGTTGGGATTGAAAATTTACGTATTGAAATAGAAACTTCCGGAGAAACCGACGAAAACCATGCTTGGCAGGCTATTCGTTTAAGATCGGTAGAAAACGTATGGGTGCGGAATTGTACCCTGCTCCACTTCGGACAATCGGGAATTATTACGGAAGCGACGACCCGGACGACCATAGAAAATTGCTCGTCTATTGATCCTGTGAGCGTTATTACGGGCGAAAGGAGATACAATTTTAATACCTCTGTTTATTCTCAGTTGATTTTATTTAAAAGTTGCTATGCCCGCAACGGACGGCATAATTACATTTCTAACGGAACTTCGACCGCTTCGGGAAATGTATTTTTGCGATGCATTTCCGAAGGATCGTACGAAGCGACGGAAGGACATAGGAAATGGACGCATGGGATGCTCTTTGATAACTATAAGGAAATTCATTTGCGCCCAATTGAAGGTTGGCGAAAGTGGGCGTATCGTTCCCGTTTTGTGTTGGGATTGTATAACAGGGAAGATATCGGAACCGGGCATGGTTGGTCTGCCGTACAATCCGTTCTTTGGAATTGCGATGTGGATAAGAATAAAGGGAAGATTGTAGCGCAAAAACCGCCTACTTCACAGAATTATGCCATTGGTTGTATTGCAAGAGATATTAACGGACGAAAATCATTTACTTCAAGGTATAAAAAAGGGTACGTTGAGGGGAAGAACAAACCTTTTCTTCAGCCTGCTTCTCTTTATGAAGCTCAATTGGAGCACAGAATTAAAAAATAACGCGTAACGCCGGCCTGTATTTATTGACGCTATTTAAGAGGTTGTCTGGAAATTTTTCTATGAAGCATTTTGAATCTAAAAATGCTCTTTTTTGTCGGAATTTTTACCAAATAGCGCTATTATTCTTGAAAAATCCCGCCTGCAAAATCACTATTTTTATCTCTTAAAATCTTTTCCATAAAAATTTAAACGACCTCTAAAACTTCATCCTATACCAAAATGTATTTTCTTTGGCTTGAATTCTCAGTACCGTATTAATTTCTTTGGCCAACAAAATAAAAATTCCCAATTGGTTCTCTCTCAACCATTGTAAACTTTCTTCATTTTTTCTGCAAGCTTCAGAAAAATGAATCAATACAGGATCGTTATATTCTTTCATCCATTCCACGGCTTTTTCTTCTCCGTCAATGGCATTACTTAAAACGCCCAATACGCCGTAATCATGCGCAAAAAGCCACCGCAACGCTTCCTCATCTCCGCGAATGGCATTGGAAAAAGCGGCCAATTCGGGGTATCCATTATCTAAAAGCCACTTAAACATTTCTTTGTCCCCTTGTATGGAAACAAGTAAGGCTGTTAATATTTTAGGATCGTAGTCTTGTAACATAGTAGTGAAAAATGAAAAGTAAAACATGAAAAGTAAAAAACAATAATTCACTTTTCATGTTTCGCCATTCACACCTTAGGGTTTTTTATCTTTGCATTTAATTTATTTAAAAGGAAATACGAGAATAGGAAATAAGGAAATCTCTTATAATATCATTTCCTATCCAAACCCTCTTATTGTCTCATTTACTTATATTTAGCTTCTTATTTTTGCATCTAACTTTTCGTCAAACATTTTTATCAGTTTATTCATTACCGAATCTATTTGCTTGTCTGTAAGGGTCTTTTCCTCGTCTTGAAGAACGAAACTCAAAGCGTAAGATCTTTTTCCGGTTCCGATTTTGTCTCCTTCGTAAATATCAAATACGCTTACGCTTTTCAGCAAGCGTTTTTCGGTTTCATAAGCAAGTTTCTCCAATTCGGAAAACGAGAGCTTTTTGTCGACAACCAAAGCTAAATCGCGACGAACTTCGGGATATTTCGGCAAACCCCTGTATTCTATTTCCTTCGAAGGCAAATTCTTCAAAAGTAAATCCCAATGGATTTCGGCATAAAATACCTCCTGCTTGATTCCAAATACCTGCAATGTTTTTTTTTCCAAGGAACCGACAGATGCAATGGTCTTCTTACTATCTTTATGCACAAATTCTATTCCATAATTATAAAAATGTTGGGTTGCAGGTTGCTCGTCGAATTTCCAATATTCGATACGTAAACGTTTAAAGATATTTTCAACATATGCCTTTAGGTAATAAAAATCCGTTTTTTCCGACGGGATTTTCCAATTTTCAGGCGTCTGCAAACCTGTGGATAGAAGCATTAACCGTCTTTCTTCTTTATACTTTTTGGTGACTTCCGCTTGTTTTTGCGCGGGATTGAAAAAATAAGCTTTTCCAAACTCATACAATTTTTGATTGGCAATTTTTCTATTCAAATTATGGGCAATGCTTTCCAATCCCCCGTAAAGCAAAGTCTGTCTCATCACGCTCAGATCCCTGCTCAAAGGATTCAATATTTTTACCAAGGCATTTGAGTCAAAGTCCGGATTTTCCTCATAATAATCTATTTTCGTTAACGAGTTATTCATAATTTCATCAAATCCGTTGGCCGACAAATAATCCGATACAACATTCTGGATTTTTTCCGTATCCGGCTTAGGCGTATAAGATAAACAGGAATTTAATTTTTCGCCGATCTCAACATTGTTATATCCGTATATGCGCAGGATTTCCTCTATCAAATCGCATTCGCGGGTAACGTCTACTTTATTGGTAGGAATGCTCACTTCCAAGATTCCGCTCTTTTCCGAAAGGATGTTCATTTCCAATGACTTCAAAATGGTCTTTACGGTTTCTTCAGGAATGTATTTTCCAACCAATTTCTCCATTCGTTGATAGGACAGTTCAATCGTTTTATTCTCAATTGGATGCGGGTAAACATCTATTATTTCGGAAGAAACTACGCCTCCGGCAAGTTCTTTTATCAGAAGAACCGCCCGTTTCAATGCAACGATGGTAACATTCGGATCGCATCCCCTTTCGTAACGGAAAGAAGCATCGGTTTTTAGTCCATGTAATTTAGATGTTTTCCGTATGCTGACCGGATCAAAATACGCGCTTTCGATAAAAATATTTTTTGTTTGTTCCGTAACGCCCGACTGTATGCCGCCAAATATGCCGGCGATGCACATTCCGCCCTGCGTATTGCAAATCATTAATTCCGTCCCCGAAAGTTCGCGTTCTACATTATCCAGAGTCGTAAACTTGGTTCCTTTAGGCAGTTTTTTGACGACAATCGTATTTCCAATGATTTTATCTGCGTCAAAAGCATGCAGAGGTTGCCCAAATTCCATCAAAATGAAATTGGTAATATCCACTACATTATTAATAGGGCGAATTCCAATGGATTGAAGCTTGTTTTTTAACCAGGCAGGAGATTCTTTTACCGTTATTCCCGAAACCGTCAATCCGGAATACCGCGGGCAATCTTCTTCTGATTCTACTTTGATTTCAATTGGCAGGGAATGATTATCTACCTTAAAGGCGCCGGTTTCAGGATATTTTAATTGAAGGGCTTCATTTTGTCGAGTATTCAAAACTGCAACCAAATCCCGCGCTACGCCTATGTGCGAAGCCGCATCGGAACGATTTGGGGTCAAGCCGATTTCGAATACATTATCTTCTTCAATATTGAAATATTCTTTGGCCGGCATTCCAATTCCGGCATTCGCATCCAACACCATAATTCCGTCATGCGAAGTTCCCAGATTCAACTCATCCTCTGCGCAAATCATGCCTTCCGAAACAGCGCCGCGAATTTTGGATTTTTTTATTTCAAAAAATTCCGTGTCGGAAGTCCAAATTTTTGTCCCTACTGTCGCTACCGCCACTTTTTGTCCTGTCGCCACATTCGGCGCGCCGCAAACAATATTTAAAAATTCAGGTAAACCGATATCCACAGTCGTAATGCTCAACCTATCCGCGTCGGGATGCTTCTCACAAGTTTTTACCTCTCCTATTACAACGCCTTCCAAACCGCCTTTTACGCTTTCCACCTTCTCGATTCCTTCTACTTCCAAACCGCAAAAAGTAAGCGCTTCTGCAATTGCTACAGGCGTCTGACCGGTACTTACATAATTTCTAAGCCAGTTATAAGATATTTTCATCTATTTATTTTTTATTTTGATAGTTTCGTCAGGGTGTGACTTTAAGTCACGCCCTGACTTATAATCATTCGCACCGCTTCTTATGTTCTACAATAACTAAGAGGATTATTCAATTAAGAGGTTATTCAAATTTCCGGAAAAATTTAAACAACCTCTTAAAAACGAGCCAAAGTCAGGGATTTATTTTTATTAGAAATTAATCCCCCCAATAATCTCAACTTTTACGCGCGTTCTAATTGCACGGTAAAATGTCTCATTAATTCAGCTTCCCATTTTATTTTCATTCCGCTGGAAATAGAATCTCTTCTGTCGAAAACATTCTTCAATGCCACGGCAATCACATCCATATGGTTGTTCGTATAAACGCGACGAGGAATTGCCAAGCGAAGAAGATCCAAACCTCCAAAACGGTTTTCGCGGGTAACGGGATCGCGGTCGGCCAATATGTATCCGATTTCACATCCCCGTATGCCTGCCTCAAGATACAATTCCACCGTCAATGTTTGAGCGGGAAATTCTTCTTTCGGAACTTTTGTCAAAACTTTTCTTGCATCGACAAAAATAGCATGTCCGCCTGCAGGGCGTTGATAAGGGATTCCGAACTCGTCCAATCTCGAAGCAAGATATTCTACCTGACGTATACGCGTTTCCAGATTTTCGAATTCGGTATTTTCATCCAAACCAACAGCCAATGCATTCATATCGCGACCATTCATTCCGCCGTAAGTGAGATAGCCCTCGTACTGGATACAAAAACCTTTAGCTCCTTCGTACCAATCCTTCAAATTAGTGGCAATAAATCCGCCCATATTTACAATCCCGTCTTTCTTTGCGCTCATCGTCATACCGTCGGCGAGGGCAAACGTTTCCTTCACAATTTCTTTGATTGATTTATTTGCATACCCTTCTTCACGCATTTTTATAAAATATGCATTTTCTGCAAAACGGGCAGAATCGAATAATACCGGTTTTTTATACTTATGGGCAATGGCGCGGACTTCCTTCATGTTTTTCATCGAAACAGGCTGTCCTCCAGCGGTATTATTTGTAATGGTAACAATTATAAAAGGAATTTTATCGTGGTGTTCCGCTAATGCTTTTTCCAATTTCTGAGGACAAACATTCCCTTTGAAAGGGATTTCCAACTGGGTATCTTTAGCCTCGTCGATTGTGCAATCCAAGGCAATTGCTTTACGGGCTTCGATATGTCCCTTGGTTGTATCGAAATGAGAATTTCCGGGAATGATATCGCCCGGTTTCACAAGATAGGAAAACAAAACATTCTCGGCTGCGCGTCCTTGGTGAGTCGGGATAACATATTCATAACCTGTCAATTCCGTGATTTTATTTTTAAGATTTGTGAACGAAGTAGCGCCGGCATAACTTTCATCTCCCATCATAAGGGCCGCCCACTGGCGATCGGACATAGAACCTGTTCCCGAATCGGTAATAAGGTCTATGTACACTTTATCCGAAGATAATTGAAAAACATTATAATGAGCTTCTTTCAACCATTTTTCGCGTTCTTTTCTTGTGCTTTTGCGAATAGGTTCCACCATCTTGATTTTCCAAGATTCTGCAAATGGTAATTCCATAATGAATTATGATTTTAAGAAATTAATAACTTGATAATGATAAAATAATTAAAATACAAAACCTGAAAGAAAGATAAGTTGGAACTTATCGCGGTCTTTTAAATTCAGAAAAGTATCGAAAAAGAAGTTGTTATACTGTCTATTTTTCATTCCGTACCAAATAAGTTTGAGTTGAATAAGCTTGAAAAATATTGCAACAAAGGTAGGAATTTTTTTGATTCTTCTTTACTTTTGCTCATTAATTGGAATTACTTTTTATACGCAATGTTATATTTTTCAGCCAAAATATCCTGACTTCTTTCAAGTCATCGGACGAAAAATATTAAGAATGAAAAACGAGAAATCTGTTTTAACGATGGATTATGAATATTTTTGTTTGCTATTTCATTAAAAATTCATCATTCTCAATTCTCAATTTTCAATTCTCCACTAAAAACACATAAAAAACGCCTCAGATTCAAATCAATAATCTAACAATTGTAATCTAAGATTATTCAACGCCTGATTGGCCGTTCTTTGAATGGTTCGAATCCGGTCGTTTCCATAACTATACTTCTGAGCAATAACATTCTCAGGCGTTGCAACAGCAATCCAAACGGTTCCTACCGGTTTTTGATCGCTGCCTCCGTCAGGACCTGCAATTCCTGTAGTCGCAATGGCAAAGTCGCTTTGAGTAAGATTTTTTATCCCTATCGCCATTTCTTTGGCCGTTTGTTCGCTGACGGCTCCAAACTCTTCCAAGGTTTCTTTTTTTACAGAAAGGACTTTATTCTTTACTTCGTTACTGTAGGCGACAACAGAACCTTTGAAGTAAACCGAACTTCCCGGAATACTTGTCAAAAGATGGGAAATATAACCCCCTGTACAACTTTCCGCCACTGATAAACTCCGCTCGCCCTTCTTCAAAAGATCTCCAACCACCTTTTCCAATGTATCCAAGTCGTATCCGAACAAATATTCTCCGACATGCGATTTTAGTTTCTCAACCTGGACAGAAATTTCATTTTCCAAAGAAATAACATCAGTTCCTTTCCCGCTTAACCTTAATCGAACGACTCCAACCTGAGGCAGATAGGCCAATTTAATATTAAAGGGTAATTCTTTTTCAAATAATTCGAGTTTATCGGAAAGAAAAGATTCTCCTATTCCGAAAGTGAGGAGCGTTTTATGTACAAAATGTTCTGTTTGAAAACGCTTTTTTAAATAAGGGATCACTTCTTCCCGCATTAAAGTTTGCATTTCAAAAGGAACGCCCGGCATCGAAATGATGGACTTTCCATTTTTTTCAAAGCACATGCAAGGAGCAGTTCCTAATTTGTTTATTATTGCTTTACAACATTCGGGAACCTCCGCCTGCTTCCGATTCGATTCGGTAAGTTCGTACCCCCTTTGGGAAAAAATACGGCGGATATTTTCAAGAGTTTCCTTATTTTCAATCAATCTCGAATTAAAAAATTCACAAAGCGTATTTTTTGTGATATCGTCCTTTGTAGGGCCTAAACCGCCTGTCAGTAAAACGATATCGACGCTTTCAAGCGCTTTTGTTAACGCTTGTACAATTGCTTCGGAAGCATCGGGAATAACGCTTATCCGGGAAACATTCATCCCATTTAAATTCAGTTCCGAAGCCATCCAAGAAGCATTGGTATTAATTACCTGTCCTATAAGTAATTCATCTCCTATATTGATAATTTCAATATTCATTATTCTATCAAAGTAATATTACAAATTCCTTAAAAAAGAAAACCATATCGTATTTCTTTGCCTCTTCGCATCTAATCAAGTAAAAATTCACTAACCCAAAAGTCCTTGCATTTTTTAAATGGAGAGTCGAAAATTGGAAATTGAGAATGAGTAGCAAATAAAGAAATAGCAAAACATTCAATTATTCAATAAGGCTAAACACTCTCAATTCTCAACTTTCAATAAAAAAGTCTGACGGAAAATACGAGATTAATTCTTTATAGACGCAATCTCTCTAACGGCTTCAATGGCCGCATCCACATCGCTTTCCGTTGAAAAGGGTCCCATACTGAAACGTACGGTTCCATGAAGATCAATTGTTCCGATTCTTTCGTGTACTTTAGGCGCGCATTGCAACCCTGTACGGCAGGCAATGTTATAATCCACATCCAACATCATGCCCACGTCTCCGGCTTCAAATCCTTTGATATTAAAACTCAATACCGGATTCTGATTATTGGAATCCACAGCGCAATATGTTGTAATGCCTTCCGTATTTTGAAGGGCTAGACGCAATTTATCCCATAAAGCAATTTCCTGCTTATGAAGTTTTTCAATGCCTTGTTCTTCAACCCATTTTACGCCTGCATTCAATCCGGCAATTCCTAAAAGATTCAAAGTCCCTGCCTCCAAACGATAAGGATATTCTTCCAAATGTGCAGGATAGGCCGAACGAACGCCTGTTCCGCCATAACGCGTATGACGAATATTAATTCCTTCGCGGACATAAGAACCTCCTATTCCGGTTGGCCCCATCAAACACTTGTGTCCGGTAAACACATATACGTCGATATTTGAAGCTACCATGTCTACATTCACCGCTCCGGCTCCCTGACTGCCGTCAACAACAAAAAGAACGCCTGCCTCTTTACATATCTTTCCTATTTCCGAAAGCGGTTGGATAGTTCCAATCACATTAGAACTATGCGTACAAACCACAAATTTCGTATTGGGACGGATGGCCTTTCTAATGTCGTCAGGATTCACATATCCAGCTTCGTCGAAGGAAACGTAGGTAACATCTATCAAACCCTGTTGCTGCAGGCAATACAAAGGACGCAAAACCGAATTATGCTCCAACATGGTGGTAATGACATGATCTCCTTTTTCCGATAACCCTTGTAAAATCAAATTCAAAGAATCGGTCGCATTAAGACTGAATGTTAGGCGGTTCGGATCTCCTCCGCCATTAAACAAATCGGTAAGTAATTTACGCGTATTAAAAATGATTTCTTCTGTTTCGATAGCTGCATCGAATCCTGAACGACCGGGGTTTACGCCATGCTTGCGATAAAAATTACACATAAAATCATAAACCAGGTCGGGTTTCGGAAATGTTGTGGCAGAATTGTCTAAGTATATCATATTTGTTGATAATTTGGATATTATTTAATTTTTGAATGTGCTTTACTGTTGAGTTGTATTTATCAAATCATTCATTTATCACCAGCGCGTCGGCAACCAATTCGGCAATGGTTTTAATCTTTACGCCTAATTTATAAGTATGATTGAGTTGCGAAAGCTGATCCACGCAATTATGACATGGGGTAGCCACTATTTTTGCTCCTGTAGCGCGAATCTGTTCGGCTTTGATTTCTCCGATTTTTAACCGTCGTTCGTTATATTCGCTCATGGCCAATTTTCCACCGCCGCCGCCGCAACAAAAATTATCGGTTCCATGCGGATTCATTTCCACAAAATCGCTAACTGAATTTTTAACGGCAAAGCGTATTTCGGACAATAATCCGCCGTTACGCACCAAATTACAAGGATCATGAATGGTAACCAAGTCTTTATTCTTAGACTTATCTAATTTGATTCTTCCGCTACGAATGTATTCATTGATAAGTTCCACTACCGTAATCGTCTCAAATTCATAAGCCTGTTTCAGATAATTAGGCCCTTCCCAACGATTGGCGCGGGAACCATGCCCGCATTCGCCCAAAACAAGAAGTTGGCTTTGCATTTTCAATGTTTCATCATGCAAACGTTTGGCGATGATTCCGGCTTGTTGGTTATTGCCGTTAAATATACCATAATTAGTTACGTCGTACATACCCGTGGAGATTGTCCAACTCTCTTTAGCCGCATAAAAAACGGTCGCCATGGCAGATATTGACAAAGGGAAAAATTTAGGTTCCCTCGGATTAAGCGTATAAAGAATTCTCTTCCCTTTTTCGTTCAAAGGAATTTTAGCTTCTTCGCCGTATTCATCCATCAGTTCTTCCTCCAACCATTGAATGGTGTCGATAAAATCTTCGGTAGGAATTCCCATATTATTGCCTGTTTCCAAGGCCGCGTTTACTGTCGCTTGCAAGGTCTCGGGGACCAACCCCATCGCCGCCAGCATCCTGCGTCCGACATGCACTACATAAGAAATGTCCACGCCAATGGAGCAGTGTTTTACGCAACGTCCGCACATAGTGCAGGCTCCAAAAAGCATATCGATCATTTCCGCCGCCATTTTTTTATCCAATTCTTTGGCGTTAACTAAAAACGGCGCGACCTTTCCAGTTAAAGTGCAATACCTGCGATAAAGCGAAGAAACCAATTCTACCTTTCGGGCAGGAATGAATTTATCTTCATGCAAGGTTTTGTAATACATGCAACTTTCAGCGCATAATCCGCAATGTACGCAAGCATTCAAATGCGTTACCAGTTTACTGTCCGGCGGCATTTTTAAAATTGCCAGGGCCTTATCTATTTGTTCTTTTGTTAGTTCTTCCATAGTTTATACGTTTTTAGGCGGCCATGCATTGCGCCAGCCATAAAAAAATCCAAGATGATAGCGGGCTGCAAAAAAATAAACGACATGGCGCAACTTCCCAACCGGTATATACAATAATAATAAAGAGGCAAACAAGTAGTAATACACTACAAAACTATGGTCTAAAAGTAAGTATATAAGCGTGAAAAGCTGAAATAACGTTGTAAGTAAATTAGATATATAATCGTCGGGATGAGATAGTTTCCGGACTTTCGGAACAGTAAACCTTTTTATGAAAAGAATGATTCCGGAAATGATTGAAACCAATAGTATAATAGACAACGCCCACGTTAAACCAAGAGGGAAAAGGAACGGATAGGCAAAAAAGAAAACAATAAAAAGAGCCAAGCCAACAAAGGTCCCGATGTGGAAAAATATGCCGCCTATGTAGGTAGGCAAATGCAAATAAGCGGATTCTTTGTTTGCGGGAGACATGGCTGTTGTATAAGAATAAACCAAGGCTCCGGGAATATTCCCGCTTTTTCTTGATAAATCTTTAGGCCTCCCTAACCGTATTAAACGGAAAAAATGCCAAAGACATGCCGCCAAACATATCCCAAGGCATCCTAAACTTAAATATTGATACCAGAACATACAAAATGATTGAATGATTGAATAATAAAATAACAGAATAATTGAACAAACAAAAATCAGTTATTCAATTATTCTGTTATTGAATATTAATTACACGCACCCGTCGGGTTTGGGTAATCCGGCTATGCGGCACGCGCCTCTGGCAGGTCCCAAAGGAAAAAGTTCGTAAATGTCTTTCAGTTTCAATCCTGTTTCTTTACAAATGGTGCGAATCATAGGCGCATTTCCTTTTTCTTCGAAATTGCTGCGGATAATACGCACGACAGCCCAATGCTGATCTGTCATGGTAATACCATCTTCTTGCGCTATTTGCATAGCTATTTCGTCGTTCCATATTTCGGGATTTGTCAAGAATCCGTCTCCGTCAAATTGTAAACTCATATTAATTAATAATTTATTTTAATGATATTTATTCTTCTTCGCATTTATCCATTATTTCTTCAATAGTCATCTCCGAATCGGGGAGGATAAAATCGGGACAAAACCCCAATGCTTTCTTCGTTTGAAACCGTTTGCACTGGAAATAACCCTCGGCAGTATCCACGCAACAATAGGTTAACCTGTAAAACTGCTTTTTAGTATGTTCTTTTAAAAAATCTTCCTTTATAAGCACCTGGCACCCTGGCGCATTGGGGCATTTTTCTGGAATATTCATATTTTGATGTTCGATATAGAATCATTATTCATTCGCAAAGATATGTAATTTTAAGACAAAAAATGTAAGGATGGTACGGATTCTTTCACCGGAGAATGTATGTTACTCAATATGTGGCAATCTGTTTACAAGATTTTACGCGCCTATCCCGTTGAGAATGGAGAGTGTTTGGCCTTATTGAATAATTGAATTATCGAATCATTGAATAAAATGGTTATAGCTTAAGGCTTAAAGTTTAAGTTGATTCCTCATTACTAACTACCCGTGTTTCGTCAATGATTTAATGTCGTAAATAATTTTATCTTTATCGAAAAAAGCCGCCATGATAAGATGTCATGTAACATTAACCGTCTCAGAGCGCGACTCCTTAGAGTTAATCGTAAGCAAAGGTTCTCACAAGAGCCAAAAAATAACTCAATGCCTTGATTCTTCGGATCAGTGTAAAAAACAGGTGGAGATAATTTTTAATGTTTCTATCATAATGGTAAGAATGTAATAGACTACATTGTGATCTTTCTTTTGCCTTGACGCAAAAGAAACAAAAAGTCAAGGCTGACGACAGATATGCTAAAAAATCATTTGTTGCGGCTAAACAAAATAACTCGCCCGTCAACACTGTTATTCCAACCCATAAATAACAAACGCTGTCATGTTATTTTTCGGCAGGAGGCTTCGAACAGAATTTTGTTTTAACGCCTCCTCTAATGATTTTTCTTAACGCCATCTGTCGTAGGCCGTTATTCCCTTACTCATCCTCTTTTGACTTTTGATATTTTCACTTAAATATTTTAGTTCTCCACCGGAATTTTACATTGATCCGATTCTTCTTGGTACGGATGAGAATCAAGAAAAAGAGAACCGTTCGACCAATGAAGTTCTCTCAAAGGTACTTCGAATCAGCATGAAAAAGATTGATCGAGTAAAGAAGCGTTTTGTGGAAGATGGTCTTGAGATTGCCTTGACGGGTCATCCCAAAGAGATAGAGTACGAAAAGAAATTGTGAGAAGTTTGGTCTCTTTATTAAAATAGCCCGCTCGTTTTGAGCAGGCTATATCGTAGCGAAGACGGGAGTTGAACCCGTGACCTCCGGGTTATGAATCCGACGCTCTAACCAACTGAGCTACCTCGCCAAATGAAAGTGCAAAAGTATAAAATTAATTCCATTTTACAAAACATTATTCGCAATCAATTGTAGATTAATGCATTTATTTCATTTTGGTTATCAATAGATCAAATAAATAACAGAGTTCTAGCTATTTAATCTGATACAAAAATTTCTTTTGAAGGGTGCATTTCAAAATGTCGCATTAAGCAACCAATTTACTTTTAGAGTTAACAATATCTATTACTTTACACCACTGTTGGTTCATATAAAGAGTTCTAAGCTTTAGCATATTTTTGGCTCCCTGTGTCGACCAATGTTGCCCGGAGTTATAAAACCAACCGCTTTTTCAGTTGTCCATAAGCATCCTATGAATCGGTCATTTTATCGACAAATTCGCTGCTGGAACCCAAATGACAAACATAGTGGGATTGTGATATCAGGCAATTGTCCATATTCGGATTCAGACAATCGGAACTTTTAAACATCCAACCTAATTTAACTTTATGCCATTGTTCTTCCTTGGTCAGTATCATTGAACCATCCACTTCTGCATATAAAACTTCTTCTTTTGCTGCCGGCGATAGCAACCGCTGGGTTGTAGCTTCTTCTACGTATTCGGATATGCAGTTCGTTACTCGAAATACTTGCGGCGACGATACAGATGTGTTCAAAAAATTTTCCAATATCTCATTACATTTTACATAACAATCCAATTGACCGGCATATGTAAAAAGTTCTTGTAAATAAGGACTTATGCAGAAATTGTTAATATCGACACTGAACGAATGACTCTTGGAAATACTTATATGTCCGAATTTGGTAAGCGTTTCTTTTTACGCCTATCGTTAGATAGGCTGCTGATATTACTTTCAAATACAACTCGCCCCAAATCCTGCCATAGGTGGACAAATTTCTTTTCGTAATTGTAAAAACTGTCTTTTTCGGTTTCATTCAACGCATGAATCTCTTCATAGCGTTCAGATACTAAACGGAGAAATTCTTCTTTTGTCATGGCTTATAGGTTTTTTGTTGCTCAAATTTACAACTTTTTTTGCTCTGCGACATTTTGAAATGCACCCGATTTGGAATTTTGAATGGGTAATTTCCAAGTATTCAACATTTTTTATACCTTTGCAAAATTAAAATTCAGAAATAGAATGTAAAATTTAAGATCTATATTTGTCAATATTAAAAGGACGGGAGGGAAGCCTATGATAGAAACAATTCAACAAGAGAATTTAAAATGGCATCATATACTGAACCCAACCGAGGATGACTTTCAGTTTTTGTTGGAAACTTATAAATTTCACCCATTAGATATTGAAGATTGCAGGAGTTTAAACCAACGTCCCAAAATTGACGAGTATGATAATTATTACTTCCTTATTCTACATTTTCCGTATTTCGACAAAGCGAATAAATTTGTTCGCATCAAAGAGGTAAAAATCTTTTGGGGAAAGGATTTTATTATTACGATTGGGAAATCGCATTGGATTGTAAAAAATCTTTTTCAAAAAGTAAAAGAAGATTTGGCAAAAAATCCCAAAGAGACAAACAAAATACTCTGTTCGAGCGACTTTTTGTTGTACAATATATTAGACCGCCTTATGGTTGAAACATATTCCCTGATTTTACGAATTGGAGCGGAAGTGGATTTGATCAATTATGATATTTTTAATCGCAAAGCGAAAAAGATCATTGAATTAATTTCTATTACGAGGCGAAATATCATCATGTTAAATACAACTTTTAAGGCTCAATTACGAGTATTTCATAAATTCGAATCAGGAGGCATTAAAGGGTATATGGAGGATATGGAAGATTATTGGGGAAATATTCTCGACCAATACCAGAAGATGTTCGACTTGATCGAGGATTATGGAGAATTAATCGAAGGTCTCTCCAAAACATTTGATTCATTGCAGGCAAATATTACAAATGATACGATGAAGGTGCTTACATACTTTTCTACTATTATGCTTCCTCTAACCGTTATTACGGGAATGTATGGGATGAATATTGAATTGCCTTTTCAGGCAAACCGGTTTGCCTTCCTTTTTCTGTTTCTTTTTATGGCGCTTGTAACTGTCGTCTTACTCGTTTTTTTCAAGTTAAGGCAAAAATAACTAACGAATTTTTTTAATCACTCCCTATCCTGCATATTTTTCAATGGCAAGGCAGCTAATAATCAAACAGAAAAAATCGAAAATGTATTTTTAGTCCTTCCTGAGAGGTTGTTTAAAAATTTTTCTATGAAGTATTTTGAGTCTTAAAATGCTCTTTTTTGTCGGAATTTTTACCAAATAGCGCTACTATTCTTGAAAAGTCCCGCCTGCAAAATCGCTATTTTTATCTCTCAAAATCTTTTCCATAAAAATTTAAACAACCTCTGATATTTTTTATTATTTTCTGCAAGGTTTTATCTTGCAAAGACCGATTTTTTGCAGAAAAATCCCGTCAACCCGATACTTATTATTGATTAATCAGGATGGTAAAATCATAATAAAAGAAACGAGCGCTCCCTCATAAAAAAAGGCAAAATTCTACATTCCCCCTTCTATACTCCACACAAAAGCTCGTGTTCCTTGTTCCTCTGTTTTTTCATTTAGTTTTTTCAAAGCTTCTAATAGAGAAGGGACTTTTTCATCTTCAATAATTGTGAGAATAGCAGAATTCAAGGAAGGCCAGGTATGAGACCCAAAATGAGGCTCTCCATTTACGCTTCCTCTTCCGTGTAAGGTTTCCCATTTGGTAAATCCACGAATATGAAGATAGGATAAGATCATATCTATTCTTTCCGTAAGAGCTTGATTATATGATATAAAAACTGCTTTCATCTTGAGTGTTTAGATTATTCATTAAGTATTAGATCAAAAATAACTATTATATCTTTGAATTTGTGAGAATCGAAGGATTGAATGATTTCATAACCCTTCGATTCTCAACCTTTATTAGGTAAGTAAAATTACTTGATTTCTTCCGCTAATTGTTCGCCTGAAATTTCTCTCATCATTCGTCTTTGTTTTCTACGTTGTCTTTTTAATCCGGCCGCCCCAAAAACAGTATATACTATTGGAACTATAATCAATGTAAGAACCGTTGAAAACGTTAATCCGCCGATAATAGCAATTCCCATGGGTTTCCAAATGGCAGAACCTTCTCCGCTGCCGGCGGCTAATGGAAGCATCCCTAAAATAGTCGTCAATGTTGTCATCAATACCGGACGCAAACGAGATTTACCGGCGGCAATAACCGCCTGGCGTACCGACATGCCTCGTTCCCGTAAAAGGTTGGTAAAGTCTACCATCACAATACCATTCTTTACTACAATACCCACCAGCATTATGGCTCCGATAAGAGCTATTAAACTCAAGGGAGTGTTGGTAATAAATAACGCCAGAAATACGCCTGTAAAAGCAAATGGGAGGGACATCATGATAATGAATGGCATACGCAACGACTCGAATTGAGTAGCCATTACGATATAAACCAATACAATAATCAATATCAATAATACAAACATATCCCCAAAGGATTCCGCTTGATCTTTTGCCGCTCCGCCTATCGAAACAGAAACATTTTGCGGCATATCCACTTTCTTCAATTCAGCGTTAATTCCTTTTACTACATCTCCAAGAGCCGCGCCATACATTCCTGTTTGTACTTTGATTACCCGTTGACGGTTTTCATGTTCGATTGTCGGCGGGCTGAACCTTTCCACCACTTTACCCATATCGGATACGCGTACAGGTTGTTGTTTATTTGTATAAAGCGTGATATTTTCTATGTTTTCGATTGATTTACGGAAAGGTTCATCATAACGTACTACCACATCATATTCATCGCCTTCTTCACGGTATTTTGTAGCCGTAAGTCCATTAATACGATTCCGTACAAATGAAGAGGCCGCGGTCATACTTATTCCGTAATACGATAATTTTTCACGATCGAATTCAACGCGGTATTCAGGTTGCATGGGATCGCGGCTAAGTACTACGTCGCGGGTGCCAGGCACATTTTTACGGATACTGTCGGCAATTCTTTCTGCAAAAGCTCCTGTTACATTAAAATCATATCCGAATATCAAAACATCCACTGTGTTGCCGCCGCCCATCATTCCTCCTCCCTGATTTCCTCCGGGAGTTACCGTGTATTTTACGATTTCGGGAAACTGAGTAAAATCTTTTCTCATTAAATCTCCCATCTCAAAAATATCACGTTTCCGTTGGGCTAGTTTTGAGAAACGCAGGGAATAGTTAATAACATGCGTGCCTGATTTTTGAAAAGCAGCCCAAATATTACTTCCGTCTGCGGCGCCACAAGTTGCGGAAAGAATTTCCATCTCCGGATAATTCTTTTTCAACATTTCCTGAATCCTTTTCGACACCTCTTTTGTTACTTCGAAATTGGTTCCTTGTTGCAATTCGATTGTAGCTGAAATTTGCTCATTATCCGGTTGCGGCATAAATTCGCTGGGGACCCGGGTTACCAAAAATATACTAAAAATAAAAATCAACAAACAAGTGATTATCAAAAAAGTACGATGATGCACCGCCCATGTCAACCCTTTTGCGTAAACATTATCCAATTTATCCAAAAAACGGTCTATGGGTTTGAAAACAATTCCAAGTCCTTTATAAGAATGCACCCTTTGCGCATTCAGCAATTTTGCAGAAAGCATGGGCGTAAGCGTAACGGCTGCAATAGTCGATACGGCGATTACAATAGATACAATCCAGCCAAAAGGCTTAAACAAAATTCCGGCCATACCGCCCACCATAGAAAGAGGTAAGAACACGGCAATTACAACAAGCGAAGTAGCAATAACGGCCAACCAAACTTCATTAGTTCCGTAAACTGCCGACTCGCGTGGAGAACTACCCCGCTCAAGATGTTTGGTAATGTTCTCTAACACCACAATTGCATCGTCCACAACCATCCCGATGGCAATGGAAAGAGAACTCAAGGTAATAATATTTAAAGAACCTCCTGTGAGGTACATGTAAATAAATGACGTGATCAACGAAACAGGAATGGTAAGGCATATAATAAATGTAGCCCGCCAGCGTCCTAAAAAGAAAAGTACGACTAAAATTACAAACAGGAATGCATACATTACTGTTTCGGACAAACTGTTGATACTATCCTGAATAAATGTTGAAGTATCGTTTATTACCTCTATTTTTATATCCGGCGGCAATTGGCTCTGTAATTCCTCTACCGCTTTTTTTACACTTTTGGCAATGGCTACGGTATTCGCTCCCGACTGCTTTTGAACGACCACGTTAACAGCTCTTTTTCCATTAGTTAAAACTTGTTGCGTTTCTTTCTTAATGGTATCTTTTACAGTAGCAACATCCGAAAGGTAAACGATTTTTCCTCCGAAACTGCTTACCGCTACATTTTTTATGAAATCGCTCTGTGCAAATTCGCCCTCAATACGTAACGAAAACGCTTCAGATCCGATGTCGATGGATCCTGCCGGCATATTTAAATTCTCTGCGGCAATGGCTTGACCTATTCCTTCAACAGTTAAATGATAGGCATCCATTTTTATAGGGTCAAGGTTTACTTGCACTTCTCGGGTAGGCGCTCCGCTAATAGTTACAGCGCCCACGCCGTCGATACGGTTTAATGGATTTACAATTTTTTCGTCCAATATTTTTTTAATGGCCGGATAACTCTCTTCGGCAGTTGCCGAGAGGAAGAGCACCGGAATCATGCTTGAGCTAAACTTGAATATAGCCGGTTTTTCGGCATCTTCCGGTAAAAGAGGTTCCACACGCCCCATTGCATCCCGAATATCATTAGATGCTTCATCGAGGTTAGTTCCCCACTCAAATTCCACCGAAATAAGCGAAAAATTATCGTATGATTTTGAAGTAAGTTTTTTTAGCTTATTTACAGAATTCAAGTTATCTTCAAGAATTTTGGTAATATTGGTTTCAATATCGGCGGCGCTTGCTCCCGGATAACTCGTAAATACGCTAATAACAGGAAAGTCCATTTCCGGATATAAATCAATGGACAAATTTCGCAAAGAGAACATCCCAAACACAATTACCCCAATAAAGATAATAATAGTAGAAATGGGTTTCTTTACTGATGCTTGATATATTTTCATAAAAAATTTTCTTTATAGGCCCCAGCCCCCTAAATCCAACGAAGGGTAACTTTCTCAACATCAATAAGGTGCGAGGGATGTCTTAATCTTATTAATTTCCTTTATTCATATATGATTTTGTAGCCTAAATTTGTTCTTTAGGTGAAACTAAAGAGCTACTATTTTTGAAGTTCAACTTCCATTTGATCGAGCAAACGAGCTTGTCCTGCCGTTACTACTTGTTCTCCTTCTTCTAACCCCGAAAGTACTTCGAAAACATTTTCGAACCGGCGTCCCAATTCAATAGTCCGCCGCGATACTTTTCCATCTTTGTATACAAATACATAGCGTTCATTAGAACCGGATTGTTTTTGAACGGCTAAATCGGGAACCAATATATAATCTTTTTGCCCAAAATCTATATTGGCGCGTGCAAACATTCCTGGACGTACTTTTGTGTTGGAATTTTCTACTGTTATTTGAACGGTAAATGTTTTAGACATCGGATCAATGGTTGGGTAAATAAGGCTTACCTTCCCTTTGAAAATTTCATTCGGATAAATATCCAACTTAATGTTAACGCCCATTCCGGTTTTTACCTTGGGATAATACTCTTCAGCAACATTTACCAATACTTTTACCGGACTAATTTGTTGAACAATCAAAATAGGTTGTCCCCCCGTAAGGTCTCCATCATCAAAATTCCGTTGGGTAACTATCCCTGAAATAGGAGAGACCAACTTCGTATTTTCATCAAGGCTTTTAGTTGCTTCCGCAGCCACATCCAATTGTGTTTTCATTTGGTCCAATTGTTGTTTGGAAACGCCTCCCGTTTTATAAAGCGCTTCCATACGAGTGTAATCCGTTTTCAAATTTTGCAGTTGGGCATTGGATTGTGCAAAATTAGCCGCTTCCATTTGCACCAACAATTGTCCTTTAGTCACCCGGTCTCCGACTTCTACGTATATTTTTTGTATCCGCATGGCCGATTGGCTCGAAATCATATTTTTCACAAAAGCTTCGACATTGCCTGTATACTCTACAATGTTTGGCATTGGTTTTTTTTCTATGACTTGAACATCTACTAATGGTTTCGATTTTTTCTCATCTACAGAAGCAGAAGTGTCTTTTTTCTGTGAACATCCCATTATTAAAAGGGCTGCCAATATGGATAATAAACTTATCTTTTTCATTTGTTTGTTTATATTGCTTATTTGTTGATTAATCTTTGTTTTCTTGTCCCAATACCTTCTCAAGATCGGCTTTTGCATTTAAATAATCTGCAATTGCCCGACTATAAGAAAGTTTTGCTTCTGTTAAGGCTAAAGTGGAATTTCGTAATTCCAACATAGTTCCAATACCTGTCTCATAGCGTTTTTGAGAAATTTTATATCCTTTTTCTGCTAATTCAACATTTTTTTTGTTGGATTCTACTTGTTCTGTAGCTTTTTTCATATTATCCACTGCTGAAACAACTTGGACATCCAAGTTACTTCTCAGATAATCTTTTTGTAAATCCAATTCCTGAATCCTTATTTTGGTTTGCTTTTGTTGCATTAACTTAGTAAACCCATGAAAAATAGGCACATTTAATTGCAGCCCTACCGCTATGCTCGGATCGTACCAATTCATTCCGGCAGGAACTGTTACCGGAATTCCCATCATTTCTGTGTTAAAATCATCGTCATATCCGCTTCCCATATAAGTAAAACTTCCGAAAGCAGCTAACGTCGGCATTAATTGCGTCTGTTGAAGTTGAAGTTGCTTTTTCAATTGGTTTTTTTGGATATCCAATTGTTTTAAATCAGAGTTATTATCTAATGACAATTGTTGTAAATCGGGGACAAAAGAAATTTGGTTTTCCAAATCGGCCAAATTTCCTGCTACCTTTATTGGGATCCTCATATCAAGACCCACAAAAACCTTTAACATCATTTTTGCCTGATCAATGGCATTTCCCATTTGCAACAAAGAAGGTATTAGATTTCGCATTTGTACTTCTGCAGAAACGAAATCATACTCAGAAACGATTCCTTGTTCAAATCTATCTTTAGATTCTTTATAATTTTGCTCTGCAATTCCGTAGCCTTCTTTAAGAGCCTGATAAGAAGCCTCGGCCAATAAGACATTATTATATGCTTTTTTGACCTCTGCAATTAAATCAAGTTGCGAGGCGCGTACTTTTTCCAACGCCATTTGCATTTCCAATTCGGACATTTGGATGGAACGCCACAATCCGGGAGCGATAAGCGGTAGACCGGCTGATAATCCTAAAGTAACGGAATTGTCTTGACCCACTACAAATTTTTGTCCGGCCATGACCATTGTTTGAGGTTTGATATTACGGGTATAATTCCCTGTGCCATCAATGGTGGGAATAAGTCCGTACCAGCTTTCTTTTTTTGCATAATCCACACGGGTAATTTCCATGTTAGCTATCTTGATAGTTGGGTTCTCGCTCAATGCAATTTCCAAAGCTTTTTTTAAGTCAATGGATAAAGTATCCTGGTTTTGCGTCGTTGACTGTGCCTGTAAATATATCCCAAACGGGAAAAATAATGCCAGGCAAAGACAAATATTTTTTAGTGATCTGCTAAGATTCTTCATACTGTATGTTCTGTATCTTTTAATTTTAATATTTACATATTCTATTTTAATCCATTAAGACATATCTCTTAATTTCCCTCCCTTATTGTAGACGATAGTACTTATCAATGGTTTCTATTCCTTTCTGGGTTGAAACTCCTCTCAGGTACGGAATAAAGCCATTTAAAAAAAGTTCTTCCGACGAGAAATTTCTTTGCGAAAAAACTTCCTCGTCAGCCAATGCCTTACCGACTTCCTGCATCATTAAACAAAGAATTTTATTATTCAAGGATTTTAAGAAATAACCTTCTCTTTTCCCTTTTTCTAAGAAAAGAATGGTCTTTTCTTCATGATTGCAAATTCGGGTTTCTACTATTTTTTTAAAAGTTTCCGGAAAATACCGTTTTACTTCTAAAAAGAAATCTTTAGGGATTCTGTGTAAAATGCTATTTGTCGAATCTTTAAACTCTAGAAACGAAAGGATAAAATTTTCCGAATACATCATTCTATCCACCTCTTTATCAACATTTTCAAATAAAAGTTCCAAACAACACGCCAATAATTCTTCCTTATCTTTAAAGTTTTCGTAAATAGTTCTTTTAGACATTCCCAGCGATTTGGCAATATCATCCATCGTGATGACTTTACAACCTTTTTTCAAAAAAAGTTCTGTTGCTCCGCCAATTATATTGTCTCTTACATTGCCCATAGTTATCAAAAATTGGATTGCAAAAGTATGAAAGAAAACTTTATAAACCAACTTAGTTTTCTAAGTTTGCAGAATTTTAGGAATAAATTTCCGTTTCTCAATTTAAGCGTTATCGACTACGGGTCAATCAAATGGGTTCATTTTCCAATTCTTTTCTGTCCTTCCGGAAGAATAAAAATTTTATGAAACCATTTTAATAGGTTGTTTAAATTTTTGTGGAAAAGATTTTGAGAGATAAAAATAGCCATTTTACAGGCGGGATTTTTTCAAGAATAGTAGCGCTATTTGGTAAAAATTCCGACAAAAAGGAGCATTTTTAGACTCGAAATATTTTATAGAAAAATTTTTAAACAACTACAGCAAAAGTAGAGGCTTTTTACCGTATTCAAGAGAATTTTTCGATGAATTGCCGTAAAACGACGCTGAAATAAAGGAAATGCGAGCCAAATAAATCATTTGAATTAGGCGTTTAAGTAATATCGCAGATCTAATAATTTGTCATGCTGATTTTCAATAGTTTTTATGTGCTTAATTTCTAGTCGATAGACTAGTGGGGGCGTAACTTAGCAGACTAGTCAGGGCGCGACTTAGAATCACGCCCTGACTTATAATTACTTTTTGCGTCAACAAGATGTGATAGGGATTTAGATTAAAATTTTGTTGAACATCGCTTTAATATCATTTTTTACGAACTTTGCAAACGGGAGAGGGTAAAATTTCCACACGAAATAATATATCTAATCCATTGAGCAAATAACAAATATCAAAAATAAACAGATGAAATAATCATGAGCCTTTGGCACACCAAAGTGAATGATTAAAGGCATGCGTCAGCCAAGTCTCCCCTTTGGGGAGATTTAGAGGGGCTTATAAATTTTAAACACATGAAATCTCCACGCTTTCCAATATATATATCTATTTCTGTTTCTGCGGGAATCTTACTTGGAATTTTAATTGTTTCCGGATTTCCTTCTTCCGAAAAATATTCTGTTCTAGGCAAAAATTCTGAGGCGGCCAAATTTAATAAGCTGAAGAATATGTTGGAATTGGTTCACAATGAATATGTAGATACAATTAACGAGTCTCATTTAATAGAAAAAACCATAGAAAAGACGCTCGGCCAACTGGATCCTCATTCCAGCTATGTTCCCACTTCGGAATTAGAAGAGGAGACCGAAGTTATGCAAGGAAACTTTGAAGGGATTGGAATCCAATTCAGGATGGAGGAAGATACGCTGTATGTCGTATCCGTAATTGCGGGAGGGCCCTCTCAAAAAGCAGGATTATTGACGGGAGACCGCATTGTAAAAATTAACGATTCGGTGGTCGCCGGTAAAAATGTCTCGGATAAAGATATTGTGAAAAAATTGAAAGGGAGAAAGGGAACCCGCGTTCACTTATCTGTGAACAGAAGAGGATTGAATAAACTTTTGGATTTTGACATTATTAGAGATGTAATTCCGACATATAGCGTGGAATATAACGGGATGTTAGATTCCAAAACGGGTTATATTAAAATCACAAAATTTTCCGCAACAACGCATAAAGAATTTTTAAAAGCATTATCTGATTTAAGATCAAGAGGGATGCAAAATTTGATTTTAGATCTGAGAAACAATGGAGGTGGATATTTGGACCAGGCTATTTTATTATCCGACGAATTTTTACCGGATAAAGAATTGATTGTATATACGCAGGGACGGGCCCGCAAACGTTTTGATGCTTTTGCCACTTCGAAAGGTAATTTTGAAAAGGGCAAGTTAATAATTATGATTAATGAATTTTCAGCTTCAGCTAGTGAAATTGTAGCCGGAGCTATCCAAGATAACGATAGAGGCTTAATTGTAGGAAGGCGTTCTTTTGGGAAAGGCCTGGTGCAGGAACAATTTGAAATGAGCGATGGTTCTGCCATCAGACTAACAGTTGCCAGATACTATACCCCTTCGGGAAGATGTATTCAACGTCCATACGAAAAAGGAACCGACGAATATTATCACGATTACTTAACGCGTTTTTCTTCAGGAGAATTTGAATCTAAAGATAGCGTCCACTTTTCAGATACGATTCCTTACAAGACGGCAAAGGGCAGAATTGTATATGGAGGAGGGGGAATTATGCCGGATGAATACTTTCCTTATAAACGAGACGAATTGTTGGTATACTACAATGAGGTACTAGGAAATGGCTTGATATATAAGTTTTGTTTTGATTATTGCGATAAAAACAGATCTTCTTTTAAGCAAAATGAATCGGTAGAGAATTTTGTACGGCAATTTAATATTTCGGAAGAGTTATTTAATAATTTTCTGACTTTTGCTGAAAATAGCGGAGTAAAGAGAAATCCCGTAGGTATTCGAAAATATAAATTTGAAATAATTACGATGATGAAAGCGTATATTGCTCAGAATATTTTTGGAGACATCGGTTATTATAAAGTATATCAACTTATAGACGATGAATTGCAGAAATCGCTTAAACTTATGAATTCTAAATAATTAATTCTCAAGAAAAGAATAAATATTAATCTAAAATCAAGATGATATTTGCCGCAGATATGGAACGAATTCCACTATTCGGGTAAAATAATGTAAATTTGTATATTCATTGAATAGGGTTTTATAGATGCTTGAAGACTTAATGAAACTGTTGGGCTTAAAAATACCCCTGAGACCAAAGTATCGCCAAAGAAAATGATTATCAAAATGATAACATTGAAAACCCAAATGGAATTAATTAGATTCTGCTTAAGCAATTAATAGGTAACAAATGAATGATTTATTTGTAACATGGGACGTCTCTCCGGTTTTTTTCCATATAGGAAGTTTGGGAATACGTTGGTATAGCCTTCTTCTTGTTTCTTCTCTGGTCGTTGGATTTTTTTGGTTGAGGAAGATGTTTCGTAAAGAAGGAGTTTCTGAAAACTATTTAGAACAATTAACTATCTACGTGTTTTTCGGATTATTGATAGGCCTTCGTTTAGGACATTGCTTGTTCTATGAAAGAGAATATTATCTCAAACATCCTTTGGAAATAATATTTCCATTTAAAATCCATGGCGATTTTTTTGATTTTTCGGAATGGGAATTTACAGGATTTCAAGGACTCGCTAGTCATGGGGGCGCTATTGGAATTTTAATTGCGCTCATTTTTTATTGTAGGAAAGTAAAGTGCTCTTATATTTGGATACTCGACAGATTGGTTATTGTAGTCGCTTTCGGCGGTCTCCTTGTGAGGATGGGAAATTTAATGAATTCCGAAATTTACGGACATCAGACAACTCTGCCATGGGGATTTATTTTTGTCCGCGACGGAGAAACGGTTCCCAAACACCCCACGCAATTATATGAAGGAATTTCTTACTTGATTTTGTCTATTGTTTTATATGCATACTACAAGAAGAAGAATGGAAATCCCAAGCCAGGAATCATTTTCGGCGCATTTCTGACATTTCTTTTTTTATTACGATTTTTTATTGAGTTTTTAAAAGAAGTTCAAGTTTCTTTTGAAGAAACGATGTCATTGAACATGGGACAATTATTAAGTATTCCTTTTATCCTGGCGGGAATTATTATTGGGATATTGGCTTATAAAGGGAAATTTAAAGCCGTCAGACCCACGGCATTTAAAAACCAGAAAAAGAAATAAACATAGTTGTTCTCATACAATTGCTGTAATTCTTTATTTTCCTTATGATTCTTAATCGTTGAAACTTGCTGAAAAGAATGAAAAACAGGGTTTAAAAAAATGACCATTTCAACGTTTTTGGAAGATTCTCTATATGCTTATCGTCAATCCAATCCTAATAATATGGAGAAATTTTAATAATATACTATAAGCGCTTGTAAATAATAAATGAACAGAAATAGTATTAATCTAAGTTTGTTATAGAAAATAAGACCTAGTTATATGAAAAAATTAATTTTAGTTCGCCATGGCGAAAGTGAATGGAATAAATTAAATTTATTTACCGGATGGACAGATGTAGACCTATCTGCAGAAGGTATAGAAGAAGCTAAGAAAGCGGGAAGGTTGCTAAAGGCCGAAAAATATTCTCCACAATTCTGTTACACCTCTTATTTAAAGAGGGCGATAAAAACCTTAAACTATATGTTGGATGAAATGAATATGGATTGGTTGCCCGTTGAAAAACATTGGAGGTTGAACGAAAAGCATTATGGAGCTATTCAAGGACTTAACAAGGCAGAAACAGCCAAACAATATGGAGAAGAACAAGTAAAATTATGGAGACGGGCATATAATGTACGTCCTCCGGCGTTGGAACTGACCGCCCCGAACAGTCCTAGGCAAGATGAACGTTATCAATCTCTTCCCAATGAATTGATTCCTCTTACAGAATCTCTGGAAGACACCGTTATGAGGGCAATGCCCTATTACTATGAGGTTATTGAAAAGACGTTTGAAAGATATGATCAAATTTTGGTTGTCGCCCATGGAAATAGCTTGCGCGCCATTGTTAAGACATTGAGAAACATGACAGAGTCTCAAATCATAGACTTTAATATTCCAACAGCCGTTCCGTATGTATTCGAATTCAATGATGATATGACATTGAAAACCGATTATTTTGTAGGCGATCCCGAAGAAATTCTAAAAAAAATGGAATGTGTTGCCAATCAAGGGAGAAAAGAATAATCTCCGCTATCTCACAATTTAAAAGGGAAACGACTCTTGTTAATACGCTTATACATAGCAATAAATAGGCATTTGAGAAAGAAGAAATTTAAAAATGCAAATATAAATTTTGTAATTTCATATTAAATACCTAATTTTGCACTCCCTTTTACTTGAATGGAGGGGTGGGTGAGTGGCTGAAACCAACAGTTTGCTAAACTGTCATATCCGTAAGGGTATCGGGGGTTCGAATCCCCCCTCCTCCGCAAAAATTCTAGATCACGGGGTATAGCGTAGTCCGGCTATCGCGCCTGCTTTGGGAGCAGGAGGTCGCAGGTTCGAATCCTGCTACCCCGACCAGAAGTCTGAGACAACAGACGACAAAAATAAGACAAGTCCTACAGAATCAATAACCTGTAGGACTTTTTTTATTATTCTTCCTACAACAAAAAAGTCATTAAAATGCCAAAAACGGGCACTTTTCCGTTTCCAAACTATGCACCGAAAAAGCAAAAACGGATAAAACAACGTAACCATTTGATTCATCGGTGATAACTTCACTTCTTTTCTCTTCGCTGCAAGCAGTAAAATAGCAGAATATTGTGTATTTGGGAAGACTTTCCGTTACGAATACGTTACCTGTTTTTGTATTGCAGCAACCATTCAAATGACGGATTTTTCCCTGAAAGAAAGAGACTTCGGACGGATTTTAAGATTGCGGGATATGTTCCGTTGATTTTATACCCGAATCCAGTTTCTTATTCACTCAATCACCATATTTTGCGTAACGTTGATTAGCTCTGTAACAGTTAATTTTGTAACCTGTAAAAGAGTTAATTATGACGGAAGTAAAAGTAAGTTTCTACCTCAAACGAAACGAGGAGAAAGCGGACGGAACGGTTCCCGTATTGGGGCGTATCCGCATCGGAAAATCAATGGTGCAGTTCAGCGCCAAAGTTAGTGTTCCGGTATCCCTTTGGGATACCCAGTCCGGCAGGGCTACCGGAAAAAGTAAAACAGCAACCTCGGTCAATGCTGCATTGGACAAGATTCGTGTCGCTATTCATTCTTCCTATAAAGATTTGCTGGTGAAAAAAGAAAACGTATCCGCCGAAGAGGTGAAAAATGCCTTTCAAGGCATCGCCTCCGAGCAGGATACCCTTGTCAAATACTACGAAGCCCATAATGAGAACTTCCTGAAAAATGTCGGAGTGAACCGAACAATGGAAACCTATAAGCGTTACGGTATTTCCCTCGCCCATCTGAAACGGTTCATGCGCAAGAAGTACAACGTAAGCGATATGGCTTTTCGGGCATTGACCCCGTCGTTCGTTGCCGATTTCGACTATTACCTGCGCGTGGAACTCCGCTTCGCTTCCGGGACCATCGTGAATACGATCGGACAGCTACGCCGTATTGTAAAAATGGCCATCAACAACGGGCTTATCCGGAACGACCCGTTTGCCAGTTACGAGTATATCACACAGCCCATCGTCCCCAAGTCGCTGACGGCGGAAGAGCTGGATTGCAACGCTTTCCCGCCCGAATATGAATTTCATCCGCGACATGTTCCTATTTTCATCATTTACCGGTATCGCGTTCAGCGATATGCGCAACCTGACGGAACAGAACCTGTCCACAGCAGAAGATGGTGTCCGGTGGGTGCATCTTAAACGAAAAAAGACAGGTGCGCCCTGCCATATCCCTTTGTTGGAAATCCCCCTGCAACTGATTGAAAAATATAAAGGGATATCGAAAGACGGTAAATTATTCCCGATGATTAGTTGCAGCAAGACCAATATTCTTCTCAAGAAAATTGCTGCGGAATGCTGTATGAATAAGCTGGTTACGTTCCACACCGGACGCCACTGCTATGCCAACGTGGTTACGCTCTCGCAGGGTGTTCCGCTGGAAACGGTAGGCGAACTGCTCGGACACACAGACTGGCGGGCTACCCGTATCTATGCACAGGTAAACAACGAGAAAATCGACGAAGACATGCGCCTTCTCAATAAACGACTGTCCGGCAAGTTTCATTTGGCTGACATAGCCATATAATAACGAAAGGAGGAATAAAACTTAACAACTATGGATTGAAAATCCATAGGTTGGATTGCGAATGAAATTCGCAGTGTCGACTAGAAGTCGATTGGAAAATGTAAACTGAAGTTCATTGAAATTATTCGAGAATAAAATTCTCATCTGTGTTTGGGTTA
>JAVBLV010000105.1:0-3290 GCA_031553195.1 Bacteroidales bacterium
TTAGCTATCTGGGATTAATTCCTTATTTGGTAGACGCCTTGCAGGAATCTTACGCCCGGATCAGCAAGTTGGAAATACAAGCGTTCGGATATAACCCGCCTTACGAGCCGGCTCCCAAAATTATGTCAGCCAACCGCGCCAACCCATCAGACAGCAGTATCGTTTTCCAAACGCAAACCCAACCCATTTCCGGAACGGACAGTTCTCAAACGTCTGCAATAAGCAATCCCGCGCGTTTAGATCAGAACGTGCCGAATCCGTTTACCCAGGATACGCGTATTACTTATTATCTGGACAATGGCATCAGCCAGGCCGATTTATATGTTTATAATATGGCGGGCGCACAAATCATGCATTTTCCGCTTAGCGAACGGGGCGAAGGCAGTTTGACGATCCAGGCCCAAGCCTTGGCTACCGGCATGTACCTTTACGTGCTGATTGCCGATGGCGTCGCCTCTGAAGCCAAACGGATGATCTTAACTGACTAGAGAGAAGAAAGTGATAAAAATAATATTTTGGGTTATGAAATATCTATGAGACAAAAGTCTTACTTAATGAAGAATGAAAAGTGAAAAAATGTTTATTACTTTGCGTCATTTATCACTCATCGTTAAAATATTTTCCCATAAAGGCATAGCCAAAGAACATTACCACCTGCTTTGCAGGTGGATTTTTAAGATAAATTAAACAAGTGTGACCTTAATCTAGTGTTATGTTAAGCGTATTTTGTCAGTCAGTAATATTGAGATTATTGGTAAAAACTGCGTTTCCAATGTCATATAACGACATTTTAAGATTAACGCAACACTAGAAATAAAAAGATAAACAGATGAAATGATCATGAGCCTTTGGCGCTCCAACGTGAATGATTAAAGGCATGCGTCAGCCAAGTCTCCCAAACAAATAAGAAAATCTGATTAATCTCCCTTGAGGGGGAGACTTAAAGAGGGGTGGGAGATTTAGAGGGGCTTATAAAATTTAAACACATGAAACGATTAATCTTTTTTTTAGCAATCCCCTGTCTATTACAATCCTGTTCATCAATGTACATTCCGGCGGTCAGAAGCATTCCGTTGCTCGAAAAACAAGGTGAATTTCAGATGGAAGCAGGCGCCAGTACCAACAGCGTGTATGCCAATGTCAGCGGCGCTATTACCAATGACATTGCTGTTTCTGTAAATGGGAATATGTCATATAGGAATTTTACAGACCGCTATGATATATTTACGCATAAGGATGCCGAAAATACGAATACAGATTTCTTAGTAACAACAGCAGATTTAAGAGGTATGTTTTCACATCGCTACGGAGAAATAAGTGTGGGAAAAATCAATATTTTGCCCGAATTTCCGATGAAGTTGGAAATATTTGGCGGAGCGGGAATGGGAAGAGCAACAGATACCGATATTAATCCTTATTATACTAATCCTAATTATTATAAAGCGGATTATTATTCTTTTTTTGGACAGGGAAATTTGGGAATGAAAAGGAGAAATTTTGAAGCGGGCGGCTCCGTACGACTTGCGTATTCAATGTTTAATTATACAGCCGATCGGGAAGAGACAAAAGGAGAGCTTCCTTTTTTTGATCAAACAAAATTTGGCGCTTTTAGTTTAGAACCGATGGGTTTTGCTCGTATAGGAGGGAAAAATTTGAAAGCAGTTTTTAGACTGGGATTTAATCTTATGATCCCAATTAATTTAGAGGATGGCTACTATCGTGGCTTTACCGATTCCGGTAATTTGGATTATACTGTATTTCATTTTTCTGTTGGGTTGAGTTACAGAATAGGTGCGAAATAAAAAAAATGATAGTAACGTGTAACAGGAAAATAAAATGATAAAAAAAACATCTTATACAAAAAAGAACATATTGTTCATATTAATAGGCTTATTTTCACTTTCGTTAATGCTTGCTTGCAGCAAAGATGATGAAACCGATAATAAAGGCGCCAACCTGCTACCTATCGAAAACGAAAATTGGACAATAACCATCGAAGATGGAAATGTAGTTCTAACTATTAAGAATGATGGTTTCATTTCCAAAACGATTTACGTTTATCAAAATGGAAAATTTGACCATGCGGAAGCAGAAATTCATTGCCCAACGGAGGCAATGGCTCAATATTTATATAATGACATGTTGTTGAACGAGGAACTCATGCAATTTGTACAAGAACTGCAATTGAAAGGGAATATTATTTATATCTTTTACAAAGATGAATATGCTTTCTCTTCCTTTGCAGAAAACTTAACAGCCGAAGAATTGAAAATTTTTTTAGAGGAAAATTTTGCAACTATTATCAACAATGAATTAACATCAATTTATTGAATTAGGCGTTTAAGCAATAGTGGGAATATGATTTATTATAATGATTTTCAATAGTTTTCAAATATTTCACAGTCTGTTTTTACCAAATTTTGTGTCTTTGTGCCTTTGTGGCAATGAATAGCCAGCCACGAAGACGCCAAGTCTCAAAAAATTGCTCCTGTTAACTAAGCGCCTAATCCAGTCAATTTAAAACAATCAATATTATGAACCGATTATTTCTTTTTTTTGCAATATTACTACTATTTACAGGCTGTGAGAAAGAAGACGAACGCACATATTATAAAGCAGAAGGTGTGGGCTATGTATATAATGAATACACAAAAGAGCCTGTACAAGGCGCAATTATACGTGTTCATTCTGCTTTCGAGCATGGACGTTTTGGCGCTACTGTCCAAATAGACCCGGAGTCTTTTAAGGCCGATGAGAATGGCTATTTTCGTGTAAAATTTTTGAAACGAACACAAAAAAGCAATGTAGGAGGATATTCAATAACTGCGTTTGATACTGATTATGAATTAACTATATCAGCTATATCTTTTACTATTGATAAAATAAAGGAACTAAACACTTTAAATCTTGATACATTATGGATACGATAAGCATAAAAAAATGCGCTATTTTATTGTTATTTATTTTATTGAAATCGGCTTCTGTCGTTTATTCACAGTCAGATTATCAAGTACAAATGAACGATATTTTCAATATTCCTGCCCACAAAATAACCACAGGCGTATTGATAAACCGCTCGCCGGATGTTATTGAAATGCAGAGCAACCCAATGTCAATAATACAACTATTATCAACAACGAATTAACGATAATTTAAAACAACAAATACCATGAAAAAATTAATCTCTCTTTTAGTAATCCCCTTACTATTTATCGGCTGCTCAATCTTTGAAGATGAAGACGAACGCACATACTATGATGTGACAGGAATAGGGTATGTGTATTATAAAG
>JAVBLV010000053.1:0-4792 GCA_031553195.1 Bacteroidales bacterium
CTGAGATAGAGAGACTTTTAAAACAAGGTATATCTAAAACCAAAATTGCAAAAAAGATGGGAGTCCATCGTTTTACAGTGTATAGATTTTGTAATGCTTTAGCGGCAAATCCAAAACCGTAAAACTCACCGGTAAAGAAGACGAAATCAAAGCTTTGTTGGATAAGAAAATTTCCAAGAGCGCTATTGGCCGCTTGTTAGGTGTTCACAGATTAACAGTTACGGGTTTTATCAATGACAATACTACTTATTTCCAGTCATAACCATTATCTTTGCAAAAGATATCTTAATTAAGGAGCCAGCGATGAGCAACAATACAAAAATATCCATTCGTTTTTTCAATGACCGGGAAGTTCGTGCGATTTGGGATGAAGAGAATAACAAATGGTGGTTTTCTGTTTTGGATATTGTCGCTGTTTTAACCGACCAGAACGATTATACCAAAACACGGAACTATTGGAAATATCTCAAAGCCAAACTAAAAAAAGAAAACAGTGAAGTGGTTAGTATCACTACCCAGTTGAAACTTCTCGCACCTGACGGTAAGAAGCGTTTATCCGATATGCTTGATTATAGCGGAATTATTGCGCTCGGCAAGCAATTCCCCGGCAAAAAGGCAAATCGCTTTATCGAATGGTTTACTTACAGCGATGAAAGTATCGATGGAAAAAGCAGAACAAAGGCATACGCCCTGTTTGAAAGTTCTTTTATCGACAGCATAGAAGTGGGAACAGCCAAAGGCTTGCAACAAATCCACGCTTACCTGTTTGGCGGACTTTACGATTTTGCCGGACAAATAAGGCAAAAGAACATTTCAAAAGGTGGCTTTCAGTTTGCAGTATCACACTTTCTCGGCAATACCTTAAAGCAAATTGAAGAAATGCCCGAAAACACATTTGACGAAATTGTCGATAAATATGTGGAAATGAACATCGCTCACCCATTCATGGAAGGCAATGGGCGAAGCACACGCATTTGGTTGGATTTGATACTGAAAAAGAACTTGAAAAAGTGCGTGGATTGGAGCAAAATCGGTAAAACCGAGTACATGAATGCTATGATAAAAAGCGCTACAAACAGCGCGGATATAAAAAAACTGCTGAAAAATGCCCTTACAGATGAAATCGACAGCCGTGAAATGTTCATGAAAGGAATTGATTACTCATACTATTATGAAGAAAATGAATAACAAGTTAAAAGACAAGATATGACCCCCGAAAAACAAAACATAGAATATAAGTCATCTTGGCACGATAAATATCTGGAATGGGTATGTGGTTTTGCCAATGCCCAAGGTGGACGGATTTATATCGGCAAAGAAGATGCCGGAATGGTCGTTGGAGTAGAAAATTACAAGAAACTGATGGAGGACATCCCCAATAAAATCAAAAATTCCATGGGGATAACTGCTGACGTAAATCTTTTGGAGGAGGATGGCAAGTACTATATCGAAATTGTTGTTCAACCCAACTCTGTACCAATCTCGTTACACGGGCATTATCATTATCGCTGTGGAAGCGTGAAACATCAGTTAATAATATTCAATAACGGTTTTCTTTGTACTTTTGTAAATAATATTCGATTCCTGTCGTTCAAATTGTCAAGTTTTTAAAATGATATTATTGCAATGGAAATTCTTTCATTGGCAGCGTCAAATATTAATCTGTAGGATTATTTTATGTTGGATCAACGAAAAATAGAAGGATACAAATCGCTGGAGCTTTTGGCCCGGCAAACGGTGGAAGGTTTTATTACGGGCTTGCATAAAAGTCCGTTTCATGGATTTTCAGTTGAATTTGCCGAGCATAGACTCTATAATAATGGAGAATCCATTAAAAATATCGATTGGAAATTATATGGTAGAACGGATAAATTATTTGTGAAGCGTTTTGAAGAAGAAACCAATTTACGTTGCCAGTTGGTTATTGATACATCTTCTTCTATGTATTTCCCTTTTAATCAGAAAATTTCGTTTGAACATCCCAACAAAATAACTTTCTCGGTATATGCCTCCGCTGTTCTGATGGAACTTCTCAGGTTGCAACGCGACGCCTTCGGACTGACTTTGTTTTCGGATAAAATAGATTTTCAAAGTCAGACCAAGTCCAGTATACTGCATCAGCGATACCTTTATCATGAGTTAGAAAAGTTATTGACTCCTATTTCGACCGAGGAACAAAAAAAGACTTCTGTGGCTGATTGTTTGCACGATATTGCCGAAAGAATACATAAACGCTCTTTGGTAATTGTATTTACCGACGCTTTAGGCGCCGCCAGGGATATGGATAATTTATTCCATGCTATGCAACACCTGAAACATTGTAAACATGAGGTAATCTTCTTTCATGTTTTTGATAAATCCAAAGAGATAGATTTTGAATATGAGAATCGTCCGTACTATTTCATCGATGTGGAAACCGGCGAAAAAATTAAAGTGAATCCTTTGGAACTAAAAGAAATATATGTAAACGCAATCAATAAAAGTTTTGCCGAACTGAAGACCCGCTGTATAAATTACAGAATTGATTATGTGGACGTGGACATTAACAAAGGATTTCGTCAGATATTGCAATCTTATTTGTTGAAAAGAAGTAAGTTATATTAAAATTTTAGAATAAACGCGCTTATGGAAATTGTGGTTAGCGGAATTCGTCCCACCGGAAATTTGCATTTGGGGAATTATATGGGAGCCGTAAAAAACTTTGTCAGAATGCAGGAAGAAAACAATTGTTTCTTTTTCATTGCCGATTATCATTCCTTAACAACACACCCTACGCCGGTTAACTTACAAGCCAATGTAAGGCAGGTTCTAATAGAATATTTGGCGTCGGGATTGGATCCTGAAAAGTCTACGTTATATGTTCAGAGTAGTTTGCCCGAAATTGCGGAATTATATTTATTTTTGAATATGAACGCTTACTTGGGAGAGTTGGAACGGGTCGTATCTTTTAAGGAGAAAGTTCGAAAACATCCTGAGAACGTTAATGCCGGTTTATTGACGTATCCCACTTTAATGGCGGCCGATATTTTAATACACAAGGCTTCGAAAGTTCCCGTAGGAAAAGATCAGGCTCAACATTTGGAAATGACAAGAACATTTGCGGCTCGCTTTAACAGGATGTATAATGTTGATTATTTTCCTGAACCGACTGCTTTTAACTTCGGAAAAGAGTTAGTGAAAATTCCGGGTTTGGACGGAAGCACAAAAATGGGAAAATCAGAAGGCGAGAACAATGCTATTTTTCTGATCGATTCTCCGGACATCATCCGTAAGAAAATAATGAAAGCCAAAACCGATAGCGGCCCAACCCAATCCAACCAAGAGAAACCCGTCGAAATACAAAACCTGTTTGATCTCATGCATATTGTATCAGAAAAAGATACGATTGATCATTTTGAAAGCGCTTATAATCATTGTCAGATTCGATATGGAGATATGAAAAAACAATTGGCCGAAGATATGGTCTCCTTTTTGGCTCCTTTACGGGAAAAGATACAGGAGCTTTCCAACGATGACGATTATTTGAAAAAAGTATTCTGCTTAGGAATGGAAAAGGCCAGGGAAAGCGCTTCAAAAACGATTAAAGATGTTAGGGAAATAATAGGCGCTCAATCTATCTAAATTTTGTTTTTTGGAAAATCTTGCCAATAAAAAGGATATTTTTCTTTGGGAACATGAAAGGCCCTTCAATGCTTACTCCAATTATTTCAAGCGAACATTCGGCGTTCGGGTTCAGAAGCTTTCTATTAATGCCGGGTTTACTTGTCCGAACAGAGATGGTACCTTAGGTTTTGGTGGATGCGCGTATTGTAATAATGATGCTTTTAACCCGTCTTACTGTCAGTCTCGGAAGTCGATTACGCAACAAATAGACGAAGGGATTGCCTTCCACCAATGGAGATATCGCAGGGCACAAAATTATCTGGCCTATTTTCAACCATATTCAAATACCTATGGGCCGCTTCAGAAATTAAAAACGCTTTATGAAGAGACGTTGTCTCATCCTCAAGTTATGGGATTGGTCATAGGAACCCGTCCCGATTGTATCGACGAAGAAAAATTGGCTTATCTGAGAGAACTTTCTCAGAGGTTTTATATTATTGTTGAGTATGGAATTGAGAGTTGTTACAATAAAACGTTGGACAGAATTAACCGATGCCATACTTTTGAACAGACTGAAAAGGCCGTCAGGCGAACCGCCGAAATGGGAATTAAAACCGGCGGGCATGTAATTTTCGGTTTGCCCGGCGAAAGCATTTCCGATATGCAGGAAGAAGCCCATATTCTGTCCCGTCTTCCGTTAACGACCATTAAATTCCATCAATTGCAAATATTTAAGAATACGGCAATAGAACAAGACTACCAGCAAAATCCCGGAGATTATACTTTTTTTAAATTACCGGAATATGTGGATTTTATTATTGATTTTATTGAACGCCTGAATCCTTCATTTGTGATTGAGCGTTTTGCCGGCGAAGCGCCTCCTCGTTTTTTAAGCGGACCCAATTGGGGGATCGTACGTTATGATCAAGTCTTGGCATTGATAGAACGCCGGCTCGGAGAGAGAAATACCTGGCAAGGGAGATTATACAACTTAGAATGCTCGAATAATTGAATCATTCAATTAACGATATATCTTTATTGGTATAGGCGTTTAGATCGCTGTAAAAATTAGAAACCATGCTACTTTTGTAGCATGGGAAAAAGAGAAAAATTTGAGGGAGTGAATTCTATAAAGTTTAACAGATACTTTCAAAACGAAGAGGATTGTTATCGCTATTTATCAGAGATA
>JAVBLV010000005.1:0-8828 GCA_031553195.1 Bacteroidales bacterium
ATAAGAAAAAAATATCTTAATTTTCATTAAAACAACATCCGTATTATTGAGGAGAGGGGAATGGCATATTTGCCGCTTTTGAGGAAAATATTCTTTACGGAAGCGACGAATATTTGTCAATCCGGTCGCAAATATTCGTGGGCAATGAACACTGTATCAATAAATTATTAAAAACTATATAAAGGATTGTTTTTCAAAAACTTAAAAGAATTGATTAAAAGGCGTTAAAACCGGTTTTCTAATTATTTATCGGATTGATTCATTTCTCTAAAATAAGTTTTTGTTTCGTTGAGAAAATCAAACTAAATTTGCAAAATAATCAACGTATTAAATCCCTTTAAGCCGTTTTTATGCAAATCCCTTTTTCAAAATACCAAGGAACCGGTAATGATTTTATTATTATTGATAACCGTCTGTTGCAATTGAAATTATCTGAAAAAGAAATCAACCTGCTCTGCCATAGAAGATTCGGCATAGGCGCCGACGGGTTCATATTGTTAAACGATTCGGATATGCATTGCTTTGATATGCAATATTATAATTCCGACGGAAAAGAGGGGAGCATGTGCGGAAACGGAGGTCGTTGCATAGCTGCATTTGCCAGAAGGTTACAACTTTTCGAAGATAAGGTTGCCTTCAGAGCTGTTGACGGCATTCATCTGGCTGAGATTATCGAAATATGCGCCAATGAAACAATCGTAAAATTGGCCATGCAGGATGTGGACAAAATAGAATCTTTCATGGGAGGATACATTTTAAATACGGGTTCGCCGCATTATGTGGAATTTGTTGAAAACATAAAAAATATAGATGTATTTAGCGAGGGGAAAAAAGTTAGGAATCACCCGTATTTTAAAAATGAAGATGGAATTAATGTAAACTTTGTAGAAGTTAAAGACGATCATCTTTTTGTCAGGACATACGAACGGGGCGTCGAAGACGAAACTTTCTCATGCGGCACGGGCGTTGTGGCTTCTGCTTTGGTTTATGCACAAAAGAACAATGTCGAGAAAGTATCTATCGAAACAAAGGGCGGAAGTTTGCAAGTTTCTTTTAAGCAAAGTCCCACCGGATTCGTAAATATATTCCTACAAGGAAAAGCGTCGCATGTCTTTGACGGAATTATCGAAACGGATATATTTTAATGGAGAACTGAAAGTAATAAGCTATAAACCACAAATTTTAAACCCATTATATTCACTTTCCATTTTCAACTCCCAACTCAAAAAAATAAACGTATGAAACAAATAAAGATAAAACTACGCGCCATAGAACCTTCCGACATAGATTTAATCTATTCCTGGGAAAATAATCCGGAAGTATGGGATGTGAGCAATACGTTGATTCCTTTTTCCCGGCACACATTAGAGCAATACATATTATCTACCCAAAATCTGGATATATATATCGGACGTCAATTGCGATTAATGGTCGACGCATATGAAAACGACTCCCCCAAAACAGTTGGAAGTATTGATCTGTTTGATTTTGATCCGGCTCATTTACGCGCGGGAGTCGGAATTTTAATCGATGGAAAAGAAAGGCAAAAAGGTTATGCAACAGAGGCTTTAAAAGAATTAATCGTTTATGCATCCTCTATTCTGCATCTCCACCAACTCTATTGTAATATTCTATCGTCCAATCATTTTAGTTTAAAAATTTTTCAATCATTAGGTTTTTCAATCATCGGATTGAAAAAAGAGTGGCTAAAATTGAACAACTCATGGCAAGATGAATATATGCTCCAATTATTATTACAATAAAAGAATATATTTTTATTGTTTTCGTTCTATAAAGAATCTATTTTAAACATTTATCGTCCAACAAATATTCCAAGATACTTCATGAACGCCAAAACGACAAAGAAAAAAAAAGGGAAAAACAAGAAAATAAACAAGAAAGGATTGCTGATTGGTTTTCTTGTTTTTATTTTTGTATGCGTTATCCTATCATTATCTGCTTATAGCTATCTTAAAAATCAAAGAATCGATCTGCACGGCAAAGAAAAAACTTATTTATACATTCCAACCCATTCCTCTTTTCAAGGAGTTGTCGACAGTCTGGTAAAATACAAATACATACAGGATGAAGCTTTTTTTTCCTGGCTTGCGCGGCGAAAGGGATACGTAAATTCCGTAAAAGCCGGCCGCTACGAACTTAAAAACAAGATGGGAATAAATACTTTGCTGAACCATTTAAAAACAGGCAAGCAAGTCCCCGTTCAACTTGTCATTCAAAAGTCCAGAACGAAAGGAATCTTTGCGGGAAAAATTGCCCAAAAATTAGAAGTTGATTCCACGGAATTATATTCTTTGCTTAATGATCCCTTATTTTTGGGGCAATATCAGGTTTCGCCCGAAAATGCCCTAACTCTTTTTATTCCTAACACTTATGAATTTTACTGGAACACAAATGCCGAAGCGTTTATTAAACGCATGTATAAAGAGAATCAGGCCTTTTGGAATCAAGATCGTTTAGAAAAGGCTCAAAAACTCGGATTAAGTCCCTCGGATATTGTAATTCTGGCTTCTATTGTAGAAGAAGAAACGATCAAAAACAGCGAAAAACCAATTGTTGCGAGCGTATATTTGAATCGTTTGCGGAGAGGAATGAAGTTACAAGCGGATCCTACGGTAAAATTTGCCGTTCAGGACTTTGGAATCAGACGTATATTATTCAAGCATCTGGAAAAAGATTCGCCTTACAATACTTATATTTACGAAGGCTTGCCTCCCGGGCCAATCTGCATACCCAATGTGTCGTCGATAGATGCAGTATTGGAAAACAAGGAGACAGATTATTTGTATTTCTGTGCGAAAGATGATTTTTCGGGTTATCACAGTTTCGCGTCAACATCTACAGAACACATGCGGAATGCAAGGAAATATCATCAGGCGTTAACCCAGCGTAAAATTACCCAATAAAAAAGGGGTAAGCTCCTTATATCGCACCGCTCAACCATCTACCCTTGCTACCTTCCAGTCCTGGGGGAGTTCAACGGGAGCTGGTCGTATAAGACTTACCCTTTGCAAAGGTACAAAAAAATACAAAATCCAAGCAATAACTCAATTAAATTTTTCCCCGATAAACAAATCTAAGAGGTTGTTTAAATTTTTGTGGAAAAGATTTTGAGAGATAAAAATAGCGAGTTTGCAGGCGGAATAACTGACGCGCTGGATTCCCGGTAACGCTTTACTGAAAGAATACGAGGTACAAAAAGGAGTAACTTTGAACGGAAATTTGAAGAACCTTTTAATCAATCAAATCAGTATTACAAAAGAGTCCATCATCATAAGCGGCAATGTAAGCGGTAACCTGAAAGTAAATGTAGGAGAAGTTTTTTAAAATATAATCCAACAAGTGACGGTATGATCTTTAATCAAATTATGAAGGTTAAAATATTCCCATTATACTGCCTCCGCAACAAGCTTCCTTTGCTCCCGTAACTTTTGGCAGACAATTCATTTCATGCCTGAAACGTAATACGCCCAAAAATGCAAAAATTAACGCTTCCTTATAATTGACCAATAATTTGTCGGGAACAACAACCGTTTGCTTAAGAAACGATTGCAGACGTTCTATTAAAAAACAATTAAAAGCCCCTCCCCCGGTTACAATCATTTTTTCTTCAGGGTTCGAAACAATTGCTTGGGAAATCTGGTATGCTATATGTTCCGTAACCGTACAAAGTTTGTCTTCAATAGAAATAGACGTTTCCCAAATAACAGGACGCAAACATTCCAAATACCACTCCTTCCCCAACGATTTCGGATTAGGGAGTCGATAAAATTCCAACGCATTCAATTTGTCGAACAATTGCTTGTTGACAAACCCTTTCCTGGCATTCCGGCCTTCAGGATCATATTCTAAATGCAGCAAAGCCGCCAGTTCATTCAACGCCATATTACATGGAACAATATCGAAAGCAATCCTGTTATTTTCATTATCCCAATAAGAAATATTAGCTATTCCTCCCAAATTCAAGCAAAAATCATATTCATGAAATAAATATTCATCGCCCGCAGGAACCAAAGGAGCGCCCTGTCCGCCAAGCGCTACATCCAGCAAACGGAAATCGCAAACAACCGGCAAACCCGTCTCGGCGACAATTGCATTTCCTTCTCCAATCTGAGTTGTAAACCCTAATGCCGGTTGATGAAAAATGGTATGTCCGTGCGAAGCAATAAAATTGACAAATAAATCATGTTTTTTTATGAAAGCGGCTACCTGCCGTCCCATAAAATGCCCGAGTTCCGTATGCGTTTTTATGAATTCCAAAGATGATGCATTCTCTACTTCCGACAAACGTCTTTTCCATTCGGGAGAATATGATATTGTTTCAGCCTTCAAGATACGGAAATGCCATTTAGTATTGTTGTCATGCGCGAAATGGCAAAAAGCAATGTCGAGGCCGTCTAAAGAAGTCCCCGACATCAACCCGATTACGTTGTATTCCTTAAGGATAAAGGGATTCATCTTTTATTATTCATTTACTATAAACAACCGATTATTTTTTCCATTGCAATACCCCTTGAGCCTTTAATTAAGATCAAAGCATCATGAACCGGATGATTTTTAAAATACAAAGCGGTTTCGTCGGAAGAGGGAAACCATAAAACAGACGGATTGCCGGCGGCAAATGCAAATTCCTCCCCTACAAATATTACTTTTTCAAAATCTTTTTCCATCGTCAAATCAAAAATGTCTTCATGTTCTTTGGAACTAAAGGCGCCTAATTCGCGCATTCCGCCTAAAAAAACCATTTTATGCGGCGCCTGAAGACGATCGAAATTTTCTATTGCCGCTTTCATACTGCTCGGATTGGCATTATATGAATCCACAATTAACCGGTTTGCCTGGGTTTCTAAAAGTTGCGAACGGCTATTGGAGGGCGTATAATTTTCCAGCGCTTTTTTACAAAGTTGCGGAGAGACGTCAAAATATCTTCCTATACAAATTGCAGCCATTGCATTCTCAAAATTATACCCTCCTATTATTTGAGTGTCTACTTCCAATGTTCCGGAATGATTTGTAAAAGAAAATTTCAAATACGAAGGAGAAGGTAGTATTTCTCCTCTACAATCTGCAATAATATTCTGACCGTATAATATCCGGTTGCATGAAACGCTTAAATCCATAAGAAGAGGATCATCTGCATTTACAAAAATGTATCCTTTATTTTGAGAGATAAACGCATATAATTCCGTCTTCGCTTTTACAACGCCCTCAAAACTTCCGAAGCCTTCCAGATGAGCTTTTCCTATATTAGTAATAATTCCAAAATCCGGCAAGGCAATCCGGCATAGTTGTTCTATTTCATGCAAATGATTTGCTCCCATTTCTATAATTGCAATCTCCGTTTCCTGGGATATGGAAAGCAACGTTAACGGAACCCCGATATGATTATTCAAATTTCCTTTGGTAGCGGCACACTTGTATTTCTCAGACAAGACGGCATAAATTAGTTCTTTTGTAGTCGTTTTACCATTGGTTCCGGTAATTCCGATAACAGGAATCATTAATTGCTTCCGGTGGTGTAGCGCTAATTTCTGCAAGGTTTCCAGAACATTATCCACCAAAATATAACTATCTCCATTTTTGTATGCCGAATCATCGATAATGGCATAAGAAGCACCTTCCGACAAAGCTTTTTCTGCAAAACTGTTTCCATCAAAATTTTCGCCCTTTAAAGCAAAAAAAATAGATCCTCCGGAAATATTACGCGTATCGGTAGAAATTTTACCAAGCTTTTTATATAGGTCGTAAATAAACTCAATCATAGTGTTAAACCCAACTTAATTTCTATAGAAAAACGGGAGCCCCATTATTTTAAACAATCGTTTTTTAAAATGTTCCCTTATTTGAATCAAGGCGCCAAATTACTAATAATAACTAATTCATGCAACTTTTTCTTGAACCTGCCATATAAAATCTTTCTTTGAAATCTCGTGTTGTTTCTTATTATTTTATTACCTTTGCACACTGTGTAAGAAATCCATAAACGTGATAAACGGACCCAAACTACAGAAAGTAGAATTACTCAAAGAAGCGATTGATAATGCAAAAAAAATTGCTTTGATTTCGCATATCAATCCCGATGGCGACGCCGTTGGTTCTGTTTTAGCTTTATATGACGTATTGTCCGATTATGGAAAAGATGTAACTCCGATATTTCCCAATTCTTTTCCTGAATTTCTAAATTTTTTACCTGATGTAGATAAAGTCTATTTCGCTTCGGAAAAATTCCACGCCTGCGAGAAATTATTGAAAGAAGCCGATTTAATTATTTCGACAGATTATAATTGCGTAAAACGAATCGCTGATTTATCGGAGGCATACAAATTATCAACTGCCCGGAAAATACTGATTGATCATCATGTCGACGTAAATCGAGAAGATTTTGACCTTATTTTTTCATATCCCGAACTTTCTTCTTCTTCCGAAATTCTGTATTGGATATTAAAATCCATTTATCCGGAAAAACCTATTACAAAAAAGGTTGCAATATGTTTGTATGTAGGAATTTGCACCGACACAGGATCGTTTAGTTATTCCTGTAATTCGGTTACTACTTACAAAGCGCTTCTTGAACTCATGGAAACGGGAATTGATGCAGAAAACATACATTATCAAATATATAATACCTACTCCGAACAACGGCTCAGATTGCTGGGATATTGTCTGAACGAACGGATGGTTATGTTAAATGATTTGCCCATTGCTTTTATTTATTTGACAACCGAGGATTTAAAACGATTCAATTATAAAAAGGGAGATAGCGAAGGTATTGTAAATTACACGCTCACAATTAAAGATATTCAAATCGGAGCCATTTTGGTAGAACAAAAAGATAAAATACGAATGTCGTTTCGTTCCAAAGGCGATTTTGATGTAAATATTTTTGCCAATAAATACTTTGAAGGAGGAGGGCATAAAAAAGCTTCGGGCGCCAATTCCTTTTTATCAATGGAAGAAACAATACAAAAACTGGAAAAGTCCTTTTCTGAAGAACTAAATGCAAAAACGAAATGAAAAGTAGGATACATCGGTTTCTTGCAGTTTTAGTTATAATTATAATGTTTATTTTGATTTCATGTTCCGGTTGCCAGGATTCCAAGCCGGAAAAAAAACCGAAATTGGATAACGCTATTTTAAAAGAAAAAATGATTGAATCGAATAAGCATATTACGCGATTCGAAAACAACCAGATAGAAAATTATATCGAACGCAGGGGATGGAAAGACATGAAAAGTCTTAGCGCAGGGCTTCGGTTATGGGAATATGAACCCGGAAAAGGAAGTTCAATTCAGGACGAAGGCGATCGCGTTTCTTTGAAATACACATTAGAACTCATTAATGGCGTACAAGTATACTCTTCCGAGGCCGACGGCATAAAAACATTTACAACAGGAAAAGCCGAAGTTGAAAAAGGCTTGGAGGAGGCGGTTTTGTTGCTGAGGAAAGGAAGTAAAGCCAAAATAATCATTCCTTCTTATCTGGGTTTCGGTTTTTTGGGAGACGGGAATAAAATTCCCCGGCAAGCCGTACTTATCTATGACGTTGAAATTCTTCTTTAATAAAAATCAATTTAATTAATTCAAAATTCATAACTTAGAAAATGAAAAACAAAGTAAAAACGCTATCTTTAATGATAGGATTAGGTATTGCGCTCGCCTCTTGTAATAGTTCGGATCTTCCCGGTTATAAAAAAACTGAAAACGGATTGTACTACAAATTTGAAGTAGAAAATAAAACTGCTCCGCAACCTAAAATAGGCGATGTACTCGAAGCAGAATTTGAAGTGAAGATCAAAGATTCTGTGTTATATTCGAACATAGGCCATCCGCAACGCTCGTTTATGGTTGAAAAATCAATGTTCAAAGGCGACTTAAATGAAGGTCTTCTTCTTATGCACGTCGGAGATAAAATAAGTTTAGGTATTTCCGCCGATTCCATGTCTAAATTTATTCCGCTTCCCGAAAATTTCGAAAAAAATAAAGGCGAAAAAATCTTTTTTAACATTACCTTGAAATCAATCATATCTAAAGAAGATATGGAAAAAGAAAGGGCGGATTACGAAGCAAAAATAATGGCCGCTAAAAACTCGGAAGCCGATTCTATTGCCGCTTATGTAGCTAAAAATAATATCAAAGTAAAACCAACTGCAAGCGGATTATATATTGTTTCCGTAAAAAAAGGAAACGGAGCCAAGGCTGAAAAAGGGAAAAAAGTCAAAGTGAACTATACCGGCCGTTTTCTGAATGGAAAAGTATTTGACACTTCGTTGGAACCCATAGCCAAAGAAGCCGGAATACACAATCCCGCTCGTCCTTACATGCCTATGGAATATGTTTTTGGCGAACAATCCTTTATTCCCGGCTGGGACGAAGCCACCTTGCAAATGAGAGCAGGCGATATAATAGAAGTGGTTATCCCCTCAAGCATGGGATACGGCGAGCATGGATCCCAAGCGATTCCTCCATATACTCCTCTGGTTTTCAAAATTGAAATGATATCTGTTGAATAAAACAAACTTTTGAACCTGGGTCAGAACATATTTGTAAACAAATCTGGATTCAACAAAATGATGCAAACGCGAACATGAGAATTTTTCATGTTCGCGTTTTAGATTTTCAGGCAAAAGTCATTTCAATTCCCCGCTCTTTCATCGTTTCCAATAATAGTTAATATATTTTTATATATTTGCAGATCATACCATCCTAAAGTTAAATTATACAAAATACTAAACATCAATGATATTTACCGTCTGACGAAAAGCCGGAAATCCGGTAAATTCAATTATTCAAAAATAAATACATGAAATAATC
>JAVBLV010000056.1:0-9935 GCA_031553195.1 Bacteroidales bacterium
CCAAACAAGCAATTAAAATAAAAAGCAAACAACCAAAAACAATATTCCCTGAATATTGAAGAGAAACAGAATAATTTAGCGTCATTCCCACCAAAGGGATTCCTAATGCGATGATAAAAGCAAGCTCTTGCCAAAATGGAAGGATTTTTTTCAATAAGCTTTTCATAGGTTTGAATATTTTAGAAAGTTTGATAAAAAACGATATTAAGCATGGGTTTATTGCCTTGAAAAATTTTAAATAGTTAAAAATCACATTCTTTTCAGACTCATTTTCTGGCATTTCAGTTATTTAATCTTTTAAAAAGCTGTATTTATACTTAAAATTTTCGTGCCTTTAAAAGAAAATTCATATCTTTGTGCAACCAACCGGTTAGTTTGTACGTTTAATATAGTATTTATGAATCCGACAAAAGAACTGATACTACAAAAATCCTTTGCCCTCTTTTTGAAGAAAGGCTACGACGGCGTTTCGATGGACGACATTCAAACGCAGATAGGGCTTTCGCGCGGGGCAATTTATCATCATTTCAAAAGTAAAGAACAGATTTACAAAGAAGTAATTGATAATTACCTTTTGTCGTCGTTGACGGTTTTTCTGGATATTGCCGGAACAAACCCAAGCACTTTATTGCGAGCCATTGAAGAGAATCTAACGCAACGGAAAATTTTTATCCAAAAACTTCGCAAAATAACAGCCCATAAAATCGACGACTTTTTCTATTTCAAACTTGCATTTCAGGCAGATGAATACTACAAGGGTTTTTCGCAGAAAATAACTCTTTTGAACAGCAAAGAATTTGAACGTTGGAAAGCGGCCGTATTGCACGCCATTGAAACAGGCGAAATACGAAAAAATTTGGATGCCGATTATGTGGCGCAAATGTTTGTGATGATTCCGCAAGGACTTGGTTTAGCGGCTGCTTTCAACAGCCGGTTGAAAGCCGAAGACTTGAAGGAAGCGTATTTAAAATTTTATAATATCATAAAAACAGAGCCGGAAACAAAACCACTTTCTTAATTGTAGGAACATTCCGGTTTTTATATCGATAGTTTTCTGAAAACTATTCTCGTTTTTGACAAATTTGCTTGACTTCTGAACTGCACCCGAATTATTTGCAGTTTTGCTAACTATACCCGTACCACTATGAAAGACCTTACAGGTAGTAAGTTTTTGTTCCCTTATTCCGCATTGCAAAAATGTTTATATGCTATTTGCGCTTATCTCGCACGCCTGTATGATGAACCCACCCCTGTAACTTTCTAATGTTGCAGGGGAACCTATAATTTTCTATTGCCCTTTCAGGCTTACAATTCATTTATAGTATTTGCTTTCAGTGCACTACAAGATTCATCTTTTGTGCAAAAGCTATTGTTATGCCTAAAACAAAAGTATAATTCATTTAATCTCAAACATATAAAAAGATGCAAACAAAAACTCAAATTTCAATATTAATTACATTTTTTCTAACTACTATTTTCGGGCTGCAAGCTCAAAACACCTATCATTCTGACGACAAAGAAGCCTTGCGCGCTTTTTTGCGACAGCCTTCTGCCGTTTCTGGACGATGTAACATAGAACAATTTTATTTATTAGATACCATTAATTGGGTATCTAATGAGGGATGGATAGAAGATATAAGAGGTTTAACATGGAATAGCGACACCCCTAAAAAATTAATAAAAATCAAATGGGGCAGAGAGCTGAGCTTGTCTGGTGAATTAAATTTAAATCCTTGTATATTACTAACTTATTTGGATATTGGCGACACTAAAGTAGATTCTTTGAAGATCGATTCCTGTATAGCATTGGATACTTTATCCTGTTACCGTAGTCAATTGACATCATTAAACCTTTCAGGAAATACAAATTTAACTTTCTTGAGTTGTTTTGGAAATCCATTAGATTCATTAGATATTTCTGCAAATACAAATCTAACACTTTTAGGTTGTTCCGGAAATCAGCTTCGTAATTTAGATATTTCATCAAATGTAAATCTAACATATTTAGATTGTTCGAATAATGAATTTTCTGTTTTAAATACATTTTCAAATATAAATTTGGGAACATTAAGATGTAATAATAATCAACTCGCTACTATAGATCTATCAGGAAATCCGAATTTAACTGGACTATACTGTGAGAATAACCAACTCACTGCTTTAGATGTTTCAAACAACACAAAATTGACAAGTTTGATATGTTCTAATAACCTACTTACAAGTTTAAATGTGGAACGGGACACTTTATTATTGTCGTTGAACTGTAGTTCCAATCAACTTTCAGCTTTAGATATTTCAAGAAATTTTAAGTTATCGAATTTGGTTTGCAGTAATAATCAAATCACCAATTTAGATATTTCTCTAAATCCTGATCTTTATGTATTAGAATGTGAGAACAATCTTCTCACAAACTTAGATGCTTCTGCAAATATGCAGTTAGAAATAATAATGTGCAATAATAATCAGATTGAAAATATACGGCTTGGAATTGAGGCATTTTTGGAATGTCAAAATAATTTATTGAAATTTTCGGCTTTACCAAAAGAAGATTTTTTCTTTGATATTTTTTATGCACCACAAGATACCCTGCAAGGCGGCGATATTCCTTATAGTAGAGGTATCGATTTAAGCGCCGAATATGATATTGATGGTAACATTACCACTTTTGAGTGGCACGATATTTCTACGGGAACGGAACAGCGTGTTACTTTGCAAAACAACAACGGAATATTTAGCTTGGATAATTCCTATATTGGGAAAACTTTGCGTTGCAAAATGCTGAATGGTTATTTCCCTGACTTTACGTCAGCTCAACCTTTGGTTTATGAAGTTACCATTACAGATGGAACCAATATTCCGGTAACGGGTATTTCTTTAGATGAACATACTTTTTCACTAAAAGTTGATAGTACAGAAACGTTACTTGCAACTATAACACCCAACAATGCCACCAACCAAAACAAAACTTGGGAAAGCCGTGATGAAAATATTGCCACTGTAAATAATAATGGTTTGGTAACAGCTATTTCAGAAGGCGGAATTTATATTGTAGTTACTACCCAAGACGGTAATTTCCAAGACAGTTGTTTAGTTACGGTTACCGAAGATACTGATATTGCTGTAACAGGCGTAACTTTAAACAAGCGTACTCTTTCACTCAAAGTCGATAGCACGGAAACACTAACTGCAACCATAATTCCCAACAATGCGACCAACCAAAACAAAACTTGGCAAAGCCGTGATGAGAGTATTGCCACAGTCGATAATAACGGTTTAGTAACAGGAATAGATGTTGGCAGTACTTATATTGTTGTCATCACTGCTGACGGTGGATTTCAAGACAGTTGCTTGGTAAGCGTTGAAAAAAATGTTGGAATTAATGATATAGAAAATCAAGCGACAACATTTAAAATCTATCCAAACCCGACATCTGGCAAGTTGATTATTGAAAATGAAAATCCGACAACCAAAACAGCTGAACTTTTCGACCTTGCCGGCAAACTTTTATCCACATTCAAAATTTCCAATAAGAAAACAGAAATAGAGATTTCTCGTTTACCAAATGGAACGTATCTAATTAAATTAGACAATACAAGTACAAAAGTGGTGAAACAATAAATAGCAATCCAGTGAGGACGTGACTTCAAGTCACGCCCTCACTAAAACTAATGAAATACATGAAGAATTTAATCAACATTCTGATTTTTACAGTTCTTTCTATGTCGTTTGTACAGGCGCAAGAAAAAACATTAAAAGAACAGACTCAAAATTCTATCAAAATCAACAACTATGATTTAGATTTAAAGTTACAAGATTCTATCATAGATATTAAATTAACCATTGTGGCTGAGAAATTTAAAGAAGAGAATCGTTCATATTTCCTTTTGAATGATTCTATAAAATTTTCTCATGCTACATTGAATGGGCAAAAACTAAACTATGTGCAAAAAAACGATACTATGTTTTTTTCGACCCAAGAAACCCTATTGAAATTTGATTTGCACTATAAAATAGCATACCCATTGAAAGAAGATTCTTCACCTAAAATGATACTTTGCGATACCAATCAGTTAATTCTTGAACGTTCTTGTCGTTGGTATCCGGTATTGTATGATAATTTTGCGCATTACAAGGCAACAGTTTTCATTCCTAATACACACAAGGCTTTTGCGTATGTTCCGGCAGATAATGTTCAGTTAAATAAGCACACAAATATTTATTCCTTTAAGCTTTATGACGAAGATATTCCTTTGTTGATAACAAAATCAAATATATTTCAACACAAGAACTTTCAATATAACAATGTTGATTTCAATTTTTATATTCTTCCCAAAACAAAGCGCCTTATAGATGTCGTTAATGGCAAACCTGTTTATACTACAGACCCACATCAAATAGATTCTTTATGGAATGCTATAGTTAATCGCTCTGTGGAAGCGTTCAAATGGTATAATACCAGTTTATGGGAACTAAAAACTCATAATATAAATTTTGTAGAAACATCTATATTTGGAGTGGCTATGGGAATGGGCAACGTTATTATTATGGATAGAGGGTTGATAAACATGGAAACCATAGGTAATACGCTTTTAGCCCACGAAATTTGCCATTTATGGTTAGGAATACATACGCTGTATAATGCGAGAGGAAGGTGCTTTATGGGCGAATCTATTCCCGAATATGTCAATCTTATGTTTTATGAAAACTGGGCAGGACAGGATGCCTTTGAAAAAGCCCTACAGGAAAATCAGGAATGGAACTTCCCTGATTTAACTGTAACCTTCGAACAACTCTTAAATCAAAGACATAACACCGGCGAACCTTACGCTGCTTTTGTAATTTATGTAAAAGGCCCTACTTTTGTGCATGAGTTTCGGAAATTAATTGGGAAAGAAAAACTATTAAAAATCATAAGAGAAACATATTCAGTCCCAAATCAGTTTATTACCTTAGAGGATTTTGAAGAAAAAATCAAGGAAAATGGCTGTTGGAATGAATATTTGAAGCTATATGATATAAAGTTATGAAATTGTGATAAAACTATGGTTTAAAGACAGAAAATAGAAATGCAAATAAAAATAGTGAGACAATAAAATAGCTAACCAGTGAGGGCGTGACTTCAAGTCACACCCTCATTAACTTTCTAAAAAGTTTCAAAGCTCTTTTTTGTACATGGCCCCCTACTTTTGAACAAAAACCAATCATTTATACCGTCACTTTTGAACAAAAAATAGCAATTTACCCCCCTACTTTCAAACAAAATTTGTACATTTGCAATTATAAATCGCTATAAAACAAACAGAAATGTTTCAAAGGAATACACTTGAACAATTGCAAAAGTGGGCAGACAAGGAAAATCGCAAACCATTGATATTGCGAGGCGCTCGGCAAGTGGGAAAAACAACCCTTATCAATGAATTTTCCAAAAATTTTACAACCTACCTCTATCTCAACTTGGAAGATTCAAATGCCACTACATTATTTGAGTCGGATAAAGATGTCAATTACGTTTTGTCATCAATCTATCTTTACTGCAACAAGACCAAAGAAAAAGGAAAGACATTATTATTTATTGATGAAATCCAAAATTCACCCAAAGCAGTAGCTTTGCTTCGCTATTTTTACGAGAAGATCCCCGAATTATTTGTTATTGGTGCAGGTTCTTTACTGGAAAGTTTGATAGATACAAGAATCTCTTTTCCCGTAGGCAGGGTAGAATATATGGCTGTCCGTCCCTGCTCTTTCGACGAATTTTTGGGCGCCATAGGCGAAACACAACTTAGCAAAGCCCTTAGGTCGAATGAAATTCCCGAAACCCTGCATTCCAAAACAATGGATTTATTCAATACCTACACATTGATAGGCGGAATGCCCGAAGTAGTGGCGCATTATGCCAAATACAAGGATTTTGTGGCACTGAACGATATTTACGAAACACTTTTGTACGGCTATAAAGATGATGTAGAAAAATATGCTCGGAACGAGACAATGAAACATGTTATCCGTTATATTTTACAAGAAGGCTGGGCTTTTGCCGGACAGCGGATATCATTGGCAAATTTTGCAGGCTCATCATACAAAACTCGTGAAATGGGCGAAGCTTTTCGCACACTCGAAAAAACCATGCTATTGGAATTGGTTTACCCTTCGGTTGGAACAAGTATTCCTCTTATTACAGAGCTAAAACGTTCGCCCAAATTGTTATGGATAGATGTCGGTTTGATAAATTATTCGGCAAATATTCAAAAAGAAGTCTTTGGCGCCAAAGATATTTTGGACGCTTGGCGCGGACATGTTGCCGAACAAGTAGTGGCACAGGAATTATTAGCTTCTGATAATAAAATTTCAAATCGAAGAAATTTTTGGGTCAGAGATAAAAAAGGCGCCGATGCCGAAGTCGATTTTGTTATCCAACATGATGGGAATGTGATTCCAATTGAAGTTAAATCGGGACACAATGCCAAATTGAAGTCGTTGCATATTTTTATGGACAACGTTGAGCATGCAACAGCAATAAGAATTTGGTCAAATCCATTTTCAAAGGATAAAGTTAAAACTGTTTCAGGAAAGGAATTTGATTTGTATAATGTACCGTTCTATTATGCCGGATTTCTTGATAAAATACTAAAATAGAACGTTCCCTATTTTGTAATCGGGGTGTAGTAATTTTGAGTTATCCTGTCCTTTAAGTCAACTGCTCTTCCAACAGGCATTTCCAAGTGAGAAACCCCTTCTTCTCATCGGAATAATCGTGCAGAATTTTTGAGAAATTTTGAGGATTGGTATCCAAAAAGGCTTGCCGACCGTTATTACGGATAAAATTCAATTGCAAGTCGATTTCTTTGATATCTTGATAATTCTAAAAAGTTCCCCCTTTCATCTTATGTATCCTGTACATATAAGGATCGTAAGAATAGGCAGGCATAAGAGTCAACTTTTTTCAGGGAAATACAGCGTGGAATATCCGACAAACGCTTTAATACTGTTTTCTGACGATGAACTTCGTAACTCAATGTTTCATTTTGCTAAAGTAGAGTGTGCGAGATTCAAGGGAACAGGTACGGAAGAATTTATAGACCAAAAGAGCATATATTCCAATATCTCGGTACAAGCGGAAGAAGCTTATAACTTTGTGCTACGCCATATCAACAAAGGGGCTACTGTTGAAGGTGTCTACACAGTTTCGCGTTGGGAATATCCGGTGAAAGCAATAAGGGAAGCCATTCGAAACGCTATTGTCCACCGTGATTATTCGCTTACCGGCAAAGATGTGAAGGTAGCTGTTTATGACGATATGATTGAAATAACCAGTCCGGGACTTTTGCCCCCTTCAATTGATTATGCCGCAATGGAAAGCCGCCAAAGCGATGCCCGAAATAAGATTATTGCACCAGTATTTAAACGTTTGGGAATTATAGACCAATGGGGCAATGGCTTAAAGCTGATAGCCGAAGAATTAAAAGATTATCCGCAAATAGATTTCCGTTGGAAAGAAGTCGGGCTATCATTTCAAGTGCAATTTGTAAAATTGAATTATGTGGCAGGGCAAGAGCTGGGGCAAAAGTTAGGGCAAGAGCTGAGGGCAGAGCTTGGGGCAGAGTTAAGGGCAGAACTTGGGGTAGAGCTGAAAAAAGCTTCTATTTTTAGTGGTATTTTATATCAGTTACGTGAGAAAGAAATGACTAAAAGTGAAATAGCCATTGCTCTTTCGCTTGAAAAAGTATCTGGTTATTTGAATAGAACTGTAGCCAAGTTACTTGATAAACAATTGATAGAAAGGACTATCCCTGACAAACCTACACATCCTGCACAAAAATTCAGATTAACAGAACGTGGGACAATGTTTTTAGAGTTGTTGAAAAAGAAATAAATTATATCTGAATATGGATTTGCAAAAGTCGAATACGACAAAACTGGCAAATTTGCTCAATAATTGCCAGTTTGTCGTATATTTTCAGAAAATAACCCCCTTATCCGTCTATTTAATAATAGTTCTATATGCAACGATTATTGACAATATTCATGCTTAATATTTGTAAATACAACTATTATTCGTATATTTGCAAAAAGCTAAAAATATGGATTGGTACAGCATGAGCAATTCTGCTATTCTTGCAGAATTAGGAAAAAGATTGAAAGAGTATCGGCTTCGGAAAAATTATACACAAGAAGAACTGGCTACAAAATCCGGTATAGGTTTAAGTTCTATAAAAAAAATAGAAAATGGGCAATCTGTTTCCGTTTCTATCCTCATTTCTGTTATGAGAACACTTAAATTGCTCGATAATTTTGAAACATTAATTCCCGAACCGCCTATAAGTCCTGTTGAATTATTGAAGCTAAAAGGAAAAACAAAACAACGGGCAACTAAAAAATAGATAAGGCAATGGATACAATTTTGGAAGTAAACCTTTGGGGTGAAAAAGTAGGCGCTGCCGTTTGGGATGAAGAAAAAGAAATCGGCATATTTGAATTTTACGATTCTTTTGCGCGGTTAAATTGGGATATTGCCCCTTTGACAATGCCTTTGGAAGATATTCGCCGAAGTGATAGAATTTTTCAATTTCCTGCACATAAAGGAAAAACATTCAAAGGTCTGCCCGGCATGTTGGCCGATTCCCTTCCCGATGATTACGGAAATAAAATTATTGATGAATGGTTGGCAAGCCGTGGCTTGAATTCAGAAACATTTACCCCCATTGATCGATTATGTTATGTCGGAAAAAGAGGAATGGGCGCTTTGGAATATGCACCGGCTATTAATGATAAAATATTGAACGAGTCTTCAGTTATTGAAATAGAACAATTGACGGAATTGGCACGTGAAGTGCTGAATGAAAAAGAAACCTTTCAGGCAAATCTTAAAATGGAAAACAAACCCATTAAAGATATTCTGAAAGTAGGGACTTCGGCAGGCGGGGCAAAACCGAAGGCTATTATTGCTTGGAATGAAAAAAGTAACGAAGTTCGTTCAGGACAAGTAGAAGCGCCGGAAGGTTTTGAATATTGGTTGTTGAAATTCGACGGCGTGGAAGACAAAAAGCTGAACGATAATCCGTTGGGTATTGGAAAAATTGAATATGCCTACTACAAAATGGCTTTGGATTGTGGTATCCGCATGACTGAATGCAGATTATTAAGGGAAAAAGAATATGCCCATTTTATGACTAAGCGGTTCGACCGGACTGATAAAGGTGAAAAATTACATACCCAAACTTTGTGTGCTATTGCCCATTACAACCGTGATGAAAGATATTCTTATGAGCAAGCTTTTCAGGTGATGAGGCGTTTGGACTTACCTTATGAAAATATGGAACAAATGTACCGTCGAATGGTTTTCAATGTTCTTGCCCGAAACCATGATGACCATACCAAAAACCATTCATTTATCATGAATACGAAAGGTGAATGGGAATTGGCGCCGGCTTACGATCTTTGTTATGCTTATTCAGCTTCTGGAAAATGGACAAACCAACATCAAATGTCGTTAAACAACAAACGAACCGACTTCGAATACACTGATTTGTTAACCGTAGCCAATAATATGAGTATTAAATCTGCTAAAGAAATCATTACCCAAGTTGCAGAAGTAGTTTTGAAATGGACTGACTATGCAAAAGAAGCAGAAGTAAAACCGGAACACATCGAACTAATTAAAAGCAATTTGAGGGTTTTGAAATAATACAACTTATCCATTTTTCATAATTTATATCTAACACTTTTGGGGGAATATCCGATTTTGATAGATATAAATCACAAAATTATTATCGTAGAAACGATATTTTTAAGAAAACCTACTGAACTTTCATTTCAACTCACAGCGGCTTGATTTTTCTAATTTTCTAAAATAATATTTCAAAGGCATGGTAACACAGGTGGCAAGCAAACCAAGAAAAAATGCAGCCCCAAGTAATGAAGCAGACAATGATGCTTCA
>JAVBLV010000023.1:0-68756 GCA_031553195.1 Bacteroidales bacterium
GAAACTCTATATCGACGACAAGATGGTAGCCCAAGCGCCTTTCCGTACGCAAGCCGGCCGTTTTTCGCTCAATAGCGGCGAAGGCCTTTGTGTTGGATACGACACCGGCGACCCCGTAAGCAAAAGCTATGGTTACAAATATCCATTCTCTGGTGGCGAAATCAAGAAAGTAATTTATGATGTGGCCAATGATCAATACATTGATGTTGAACGCGAATTTGAACGCAAAATGAAAACCGAATAAAATCAGGTTAATGTTGTTTCCAATAGGGCTTCACTTCGTGTGAGGCCCTATTTTTTGCTATAAAATGATATTTTTATCCATAAAAATCCAACGTTCAATCTTATTTCCGCTCAACACCAAACAAATATTCCGCTGAACAGTGAACTATATAAAATTAGTTTTTACTTAAAAAAAATGGAAACGCTTACCTTGTATTAATAATAAAAGATATAAATTTGAGGGCTTCTAAATTTATTAAAACTGGAAATAAAAATGAATGTAAAAACAACGGCTACTCCTTTTGCCAAACCCTTATACGTGATGCTTAAATCCGTTGGAGCCGCCTGCAACCTCCGGTGTGCCTATTGTTATTATTTAGACAAAAAAGAGTTATATCCCGATAAAAGCCAGTACCTGATGTCGAACGAGGTATTGGAACAATTTACCAAACAGTACCTTGAATCGCAAACTATGCAACAGGTGCTCTTTACGTGGCACGGTGGCGAACCGCTCTTGCGCCCGATAGAGTTCTACAAAAAAGCGCTTCGTATGCAGGAGGCATACACCCATCGCGTATATATCGGCAATAGCTTGCAAACCAATGGTGTTTTGCTCAACGACGAATGGTGCCGTTTTTTCAAAGAGCATAATTTCTTGATTGGCATCTCTATTGACGGCCCCGAACATTGTCACAACCACTACCGTAAATATAGCGACGGTAAACCTACCTTCGAACAAGTGATGCGAGGCATTGAGTTACTGAAAAAACATGGAGTCGACTTTAATGTTATGGGAGTTGTAAACGATTACAACGTAAACTATCCGCTGGAATTTTACTGGTTTTTCAAAGAGATCAATGCTCGATTCATTCAATTTTCGCCTATCGTAGAAAGAATGCCCGACGGTAGTTTGGCCCCGTGGAACGTACCTTCCGATAAATGGGGCGATTTTCTGATTGCTGTTTTTGATGAATGGGTGCGAAAAGATGTCGGAGAATTTTACATCCAACATTTCGACTCTACCCTAGCCAACTGGGTGGGTGAAAATCCGGGCCTTTGCATATTTGCCAAATATTGCGGGCATGCCGGCATTATGGAGTTCAACGGCGATGTGTATGCCTGTGATCATTTCGCTTTTCCGGAATACAAACTTGGAAATATTTATGAAAAAACCCTCACAGGGATGATGTATTCTCCGGAACAATCTCAATTTGGAGCTGATAAGTTTAATACCCTTCCTGATGTTTGCCGGAAATGCAAATATCTTTTTGCTTGTAATGGCGAATGTCCCAAAAATAGAATCATAAATACCCATGATGGTCAAACAGGTCTAAACTATCTATGCAAAGGGTATTATAATTTTTTTAACCATGTAGCCCCTTACATGGATTTTATGAGACGAGAACTACAACATAATCGTGCCCCTTCTAATATTATGGAAGCAGCAAAGAAGAATAAAATACTATAATTCAATTATTTATAAAAATTTATACAGAGGATATTCGGATCCATGGAGAATTCCGGTGGAGAACCAAAATAATGGATCCGTGTAAAAATAGGCGAAGATATTTTCTCTCTATTCTTTTTGGAGCCTCAAAAAAATCAAAAACGGTTTGAGGATTTAAACGCGCTCCGCCTATCGGCTGCGCTTGAACGGAAAATTCTCGCAAAGGTATGCTACGCATGGCGTTTGACGGGCTAACTGAATAAAGCAAAGCCAATAAAAGCATTACGACAGGTTAGCGTTAAGAAAAATTAGAAGCGTATAAGTCAGGGCATGACTCTAAGTCACACCCTGACTGTCTGCTAAGTTACGCCCCCCTACTAGTCTATCGACCAGAAATTAAGCACATGAAAACCATTGAAAATCAGTATAACAAATTATTATATATGCAATATTGCTTAAACGCCTAATTCATTAAGATTATTTGAAATATGAAGCGGATTTTCAAATTGTCAAACCAATTTATCATACCCCTTTCAATTCTTCCATCATGGCAGGGCGTTTTTTATAAATAACCCTGAAATGTTCCAACAGAGACTGTACAAGTGTATCCCCATTTGGATAATTTTTTATCTTTTTGAGTGTTTGGGCAATGTATTGGTAATGATTTCGTCCCATATTCTTTTCAGCATAGTCGAGAAGGCATTTTTTGTAAATGGCAAATACTTTTTCGGGGTAATGAGGGAATAAATACGTGTCGTAGTCTTCCACCAAATGCATTTTGAATGAAAAATAGTTGGATTTACTACTTTCTACCAATTCCAACAACCGGTCCCAGTATTTTTCTTCGATAAAGATTTGAGCCAAAGTGGAAGCATTAATCCCCAAACGGCTTGCTTTATTTGCTTTTTCCAAGAACCCATCCAAATAAACTCCCCATTCCTGTTGTGGAACGGTTTTCTTCAGGATATCGAAATATTTCATTCGTTCTCTTCCATTTACGAACAAATCTTCAGCCAAAGCAATAATGCTATTTTTATCTTTCAATAACATGTAAATCCTGAGTTTTTCATCTTTCCAATCAGAGACAGTGCCGGGATGATTTTTCTCCTGAGCTTCTTTGATACCGCCATCAATCAAAATTAAGGCTTGTTCATAGGCTTTTTCCAATAACAATTTCTCTAAACGGATTTTCCGTATTTCGGGGCAATAAAGATACTGATCTATGATTTGTTCCATCTCATCTTTTTGTCCGGTTTTTTCCAGTAAATCTAATTTTGTTTTTACCAATGAGCTTGTACGGAAAGAATCGGGTTCGGCTTTCAACGCTTCGTCAATATTTTTCAGCGCAACATTTATATTGTTGGTTTTTAGTGAAAGGTCGAACAATAGTTGCTTAATATCCGCTAAGTCATAATTATCAAAAACATTATTTTTTATTAAATCCCCCAAGCGATAGATCAATACTGTTTTTAATTCTTCGGAAATATCATGGGAAATAAGTTCGGCCAATGCTTCGCCTGCATCCTGGCAAGCGGAACCTAAGTCCCCGTCATAGTCTTCATAATCTTCATAGCAACTGCCCACTTCTTCTAAAATACACAATAAAATACTTGCCGCTTCTTCATAGTGAGTTTGTTTGATAAGAAATTGCGCTTTTTTAATAAGTTTATCCAAATTGTCCGCAATAATGGGACATTCCTGTGGATTTCCATAGTAATCATATCCTGCATTTCTTACTTTGAAGCATTTTTCAACTTCTTTTTGATAGTCAATTGTAGCAATCTGTTTTTTTCTCTGCAAAAACCGGGCTTCCAATTTTTCTTGGAAATCTTTATTTTCTGTAGCATATTCACAGACAAAAGCAACAATTTCTTTTTTGTTCACATAGTTGAATAACTCTTTGTATTTATTTTCCAAAGGGTCTTCATGGACTTCTACAACATCGGCGTATTCATGTTCATCACGATGTTTCTGAAGATAATACAGGAGTGCAACCACATGTTTGCATTCATCGCCATAATCGTATGGGCAATCGCATTCCCAATTTACAATCTCATCTCCCAACAATTCTACTTCTACAAAATAATCTTCCGAACCCTCTACTATGGCAGTCCATTTGCCGGAAGATTCCCTCGTTACTTCTGTTACCCAATCGTTTTCAAAATATTCCCTGCCTCTTTGCAATATTTTGGGAGAAATGTGTCGTTCAAAATCCTGTAAAGTCATATAAAGCTATTTTTAATTGAGAATACAAAAATAAAAAAAATGTTTGTACAAAGCATGTCGGGGATTTTCATGTTTGGCTCCGACAATTCAGAAACTAATATATTGAATCATTTACACTTTCCGGTAAAAAAACGAGAAGGATAGGGTAGATTCAGTGGAGAAATTGAAAATTAAAAGAGATAGACGGCTGCCATTTTCTATTAATGTTATACTCCAGATACCTTGATCTGTGCGCTTCTTATTATATTTTCTTCATTACACAACATAGGCAGCATCATTTCTTAAACCATTTGTAAAAACCTTTGACGCGCAATATCTCGTTCTTTCGAATTGGGCATTATATGTAATACTTGTGAAAACATATTCTGCACATCAATATAAAATAATTTGTTTGATAAAATTTCCCCACAACCGGTAATCAGTTTTATTACCTCCGAAGCCTCCATACTTCCGATAATACCTGGTAAAACGCCTAAAACGCCGGATATTTTTTTTGGAGAAGAAATATCAGATTCCAATTCCGGATACAAACACCGGTACGTTGCCCCTCCGTTATAATTAAAAACGGATAATTGTCCATAATAATCGCCAATAGATCCATAAACATAAGGCTTATCCAAACCAACGCAAACGTCGTTAATTAAATAGCGGGTTTCAAAATTATCGGAACCATCAACCACAACATCATATTCCCGAATCAGCTCGACAGCATTGTCTTTATTTAGGCGGACGGGATAAACGTTTATTTTTACGGTCGAGTTTAATTCCAAGAGGGTTTGTTTGGCGCATAAAACTTTATACATCCCTACTTGCTTTTCTTTATATAAAACCTGACGTTGCAGATTGCTTATAGAGACCCTGTCATCGTCTACTAATCCGATTTGACCGACGCCTGCAGCCGTTAAATAAAGACTTATAGGGGAGCCCAATCCTCCTACGCCAATCAACAGAACAGAAGCTTTTGCCAATTTTTCTTGGGCATCCTTGCCAAGGCCAGGCAATATAAGATGTCGGGAATAACGTTCTTCCATATTCATAAAATTTCAGGCTTGTTTTTCCAGGTAAAAAGAAAGGGCTTCATGTCAAACGAAACCCTTTCTTCTTCAAATCAACGCATTGGTCATTGCGTTTTTATTCAAAAGACAAGATTGCCTTTTTAATCAGTTCTATGGCTTCGCGCAATTGTTCTTCGGTAATAACCAAAGGAGGAGCAAAACGGATAATGTGTCCGTGAGTAGGTTTTGCCAAAACGCCCAGTTCTTTCATTTTCAAACATACGTCCCAAGCTTCTTTTCCATTTCTGGGTCTGATAACCACTGCGTTTAATAAGCCTTTTCCACGAACGAGTTCAATCATATCTGATTTTACTTTGCCAATTTCATCGCGAAAAATTCTTCCCAATTTTTCGGCTTTCTCAGCTAAATTTTCGTCTTTTACGACTTGTAAAGCGGCTTCGGCAACCTTACAAGCAACCGGATTTCCGCCAAAAGTAGAACCATGTTCGCCGGGTTTTATCGTTAACATAATTTCGTCGTCGGCCAATACAGCCGATACCGGAAATACGCCTCCGGAAACCGCTTTCCCTAATATCAGAATATCAGGTCTAACGCCTTCATGATCGCAAGCCAACATCTTACCGGTACGGGCAATTCCTGTTTGAACTTCGTCGGCAATGAAAAGAACATTATGCTTTTTGCATAAATCATACGACTTTTTCAAATAACCTTCGTCCGGAACAAATACGCCGGCTTCTCCCTGGATTGGTTCTACAATAAATCCGGCAATTTTCTTGCCATGTTGCTCCAATACTTTTTCAAGAGCGACTGTATCGTTATAAGGAATGCGGACAAATCCGGGCGTCAGAGGGCCATAATTTGCATATGAATCGGGATCGTTCGACATGGTAATAATTGTAATGGTGCGTCCGTGGAAGTTTCCTTCGCAACAAATAATCATTACTTCATCATTAGGAATCCCTTTTTTTACGACACCCCAACGGCGGGCTAATTTTAATGCTGTTTCGTCGGCTTCGGCGCCCGTATTCATCGGCAACACTTTTTCATAACCGAAATATTCGGTAATAAATTTTTCATAAGGACCTAAGCAATCATTAAAAAAAGCTCTGGAAGAAAGCGTTAATTCTTTGGCTTGCTTTACCATTGCGTCTACAATTTTCGGATGGCAGTGGCCTTGATTTACGGCTGAATATGCAGAAAGGAAATCGAAATATTTATTTCCTTCGGGATCCCATACAAAAGGACCTTCTCCTTTAGACAATACTACCGGTAGCGGATGATAATTATGAGCGCCGTAATGATGCTCCAACTCCATTAATTGTTCTGATTTTGTCATGTCTGATTTTTTTATTATTAATGTATTCGCACTAAGCGTCTGCAAATATAGAAAAAATTTCGCTTGGAAAAATTAATTTTCCATCACCCCTGACTTATTGTCGAGGGTTTAAAGATAAAGTAACTGTTTAAAAATTTTTCCATGAAGTATTTTGAATCTAAAAACGTTCTTTTTTACCGGAATTTTTACCAAAATAGCCTCTACTATTCTTGAAAAATCCCGTCTGCAAAATAGCCGCTTTTATCCTCCAAAATCTTTTCCATAAAATTTCACTTTTGGTTTTAAAAATAGATTTGTGTGTATAAAATAATCACTTATGTAGATTGACATCATCTGTCTGTTTTTAAAAGTATCTGATTTTCAATATATTTATTTTGGCATCTAATTTGCATCTTTAGTTGTTAGAGATTGTTAAAATAACGAAATTAGCTATCCCAAATCTTAATCATCATGAAAACCAGATTTATTTTATTAAGCCTGCTTTTTTCCGGATTCATTTTTAGCTCCTGTAATCCGGATGCAAATGATAAAAAGATTGCAGAAACAGATGTAATATTAAAAGATTATGGCGGAGAACCCATGGTTTTGAACATTGATTCCTATACTTTGTCGAATACTAACTTTAGAACTACCCTATGGACAGGCGGAAATCTACAGGTAACTTTAATGTCTATTCCTGTTGGCGGGGACGTAGGGTTGGAACAGCATACGTATTTAGAACAATTTTTAAGGATTGAGGAGGGTAATGCAAAAGTATTGATGGGAAATAATAAAGATTCTCTTGATTTCATAAGAACGGTAGAAAAAGATTTTGCCGTGTTTGTTCCCGCCGGTAAATGGCACAATATAATTAACATCGGCGATAAGCCATTGAAATTATACTCTATTTATTCTCCTGTTGAGCATCCGTATGGAACGATACAAAAAACGCAAGAGGAAGCCAGGGAAACGGAACATTTTGATTAGTTCCATATATCAAGAGATCTTGAATACTTGCATTGTATTCTCTGTAAAATAAAACAGTTATGTATAAAATCTATCTCAATAATAATTCATTGAATCTGTCTTTTATAAAAAAAGCGATTTTCTCTTTATTATTGATGTGTTTAATTTCAGTTGCATTACAAGCGCAAATTAGAATCGGGGCAAAAGCCGGAATCAGTACTACCGGCATTTCAAGCGATCAGTTGGATGATTTCTTTGACGACAATACCACCGGGTTTTATGTCGGACCGAGCATAGAGTGGCTATTTAATGGACGGTTGGGATTGGATTTCAGTGTTATGTATTCTCAAAAAGGAATCAAATTTGAGAATGAAGCTACTCAAAAAGCGGGGTATATAGAGATCCCATTGAATCTCAAATATCTTCTCCCATTGAGAGCGCATTTTAAAGTTTTTATAGGGGCAGGGCCTTATATCGATTTTAAAATATCCGGTAACGATAGTTTTAATGTAATAATGAACGACGTTCAAGAACAATGGGAAACAAAAAGCTTTGGCGCCGGCCTGAATTTTAATGGCGGATTTGAAATCTACAAATATGTGGAAATAGGCGTCAATTATTCTTTGGGACTTTCGGATAACTATAAGGCCAGCAACGGAAACTATTCTGCAAAAGAACGCGTATGGTCTTTATTTGCATCACTCTATTTTTAACGAAATTAATATTTTATTTATAACAATCTTCAAATAACAATGAACGCTTTGTCAAATTTATTTCAGAAAAAGAAATTCAAGAAACGTAAAAATTCAACAATTGCTCCGCTTTATGCAAATAACCGCTTCCAAAAAGATTTAAATGGTTTAACGCATGGTAAAGTGTATAAATATTCTCTCGGTATTCCCAGCCTTTGGGTAAAGGAAATTCACGAAGATAGGATTCGTAGAATGCCGGCGCAAATCCACCGAAAAACTTCGTCATGGCTAGATCGGCTTCTCTATGCCCGTAATAAACGGCAGGATCGATCAGCACGGCATCTCCCGATTCGTCGCATAAATAATTTCCACCCCACAAATCTCCGTGAAGCAGGCAAGGAGGTTCTTCGCTTCCTTTCAGAATGGATTCGAGAATCGATTCTAACTTTACAAAGGCATTCTTAAAACGAGGACTTGTATAACCGTTTTTTTCTGCTAACTCGTATTGAAACAGCAAACGCTTATTAAAGTAAAAGGTCGCCCAATCCTGGTCTTCGCATTTATTTTTATTGGGTATATTTAATTGGGGAGAAGTTCCGATATAATTGTCTTCAGAAAATCCAAAATATTCGGATTGAAATCGATGCATGCGAGCTAGATTTTGTCCGAATTTTTTAAAAAATAGCGTATCGCGAGTCCCTTGCGGAATATATTCCAACAACAGAAAATCGTCGGCAACCAACACGACCTGTGGAATACGAATGGCTTGCGTTTTAGCCAACTCTTTCAGTCCATTGGCTTCGCAATGAAATAGACGATTGGACTCATATCCTGTTTTTAGAAAAAATTCTTTTCCCGATCCGGTTTTAATTTTCCGGCTATCGGCAATACAACCTCCTCCAACAGATAAGTCGGCAACAATTTTCTCGCCTACTACAGATTCTATGGCGTTTAAAATTTCTTGTTTCAAAACCGGATTTATTAAGTCAATGTGATTTTGGGAATAAAAACATAATAAATTTTCTGTGGTATACTTCATTTGAAGCTCTCAAAGACACAAGAGTCACAAAGTTTTCTCGAAGCCCTGCGCCTTCCTGAGTTATATTCATTTCTTCATAGTGTTGATTATTAAGAGTGAAATTCTTAACTTAGATTAAATTAAGCATCCTTTTCTTTTTATTGTGGTAATAACAAAAATTTCCGGAGGTCGCTTAAATACGTTTTCTATTCATTGTAATCAACATTACACATTTTTTGCAATCGAACTCCAAGGCATAGGTTTTAGCATTATTTTTCAAAATCAACGGTTTGGAAAATGCCATAGACTGGCTGAAATATAACGGACATTGTCCTAGCTGATATTTGATGCAATGCTTTGTTGTCATCAGAACCGGAAAACTTTTATTCTCTTTTTCCAATCCGTATTCAAAATTTTCTACGCCATGCCGTTTATAAAAAGCGACGGCTTTTTCATTTATAATATTCGCCTTATAGTCCAACTGCGTTTGAAAATATGGATAATTATTCTTTTCGAAAAGGATGGGCGTTGGGCGGAATCGTCGTATTCGTTCATCCTGCAATTTTTGTAAGGTCTTTCTCCGTAATTCGTTCAAAAGGGAAATCGGCAAAAAATATGCGTTAGCCAATAAAATAGAAACAAAGGTAATATTAAACGGGCTTTCTCCCGATTTTGATAATTGTTTAATAATATTAGATTTATATTCATCTTGCTTTTGAGCAATTATTTTATCGCACATAAGCTCGACTTTAACAGAAATATTATCTTCATCGGTAACTCTTAATGAAAAGCCATTCTCTATTTCAGATAACTCCAACGAAACGTCCACTTTCCGCTTGGCGGAAGTTTCTCGCATCAACTGTTTTTCGAATTCAGAATCATAGTTTCGATAAACGATATCTTTTTTTCTAAGTAGGACTTTCCTGTTCGGGAAAATTCTTCCCATTTCCGTTTTATTTATCAAAAAGCCTTCCAACTTCGATATTTCATTAAAGAAACACAAGCCGTCTCCGTTTTTAAGTTCCAGGCTTTTATCCAAGAGAAAACTTCCATCAGGAAAAACCTCCTTTACCTCTCCCATCTTTTTTCCGATAGATTTCTGAGTTTGCAATAAAGCAACCTTTTCGGTTCTTCCATTTAAAAAATAAGACGTGTATGAACGATTAAACGTTTTTTCCGGATCGGGAGTAAAAAAAAACGTCGTTTTGCCGGAAGAGGATTTTGAATAACCGTTGTTATTCTCGATAAAATTATCGAACAGCACACGATAATAAGAAGTAATATTTTTAAGATAGGGTAATCCTTTTAAGCGACCTTCTATTTTAAAAGATTTAACGCCTGCAGCAATCAGTTCCGGTAATTGTTTTGAGGCATTCAAATCTTTCAGCGACAGCAAGTGTAAATCTTTTTTAAGCAATTCCCCGTCCGAATTGAACAGATCATAACTCGAACGACAGGGTTGGCTGCATACGCCTCTGTTTCCGCTTCTATCTGCAATAGCGCAGCTCATATAACATTGTCCGCTATAACAAACGCATAAAGCGCCGTGAATAAAAGTTTCTAATTCTATATTGGTTTTTGAACGGATACCCTTGATTTCTTGAATGGAAAGTTCTCTTGCCAACACAGCCCTTTTGAATCCGACTTTTTCGAGAAACGATACTTTTCCGGCGCAGGCATTATGACATTGCGTACTGGCATGCAGTGCAAGCGGCGGCAAGTCCAATTCCAACAAACCCATATCCTGAATAATTAGCGCGTCTATTCCGGCATTGTACAATTGACCGATAATTTTTTCCGCTTCTTCTAATTCTTTGTCAAACAATAACGTATTTAACGTAACATATACCCTTGCCCTGTATATATGAGCATATTGCGCCAACCGTTCAATGTCCGAAACGGAATTGCCGGCGCTTGCTCGAGCGCCAAAGCGAGGAGCCCCAATATACACGGCATCTGCTCCATGATTAATGGCCGCTTTGCCAAAATTAAAATTTTGAGCCGGAGCAAGGAGTTCTAATGTTCTGTCCAAGGTCTATCTTATTTAAATTTATTTTGGATCAGTGCATGATAAATCGCAGTATTGAAACAAATTCGATTTAATAATCTACAATAAGCATGCGTCAAAAATTAGTTTGCGTTATTTTTGAAAAATTTTTGCTTTTAGTGAGAGGTTGTTTAAAATTTTTCTATGAAGTATTTTGAGTCTAAAAATGCGCTTTTTTGTCGGAATTTTTACCAAATAGCGCTACTATTCTTGAAAAATCCCGCCCGCAAACTCGCTATTTTTATCTCTCAAAATCTTTTCCATAAAAATTAAACAACCTCTGAGGGGGGCGACTCAAAGTCGCCCCTTCGCTTTCCAATACAAGGAATACAAAAGCCACAGCAATTCAACGCGATTTTGCAACCGGTTATTACATTCTCTCGGGAACTTCAATACCCAATAATTTCATCGAAGTCTTGATTACATTTCCTACAAAACGGCATAAACTAACGCGAAGAATTATTTGCAATTCGGTGGTTTCGTGTAAAATAGAAGTATCCTGGTAAAATCCGTTAAATTCTTTTGCCAAGTCGTAAACATAGTTTGCTAATAACGCCGGACTATAATTTTCTCCTGCTTGTTTAAGTATATTCGGAAAAGCATATAGAATTTTTATCAGGTTCTTTTCTTTGGCAGAAAGATCAATTATCGGAAATTGTTCTAATTTTTCTATTGATATATTCTTTTCTGCCGCTTTCCTGATAATGGAACAAATACGGGCGTGGGTATATTGAATAAACGGACCTGTATTCCCATTAAAGTCGATGGATTCTTTGGGATTAAACAACATGTTCTTTACCGGGTCGACTTTTAAAATAAAATATTTTAAAGCGCCCATCGCCAAAATGTTGTAAAGATGTTCCGCCTCTTCTTTTTCAAAAGCAGAAGTTTTTCCATGTTCTTCGGATATTTTACGTGCCGTATCAATCATTTCATCTATTAAGTCATCCGCATCTACGACTGTCCCTTCTCTGGATTTCATCTTCCCTTCGGGCAATTCGACCATGCCGTACGACAAATGATAAATTTTTTCGGCCCATTCGTAACCCAGTTTTTTCATTACAAGGCGAAGTACTTCAAAATGATAATTTTGCTCATTTCCTACTACATAGATCAATCTTTCCGCATCAAAATCGTTATGACGCAAAAGCGCGGTTCCCAAATCTTGAGTCATATATACCGAAGTGCCGTCGGAACGAAGTAATAATTTCTCGTCCAAACCGTCGGGAGTAAGGTCCGCCCAAACCGAATTATCCGCTTTTTGAATTAAAACGCCTTTTTGCAAACCCTCTTTGATAATGTCTTTACCTAATAAATAGGTATCCGATTCATAATAAATCTTATCGAAATCTACGCCCATTTTCGCATAGGTTTTATCGAAACCATCATATACCCACGCATTCATTTTCCTCCACAATGCCAGAGTTTCCTCATCTTTGGCTTCCCATTTCCTGAGAACTTCCTGCGCTTCTTGCAAAATAGGGGCTTTTTTTTCAGCTTCTTCTTTCGACATGCCGTTTGCCAGCAAATCGTTGATTTCTTTTTTATAATGTTTATCGAACAAAACATAATATTTGCCTACCAGATGATCGCCTTTCATTCCGCTGCTTTCGGGCGTTTCCCCATGGCCGAAATGCAGCCAGGCTACCATCGATTTGCATATATGAATTCCCCTGTCGTTCACCAGGTTTACTTTTTTTACGCAATAACCATTGGCTTTTAATATTTCGGAGATCGACCATCCTAACAAATTGTTTCTTATATGTCCCAGATGTAAAGGCTTATTCGTGTTGGGCGAAGAATATTCCACTACGACGGGCGCTTCTTTGCGCTCGGACTGAATTCCGAAGTCAACATTACTAAAATTATCACTAAAAAATTGTCTCCAATATTCATCCGAAACAGAGAAGTTCAGAAAACCTTTTATTACATTGAAATCCGAAACAACAGGCAGTTCCCGTTTTACATATTCCCCTATTTCATTTGCCGCTTGTTCCGGATTTTTTTTCGCCATTTTCGCATAAGGGAAAACAACCAACGTAAAATCTCCGTTAAATTCTTTTTTCGTATTCTGGAGTATTATTCCTTTTTGATCTATCGATTCGCTGTAAAGCGACAAGATCGCATCTGAAATCGTTTTCTGTAATATGGTTTCTACTGTCATTTCGATTTATTTATGAGATCATTAAATAAGCTAATCCAAGAGATTATTTTTATTTTACTTTAAACCTAATTCCTCTTTCAAAAATTCTCCTGTATAACTCTCTTTAGATTGAGCAATCTGTTCGGGAACGCCTTCGCAAAGAATGCGGCCTCCTCCTATTCCGCCTTCTGGGCCTAAATCAATCACATAATCCGCTACTTTTATCACGTCCATATTATGTTCTATAATAAGTACCGTATTTCCTTTATCGACTAGCTTTTGTAAAACGTCCAACAAAATCCGCACATCTTCGAAATGTAAACCCGTGGTTGGCTCGTCTAAAATATACAAAGTATTTCCCGTATCTCTTTTGGATAGCTCCGTAGCCAATTTGACCCGTTGGGCTTCTCCTCCCGAAAGCGTCGTGGATTGTTGCCCCAAAGTTATATATCCTAATCCGACATCTCTTAAGGTTTTGATTTTTTGCAAGATAGAAGGAATATTTTCAAAAAAAACAACGGCTTCGTCGATATTCATATCCAATACATCGGATATCGACTTGCCTTTATAGCGTATTTCTAATGTTTCCCGATTATAGCGCTTTCCGCTACAAGTTTCGCACGGAACATAAACATTCGGCAAAAAATTCATTTCTATCGTGCGCAAACCTGCGCCAGAGCAAGTTTCGCAACGTCCGCCCTTCACATTAAAAGAAAACCGTCCTGGTTTATATCCTCGTATTTTAGCGCTGGGCAAAGCGGCGAATAACTTTCTAATATCGTCAAAAACGCCCACATAAGTGGCAGGATTCGAGCGGGGCGTACGTCCTATGGGCGACTGGTTTATTTCAATTACTTTATCAATATGTTCTATCCCGTCAATGCTTTGATAGGGTAAAGGACGTTTTTGGGAACGATAAAAATGTTGGTTCAAAATGGGATGCAGGGTTTCGTTAATCAAACTGGATTTGCCGCTGCCCGAAACTCCCGTAACGCAAACCAACATACCCAAAGGCAGCGAAAGATCTATGTTCTTCAGGTTATTTCCTGTCGCGCCGTTTAAATGAATAAAGAAACCATTCCCCATACGCCTTTCGGCAGGAATGGTAATTTGTTTCTTCCCGTTTAAATAGGAGGAAGTGATTGTGTCCTGTTTTAAAAAATCATCCGGCGTTCCGGAAGCAACTATTTTACCCCCATGTATGCCGGCGCCCGGACCTATATCCAAAACGTAATCGGCAGACATAATCATATCTTTGTCATGCTCTACCACTATTACCGAGTTTCCCACATCCCGCAAATCCTGCAACGCCTTTATCAACCTCCTGTTATCCCGTTGATGCAAACCGATGCTAGGCTCGTCCAGGATATACAACACATTTACCAATTTAGAACCTATTTGCGTCGCTAACCGGATCCGTTGCGACTCGCCTCCTGAAAGCGTTTTCGAACTGCGGTTCAGATTCAAATATCCTATGCCTACATCCAACAAAAACCGGATACGAGTCTGTATTTCCTGAATAATTTCATGTGCAATTACTTGCTTTCGTTCGTCGATTTTTTGTTCTAAAGACAAAAACCAATCATTTAATTGGTAAAGATCCAAATTCGAAATTTCTGCAATGTTTTTCCCATCTATTTTAAAATACAGCGATTCTTTTTTAAGACGGGTTCCGTTACATTCGGGACAAACGGTTTCGTTCATAAAGTTGCTTGCCCATTTCTGTATGCTTTGCGGCGTTTCTTCATTCGCCAAATTAGACAAAAAATTTACAATTCCTTCAAACGTAATATTTCCGCCGGTTTCCAAAAAATCGTTCTTGACTTTGAGAATCTCGTTGGAACCATAAAAGATGACGTTCATGGCTTCTTCTGAAATATCTTCGACCGGCGTGTCCAAGGTAAATCCAAATCGTTCTCCGATAGCGCTTAATTGCTTGTATATCCATGAATGTTCGTTGTAAGCGCCTAATATCTCAAAAGCGCCTTTGCGGATGCTTTTTTTCTTATCGGGAATAATTTTGTTCAGATCCACTTCAGTTATGTTCCCCAATCCGTTGCACTTAGGACAGGCTCCATAAGGAGAGTTAAACGAAAATGTATTAGGCTCCGGTTCATTGTAGGAGATCCCCGATGTCGGACACATTAACAAGCGACTAAAAAAGCGTACTTCTTCCGACTGCGCTTCGCAGACCATTAAAATACCTTTCCCATGTTGAAAAGCGGTTTTAATACTTTGACTGATTCGTTGCAGGGAAGATTCTTTAATTAAAATCCTGTCAACAACAATTTCTATATCATGAACCTTATAACGATCCAACTGTAGTCCGAAAGTAATTTCCTGTATTTTCCCATCTATCCGCACTTTCAAAAAACCTTTACGGGCGATTTGTTCGAACAAATCCCTGTAATGTCCCTTTCTTCCCTTCACAACGGGAGCCAAAATATATATTTCCTTATTCAGGTAATGTTCAAAAATAAGTTCGGAAATCTGGGCCTCGGTATAACGAACCATCTTTTCTCCGGTTACATAAGAAAACGCGTCGGCAATACGAGCATATAATAACCGGATAAAATCGTATATTTCCGTAACGGTGCCCACGGTAGAGCGGGGATTTTTGTTTGTCGTTTTTTGTTCGATGGAAATAACCGGACTCAATCCCGTAATTTTATCCACATCCGGCCGATCCATATTTCCGATAAAATGACGGGCATAGGCCGAAAATGTTTCCATATAACGACGTTGCCCTTCGGCATAAATAGTGTCGAAGGCCAGCGAAGACTTTCCGCTCCCGCTTAAGCCGGTAACTAAAATCAACTGATTACGAGGTATGCTAATATCAATATTTTGAAGATTATGTACCCTCGCCCCATAAACCTCCAAATACTTGTTCCCATTGTCAGATTTAGGTAAAAAAATTTCATTCCCCTCTTTGGGTGAAATATTTTTTTCTGTTCTCACTTTCATTCCTTCCGTCTAAAAATTTAAACAACCTCTTAAATAAAAAGAAACGTCGCCTTAATAATATTACGTTTGATGGCTAAGCCATTCGTCTCCCATATAAAAACAAAAACCTACAATCCTTTCAATAAATCCGGTTTTCTATCTTCCTCTTTTTGAATGGTTCGCTGAAGTTCTCCGTTTGCTACAGGCAACTTAATCGTATAGGTCTTGCGCGTCTTATTCGTTATTTTAGTATTTACCATCCAGGGATTTAGCGTTTTCAACATTTTATAAGTCGTTTTCTGTTCTGAGGCAAAGGCATGAAGACTTTCTACAGGAGTATTTACCGTTATTTCTTTACAAGGGATTCCGGGATATAAATCTTTAGTTCTTAAATAAAATCCATATTGCTGCGGATTTTGCATAATAAGTTTGTAAGCCAAAATGCGAAACAAGTAAAACGCAGTTTCTTGATTTAAGTATAAATCATAGTAATTGGAAACATTCTGAAGTTGAAGCTGTTTCCCCAAACCATTTTCTCCGCAATTATAAGCCGCAGCGGCCAAAGTCCAACTACCAAACGTTTTATATAACGAATTTAAAAAATCACAAGCTGCCTGAGTTGATTTTTCAATAGAATTGCGCTCGTCTACGTCTTCCGAAACCTCCAAATTATACTTTTCTCCTGTAGCTTTCATAAATTGCCAATATCCTTGCGCCTTCGCAGAGGAGGTAACGTTAACCAAACCGCTTTCCGCAACACATAAATATTTAAAATCCAGAGGAATTCCATTTTGTTGCAATATCTTTTCAATTACGGGAAAAAAACGATAAGCCCTTTTCAGGATCAGAACCGTATTCGACTGCCAATAAGTAGTCATTAATAATGCCCTATCTAAATTCTCCCTTACCGAAAAAACATCTAATGGCGTCGCTTCGCCCGCAAAGTCCAAAGACTCGGGTAAAACCGGAGAATATACCTTGTAATGGTCGGTTAAAGCTTGCTTGTACTCCTGATCCGAAACATCCTTTTTTTGCGTGGCCAATATAAAAAATTGAAAGACAATAGCGCTTACCGACAACACAATGGCGACAATACTTAACTTTTTCATATTCTGGTGGGAATAGCTTCTACTATGAAATTTTTGCAAAGGTACTGAAAGAGGCTCGAAAAGGCAAATGAAAGAATAAACCTTCGAGGGCAAACGCATCAAATACAGGATCAGTGTAAAAACAGATGGAGAAAATTTTAATGTCTCTATCGTAATGGTAAGAATGTAATAAACATGCATTGTAATCTTTCTTTCCTTGATTATTCTTCAATAAAATCGTATTTTTGCACCTCATAAAAATGATGGAGATTCAAAAGAAATGTTTGAAAATTTAAGCGACAAACTCGATAAAGCCTTCAAAGTACTCAAAGGTCAGGGTAGAATTACGGATATTAATGTTTCGGAGACTCTTAAGGAAGTCCGTAAAGCCTTGATAGACGCCGATGTGAGCTATCCTATTGCAAAAGAATTCACTGACAGGGTAAAAGAAAAAGCATTGGGAAGAAACGTGCTTACCGCCATAGAACCTGGTCAGTTAATGGTAAAAATCGTTCATGATGAATTGACGGAATTAATGGGTTCCGAAACGGTTCAGATTGAAACAAAAGGTTCGCCTTCCATTATTTTGATTGCCGGTTTGCAAGGTTCGGGTAAAACGACTTTTTCGGCAAAACTAGCCAATTATATTAAATCTAAAAAGGCTCGTTCCATACTTCTGGTTGCCGGCGACGTTTATCGCCCTGCCGCCATTAATCAATTGCAAGTGTTAGGCGAACAAATTAATGTAGAGGTATATACCGAGCCCGAAAATAAGAATCCTGTCCAAATTGCAAAGAATGCCATTCGTTATGCCAAAGATAAAAACATAAACGTCGTCATCATAGATACGGCCGGTCGTTTGGCCATTGATGAAGAAATGATGAATGAAATTGCCGCTGTCAAAGAAGCCGTCCAACCGCAAGAAACTTTGTTTGTGGTAGATGCCATGACGGGACAGGATGCTGTGAATACGGCCAAAGCGTTTAATGACCGTTTGGATTTCGACGGAGTCGTACTGACCAAGTTAGACGGCGATACCAGAGGCGGAGCCGCGTTGACAATTCGTTCGGTTGTACATAAACCTATAAAATTTGTCGGGATTGGCGAAAAAATAGATGCGTTGGAAATCTTCCATCCCGAACGCATGGCCAGCCGTATTTTGGGCATGGGCGACATTGTATCGTTGGTAGAACGCGCCCAGGAACAATACGACGAAGAACAAGCCAGAAAGATACAGAAGAAGATTATCAAAAACGAATATAATTTCGAAGATTTTTTAACCCAAATCGGACAAATCAAAAAGATGGGAAGCATGAAAGATCTCATTGGTATGATACCCGGAGTGGGAAAAATGTTGAAAAATGTCGAAATTGAAGATGATGCATTCAAAAAGATAGAGGTAATTATCGGCTCCATGACTATTCAGGAACGCAGAAATCCTTCCATCATTAATGGAGGAAGGAAAAAACGCATTGCGGAAGGAAGCGGAAATGATATTGCAGAAGTAAATCGTTTTTTAAAACAATTTGAGGAAACCCGCAAAATGATGAAAATGATGAGCGGAATGAAGGGCGATCATCTTAGAAATATGATTAAAAAGAAATAATAGATTCCTTAGGAGCTGTCTAAATTTTTCAAGGAAAGATTTTGAGAAATAAAAATAGCTATTTTGCCGACGGAATTTTTCAAGAATAGTAAAGCTATTTAGTAAAAATTCTGACAAAAAAAGAGCGTTTTTAGAATTAAAATACTTCATAGAAAATTTTTTAAACGGCTTCTTATATTCAAAAATATATAATTAACATATGCCCGATAAAACGCCTGTAATCATTGATGGTAAATCCATTGCAACTCAAATAAAATCAGAAATCGCCGTCCAAATTCATGCGTTAATACAAGAAGGTAAACCGGTTCCTCACTTGGCGGCTGTTTTAGTAGGCGAAGATCCTGCCAGCCAGACGTATATACATAATAAGGAAAAAGCTTGCCACGAGGTAGGCTTTGTATCGTCTGTTTATCGTTATCCGGAAACGATATCGGAAAAAGAATTATTTTCGATTGTCGATTTTTTGAATAACGATCCGGAGATCGATGGTTTCATCGTACAATTGCCTTTGCCTAAGCATATTGATGAGTCCAAAATAATAGAACGCATATTTCCTGAAAAAGATATTGACGGATTCCACCCAATGAATGTAGGAAGAATGGTGTTGGGATTTCCTTCCTATCACCCTGCAACACCTCATGGTATTATGACGCTTTTGGAACGAAGCAAGATAGAGATTTCAGGTAAAAACTGCGTGGTATTGGGACGTAGTAATATAGTAGGCACGCCGATGTCTATATTGCTTTCGCGGAATAACGAACATGCCAATGCGACGGTTACCCTTTGTCATAGCCGCACGCAGAATTTGAAACAAATTACAGTGGCGGCGGATATTCTAATAGTTGCTATCGGAAAACCAGAGTATGTTACGGCCGATATGGTCAAAGAAGGCGCTGTAGTGATAGACGTGGGAATTCATAGAGTGAATGATGATAAAGCGCCAAAAGGATTCCGCATGACCGGCGATGTAAAATATGACGAAGTAATGCCTAAATGTTCTGCCATTACGCCTGTGCCAGGCGGTGTGGGACCGATGACAATCGCATCATTACTAATGAATACTTTCGATGCTTACAAAAAAAGGAAAATATAATTAAAGTTAGACGCTAAGACATTACAAGTGTTCCGGCTCTTTGACTCTTTGAATACAAAACTTTGAACAACTCAACAACTCAACAACTCGATAACTCGGCACTTCCGGTAATGGAAGAGTTCTATAGTTTGCAGGGAGAAGGCTTCCATACCGGCGAAGCCGCTTATTTTATCCGCGTGGGAGGTTGCGATGTGGGATGTTATTTTTGCGATGTAAAGGAATCTTGGAACGCATCTATTCATTCTCCTACCCATATTGATGAAATCGTTCGGCGAGCCCTGCAAAAACCTGCCCGATCTGTTATTGTCACAGGAGGCGAACCTATGTTATATGATTTTTCTTATTTTTGTGAACAATTGCACCAACTCAATTTTAAAACTTCCTTAGAAACTTCCGGCTCGCAATCCTTAAGCGGTTCATGGGATTGGATTTGCCTGTCTCCCAAACAGAATGCCCCTCCGTTAGAAACTTATTTTTCCATTGCCAATGAATTAAAAGTCATTATTTGTGACGAAACTGATATTAAGTGGGCAGAAGAAAATGCAAAAAAAGTCTCTCCCTCCTGTCTGATTTACTTACAACCCGAATGGAGTAACCGGCGTAAGATGATGCCTGTTATCATTGATTATATTTTGAAAAATCCAAAATGGAAGATCTCGCTTCAATCGCATAAATATATGAATATTCCATAAATAGCGTTATATATGGAATATAGTCTTCTGAAAAACTCTCTATTTTCAAATAACAAACGCTAAATTTACTATTATGAATACAAGAGCTACTATTTTAGGCTTCTTTTTCTGTTTATTCACGATTTGCAATCTGCATTCACAAACAACTTATTTTGTTAAAAACGGGGGCAGTGATTCCAATCCCGGCACAAATTGGGTAAACGCTAAGGCAACTGTAGCAGCGGCTCTGTCTGTAGCTGTAAGCGGCGATCAAATATTTGTTGCCCAAGGAAATTATATCCTTACAGCAGAACTTGTCATGAAAGAGGGGGTAAATGTATATGGCGGTTTTACAGGCGCAGAAACTTCTTTAAGCCAACGCCCCGCCCTTGTAGGAGGTAAAACGAATACAGAACAGGCTTCGGTCTTGGATGCGAATGCATCAAGTGGAAACTATCGTCGAGTACTCTATCAACAGAATATATTTGTTACTCCTACTATTTGGGATGGATTTGTATTGAAAAATGGATACGTTATAGGAAATGGGGGTGGAATTTATTTATTGCCTGGCAGTACATTATCGAATAGCACAATCGAAGGTAATACTTCAAATGGTAATGGTAGCGGAGTATATTGCGGCGGGGCTACTATCTCTAATTGCATGATTACTTCTAATGGCCACTATTCTACCGGAGGAAACGGCGGCGGAATTTATTGTACTCATGGTAGCGTACTTGCGAACTGCACGATTGTCAGCAATGCAGCTAGAGGCGAAGGCGGAGGCGGAGGAATATATTGCAGTAATACCACTATTACAAATTGCCGGATTATTAATAATAAAAGCGCTCATTCACTTTATGGGGGAGGCGGGGCATGTTGCTATAATAGTATTCTTGCAAATTGTATCGTAGCCAATAACGAATGTGGAATATATTCTCTAAACACTAGCATTAAAAACTCTGTTATTGCAAATAATTCTGGATTTGGCGTGTATTCTAATCTTGCTAACGGCCAACATTATTGGGGAGGTACGATTTCGAATTCTATTATTTGGGGAGGAACTGAAATACAAAACTATGAAGGAGATATAACTTATTGTGCCATACGATCAGTTTATTATGGGGGCAGGGATGGAAACATTAGTTTATCAAGTAATAACACAGGCAACGTAGAAGGGCAATATTATCCGGCGTTTACCAACCCTTCTTCTACTGTTGGCACAGCTGTTACTTCCTCAGACAGCCTTATGGTATTAAATGCAGATTGGAGTCTCCTGGCTACATCCAATTGTATTGACAGGGGAAACAATGATAGTATAGGCCTGTTAACTATAGATATTGCGGGGAATGCACGGATAAATAACTGCCGGGTAGATATAGGAGCCTATGAATTCCAGAGCGGGAATAGCAATATTTACCAAACGATTGATTTTGATTCAATATTAACAGTTCTTAAATATGGCAATGCTCCGGTTCTGTTGCCCGAGTTTACAACCCAAAATAATCGTGTAACATATAGTAGCAGCGACACAACTGTAGCAACGGTAAGTAATTACCTTTTAACGATAAAAAGTTCGGGAACTTTTGAATTGACAGCCAGGACAAATCCTACTACCGGTTTTTGTGTCTATGATCAAGCGATTCCAGTGCAAATAGCTCCGGCAACAATCAATGCTTTGGGTCCGGTTATATATGTGTGTACCAGGGATAAAGGCGTCGGAGACGGTTCTTCATGGGAAAACGCTACTTCAAGCATCCATGGCGCTTTAGATGCAGCGGCATCTCAAACAATAAAACCTCAGATATGGGTTTCGCAGGGTGTTTATATCCTTTCATCTGAATTAGAAATAAAACGAGATGTAAATGTATATGGCGGTTTTGCAGGGAATGAAACAACTTTGTCTCAACGACCTGCGCTCATAGGTGGCAGAACAAATGCCGGAGAAGCGACTGTGTTGGATGCCAATGGAAGTCCGGCTAATCCGAGACGCGTACTTTATCATTCCGGCTACTTTAGTAATCTTACTATTTGGGATGGTTTTGTAATACAAAATGGTTATAGTACAAATGAAGGAGGCGGAGTACATTTACGATCCGGCGTTGAACTCAGAAATTGTGAAATAACAAATAATATGTCTCTCTCTAAAGGAGGCGGAGTCTATTGTGTTTATAGCAGAAGCTTCCTTGTCGATTGTATTATAAAAAATAACTCAGCTTCCATTGGAGGCGGTGTCTACTGTGCTGCAATGACGCTTACTAATTGCATTATTAATAACAATGTTAGTAGTAATGAAGGGGGTGGAATTTCTACCTATGAAGGAAAGATAATGGGTTGTACGATTATAAATAATAGTAGTGGCGCATCTTCAAATGGAGGGGGCATATATTGCAAGGAGAAAGATACTATAATAAACTGTTATATTATGAATAACGTTGGTTATAAGGGGGGAGGCGTATACTGTATTCAAAATAGCATTCTTCAAAATTGTCTCATATCAAATAATACAGCAACTTTTTCCGGCGGGGGCTTATATTGCGAAAAGAATACAAAACTCACCAATAATACAGTTGTTAATAATCAGTCTGCTACAGGAGGAGGAATACGTTGCGACAATAGCAACAATAGTATTACTAATTGTGTATTTTGGAAAAATACCGGTTCTCAATTGGTTCTTAATAACGGAAATAGTGTAACTTATTGTGCGGTACAAGGCGGTTTTACAGGAACGGGAAATATAAATTTAGATACGGCAAATACCGGTAATGTAACAGGAAAATACTATCCATATTTTAATAATGATCTTTCTGTTATCGGAAAAGCAACTAATACTTCTGATAGTTTGTTGGTTATAAATACCCCTTGGGACGTTCTGGCTAATTCTGCTTGTATAAATGCGGGCATCCTAGATACAACGGGTCTTAGATTGCCGTACTACGATCTTGCCGGCAACCCTCGTTTTATTAATGGCAGAATAGATATCGGAGCATATGAATACAGCGTGGGCTACCAAAGTATCACGTGGAATCAAGCCCTTTCCGCAATTTGCGGAGATCCTCCTCTTACATTGACAGCTATTGCCAGTAGCGGATTGCCGGTAAGTTACACATCTAACGATACCAATGTGGTTAAAACGATAGGCGATCAATTGTATATTATAGGCGGAGGGACGGCTATTGTTATGGCGAGCCAATCAGGGGATGCAAACTACATTGCTGCAATGGATGTTGTGAAATCGATTACAGTATCAAAAGGGAATCAAACAATTACATGGAGTCAAATTCTTTCCGCTACTTATGGCGATTCTTCTATTGCATTGACAGCCGCAGCCAGTAGCGGATTGCCGGTAGGTTATACATCAAGTGATACCAATGTAGTTAAACTGATAGGAGATCAGTTATATATTATGGGAGGAGGTACGGCTACCGTTACGGCAAGTCAAGCGGGTAATACATGCTATAATGCTGCAACCGACGTAATAAAATCGATTACAGTATCAAAAGAAAATCAAACAATTACATGGGATCAAACTCTTTCCGCTACTTATGGCGATTCACCAAGTATACTGACGGCCACAGCCAATAGCGGTTTGCCAATAAATTATTCATCAAGTGATACAAATATAGCTAAGGTTGTTAATGACCAGTTAGTAATTAAGAAAACGGGAACAGTAAATATTACAGCAAAACAATCCGGAACATCTAATTATCACCCTGCGTCAGATATTACAAAAACATTGATCATAGATCCTTTAGCCGTTACTGTAAAAGCAGACAATAAGAATAAATTTGTAGGAGAGAATGATCCTGAATGGACTTATACTATTTTGTCGGGAAGATTAATATCAGGAGATGAATTTTCAGGTAATTTGACGCGTCAAACAGGGGAAGCAGCAGGGACTTATGATATTTTACAAGGAACTTTATCTTTAAGTTTGAATTATAGACTTACTTTTACAAAAGGAATCTTTACTATTAATTCTCCAAATGCACAAAGCCAAACGATTACATGGAATCAAACGCTGAGCGGCGATATCGGCGATAAAATTAAGCTTACAGCCACGGCAAGTAGCGGTTTACCGGTAAGTTATACCTCAAGTGATGGAAGTGTGGCAATAATAAGTAATGATACATTGTTTGTTGTTGGCGTAGGGACATCTATTATTACTGCGAGTCAGCCCGGTAATGCGGATTATCTTGCTGCTGCCGAAATAGAAAAGACAATAATAGTAACCCTGTCTATTGACGAAGTAGACAATACATATTTATTTAAATTATATCCTAATCCTGCAAAGGAGAAAGTATATCTTACGGCTTCATTTAATATTAAAAGGGTAGAAGTATATGCTAGTTCAGGAGCAAAAGTATATGATAAAATAGAAAATGATGCGAATTGTACAATTAATACGGAAAAGTTTACAACAGGAATATATTTTGTAAGGATTTATTCGAGCAAGAGAATGATTGAACGGAAACTGTCCATAATTAAGTAATTGCCAATAAATAACGGACAAAGCCAATTAATTGTTGGATTATCATTTTATTTCGACAATTTTCAATATAAACAAAATACGTTTGTTGATTTTTTTTTGACTTGGTATGAATTGAAAATTAGGCCATAAAGTAGCGATGATGTTTATTTTTACTTTTCATTTTTGCTTAAAGGCGTTTTGGTTTCAATCTAAAAATTTAAAGTAAACACATGAGAAAAAAAGTTTGTCTCTTATTTGTTATCTGTTTTTTTTATTCAGGAATAATCTTTTCACAACAAAAACAAAAGGAATACACGAGCAAAAATAAAAAAGCCGTCGAAGCTTTTGAAAAAGGCCTTACTTACCTAAACAAAAATGATTTGAATGCCGGATTCAAGTCGCTGAATGAAGCCATTAAATATGATAGCATGTTTGTAGAGCCTTATCTGGTGCTGGCTGATGTTTATGCCGAAAGCAAGGACAATTCCAATGCCATAAAATATTACCGGAAAGTAACGCAAATGAATCCCGGATTTTTTCCTATGGCTTGGTTTTTTCTCGGAGAATTGCAAATGGAAACTAAGGACTATTCAAAAGCAAAGACCAGTTTCAAAGAAATTCAGAAATACAAAGTAAAAAAAGAAACGCTGGCGCAAGCTGAAAAATATGTGAAACAAATCGATTTTATCGAACACTGTTTGAACAATCCGGTTCCATTTGCTCCTCAAAATTTAGGCAATGCAATTAATACGGAAAACGATGAATATTTGCCTGTACTGACGGCCGACGAACAAACCCTGATCTTTACGAGGCGTTTTCCGCGTAATGAACAAACTACTTCTAATACGCCCGAAGAAGAAGATTTTTACGTCTCGCAAAAAGCAAACGGGCAATGGACAAAAGCGATGCCAATGCCTCCGCCGATTAATACGCATGGAAATGAAGGCGCCCAATGCATTTCCCCTGACGGCAGATTTTTGTACTTCACAGCCTGTAACCGGAAAGGGGGATATGGAAGTTGCGATTTGTATGTAAGTGAATTAAAAAGCGGCGCTTGGTCTGAACCTAAAAATTTGGGACCAAACGTAAATACCAATTATTGGGAATCGCAACCAAGTATTTCTCCCGACGGAAAAACATTGTATTTTACAGGCAACAGACCCGGCGGAAAAGGGAAAAAAGATATCTGGAAAACGACGCTCAACGAAAAAGGAACTTGGGGAATTCCGGTTAATTTAGGCGACTCTATCAACACTGAAGAAGACGAAGTGTCTCCTTTTATTCACCCCGACAACCAGACGCTCTATTTCGCCTCTAATGGCCATATTGGAATGGGGGGAATGGATATTTTTTATACTCGCCGTAAAAATGATTCTGCTTGGGCGACGCCTGTTAATGTAGGTTGTCCGATTAATACCGAAGGCGATGAAATGAATTTTTTTGTAAGCGCTTCGGGAAAAAAGGCGTTGTTCTCTTCAGACAAGTTGAGCGGTTTTGGAAAACAAGATATTTTTGAATTTGACTTATATGAAGAAGCGCGTCCGGTTGAAGTCACTTATTTGAAAGGGAAAATTTTTGACGAGCTAACCAAACAAAATTTACAAGCTGATTTTGAGATCATTAATTTGAAAACGGGCGAAGTGGCCACACGCTCAAAGTCCGACGCTAAAACAGGTAATTTCCTGGTCAGTTTACCCACCGACCAAGATTATGCGCTTAATGTGTCTGCTGAGAAATACTTGTTTTATTCCGAAAATTTCTCTGTTTCGAAAGATAAAGAAAAGACTCCCTATGTAAAAGATATTGCCCTTAAGCCTATTTTGGTTGGAGAAAGCATGGTCTTGAAGAATACTTTTTTCGAAACCAATAAGTGGGAATTGAAACCGGAATCGAAAATAGAGTTAGATAAACTAGTTGCTTTTATGACAAAAAATAAAAGTATCCGGGTACAAATTATTGGACATACAGATAACGTAGGCAATCCGAAATCAAATCAAACGCTCTCTGAAAATAGGGCCGGAGCCGTTTATGACTATCTTATTGAAAAAGGAATTATGTCGAATCGGCTTTCATTTAAAGGCATGGGAGAAACCTCTCCTGTCGATACCAATCATACCGAAGAGGGACGCGCCAATAACCGCCGTACGGAATGTAAGATAACAGGAATTAATTAATACAGATAATAACAAACGGAGATTATAAACGTTATAACGTTCGAACGTTATAAACGCAAATAGAAAATGAAAATAAAAAATACAGATATACAAAACCCTGTGGGAGAAAAAATTATTTCATTAGAGGATATTTCATATACTGACTTTTGGGGAGTGAATGAGAAGACGTTAGATTTTATTCGCATTCTTTTCCCCAAATTGAAAATAGTTGTCAGGGGAGAAATGGTAAAAGTGTTTGGAGAGAGCGGCGAAATAGAAAACTTCGAAGAAAAACTACATGCGATGCTTCTTTTTTTCGAGAAATTCGGGAGAATATCCGAAAAAGATATTATGCAAATCATGGAAAATGGTAATTCTATTCCGGAAATGGAGACAGGAAAAGATGTATTGGTGCACGGCCGGAATGGAATGCAAATAAAAGCGTTGACAACCAATCAACAAAAGATGGTAGCCTCCTGTTCCGAAAATGATTTGGTATTTGCTATTGGCCCTGCCGGTTCGGGAAAAACTTATACAGCCGTGGCATTGGCAGTGAGGGCTTTGAAAAATAAAGAAGTGCGAAGAATTATCTTAACCCGTCCTGCTGTGGAAGCCGGCGAGAATCTGGGTTTTTTGCCAGGCGATTTACGCGATAAACTGGATCCGTATTTACAACCGCTTTATGATGCATTGCGCGATATGATTCCTACTCAAAAATTACTTTCGTATTGGGAAGACAATACCATAGAAATAGCGCCTTTGGCATTTATGCGGGGACGAACGTTAGACAATGCTTTTGTTATTTTAGATGAAGCCCAAAATGCTACCGAGTCTCAAATGAAAATGTTTTTAACTCGTATGGGAAGATCAGCAAAATTCATTGTAACAGGAGATATTACTCAAATCGATTTGCCTAAAAACCAATCTTCAGGATTAATTCATGCATCCAAATTATTAAAAGGGATAAAAGGGATTGATTTTATTTATCTTACGCAAGCGGATATTGTCCGTCATGAGTTAGTAAGTAAAATTGTAAAAGCATATGAAACGGGAAATAATAATTAGATTACTTGAAGTAATTTGAAAGCGTGTCTAAATTTTTATGGAAAAGATTTTGAGAGATAAAACAGCAAGTTTGCAAACAGGATTTCTCAAGAATAGTACGCTATTTGGTAAAAATTCCGGCAAAAAAGAGTGTTTCTAGATTTAAAATACTTCATAGAAAATATTTAGATACGTTTAATGTCCTGTTTTCCAAATAAGATTTAATGCAAAACAGACCTTTTGGAGGGTCGAATTTTCTGATAATTAGATTAAATTTCTAATTACACTTCCCTTAACCTTTAAAAAGCTAACCTCATTGCTACTAAATCATTGAAGGATATATGTCTAATATTCTTGAACGTCAATCCTTTTTAGGGATTGGGGCGAGAAAACAGACAATCAGGTTGAATTCCGGAGCAGAAAAGTCCGCTCGAAATTTTAATTTCCAGTACACGTAGAAATCATAAAAAATCATAAATCCGGAAATAGAACCCCTTCTAAGAGCAGAAATTGCCTTAAAACGATACATAAATCGAAAAATTAAGCTATTAACTTGTTTTTAATTGAACGCTCTGTAATGTCAAATAAAATAAATACTTTTAACATTCATAGAGATCATAAAATAAATTCAGAAAGCGATAAATAATATAAAAAGCCACTCTATAATTTTGATAGAGTGGCTTTTATATATGGTAAAATGTTTTTTAATCAAGCATCCTATTCATTGGCTTGGCTACCTAAAAGCTTTTGAATAGTAGTGTTGAGTTCCTCAATCAGGTGATCCTTTTTAGTAATGGCAGTTTGTAATTGAGTATTTAAATCCAATTCTTTATTAAGTATTTGCAATAACATTTCATTATCGTTAGAGGTAATAGAGGATGAGCCGCTTGTACCCATGCCTTGTAAAGAACTAGGAGATGCATAGTACTCTTGATAATCTTCCGAAATTCCTACAGCATTATCCGTCAGCGGGGTCTGATAAAGTTTAAACATCTGTCCTTGTCCGGTAAGTAACCAATCAGCATCAATGTTTCGGTACTTTAGCAAAATGGCTTGCGCTATATCAAAAGATGGAGATGGGTAAATACCATTTCTTTTGTCAATGTTAAACAAACGGTTCAATCTAGGTTGGCTTATACCGATTTCTTTGCTGAATAATAACACGTTATCTTTGCAATAAAAACCAATAATTTTTTTAACTCTTTGATTTTCCGGTGGCAGTGGGTGTTCGGCGTAATTTTTCATATAAATTTTTTATATTTTCTTGTATAATTAAACACATGTTGCTACTTTTGCAGTAACATTACTATACAAAAATATGAAAAATTCTAATCGTATCGAAATTGAAGACGAAAAATTTTTGAGATTGTCTTCCTTTATTGCTAAATCGGTAAAGTGTACGCCCGATTATGTAAGAAAAGTCCTTAACGGAAAGGCCGGAAAACGAAAAACGGAACTTTCTGTTTCCATTCAAAAGAAATATGAAGAATTTATGAAATTGATTCAAGAGTAATGTGCTATAGATGAATGTTTTGCTGTAGAATTAAAATTTCTTCAGGAATGGATTTTTATATGAAGGATAAAAATCAATAATTATATTTACAAATTGTTAATAAGCAAACTTTGCATCTGTATAGAATACATACTAGATACAAGGAAGGGAAGCCAATGTATTTCACGATGTTGCCTAAGCGGCATATTCGTTATTTGGACTTACAACGAATATTACTTTACCCCATTGCCGGTTTTCTGTTTGGCAATCGGTGAAGCTTGCGCCACGCGTAATCTAGAGATTCAAGGAGAAACCGCATTCGCAAGTGAAATACAAAAGCCTTTCTCACTGAATTAAACTATAATAATTTTGAATGAAACAACCTGAAAATAAAATAAAGGAACTCAATTGAAAGCGTCATCTTATATTTTTTATAAAAACAGGGAAAATATAAAAGGACACTGAGTTATGTTAGAATAAAAGTCTTGTAATAATGCTCGCAGGATTTTTATTTTGCAGACTTTATTTTGGGTTGGTAAATAGGCGCTTTAGGTTTTAAATTCCGTTTATAATCATCATATTTCTTTAAATGAAATCCGGTTTCTATATTGGTTTGTAAACGCCATCTCCCATCTATGAAAACATATGCGTTTTCATCTCCCGAAGGAATATAATACTGATAAATTCCATCCATGCCTGCCACCATCGGTTGCAAAATATCGAAAATAATCATATTATCTTGTTCCGTAGTTTCAATTTTAGTTCTGTTTTTCCCTTTTTCAGTAATAGTATAGGACTGTTTATCATAACGGAGCATCATAACGGCGTCTTTCGAGTACTCAAAAATAACCCTGCGCCGGTTTTTATCTTTATAAAATACGTTTTGTCCAAAGGTGGGTTTAGACGAGTTCGATTTAAAATAAATGGGTTCAATTATTTTTTTTTGGCTAACATAATCTTTCCCTGTCCATCCAAGCAAAGTATAATAAGTCCTTTTTTCATATTTCGAAGTGATCAGACTATAATAAACAGCTCCATACCAATTGTTTTCGTTCAACGAGGCTTCTTCGGCATTAAATATTTCCTGCGTTTTGTCGGCAAGAACTGTAACATCATATTCGTCTGTTTTTTCATTCAATGCTTGTATATAACCAAAACAATCGTATTCTCCATTATCCCTGATAATAGCCCATGTGAAAATTTTAAACTTATTGTCGTCCGATTTAAGAATGGATACTCTTTTTAAGCTATCCCAACGATAAAGAAATGATTCCGGTTGGGCAAGCGCCTCTTCCAAAACCAACGTAGCTTGTTCGTTAGCGTTAAAACGTTCGTTATCGGTTTTTGAAGTAAAAGCCAAGTCAAATAATTCGATCAAATTTGTTTCATAATTCCGCATGGTTTTATTATCTTGGGCATGAGATAAATAACAAGGAGATAGCAATAAAATTAATATCAATACCTTTATTGTCGTAAAGCAGTATTGTTGAGACTTTTGATCACGCGCTGTTTCAGGGCTATTCATTTTTGTAGTATTTTTGTCGCTAAATCAAAGAATAACGAAATTCTTTCCATATAACGCAAAAATACTAAATTTATGGACATCGAAGGTCGCATTGAAGCGTTTGCTTCTTTGGGAAAATTGCTGAAAGAAGCGGAAAATCAGAGCAAAATTATTTTGGCGATAGAAGAAAGTATTAAACAAAATCCATGGTTTAATAAAGAAAACATTTTATATGCATTGCATGCAATAGGGAATAATTTGCAGAAAGGAAACATAAATCAATGGTTGTCATTGTATCCGGATAAAGAAATGTTTTCCCAGACGCCTCAAAAAATTGCCGTTATTATGGCTGGAAATATTCCCATAGTGGGATTTCATGATTTTTTAAGCATATTAATGACGGGGAACCGCGTATTAGCGAAACTATCGTCAAACGATCAGTTTTTATTTCCTGCAATTGCGGAATTATTATTGGAAATTGAACCTTCTTTCAAGGACTATATAGAATTGACAACGCAAAAGGTGTCCGGTTTCGATGCGATTATTGCGACAGGCAGCGACAATACTTCTCGTTATTTTGAATATTATTTTGGAAAATATCCTCACATTATAAGAAAGAATCGCAATAGCGTGGCGATTCTGAATGGAAAAGAAGACGAGAAAAAATTGTCCGATTTGTCTGACGACATTTTTTTGTACTACGGATTGGGGTGTAGGAATGTTTCTAAATTGTTTGTTCCGGAGGGGTACGATTTCGCAAGTTTGCTGAAAGTATCGCAAAAGTATTCGTCTTTTAGTGAATTCAGCAAATTCAGAAATAATTACGATTACCGGAAAACCGTTTGCCTGATGAATAATATTCCTTTTATGGATGGCGGATTTTTTATTTTACAAGAAAATGAGGCGTTTTCTTCGCCGCTCTCCGTATTGCATTTCGAGTATTATAGAAATATGAAAGATGTCGTACAACAAATAGAATTTAATAAAGATAAACTGCAATGTGTGGTTAGTGAATCTACGGACATTTACGATCGCATTCCTATGGGGGAATCTCAAAAACCCCAATTATGGGATTATGCAGATCATGTAGATACGCTTTTATTTTTATTGAATAGAGAAGGTTGGAAAATAGGGGATAATTGATATGTGCCGGTATTTTATACAGTTAGCCTATAATGGGAGAAATTATCATGGTTGGCAAATCCAACCGAATGGAATAAGTATACAAGAGGAATTGCAAAATGCCATTTCGTTGCTGTTACGGGAGAAGGTAGATATAACAGGTTGCGGAAGAACGGATACAGGCGTGCATGCACAGGATTTTTATGCGCATTTCGATGCTGAGAAATACCTTGATAATATTGAAAGAGAAAAATTGGTTCAGCGGCTAAATAGTTTTTTGGGAGAAGATATCCTGATAAAAAAAATTTACATCGTTAAACCTGAAGTCCATGCCCGGTTCGATGCGCTTTCCAGAACGTATCAATATCATGTCGGCTTATCGAAATTACCTTTTAGGAACGACTTTACGCACCACATTTTTTATGTTCCCGATATTTCCCTGATGAATCAAGGCGCTCAATTATTGTTCAAGTACGAGGACTTTTCGTGTTTTTCTAAATTACATACGCAAACAAAAACCAATAACTGTAAGATATTGTATGCTCAATGGAGTTTTGCCGGCGATGAATTGGTTTTTACCATAAAAGCAAATCGCTTTTTGCGAAACATGGTAAGAGCTATTGTAGGAACGCTATTAGATGTAGGACGCCGTAAAATAACGCTGGATGATTTGCAAAAAATATTGGATAGTAAAAACCGTTCTTGCGCGGGAACTTCCATGCCGGCCAAAGCTTTGTTTTTGACAGAGGTTGAGTATCCTGAAGACATTTTTGTTACAAATAAATAAGCATGGGCTGTTGGGGCGAATTAAAGAGGAATAGAGGTTTGGGGTAATAAAACCATCTTTTCAAAGCTTTAGGGGCAGCATTGCGGATTATCATTTAAATAACGTGCGTATATCAAAACCATTCGTTCTAATAAGAAACGATTCAAACACTTTAAGTAACTTTGCAACCCATTACAGCAAAGATTCATGCACTTTAAAAAAATATTTCATCTGTTTAAAAGCTTCTTGCTTTTATATTTAACGTCGTTGGCTTTCTTTCTCTGCTTCCGTTTGTTTTTTCTGATATTTAATTACGGTCAAATGGCTGCTGTGAACGAAGGTAAGGTTGGATTATTATTGAAAGCCTTATTTATGGGCGCGCGTTTTGATACGGTAATTATTTGCTATATATTTTTAATTCCGGTAGTCGTTTTAGGGATTTTGTTCGTTATCAATCTTCTGAAACTTGTCATTCTTAAAATAGCTTACATTTGGATTACCGTTTTAATGATTGTTTCCTTTTTTGCTTGTTCGGCAGATATCCCCTTTTATCGTCAATTTTCGGTTCGTTTGAATGATACGGTCTTCGGTTGGATGAGCGATTTTTCATTTATTGTCAGGATGATATTGAGCGATTTTAAAATCATTGGTTTTTTATTGCTGTTTTTCGCCGTAGCTTTTCTTTATATCAAAATTATTATCCGCATTTACAGATACAATTGTAAGATTCTTTTTAATAAAGAAGTTCGGCCTCTTCGTTTCCCTCAACGAATTTTATATTATTTACCGTTATTCCTGATTCTTTGGGGAACGCTTTTTTTAGGTATGCGGGGCCGGATTAGTAAAAAATCTCCGATACGAACCGGGACTGCATTTTTTTCAACGTATCCGTTCATTAATCAATTGGGATTAAATCCTGTGTTTACCTTATTGAGGAGTTGTCTGGATTCAGCCGATCCTTCAAATAAACACATTCATAAAATAGATGACGAATCGGCATTGACAATCTGCGCCTCGATGTATCATGCCGATCCGGATCTGAAGCGTATTTCTCCTATTGCAAGGGAACAGAAAATTTTTGATCAATTCAAATCCAGAAATCTGGTTATCATTATTATGGAAAGTATGTCGGCTTCTAAGATGCAACATTTTGGAAACGACCGGGACATAACGCCTTTTTTGGACAGTTTGCTTTTGAAAAGTTATTCGTTTGACAATATTTATTCCACGGGAAAGCATACTTATAATGGCGTTTACGGGACTTTGTTCGCTCATCCGTCTTTGATGAAACGGCATCCGATGAAAACGTCTTCGGCAATGATGTCGGGAATTTCTAACGTTTTACAAAAAAATAATTATCAAACGATTTATTTTACTACTCACGACGAACAGTTTGATAACATGGCGGGTTTTTTGTCGCAAAACGGATTCCAAACTATTATCGGGCAAAAAGATTATCCTGCCAAGGAAGTCAAAAGCGCTTTGGGCGTTCCGGATGAGTATATGTTCAGGTATTCTATCGAAAAATTGAATACATTGTCAAAGAATGATAAACCTTTTTTTGCCGCGTTTCTTACTTCTTCCGATCATTCTCCATATGTTATTCCCGAGAATATAGGCTTTGTATCCAATAAGACGAAAGTAGAGGAGCAAATCATCGAATATGCCGACTGGTCGTTGAAAAAATTTATGGAGTATGCTTCAAAACAAGATTGGTTTAACAATACGGTTTTTGTTTTTGTCGCCGATCATGGAGCCAGCTATGGAAATAATTTATATGATGTTACCTTGACCTACCATCATACTCCCTTTATTATCTATGCCTCAGGCGTTCAACCGGTTTCTTATCCGCAAATAGGAACGCAAATGGATGTCTTTCCTACCATCCTTTCGCAAATGGGAATCCCTTTTATAAATAATACCTTTGGGATTGATTTACTGCATGAAAATCATGATTATATTGTTTTTTCTTCCGACGAAAAATTAGTTTGTATGAATGACAGTCTCTTATATGTATACAGAGATGGGGGATTAGAAAGTTTGTATTATTACAAAAAGGGCGATACGAAAGATTATGCAAATGAATTAAAACAATACGCCGAAAAGATGAAAGAGGCCGCTTTTGCCGTTGTGCAAACCTCACAGTGGATGATAGAGAATAATAAAGCGAAATCGGATAGATAATTAAAAACGTAATTTTCTTTCCGAAAAAAAGTCAACAAATAAAATTAATTGTAAATTTGTATTTTATAATGAGATCCCTTAAAGATATCGCGAAGTTTGAATTGAAAATATAAAAAATTGAGAATATGAATAATATGCAAATGAAATATATTAAAAGCTTGATAGTTGCGCTTATTGTAAGTATTTTTTTTTACTCTTGCAGCGATAATGAGGATTTGAATACTCAAACCTATATGAAACGATACGTTCTTAACGAGGTAAATGAGAAAATAGAATATACGGTTGATCCTAATACGTTTTGTATAGGTTTTACGCCTCTTCCCGATACAGTATTTTTTAGCGATAGCATCAAGATGATAAGGATAAATCTGTTAGATAAGTATAACCTTGTTTATGTAGATACTGTTAAACTGGAAACGGTAGATAGAGTACATACCTTTTTCCCGAATATCCGTTTCGACACTGTCAATACGGTCGTCGCCTATACAAAAACCAAGTTAGACTACGAAGAGGCCTATCAATTAGCAAGTCGTATTGCACAGGAATCCACCATACAGTATGCCAATCCCTTTTTAATTGCCGATAAAGGATCCGTACCCAATGCGCTGACGAATACGTTTTTCGTTAAAATGCAGTCAACGACAAACTTAGGAGAATTAAACGTTTTGTTGGGAAATACGAAAACAGAAATAAAGGCTTTGAATTTAGAGGAAAATACTTATCTGATAGCCGTAACCAAAGCCTCGAAAAAGGATGCCTTGGATATCTCGAACGAATTTTTTCAAACAAGATTATTTAAATATTGCCAACCGGACTTTTTGAGAATAAAAAGCCCCGAAGAATAGCATTTAGATAAAATAGTCGCTAATTTTTTTCTTAATAGTTTGCTTAATTACAGACTATAAGTCGATAAGCGTATGCTTTTATCGTTTTAAATATTGGATATAAATTTGAAAATCCGGAATATGTTTCTTTAATACTTTGTTTTTTAATTGTTTATATAATTTTCTTTGTTTAATAATTTGTGGGAAGTTGAAACAAATTTTATAGACCGAATCAATAGAGAATATACTAAAGGAGGCAAAGTTCAAAAGGCGCCTTTGTTATTGTTTGGCAATCTTTATCATAGATTTCTCGCATCATATTTTCCTTTTTTAAACGGAAAAAATACCCTACCTTTGCAAGCAATTCACACAAAGAATTCTAATTAATAAATTATTTGTTTTTTTATATGAAACCAACACATATAGAGCATATAGGTATTGCTGTTGCAAACCTTGAAGAAGCCATTAAATATTGGGAAAACGTAATGGGTTTGAAATGCTATGCGATAGAGGAAGTAGCAGATCAAAAAGTAAAAACTGCCTTTTTTAAAATTGGCGATGTGAAAATAGAACTTTTGGAATCTACAGATCCGGAAGGCCCTATTGGTAAATTTATAGAAAAAAAAGGCCCGGGCATTCACCACCTTGCTTTTGCTGTTGAAAATACAGATGAAGCCCTTGTTGACGCGTCTGCTAAAGGCGTTCAATTAATTGACCAAAAATCGCGTAAAGGCGCTGAAAATATGAATATAGGATTCTTGCATCCGAAATCAACCATGGGTATTCTGACTGAATTTTGCAGCGAATAATTTTACATCTGATAAAGAATTTATATTAACCATAAATAATACTTTAGAGAAATGGCATTTCATGATAAAATAAAGGAATTGCTCGATAAAAGAGCGGAAGCCAAATTAGGAGGCGGCCAAAAACGAATTGACGCCCAACATGCAAAAGGAAAAATGACGGCTCGCGAACGTATTGACTTATTGTTGGACGAAGGTTCGTTTGAAGAGTTTGATATGTTTGTAACCCACCGTTGCACCGATTTCGATATGCAGAACCAGACTTATCTTTCGGATGGGGTCATTACCGGATATGGCACTATCGACGGACGTTTGGTGTATGTCTTTTCTCAAGATTTTACGGTTTTCGGAGGGTCTTTATCTGAGACTTTTGCCAAAAAAATCTGCAAAGTAATGGATCAAGCCATGAAAGTAGGCGCGCCGGTTATTGGCATCAACGATTCGGGCGGCGCTCGTATACAAGAAGGCGTGCAAAGTTTGGCCGGGTATGCCGAAATTTTTCAACGTAATATTATGGCCTCGGGCGTAATTCCTCAGATATCGGCTATTTTTGGTCCTTGTGCAGGGGGAGCCGTTTATTCGCCGGCTTTGACCGATTTTATCATGATGTCTAAAGAAAATAGTTATATGTTTGTCACCGGTCCTAAAGTGGTTAAGACTGTGACCGGCGAAGATGTAACCGACGAAGCTTTAGGCGGCGCTATGGTGCATGCCCAAAAATCGGGTGTTACTCAATTTGTAGCTGAAAATGAAGAAGAAGGCATATTGCTTATCCGTAAATTAATCAGCTATTTGCCTTCCAACAATTTTGAAGATCCTCCCTATATTCCGACTGCCGATCCGATAGACCGTTTAGAAGATTCTTTAAACAGTATTATTCCCGATAATCCTAATAAACCTTACGATGTAAAAGACATTATCCATGCAATTGTGGATGATAATGAATTTTTTGAAGTTCACCGTCATTATGCGCCCAACTTGGTTGTAGGGTTTGCTCGTTTTAATGGCATGTCTGTGGGCGTTGTAGCCAACCAGCCCAGCTATATTGCCGGCGTTTTGGATATTAACGCTTCTCGTAAAGGAGGTCGTTTTGTTCGCTTCTGCGACTGTTTCAATATCCCTATCGTTACTTTGGTCGACGTACCCGGATTCTTGCCCGGAACGGCTCAGGAATACGGCGGAATTATTATTCATGGAGCCAAATTCTTGTTTGCCTATGGAGAAGCCACCGTTCCGAAAGTTACCATCACGCTACGTAAATCATACGGCGGAGCGCATGATGTAATGAGTTGTAAACAATTGCGCGGCGATATTAATTATGCATGGCCTTCGGCTCAAATTGCCGTTATGGGCGCCAGCGGAGCTATAGAGGTGTTGTATGGACGCCAATTAAAAGAAATCGCCGATCCGGAAGAACGCGCTAAATTTGTTACGGATAAAGAGAATGAATACAATGACAAATTCGCTAATCCGTATAATGCAGCTAAATATGGTATGATCGACGATATAATTGAACCCCGTAATACGCGTTTCCGTATTATCCGCGCGCTTCAGGCTTTGGCGACCAAGAAAGACTCCAATCCGCCCAAGAAACATACTAATATTCCATTATAATCCGGTTTACGAACAACGAAAAAAGAATATTATGATGAATAAAGTAATAAAAAAGATTGTTTTAGGATGTTTGGTAACGCTGTTTGCCTTGGGCGTATCAAGCGCCCAAAATAATACGAAACATACGGAAACAATAAATCAGGAAACGGGAAAAGCTAAAGAATGCGAAGCCGCTTCAAAGCATTCTTCAGACGAGTTTTACGATCCGTTGACTCCCCAACTTTTTGTATTCGACAAAGCCAATAACGTTTTCGGCGCAATTAATGCTGTTGACAATTCAATTGACATCATTCATTATCAGAATGGAGGATTAGAAATAGCAAAAAGAATATTGGTCGATAATCATATTGGCAGGCACGACGTTCATTTTATTTACCGTCCGCAAGGGATTGCCATTTATGAAAATCATTTGGTGTATTTAGCCTCTCACCGCGATAGTTGTTACTTGTCGGTTCTTACTCTGGATGGTCGGGAATGCGTCAGAGTTTATTTCAAAGGAAGGGCTTATGCATTCAGTTATAGCAAATCGGACCAGGAACTGTATATTGCAGGACAAAATGAAAAGGGGTATGATTTAATTGCTATTTCCACAGCAAAGGGAATTGAAAACATTTCTTTAGAGAGTACGCCGTCTTTACATTACCGTAAGCCTCAAAAGGCGTCGGAAATTTTGGAAGCAGATCCGTTTGGCGGAGGATTGGCGGTAATTGCGATGGGCGTAGTGTTTTTAGGATTGTTGATATTAGCGATTTCATTTATGAGTACAGGCAAAGCGCTTACATTTTTTCAAAATAGGAGAGCCATGCTTTTAAATAAAAAGCAAAAAACACAAGATTTGGGAGCTGTTACCGGGATAAAGAAGCCTTCATCTATGAGCGGGGAGGAATTTGCCGCTATCGCTGCCGCTATTTATATGTATAATAACGAATTGCATGATACGGAAAATACGGTATTGACATTTCAGAATAAAGTTCGTTCTTGGACGCCTTGGAATGCCAAACTATATGGCATGAATACATATTTTAAAAATAGATAAAAGTAAAACCAGTAAAAACGAAGGATATGAAAAGTTATAAATTTACTATAAATGGCACAAAGTATAATGTCGATATTACAAATGTAGAAGATCAGAATATTCAATTGGAATTAAACGGAACTCCATATACAGTAGAAATTGACAGAGAAATAAAACAGCAACCGAAAACGCCGAAATTGGTGCGCACACAGGCGGTTCCATCTTCCGATTCCGCTCCTAAAATGACGGGAGGAGGAAACATAGGGGTGATAAAATCGCCGCTTCCCGGAGTGGTTTTAGATATTCTGGTAAAGATTGGAGATAAAGTATCCATGGGACAAAATGTTGTTTTGTTGGAAGCTATGAAAATGGAAAATAATATTCAATCGGATAAGGTTGGTACCGTTTCCGAAATAAAAATCAATAAAGGCGATTCTGTTATGGAAGGGGAAGTTTTATTAATAATAGGAGAATAAACAATGATTGGTTTAAATTCTACAGGTTTCTTGGATTTTGTTCAAAATCAGATGCTGCAATTTGTGCAGTATACTGCTTTTGCCAATTTTACTTGGGGACATCTCGTTATGATTTTAGTGGGATTGTTCTTTATTTACCTGGCAATAGCAAAAGAGTACGAACCCCTATTATTGGTCCCTATCGGATTCGGCATTATTATAGGAAATATTCCTTTTTTCCCCGGAATGTCGGTTGGAATTTATGAAGAGGGAAGCGTGCTTAATATCTTTTATCATGGAGTGAGAAATGGTTGGTATCCACCCTTAATATTTTTGGGAATTGGCGCCATGACAGATTTCTCGGCCTTGATATCCAATCCGAAATTAATGTTAATTGGCGCAGCCGCTCAATTTGGAATTTTCGGAGCCTATACAATTGCTTTGCAACTAGGTTTTAATCCGGCCGAAGCAGGCGCCATCGGAATTATAGGCGGAGCCGACGGCCCTACCGCTATTTTTATTTCCTCTAAGTTGGCGCCGGAATTAATGGGCGCTATTGCCGTATCTGCATACTCTTATATGGCATTGGTTCCTGTTATTCAGCCTCCTATCATGCGTTTATTGACAACAAGCAAGGAACGTGTTATCAGAATGAAACCCCCGCGTCAGGTTTCTAAAACAGAAAAAATAATATTTCCTATTCTGGGGATATTATTAACTTGTTTTATTGTTCCCTATGGTTTACCTCTTTTAGGGATGTTGTTTTTGGGTAACCTGTTGAAAGAAAGCGGCGTTACTAAACGTTTGGCCGCAACTGCGTCAGGACCTCTTATCGATATAGTTACTATTTTGATAGGTTTAACGGTAGGCGCATCCACTCAAGCAACCTCTTTCTTGACGGCTAAATCCATAGGTATATTCGGTTTAGGAGCCGCTTCATTTATCGTAGCGACTTTTGCAGGAGTACTCTTCGTAAAAGTAATGAACCTGTTTTTGAATAAAGAAAATAAAATCAATCCGCTTATCGGGAATTCCGGAGTCTCAGCTGTTCCGGACAGCGCTCGCGTTTCGCAAATGATAGGACAAGAATATGATAAAAATAATTTCTTGTTGATGCATGCCATGGGACCTAATGTAGCAGGAGTTATCGGTTCGGCTGTAGCCGCAGGTATTTTGCTTTCGTTCTTATATTAGAATCAGATTCAAAAATTTAAGGGCAGTCGTTTTATGATGACTGCTCTTTTTTTGTTGAAAAAATATAAAGGATAAGAGCAACATTTTCATGGAATTTTTATATTGTTTTTTGGTAAATTTGTAGTTTGTTAATTAGATGAATTTGACGCTTACCGTTTTAATGTAAGATGTATAAAGTTGTTGAATCTATAATTAACAAATGTTTATGCAATTGATATAAGAACCAATTTGCCTATTCCCAAAAAGGAGAATTTAACGTTAGGATTTTGTGGAATATTACGTGAAATTTAAAAACCATTAAAAATGAAAAATGCAAAACAAAATCTGAAAAAGTATGTTATTTTGCTGATAGTGTTAGTATTGGCTTCATGCAATTCGGATGAAAAACAAGTAAAAGTAGTTGCCAAAAATTATTTGACTGCAATGAAGGATTTCGAATATGAGAAAGCAAAAGAGTTTGTTACAACAGAAACAGTTAGAATAATAGATGTATATGCGCAACTTTTTGAAGGAACAGATCCTATCATTATGGATAAAGTTAAGTCGGATGCAAAAAAAAGAGAGGTGAAAATTCTGGATGTGAAGATAAACCAAGATCAGGCAGAGGCGACTTATCGAATAGACGATCCGGACAGGACAAATGATGACGAAGTCGATTCGGACGAATCGAAAAAGATTTATCTGAAAAAAACGAATGGAAAGTGGCTCGTTTTTCAATATAAAGAAAAGAAAATGGATATGGAAAATGAATCCGATGATGTGACGGAGGAGTTAGCAGAGACAGGATCATAGCATTTGGAAATATTTTTCATTTAGAGAAAATATAATTTCATTGTTTAAAGAATGTTGTAAAATGAATAAAGCAGATATCTCCGGAAATCTTCGGCAAATAAAATCAACTATGCCCGAAAATGTTACTTTGGTAGCGGTATCCAAAACCCAAAACGTAGATGCAATAATGGAGGCATATGATGCCGGTCAACGTATTTTTGGAGAGAATAAAGCGCAGGAGATGAAGGAAAAATATTTGCTGATGCCTGAAGATGTTCAATGGCATTTTATAGGGCATTTGCAAACCAACAAGATAAAATATATTATTTCGTATGTTTCCCTGATACATAGTATTGATAGTTTCAATTTGTTGAAAGAAGTAAATAAAGAAGCGAAAAAGTGCAATCGGGTTGTTGATTGCTTGTTGCAGTTTCATATTGCCACGGAGGAATCTAAATTCGGACTTAGCAAAGAAGAAGCCCATGAAATATTATCGGATCCTGAGTTTAAAGAATTAAACAATGTGAATATTTTGGGAGTTATGGGAATGGCTACCTTCACAGATAATGAAGATGAAATAAGAAAAGAGTTCAGGTATTTAAAATCTATTTTCGATTTTTTAAAACAGAAATATTTTTTCCAACAGCGGCAATTTAAAGAAATATCAATGGGAATGTCTTCGGATTATTTGCTGGCTATAGAAGAGGGAAGTACTTTGGTTCGTGTTGGAACGGCTGTTTTTGGAGAAAGAAATTATTTATAATGTTGAATGCTATGAATTTTGTAATTTTGTAAAAATGATAAATTTGATAAACATGAAAAAGAAATCAATAGGAACGTTTATGATAATTTGTGTAGCGACGTTTCTTTTTAATGCATGCGTTAAGGAAAATGATTTCTCTCTTAAAGGCGTTGAAGGAGTTGACCCCGTTTTTGCCGCTCCTTTGTTGAATGCGGAAATGAGCATTAAAAATGTGCTCAATTTAACGGGGGGAGGAGAGAGCCCTATACAAGTGGAATTTAATGGAGATGAAGTTAAAATTGTATTTCGTGATACTCTTTATCTTCCTTTGGATATAAAGAGAGGACAATTAAAAGCCAAATCAGGAGAAATTGTAATACCGGTTGAGAATGAAGTTGACATTGATATTTTTTCTAAAAAAGTATCGGGAGGATGCGTTTTTGACACCACGCTTTTTGAACTGTGGATAAAAGGGCAATTTGAAGAAATTTCACAGGGGGAATCAATACCTATTGATATCCAGAATTTGAATCTGCAATTGGTTGACAGAAATGGGCAGACGACCCCTATTAACGCTTCTGTGAGCGATCCGATTACAATTGGAAATTATTACCGGAAACTATTGTCGTCCAATCCAAATAATATTTTCTCGCAATTCGAGCCCCAGATGATAAGATATTCTTTTGATCTGGTTTTGGATACATCGTCGATAAGGATTCTACCAAAAGAAATAGATATTGCCATGTATTTTGGAATATCCTTGAATTTAGAAGCAAATATTCAGTTGAATGATACTTTATCGTTTAATATGAACCTGTCGGATGAAGATATTGACGGTTCGGGAGTTAATGGAATAAGCGCCGATATTTTATATCGCTTTGAAAATACATTCCCGATTGATCTCAATCTTCAGTTGTATTTTTTGGATGCTTCAATGAATGTAATTGATTCTTTGTTTTATGATGGAGGAGAAAAAATAATTTCTAACAATACGCTTCCTTCCCAATTGTCTTTTATTCCGGTGGGGAAGGATCGGCTGAAACGGTTAAACAGATCGCCGCATGTCATTTTGCGGGCCGGTTTAACAACAAATGCCCGGCGAGTGCAAATATTACCGAGACATAGACTAAAAGTCTTACTGGGCGCTAAAGTATATTCTTCGGGTTATAATTTTTAATTAGTAAGAAATAGAATCATAGAATAGAAGTTTTTGTTGCTTCTTATGAATAAATTGTTTAAAAAAATGAGGAATAGATATAAATATATATTATTGGGATTGGTACTATTATTGCCTAAACTTCACCAGGCGCAAGGAGGGGGAGGATTGCTGCTGTATAATATGGAAAAAATGCCGCAGATAAACAGCATGAACCCTGCTTTTTTCCCCGACAATTCATGGTATATTGCTTTACCGGGATTTAATATTTCTACCTATATACCTGTTAATCCCTACCCCTATGTAAAAACTGTCGGAGGAGAAAGGGTATTAAATGCCAACGACTTTTTGAATGGTTTAAACGACGTCAATAAGGTGGGTTTATCTCCTAATATTTCTTTGTTTGGATTTGGATTTCAGAAAGATAAATGGTTTGTAACATTTTCTACAGAAGTTCATACCTCGGCTTATATTAATCTGAAGAAAGATTTTTTCGAACTATTAGTAAATGGGAATGGAAATTATTTGGGATCCGACAATGAATTAGAAATTATTTCGGGAAGATTTGTCGCTGCCCGGGCATGGTCGGAAATTTCCGTGGGCGGGGGATATAAAATTGATGAAAATTGGACGGTAGGAGCCCATTTAAAATATCTTACCGGATATTTAGACGTAAGCACGGGAGGATCTAAACTTTCTGTTTATACTTCTCAAAATATAGACTCCTTGGTTGCCCGCTATTCTATAAATTTAAATACGGCAGGTATGTTTACCTACGATTCATTGGATTTAAATACCTTAGAAGCGACGTCTTATCTTCCCAATAATCATGGATTTGGAGTAGACATAGGCGTTGAATATAAGCTGAACGATAAATTCCAGTTTTCGGCAAGTATTGTAGATTGGGGTTTTATCCGTTGGAAAGAGAATGTTAAAGAAGTAGTAAACGAAGACGGCCCCGGAGAATTTGCATTTACAGGATTTAACGAAGCTAAAGATATATTTGACGGCGATTTTATTACTGTTTTAGCTGATTCATTGAAAGATATAATCAAATTGAAAAGTATTGAGAATGCTCCTTCATATACATCTTCATTGCCTTTTAAATTTTATTTGTCGGGAAGTTACAATATTTTTCCTTATCTGAAAGCGAGTCTTTTATATAGAGGAGAAATACTGGATAAGACATATTTTTCTTCAACCAATATTAATTTGAATTATCGTTTGGGAAATTGGTTGGAATTATCGTTGGGAAACTCTTTTATCGGACAAACTTGGTTCAATTTAGGTTTTGGCGGCAGCGTTGCCTTAGGCCCGTGGCAAATGTATTTGATTATAAACCAAATGTCGAGTTTTCGCGTTGCTCATATAAAATCAATGGGCTTTCAATTCGGGTCTAACTTAGTATTTGGGAAAGGAGTTAAAACGGTTAAAAAAGAATCCTCCGAAACGACAGTTAAACTTTAGACTATAAAATCAAGTTCATAAAATGGGTGATGAAAATTCTGGAATTTCATTACCCATTTTATTTTTAAAAAGCAAAATCCGATTGTCCCTGCATTCTATCTCCTCTACAGGCCTTGTTTTTAATTGAGGGGCCTCAAGGCCGTTATCAAAATATTGGTTTCCTATCAACAAACGAATTTCATCCCAGAGATTTTGGGTCAGAAATGTATCCAATACTTTTCTTCCTCCTTCTATGATGACCGATTGTATTTCCCGTTGATATAAATCCCGAAGAATTTCGCTAGCCATATCGGAAAAGTCAATTTTTATAAATTCCAAATTGCGGGAGGCCGAAGTCTTTTCTTTTTCTGTATAAACCAATGTTTTACTTTTTCCGTTGAATACGTGAGACGAGAGGTCTAATTGCAATAATCTGTCTAAAACAATTCTAACCGGATTATTTCCTTTCCATAGGCGAACGTTCAATTGGGGATTATCATTTTTTACGGTATTGGAACCCACCATTATGGCGGCTTCTTCAGTTCTCCACTTATGCGATAATATTGTCAGTTGCCGGTTTGTAATCCAATTATACTTCGAAATCCCAGGGCGTTCGATATCCATGAAGCCGTTTCTTGTTTGCGCCCATTTTAATATTATATAAGGTCTTTTGTTTGAAAAAAAAGTGAAAAAACGTTTATTCAATTCGAATCCTTCTTTTTCTAAAATTCCTGGACAAACTTCTATTCCCGAATTTCTGAGTTTTTCCAACCCTTGTCCTGCAACCAAAGGATTCGGGTCGAGGTTGCTGAATATGACTTTTTTTATTTTTCCATTAATAATCAAGTCACAACATGGAGGCGTTTTCCCAAAATGGGAGCAAGGTTCCAAATTTACATATAGCGTGGCGTTCTCAAGTAAAGATGGGTCTTTAACAGATTCGATGGCATTCCTTTCCGCATGATTCCCCCCGTATATCTGATGAAAACCTTCTCCGATAATAAATCCGTCTTTTACAATTACACAACCTACCAACGGATTAGGCATTACTTTCCCTAATCCATTTAACGCCAATTGAAAACATCTCTCTAAGAAAACATTGTCGCTGTTTGTCATTGCTACAATAATAATATTTGAAATAAAAACTGACAACAAGAATTTAGTTTCTCCAATACATGACCCTGTCGTTTTGATTTGCAAAAGTATTCAATATGATTGTCTTGGACAAATATTTCTATATATATGCGCATATTGTTGGAAATATCCTTTCGAATAATTATATTTGTATGCAGTTTTGACGAAGTTATTTTTAAAATCGTTTGTAATGTATTAGAAATAAGTGTTTAACTTTTATTATGCTGATTGTTAGTTGTTTATGTTTCTTCTCTTGCGTAGGGTAAAAAAAATGTATTTTTGATTTTTTTTAAATGAAAATATATCTTATATTGCGTTTTTAACCTGGAAATTTGAATAAAGTCCTAGCTTTGAATTAAAATGTGTTTTTTAAAAAAAATCAAGCGAGGAAAAGGAGTTTAAAACATGTGTTTCGTATATGAGAAAAAATGGGAAAAACAAATTTTTTTTTGAACATCTATTTTCTTTTCTACGCGGATATTTGTAAACTCTCAAAATAGGAGTTATTATATTTTTATATTTATAAATAAATGGATGTCAGATTTATGGAGAAAGGGTATAAGGAAGTTTGGTCAAGGTGTTTGGATGTGATAAAGGATAATTTAAGTAGTTATCAGATGTTCAAAACTTGGTTTTTACCTATAAAGCCGGTTAAATTGGAGAATAATATTCTGACGATTCAAGTTCCCAGTCAATTTTTTTATGAGTGGCTGGAAGAGCATTATATAGACCTATTGAAAAAAACAATCAAACGGGAATTAGGCCCTGCGGGAATGTTGGAATATAGCATCGTTATGGATCAAGGAATCGGATCTTCGTCTCCCTATACCTCTGTACTTCCTTCTTCCAATAAAAAAGCCACGCAAAACCATCCTAAAGATTTTCCTTTAGATATAAATAAAGAAAAAGCAAAGGATTTTCCCAATCCATTTATTATACCGGGTTTGCAAAAAATTAAAATACATTCCCAGTTAAATGAGAATTATTCATTTGATAACTTTATCGAGGGCGATTGCAACCGTCTTGCGCGTTCGGCCGGTTTTGCCGTAGCCGAAAATCCAGGCAAAACTGTTTTCAATCCTTTTTACATATATAGTAATGTTGGATTAGGTAAAACGCACTTGGTGCATTCAATTGGCCTGCAAACCAAAATGACTTATCCCGATAAGATTGTTTTATATGTGACGGCGGAGCAATTTTACCAACAATATACCGATTCGGTAAGGAATAACAATCAGAATGATTTCGTTCATTTTTACCAGATGATTGATGTGCTGATTATTGATGATATTCAATTTTGGGTTAATAAAAAAGGAACGCAAGATATTTTCTTTCATATATTCAATTATTTGCATCAAAAAAACAAACAGTTAATTATTACGTCAGATAAACCGCCCGCAGAGTTATCAGGAATGGAGCAACGCTTAATTTCCAGGATGAAATGGGGTCTTTCGGCAGATTTACAGCTTCCTAATGTAGAAACGCGCATTGCTATTTTGGAAAAGAAATTATATAACGACGGAATAGAAATACCCAAAGATGTAATTGAATATTTAGCGTATAATATTTCTTCGAATATACGCGAGTTGGAAGGCGTCCTGATTTCCTTGATAGCGCAGTCTTCTTTAAACAGGAAAGTAATTACTATTGATCTGGCAAGGCAAATGATCGACAGGTTCGTTAAAAGTTCGTCTAAAGAAATTACAATAGATTACATCCAAAAAATTGTATGCGATTATTTTAACTTACCCATAGAATCAATTAATTCCAGAACCAGAAAACGGGAAATTGTTCAGGCCCGCCAATTTGCCATGTATTTCTCTAAAAAATTTACAAAGGCTTCTTTGGCTATTATTGGGCTGCAATGTGGAAACAAAGACCATGCAACGGTATTACACGCCTGCAAAACGATTGCTAATTTAGCTGAAACCGATAAACAATTCCGGTATTGGATTGAAGAATTAGAAAAGAAAATCAGTCAATAGTCAGGGGGGGGGGATCTTTGGTTTTGCAAACTATTTTCTCAATTTATAATAAAATACATGGAAATTGTTTTTGATATGCGGATTTATTGAGGCATGTTTGACGATATATATAAAACACTGGACGGTAACGTTCAAGGACTCTATAAGGAAAAAGGCAGTAAGTTCATTGCTTTGGCTTTCCCTGTTGCTACCGAAGAGAATGTCAAACAACTTTTGCTAAATATAAAAAAGGAGTACTTCGACGCTCGTCATCATTGTTATGCATATATACTTGGATATAATAAATCTGCATACCGCATAAACGACGACGGCGAACCTTCGGGAACAGCCGGAAAACCTATTTACGGACAACTTCTTTCTTACGATCTAACCAATGTCCTATTGGTTGTGGTACGCTATTTCGGAGGAACCAAGTTAGGCGTTTCAGGTTTAATAAAAGCATACAAAACAGCCGCAAAAGATGCATTGGAGAATGCCACAATTGTGGAAAAAAATGTTTACAGTATATATCGTATTGATTTTGAATATGCGCAAATGAACGATGTGATGCAGATTATGAAAGATAACGATTTGGAACAGTCCAATTGTCATTTTGATTTAAATTGCTCTATTGAGTTTTCAGTGCGTTGTAGTCGAAGCGATAAAGTTTGCAATGCTTTTAATAAAATACAAGGCGTAAAACTTACTTATTTACGCAACTCCTGAATAAGTTCCGGATAATTAAAGATAAGCGCCCTGCAAAAATTAGTTTGTACTATTTTTTGTTGAAAGATGTTTCAAATCTTTGAAGTATTCGATATTCAATAACTTATGGAAATACCATGAATAATGCGGGATAAGTCAGGGTGTGACTTTAAGTCACGCCCTGACTAGTCTATCAAGGAAAATAAACACATGAAATAATCATGAGCCTTTGGCGCTCCAATACGAATGATTAAAGGCGCACGTCAGCCAAGTCTCCCCTTTGGGGAGATTTAGAGGGGCCTATAAATTTTAAACACATGAAAGCCATTGAAAATCATCATGACAAATTATCCCTACGATATTGCTTAAACGCCTAATTCAATTATTCTTTAAATCTTGTTTTTATAACTATGAGTATTTTAAATATATCTGACGAGGATTTTATGCGGGAAGCGCTAAAAGAAGCGCAAAAAGCGTTTCAATTGGGCGAAGTTCCCGTGGGAGCCGTCATTGTTTGTGAAAATCAGATCATTGCCCGGACTCATAATCTTACGGAACGGCTGGGAGATGTGACCGCTCATGCAGAAATGCAGGCTTTTACTTCGGCAGCCGATTTCCTTGGCGGAAAGTATTTGCAGGAATGTACGCTTTACGTTACTTTGGAGCCTTGCGTAATGTGCGCCGGAGCTGCCTTTTGGACTCAAATAGGACGAGTTGTATATGGCGCGCATGATGAAAAACGGGGTTGTTCCCTTGTAGGAAAATCGTTATTTCATCCTAAAACAAGAGTTGTTTCAGGAATTCTTGAAAAGGAATCCGCTGAATTGTTAAAGGCCTTTTTTGTAAAAAGAAGGTAAAATCATTTGATTGTTGATGCGTTAAATAAATTTGAATGTTCAATTCAGGATGAAGCGGATTGTGTAATTCTCTGAAAATAGGTTGTAAGGCATATTTGTATTTGAATGGATTACTATATTCAAAAATCGCTTGACTCAGTACGGGTGAAATTTTGGTTTATTATTCCTCCCCTCATCCTCTTTCGATCTTTGATATTTTCACCGAAATATTTTAGTTCTTCACCGAAATTATTCATTGATCCCTATCAATCGTTGCGATGCGCCAAACAATATTAGTCTTAACGTTTGCGTAACCAAAACGATTGCAACATGGACTAAAGTTGAAAAACTGATTGTCCAATAAAACGATAGGGAAAACGCGTAAAACTGATTTTTTTCCTTGATTTGAACGGATGACGCATGGGTATGTGCGTCATCCGTTTTATTTAATAGGGGCTACAATCGACATTTTCTATCTTTGTCAATCGGTTTTAGTAATTTTGCCTGGTTTATTTGAATTTTTTTAAGAAGATTATATTTTTAAATGCCTATGTATGTAATAGATGAAGAAAAGGAGAGAAAACAAATTGTAAAAAAATACCGGCAACTTATTTCGGTTTTTCAGAAAGAGATCTCGCAAGAAGAAAAACGGATGATCCGAAAGGCGTTTACGATATCTTTAAAAGCGCATACAGGTATGCGGAGGCATTCGGGAGAGCCTTATATTTTTCATCCTTTGGAAGTGGCGCGTATTGCGGCCCAGGAAGTAGGCATGGGGCCTATTGCAGTTGTGTGTGCATTATTACATGACGTGGTGGAAGATACGGAATATACGCTGGAAGATATCCGGACTATTTTTGGCGACACCGTAGCGACGATTATCGATGGCTTGACGAAGATAGACGAAATTATGGAAAACAGTCCCATAGAATCTCTTCAGGCCGAAAATTACAAAAAGCTGGTAATGGCAATGGCCGACGACGTCCGTGTTATTCTGTTAAAACTTTGCGATCGATTGCATAATATGCGGACTTTGGATGCCATGTCTCGCGACAAACAATTGGCTATTTCTTCCGAAACTATGTTTTTATATGTTCCGCTGGCGTATCGGTTGGGATTGTATTTAATAAAAAGCGAATTAGAAGAGCTTTCTATGAAATATACTCATCCTCAGGAGTATAATGATATAAAAAATAAATTAGAACAAACCCAGGTTGATAGAGAGGCGTATGTCAAAGAATTTATTGAACCCATATCAATAGAATTGGCCCAAAAAGGATATGATTTTAATATAACCGGCCGTATAAAGTCGATCCCCTCTATTTGGGGAAAAATGAAAGATAAAAATATTGATTTTGAAGAAGTTTATGATGTTTTTGCCGTACGTATCATATTGAATGTTCCTTTAGAGACTGAAAAGGAGGATTGTTTTAAAGTATATTCTTTGGTTTCGCGTTTATACAGGCCTAATCCGGAACGTTTTAGAGATTGGGTTTCGATGCCGAAGACCAATGGGTACGAAGCTATTCATACAACCGTGATGGGAAATAAAGGTAAATGGGTTGAAGTTCAGATTCGCAGCAAGCGAATGGATGAAATTGCCGAAAAAGGTTTGGCTGCCCATTACCGCTATAAAGAAAGAAACATAGAAACGGTTGAAATGCCGGGTTTCGATAATTGGATTGAACAGGTTCGCGATATTATTGAAAATGCTTCTAATAGCGCATTGAAATTTGTGGACGATTTTAAACTGAATTTATATTCCGATCAGGTTACGGTCTTTACTCCTAAAGGAGATATGAAGACTTTGCCGAAAGGGGCTTGCGTTATTGATTTTGCTTTTTCTGTTCATACTGAATTAGGAATGAGATGTATGGGCGCCAAGGTAAATTATCAGGTAGTTGCCAATAATTATATTTTGAAAAATGGCGATCAAGTTCAGATCATTACATCTAAAAAAACGGAGCCCGCCGAAGAATGGCTTGCTTGGGTAAAAACTTTATCTGCAAAAGAATCGATCATTAATTTTATACGCGAAAAACGCAAGTCGTTTAAAGATGCAGGTAGAGAAAAAATGTTGGGTTATTTCAGAGCATTGCATATCGATCCTTCTAAATCGAATATCCTGCAATTAAAAACGTTCTTAAAAATTAATAGCGATACGGATTTGTATTACTATTTTGCAACAGATCAGATTGATTTGGAAAAAGTTCGCGTTTGTTTTAATAAAGTAGAAAAGCCCTCTCCCTGGATGATTTTTTTAAAGGGATTCATTCCGATTCCACATAAGAAATCATCGACTAAAACATTACGTGATAATTTGACAAATCAAGTGGATGCGGATCTGAACAGTATTTTCTGGGATGAAAAAGATGAAAAACTGAAATACCAAATAGCTCCCTGTTGTAGGCCCGTTCCCGGAGACGATGTGGTGGGACTTGTTTCGGACAATGCGATTATTGTGCATCGAAGCAATTGTGATACTGCCATTGAGGAAATGTCTAAATTTAAAAAACGAATTGTAAAGGCCAAATGGCCTAAAGACGAGGTATTGACTTTCTTAACGGGTATAAAAATTTCGGGAATCGATAGGAAAGGACTTTTGCAAGATATGTTAAGAGTAATCACCAGCGAGTCGAACCTGAATATACGGGGACTTACTATGGAAGCAAGTCAGGGCGTTGTAAACGGCATTCTCATGATTTATGTCGTCAATACAAAAAAGCTGAATGAATTGATGCTAAAACTTCGTAAAATAGACGGGGTAGAGTCGATAGACAGGGTATAGTATAGTTAGGTTGAGGGCGGCGAATTTTCATAAATTCAATTCTCATGCTAAAATATTTGATAGAAAAGGAATTTAAGCAAATCTTTCGCGATTCGTTCATGCCGAAGATTATCATTGGCTTTCCGCTTATGGTAATGTTGGTAATGCCTTGGGCATTGACTATGGATTTGAAAAACGTTAAGGTTAGCTTGGTCGATAACGATCATAGTCCGTATTCTACGCGTTTAGTTGAAAAAATCCGCCATTCCGGTTATTTCCAATTAACAAATATATCAGGCACATATGTAAACGCCCTTAGAAGCGTTGAGTCAGGCAATGCCGATCTGATACTTGCCATTCCCTACGGATTTCAAAAAAATTTAGCGCAAGGAAATACTTCCCAAGTAATGATAGCGGCTAATTCCATCAATAATACGAAAGGCGGATTGGGCAGCGCTTATTTGGTTTCTATTTTAAATGATTTTTCGAACGAAATACGCTCGGACTGGGTGCAAGCTTCGCAAAAAGGTAATTTACCTACCATTGAAATCAGTACGCAAAATCGCTTTAATCCTCATCTGAACTATAAGGTATTTATGATACCGGCTTTAATGGGAATGCTATTAACAATGCTCTGCGGTTTTTTGCCCGCTTTGAATATTGTCAGCGAGAAAGAAAAAGGAACCATAGAACAAATTAATGTTACGCCGGTTAGTAAATTCACCTTTATTATGGGAAAATTAATTCCCTACTGGATAATCGGGTTTATTGTTCTTACCCTATGTTTTACTTTGGCTGCATTGATTTATGGTTTAATACCCCAAAGTTATATTACCATCTATTTGTTTGCCGCCATTTATATTTTATTGGTTTCGGGAATTGGCTTGGTGATATCCAACTACTCGGCTACCATGCAACAAGCTATGTTTGTAATGTTTTTTTTCTTGATTGTTTTCATTCTTATCAGCGGATTGTTTACTCCCATAAGCAGCATGCCCCAATGGGCGCAGGTTGTAACCTATTTTAATCCGTTGCGTTATTTTATGGAAGCCATGAGGATGGTTTTTCTGAAGGGAAGCGGCATTATTCAATTGCTGCCTCAATTACTTGCTTTGATAGGGTTTGCAGTTGCTTTTAATTTCTGGGCAGTGTTAAGTTATAAGAAGAAAGGCGCTTAAAATAAAAAATTCAAATAGAATGATTAAATGGCAAAGAATCCTTGTTATCGTAGCGGTTCCTATACTCTGGTCGTTTTTGATATATTTTTTATATCCCCCTATCTTAAAACTTGCTGAACGCATTCGGGATAGTTTTCAATACAGATCTTCCATATCTTTGGAATCTGACTCCATATGGAAAGGCGCTGTCTTTCCGCAAACAACCCGTTTAGATGAGTTTAATGAAACAGGACGCACGTATTATTTTATCAAGATATGGGGAATTTTGAAATATTATCCCTTTCAAGATCCGAAAAAAGATGTAGACAAACAGTTTCTAACATTCTATCCTCAAATTGAACAAGCTACATCAAAAGCATTGTATAATAAACTGCTTGAAGAGTTGGTATTATCAACGTACGATATTCATTATTCATCGAAACGGGAAATTCCCGGTATTCTATCTTTTCTGGAAAAAGATTCCCTGTACTTTTCAAAACAGTTAACAGATTACGTAGGTAAATTGTGCGCTAATAATAGGGGAACTTCATCGGAATATTTGAAGCAAAACCATTTGGGAATTTTAAAAAGTAAAACATCAATAAAAGCCTCGAATGATTTTCCAAATGAAGTATTAAGAGTCTGGGGATTGGCCGATTATTGGAATTTTATCCATTATTTTTATGTTTATAGAGACTTAATTTCCTCAAATTGGGATGAAATACTTTATGCCGCTATTCCCGGATTTAAAGAGTCGGCGAGTAAAAAGGAGTATGCAATGACAATACTCCGGCTGACATCAAAACTGGACGATTGCCATTCTATGACGTGGAGCGAAGATGAAACAATCGATAAAGAAGTTTTTGGAGAATATGTTCCTAATTTTCGAATGACAAAAATAGACAGTACATTTATTGTCAAAACTATTCGCAATCCGGAATGGAATGATCATTCAATACGCGCAGGAGATATTATACTTAAAATTAATGGAATTTCCGTAAAATACCTGTTTGACAGTCTCTCGGATTTTCTATCTTCAACGAATAAATGGACGCAACAACGAAATGTAAACCCTTATATCCTCTCTTCTCTCAAGCCGCGAAATCTTATCACATTTAAAAGAGATTCCATTGCCGGTTCGCTATTTATCAATTTCCGGAACTATAAAAGCTATCATTCATATCAATACAGTATTCAAAAGCGAAAGAAAAAGAGAGTGAATGTAAAGATTCATCAAAAAAATATTGCTTATCTCCATATAGATGATTTGTATGTGGATAATTTCGATAAGAATATGGAAATTATCCGGAAGTATGACAAGTTGATTCTTGATATTCGTTCTTATCCTAATGGCGGAGTTTCAATGAAATTGATGAAAGAGGCGTTGCCTCCCGGAACCCCTTTTTTCAAAAGTATCTATGCGGATATTACATGTCCCGGAAGGTTTAAAATGAGTGATGGATTTAAAATAGGGAAAAAGAATATTTTCCAAAACAAACAAGTCGTTATTCTTGTCGACGAAAATACCCAGAGCGAGGCCGAGTTCCTTGTAATGGCATTGCAACAACATCCGAATGTAACTGTAATTGGCAATGTAACTGCAGGCAGCGATGGCAATGTAACCTATTTTACTTTTCCCGGTAATATAAAAACTTCATTCACCGGAATAGGTATTGTATATCCCGATGGCGCGCAAACGCAGCAATGTGGAATCGAAAAAGATAAAACAATAGAACCGACGATTCAAAGTATTAAAAATAATCAAGATTTAATTCTGGAAAAAGCAATAAAATTTCTAACCAAAGGTAAATAGGAAATACTTTAACGCTGCGTTTCATGAATTGAAAGATGAAGGATTATTTCTGAGAGGTTGTTTAAAAATTTTTCTATGAAGTATTTTGAGTCTAAAAATGCGCTTTTTTGTCGGAATTTTTACCCAATAGCGCTACTATTCTTGAAAAATCCCGCCTGCAAAATGGCTATTTTTATCTCTCAAAATCTTTTCTATAAAAATTTAAACGACCTCTAAGTATTGCCCTATTCTCCCAGACGTCTCATGTCATAAATATGTTAAATCATTTGTTGTTTTATCAAAAATATGTATATTTGCATCTGCTTTGGTTTCAGTCCTTTTATTCTAAAAGGCTGATGAAAAGGGAATCAGGTGAAAGTCCTGAACAGTCCCGCTGCTGTAAGCTCTTTATAGCGTTTTAAATAAAATCCATTGCCACTGATTTATCGGGTGGGGAATTGAGAATGGAAAATGGAGAGTGAATAAAAAAACTTTCAACTTTCAACTTTCAACTTTCAACTAATATCGGGAAGGCGTTTAAAACGAGAGTAAGTCAGAAGACCTGCCTGAGCATTGAATTAATAAAGCTTTCGAGGATAGAGCTTGAAAATCAACGCGCAAAATTTTACCCTTTGGTAGTTTCGGCGTACTGTTTTTTACTCAATGTTATTGGAAGCTATTTGATTGACCTTAAATCAAGTGGTTTTACAAATGTATCAATTAAAAGAATATCGTCTTTTTACACTATTCGCTAAATGCAGATTGGAAGTATTTTGCTTCTCCCTGTACTTGGTTTTAGGAGGATGTCATTCATTTGCCCAAAATAACGATACAATTCCGCTTCGCAAAAAGAATCAGTCAGATTCTATTAAATCATATGAATTAAAGGGAGTTACCATATCGGATATTCAAGAAAAACCAATAAGCCTTTCCTTAGCGCCCTTACAAAAACTGAGTTCATCGGAATTAGAAACACAAGGCGCCTTGCAATTGTCCGACGCCGTAAAACAATTTTCGGGAACAATCATTAAAGATTATGGCGGTATCGGAGGACTTAAAACCATTTCGGTGCGAAGTTTGGGAAGCCAGAATACGCTTGTTGCTTACGATGGCATAACCCTATCCGATTGCCAGAACGGACAAGTAGATTTGGGAAAATTCACATTAGAGAACGTAGCCTATATCAGCCTTGTTAACGGACAAGACGACAATATCCTACAAACGGCCAGGGCGTTTTCTTTATCAAGTCTGCTTAATATTCAAAGTAAAACGCCGGTATTTGAACAACAAAAACCGTTCAATTTGCTTATAGGGGCTAAAGCAGGTTCTTTCGGACTGTTTAATCCCCTCCTAATTATCGAAAACCGTATTTCAAATAAGGTCTCATTATCATTCAACGTAAATTGGTTACAGTCTACAGGAGATTACCCGTTTACGATACGATACGGTTCTAAGAACGATAGCGTTTCGAGCGAGACGCGGCAAAATTCGGACATAAAGTCGCTAAGTCTGGAAGCCAATGCTTTTATTCAACTTACGCCAAAGCAAAAGCTGAATGTCAAAGCAAATTATTACGATTCGGAACGCGGATTACCGGGCGCTGTCGTTTTTTATACTTCTAATAGTTTGCAACGCTTATGGGATCGTAATTTTTTCATACAGGCAAATTATGCCAATACATTAAGTCAGAAATTTCTTTTCCGCGTAGATGCAAAATATTCGAATGTTTATACTCATTATTTAGACCCTTATTATTTGTTGAATGCGGATAAAAAACTCGACGAAGAATTCAGGCAGAATGAATACTATTTGTCAGAGGCAATACAATACAATATCTTTAAACCATTTTCCATTTCATGGGCAAATGACTTTTTTGTTAACAGGCTTCATTCTAATCTCAATAAATATAACGAACCGGAACGTTATTCCTGGTTAAGCGCGCTTAATGCAAAATACGACATTAAACGCTTACAAATCCTGGCAAGCTTGCTTTCCACGCAAATAAACGAACATACCAATCAGGATCATACCGAGAAACAGTATCATCAACTGACTCCATTTGCCGGCGTTACTTACAAAATATTCAAAAAAGAAAACCTAAGACTACGGTATTTTTACAAGCAAAATTATAGAGTCCCAAATTTCAATGAATTGTACTATAACAATATCGGAAATCCCGACCTGAGACCGGAGAAAACCAATCAGCAAAATGTGGGCATTACCTATTCTGCTTCTTTTGGCTCTTTTGCACCTCTGGTTTTGTTTACTGCCGACGGTTATTACAATAATGTAAACGATAAAATTATAGCCGTGCCGCGACAAAATCTTTTTGTATGGTCTATGCAAAATATCGGAAAAGTACAAAGCACAGGAATTGATATTGTTCTTGAATCCCACTTTCAACTGTATGCAGAAATGAAATTAATCGCTTCAGGAAACTATGGCTATCAGCAATCATTAGATAAAAGTAATTCTAAACAAAAGACGTATGATAATCAAATTCCATATACGCCTGTCCATTCGGGGAATTTGAACATATCATTTTTGAATCCATGGGTCGATTTTAATTATAATATATTTTTTTGCGGTACGCGATACACGGGAGTTAATACTAAGACCAACGAATTAGAAGCATATACCGAACACAATGTAACATTAAGTAAGCAACTTAAAATTAAACGAGTATTGGTAAAATTACAAGCGCAGGTCTTGAACTTATTCGATACGGAGTATGAGGTAGTAAACTATTACCCTATGCCGGGACGTAATTACCGGATTGGAATAACAGCTTCGTATTAATAAGTAATGAGTAAATAGGAGTTAGTAATTAGTCATGTCGTAAATTCAAATAACGACTTATCTCTAAAATATTTTTGCATTGAAAATCAAATCAATAAACATATAAAAATCTATACAAATGAAAAAGACAAAATTAAAAATGATTCTATTTGCGGTAATGGGTTGCTTATTTTTTGCCGCATGTACAAAAGAAGACCCGGAACCGGAACCTGTAACTCCGACTTCCTCTGATAAGATAATGTATGTCGTTAATGAAGGAATTATGGATGAAAATAATGCGACATTATCCCTCTTGAATATTACAAACGGAAGCATACAGAACGACTATTTCCAAACCCAGAATAATAGGCCGTTAGGCGATGTCGCCAACGACTTGGCACAATACGGATCTAAAATGTACTGTGTTGTTAATAAGTCAAGTACTGTAGAAGTTCTGAATGCGCAGACCGGAAAAAGTATTACCCAGATTAAAATTATTGACGGACAACAAAAAGGACGACAACCCAACAAGATTACCTTCTGGAAAAATAAGGCATACGTATGTAATTTCGATGGGACGGTAACACGTATAGATACCGCTACTTTTTCTATAGATAATCTCGAAACCGGAACTATTTATGCCGGCGGGATTTGTGCGGCAAACAATAAAGTATACGTTTCCAATTCAATGGGCGCCTCTCCCGAACTTTCTGTAATTAATCCGGATAATTTTACAGTTGTGAAAACAATTCCGGTTGCTGTAAATCCGGGAAAAATAGAATTAGATGCGCAAGGGAATTTATTACTTTTATCTCAAGGCGACTATGTAGCCACTCCGAGTTGCCTACAGAAAATTAACACGCAAACAGATGCTGTTGTACAAACGTATAATAATAAAGCCAGCGGATTTTGTATTAATGGAGACTATGCTTATGCATACCTCTCTGAATGGGATACTCCGGGTGTTTCATCTTTTTTCCGTTTGAATACCCAAACAGGAAGTATAGAAAATTTGGCATTGGATAATAGCCAATTGTCCAATATTATCTATGGAATTGGAATTAATCCGGATAACGGAGATATTTATGTAAGCGGTATGATGTCGTACTCTGAACCCGGAGATGTGGTTTGCTTTGATAAAAACGGAAGTAAAAAATCAAAATTCGAAGTCGGGGTTTGTCCATCTAAAATAGTATTTGTAAAATAAATTGAATCATCGAAGAGTATAATTAATTGATTTATTGAAAAGTTAAAATACTCTCATTCAATTATTCAGTTATTCAATCATTCAATTCATCCAAACTAATAATTAACGAGGGGTACAAGGCGCGAAAGTATTCTGAAGCTCTTAAACAGCTTTTTAGATTGTAAATTTTTGTCATTCTGTCTTGAGAAGAAAGAATACTCCGGCGAACCATTCAATGCCAAGACAATTATAGGAGGAGCGCTTATTTTGAGCGGAGCCTTGTTTTTAATTTGGTGATCACTGGTTGGAACATTCTACCTCATGTAAAAAATTCAAAATCCGACTTGTCGTTAAAAATTTGACTACTTTTGTAGCTTTCTCTATTCCCGAATTTAAAAAATATCATGAAGAAATTTATTTTTCTAATAATCTGTTGTTTATTCAATTTGATCGTTTTAGGGCAGGGCAACGTAAAGGAATTAACAAGACAAGGAATGGTGTTGCTTAATGAAGGCAAATATGAAGAAGCCATTAAAACTTATCAAAAGGCTTTGGCCATTAATCCTAAATCAGTAATCGCAAACTATGAAATTTCCACTGCTTATTTAGAAATTCAAGATTATCAGAATGCGCTAAAATATAGCTCGAAAGCAATGGATCTGGACAAAATGATTTATCTTAAGGCTTCTATTGTAAAGGGTACCGCGCTCGACAATCTGGGGAAATCCTACGAAGCAATTGACGTATTTAAGAAAGCGCTGAAAAAAGCAGATAACGACTATTTATTGTATTACAACCTGGGATTGGTTTACTACAACCAGAAAGACTACAAAAATGCGGAAGTTACTTTATGCAAAGGATTGTCCTATAACTCCAATCATGCGCCAAGTCATTTAATACTGGGTCTTACCATGGAAGGCGAGGACAGCAGGGTGCAAAGTCTGTTATGTTTACATTATTTCTTATTTTTAGAGCCTAATACCCAAAGAAGCGCAGAAGCCTATGCGGAATTAAAAAAACAATTCGAAGGAAGCGCAAAAAAAGATGCAAAGGGAAACAGATTCTCGCCGGAAAATACTTCTGAGAAAGAAATAGAATATGGCGCCGTCGAAATTTTGTTATCGATGCTGGAATCGTCAAAGAATCGTAAAGAGAATGCGAACAAAACGGAATTTGAAATATTTGTCGAGAATACCAAGTCTTTTTTTCAACTTTTGGGCGAAATGGACGAGGAAAAAGAAAATCTCAAAAAAGATATTTGGCATCAACTCTATATTCCGTTTTTTTATAAACTTTCCCAATCAAGGTATATGGATGCGTATTGCCGGTTCATAAGCTTATCTCTGCCTGAGTCGAAAGAATGGTTTGAAACAAATGAAGAGAAGGTTTCGGAATTTTTTACATGGATGAATGAAAATGAGAAAGAAGAATAAAAAGTGAAAAATGTGAATGAGGAAATGGTGAATTTCAGGGTTGAGCGTTTGTATGTTTAAAAATTTCTAAAGTTAGGAGGAGAATTGAGAATTAGCAACGAGTAGTTAGTAATGAGGAATCGACTTAAACTTTGAACCATAAGCTATAAACTACTAAACCATTTTATTCAATGATTTGATAATTCAGTTATTCAATTAAAAAATAAATCAAATTCTTTCAGGCATGTCTAAGGATATGAAATAAAAACGTAAGTTTGCCGACTCATTTATTATATGTTTCTTAATTTACAATACTTAATTTACCGAAAATGAATATTATAATTGCAGGAGACGGAGAAGTGGGCTTCCACTTGGCGCGCTCATTAACGCAATTAAAACACAATATTGTGGTTGTAGACCCGCACAAAGAGTTGTTGCAAATGATCGAATCCGAGACGGATCTTTTAACTATTGCAGGGAACTCTACATCATTATATACTTTAAGAGAGGCTGATGCGGAATCTGCCGATCTGTTAATTTCCGTTTTACATGACGAGACCATCAATTTGCTTACTTGCATTTTGGGGAAAAGGCTGGGCGCTAAACGCACTATTGCAAGAATCAACAATATAGAATTTCTTACAAGAGAAAACAAATCCTTTTTCAAAAGCCTTGGGGTGGATGAAATGGTATGCCCCGAACGGATTGCAGCTAAGGAAATAGTCAACTTATTGAACTTTAATATATCCACTGAAGTTTTCGAATTTTCTAAAGGATTGCTTACTATGCATTTGCTTCGGATCGACGAAAAAGCAAAAGTGTTGAATAAGACATTTAAAGAGGTACATGAAATTTTTCCGAATGTCGACGCTAAAACAGTGGCTATTATCCGCGATGGAAGAACCATTATTCCCAAAGGAACGGATATGTTTCTGAAAAATGATTTGGCGTATGTCATATCCAAGCCGTCTTCGCTTCGGTTTCTCCGGGAATTGATTGGTAAATTGGATTTTGAAGTGAAAAATATCATCATTGCCGGAGGAGGACGGATTGGGAAAAAAACCGCTAAAAATTTGGAGAAAAAGATGTCGGTCAAACTTATTGATATTGACAAAGAACGTTGTTATGAATTAGCCGACAGTTTGACGAAAACGCTTATCATAAACGGAGATGCAACCGACATGGATTTGTTGGAAGAGGAGGGAATAGGAAATACCGATGCATTTATTGCCTTAACTGATTCTACTGAAACCAATATTTTAACTTGTTTGCATGCCCGTAAACATGGAGTAAAGAAAACGATTGCGCTGGTTGAAAATATCGATTTTATAGATTTATCTCAAGACATTGGAATCGATACGATTATTAATAAGAAATTAATTACGTCTAGTTACATAGCCCGTTTTACCGTACATGCCGAAGTAAACTCCAGTAAGTGGTTAAGCGGAACCAATGCCGAGGTAATGGAATTTATTGCCCATGAAAAATCATTGGCAACGCGTAAACCTATTCATAAATTAGACATCCCCAAAGGGGCTACCATAGGAGGAATTATCCGTAATGGAGAAGCTTTTATTGCCAAACCGGACACTCAAATACAAACCGACGATAAAGTGGTCGCTTTTACGGTTTCACAGTCTTTATCGAATCTGGCCAAATTGTTTGATTAAGATTCTATGAGGAATTTTCAACAAACAAATACGAAGCTTATTGCGAGAATAATAGGCGTAGCGCTTTTAATTGCCGGAAACCTTATGATATTTTCCATGGTTGTTTCCATTTTGTATAAGGAATATAGTACCGTAAGGTCTTTTCTTTACTCTGCTTCTATTTGCTTTGCAATCGGACTTCTTCTCAGAAATATAATCGGACGGAAAGTACGCGAATCGCTTCATAGAAAAGAAGGTTTTTTAATTGTAGGTTTGGTTTGGATTATTGTTCCGCTTGCAGGAAGTTTGCCGTTTATGCTGGATGGAGTACTTCCCAGTTTTGTAAATGCCTTTTTCGAGTCCATGTCGGGTTTTACTTCAACAGGCGCCACAGTTATTAAGCAACTGGAAGAAACGCCGAAAGGAATTCTTTTTTGGAGAAGCCTTTCGCAGTGGATTGGCGGGGGCGGACTTATTTTATTCACAATTACTATTTTGAAAAGTTTGAAAGAAGACCGGCAACATTTATATGTAGCCGAGCTTACCGGACCCTTAAAACCAAAAATACATCCTAAAATAACGGAAACGAGCCGCCGGTTTTGGTATGTCTATATTTTGATGACAATCGCCGCTTTTTTATTATTGTTACCGGGAGATATGACGGTTTTCGAATCTATCTGTCATGCAATGGGAACGGTTTCTACAGGCGGATTCTCCACCCGGAATGAAGGCTTGGCGTCCTTTTCAAATTATTCGCAATATGTAGTTATGATTTTTATGTTTCTTGCCGGAATCAGCTTTGCGCTTTTATTCTTCTTTCTTACCGGAAAACTTGGAAAACTTTGGAAAGATGAACAATTCCGTTGGTATTTGCGGTTGTCGGTATTATTTATTGTAGCTATTTTTATCGGACTTAAGTTTCATTTCAAAAACGATATGGAATTTGCTTTTCGAACGGCTGCTTTTACGGTTTCGTCCATTATTTCCACTACCGGTTATGTAATTTACCGGAACGTTGAATTTGGAATCTTTATTCCTATTACTTTATTTTTTCTGATGTTGATCGGAGGTTGTTCGGGTTCTACTTCCGGCGGGATAAAAATTTCGCGTATATTGATACTTTTTAAATACATATTCTCTCAATTCAAGAAACAGTCGCATCCCCAGGCCGTTATTCCTATAAAAAATAATGGGATAATCATGAAACAGGATGTTATCAATACTGTTTTTGCATTTTTTTTCATGTATTTGTTGTTCATTATTACCGGAGGACTTATTCTCAGTATCTCCGGCGAAAGTATCAGAGATTCTTTAAGTATGTCTGCTTCTGCTATGGGGAATATCGGCCCGTTGGTTAACAGCCTGTGCGTTTCATGTTCTTATACCGATTTGACGAGCGTCTCTAAATGGGTGTTGTCTTTTTTGATGCTGGCCGGACGTTTGGAAATATTTGCTTTGATTGCATTGTTTTCAAAATCATTTTGGAGGTATTGATATGGGGCGGCGATTAAAAACAATATTGTATATCATTGGTATCTTGTTGCTCATAGAGAGCGTATTTGTCTTTTTATGCATCCCGTTTTCTTTATACTACGGCGGCGAGGATTTTCCGGCGATTATATTATCAGGCCTATGCATAGCCCTGACCGGATTCTTATGTTGGATCCCCTTTAGGAAAAAGCGGAGAGAAATAGACAAACGTATGGCATTCTTGATAGTCTCTCTTATTTGGATAATTGCATCCGTTTTCGGTGCCTTACCTTATCTTCTGAGTGGAACAATAACTGATTTTACCGATGCTTTTTTTGAGGCAATGTCGGGTTTTACAACTACGGGAGCCAGCGTTATAGCAGATATTGAATCTGCGCCGAAAGGAATAATTTTTTGGAGAGCGTTAACCCAGTGGATAGGGGGAATGGGGATTATTGTATTAGTAATTACATTTATCCCTTTTTTGGGAATTAATAGCATGAGTTTATATTCTGCCGAAGTATCCGGCCCGTCGAAAGATAAATTGCATCCTCATATGCTCACCTCTGCCCGTCGTTTGTGGATTACCTATGCTTCTTTTACTATATTAACGATTATATTGTTATTACTGGGAGGAATAAATTTATTTGAGGCGATGGCCAATACTTTCTCTACTGTTTCTACCGGCGGATTCGGAATAAAAGGCTTAAGCGTTGCAGATTATTCCCCTTATATCCAATACGTTCTTGTCTTCGCCATGTTGGTTTCATCGTTTAATTATTCATTGAATTATTTTTTATTAAAAGGAAAGTTTAAAAAGGTTTTGAATGATGAAGAGTTGCGGGTATATTTGATAATGATTTTGTTGGCTACATTATTTACTGTAGTCATGTTGTTGTTTCAAACAAGCTATTCTGTGGAAGAGGCTATCAGACATGGTTTATTTCAGGTGGTTAGCATTACTTCAACAACAGGCCTCGTTTCTGCCGACTATACTTTGTGGCCGGTTTCGGTCTCCTTTTTATTTTTGATATTGATGTTCTGCGGAGGAATGGCCGGTTCAACCTCGGGAGGAATGAAAATTGTCAGGATAATAGTTTTGTTCAAAAACTGTAAATATGTGCTTACCAATATTGTTCACTCCAGAGCCTTTTTTCCTGTTCGCATTAATGGCAAACCCTTACAAGAAAATGTGATTGCAAATGTGATGGCATTTTTTTTGATATATATTGGGGTGTTCACTGTAGGAACAATATTATTTATTGCATTAGGGATAAATGTGTTAGAGGCTTTGGGCGCCACGGCCTCGGCTATGTGTAGTTTTGGTCCCGGTTTTGGCCCTAGCGGAGGATTTGGTAATTATGAACATTTTCCTGAATTGGGAAAATGGCTATATAGTTTTTTAATGCTTGTCGGAAGATTGGAATTGATGACTATTTTCATTTTGTTTTTCCCTCCTTATTGGAAAAAATAAACAGATATGGAACAGGATTTAACATACAAGGGAACAGTGGCAAAAACAACCGGAAGTTGGTATATTGTCCGGAATGAAAAGGGAGATTTAATTAATTGCCGGATAAGAGGAAATTTCAGAACCAAAAATCTGAAAACAACCAATCCGATTGCAGTAGGAGACCATGTGCAATTCAAAATTTTATCCGAGGAAAATGTTGGAGTTATATTTAACATCGAAGAGAGGAAAAATTGTATTATCCGGAAATCGACGAAACTTTCGAAACAAACGCATATTCTTGCCACAAATATCGATCAGGCATTATTAGTGGTAACATTGGCATTCCCGCGAACATCCACAGGCTTTATCGACCGTTTTTTAGTCAATGCCGAATCATTTCATATTCCAACAATTCTGATTTTTAATAAGATCGATTTATATGATGATTCCCTTGAAAAACTTCATAAAAAACTGGTAGAAATATATAAAGATGCGGGCTATACTTGCATTGCGACATCTGCTTTTGAAGGGAAAAATATTGATATTCTGAAATTTTTGATGAAAGATAAGGTCAGTTTGCTTTCGGGACATTCGGGAGTGGGGAAATCGGCTCTAATATCTGCGGTAGACAATGCGTTGCAATTAAAAGTCGGGGATGTTTCTACATGGAGTGAAAAAGGAAAACATACCACCACTTTTGCCGAAATGTTCCATTTATCATTCGGAGGAGATATTATCGATACTCCCGGCATAAAAGAATTTGGAATGGTAAATATCGAAAGAGAAGAAATTTCACATTTTTATCCGGAAATGAAAAAGTTCCTCTATGATTGCCGTTTTACCAATTGTACTCATGAACATGAGCCCGGCTGCGCCGTAAAAGAGGCGGTGAAACGAGGTAATATTAGCGAAATTCGTTATCATAATTACCTCAATATACTAAACGGAAGAGAAATGGATATAGAAGATTGGGAAAAAGAGTAAGCGGCGCGATATGTACTGCAGATTTTTGTCGGGCTTGGCTCCATTGAAAACTTCGAGGGGCGTAAACCCGAACAAAGTCGAATGCGGGCGATAAGCCCCATCCCTATCCCTTCCCCGAAAGGGAAGGGAACTTTACTTGGGGCAAAAAATTATGCGCAAGCAGTTTTCCCCTTTGGGGGAACGGAAAGGGGGCTTTAACCTTTGTTTTCGATGCCGTCGTCGACAATTAACAGGGTAACAGGATTTTCTTTTTCGAGAAGATATTCTGAATAAACATTTCTGAGATTGTTCAACATAATCGAAGATTTATATTCAGTAGAAATCTTCCAACCCAAAATCATCTTCGAAAAATTATCGACAATAAAGTAAATGAACGTTTTGGTATGATCCAACGGACGGTAAACGCAAACGTCGGCGTGAATGATTTCTTTAGGCTGGGCGGCGCGGATGCGGGCTTTTTACCGTCCTCTTGTTCCTGTTATGATTAGTTAGTTGCCCATAACTCATTTATTCAATGATTCACGGCGGCGAGGTAAGCGACATTGTAGAGATCCCTTAGCAGGGTGTTTTTTCTTGTTCTTTTTGAAGCCTCAAAAAGAATCAAAAACGGCTTGAGGATTTAAACGCGCTCCGCCTACCGGCTGCGCTTGAACGGAAAATCCTCGCAAAGGTATGCTGCGCATGGAGTTATTATCGGCTAACGCACTTGAATAAGGCAGCGCCAATAACGGCCTACGAAAGATGGCGTTAAGAAAAATCATTAGTGGAGGCGTTAAAAACAAAATTCTGTTCGAAGCCTCCTTCCGAAAAATAACATGACAGCGTTTGTTATTTAGGGGTTGGAATAACAGTGTTGACGGGCGAGTTATTTTGTTTAGCCGCAACAAATGATTTTTTAGCCTATCTGTCGTCAGCCTTGACTTTTTATTTCTTTTGCGTCAAGGCAAAAGAAAGGTCACAATGCAGTCTATTACATTCTTACCATTATGATAGAAACATTAAAAATTATCTCCACCTGTTTTTACACTGATCCTAAAAATAGGCGCCGATATTTTCTTTCCATTCTTTTGGAGCCTCAAAAGAGAACCAAAAAAGGCTTGAGGATTTAAACGCGCTCCGCCTACCGGCTGCGCTTGAACGGAAAATCCTCGCAATGGAATGCTGCGCATGGCGTTATTATCGGCTAACGCGCCTGAATAAAGTAGAAACTAATAACGGCCTACGGCAGATGGCGTTAAGAAAAATTATTAGTGGAGGCGTTAAAAACAAAATTCTGTTCGAAGCCTCCTTCCGAAAAATAACATGACAGCGTTTGTTATTTATGGGTTGGAATAACAGCGTCGACAGGCGAGTTATTTTGTTTAGCCGCAACAAATGATTTTTTAGCCTATCTGTCGTCAGCCTTGACTTTTTGTTTCTTTTGCGTCAAGGCAAAAGAAAGATCACATGCAGTCTATTACATTCTTACCATTATGATAGAAACATTAAAAATTATCACCACCTGTTTTTTACACTGATCCTTAATCTGCATACGGGAGAAAAAATATTTACACACGTATCCGGATAAATTTGCATGCGTGAGAAAAAATATTTTCCTGCGTGCCCGGATGAAAGCGAACTGTAAACTTTAGAATATGAACGATGAACGCGAAACGCTTTTAATGCACAACTCGATAACTGAATCTCCGCGCAAGGGATGGAAGCGGTTAGCCCGCAGCAAAGGGAGGGGGAATTAGTAATGAGGAGTTAGTAATGAGTAATTTATGGGAGCGCCATGTATTGGAACGACTTCCTTTTGCGAGGACTAGTAGCGGACAGCCCGGCCCTGGAGCTTGCGGGGAAAAGCGTGCAGGCAAGCGGAAGGGATGCGCCCAAGAAAAATTAGAAATGAACGACTTCGCCTATAGCCCTTTGGGGCAGGTTACGGAAAATATTCGTACTTTAGCCGTACCGTTGGGCGAACCGGTAACCTTTGTTACGCAGTGGAAATACGACGCGCAGAACTGCATCCGGCAAATTGTGTATCCCGACGGGGAAATAACGGATTATCATTACAACGACCATGGCGGACAGCTAAGGGGTATTACGGGAGAAAAAGCGGGGTATTCTTACTATTACATAATCGATATCTGGCATGATGAATTCGGGGACAAAACGATGATACTGTATGGAAACTATATTTCGACGGAATTTAGTTACGACCCTCTCCGCAGACGG
>JAVBLV010000059.1:0-5328 GCA_031553195.1 Bacteroidales bacterium
CCGAAAAATAACATGACAGCGTTTGTTATTTATGGGTTGGAATAACAGCGTCGACGGGCGAGTTATTTTGCTTAGCCGCAACAAATGATTTTTTAGCAATAAAAAGAGAAGAAACCGCTTCCCCTCTCTTTTGGAGAGGGCAGGGAGAGGTCGTCGTCAGCCTTGACTTTTTGTTTCTTTTGCGTCAAGGCAGAAGAAAGATTAAGATGCATGTCATTACATTCTTACCATTACGATAGAAACATTAAATATTATCTCCGCCTTTTTTACATTGATCCGATATTTCTGTTTATTGAGAAAATTTAACTATTAAATAATTTGGTATATTGGAGTTTTTTGCTATATTTGTTGCCGTTATTTGTTCTTTAGCTAAATTGCTGAAAAACAATATTCTTAAACCAAAATCATTCATGTTATGTTAAACAATTTACTCAAAAAAATTAGCAAGGAGTACTTTAGAAAAGAAGTACTGTTGATAGTGGCAGGATTTTTGATATTTTCTGCCGAAGTGCAGAGCCAAAGAATTGGCTTTTGCCAGACTCCTCCCCAATCTACAAATTATCTGCAGTATAAAAGTAGCGCTGCTTTTGATAAAGACAATACAAATCATTATTGTCTGAGAATATATTTTCATGTAATACGGCGTAGCAATGGCACAGGAGGACAATCTGTCCAGGCTGTTCATCGGGCATACCAGATTCTTAAGCAAGATTACCATCCTCATAACATTTCTTTCTATTGGGATAATCAAATAGATTATATCAATAGTGACACTTATTATTCAAGTCCATCCGCATCAATATTTAACGTTAATAAACATAACGATGGGATAGATATTTATTTGTTTGGCGAGAATGTGGCAAATGGCGGTCTGGCAAATGGCGTCGGTAATTCCGGCGAATTTTATGTTGGAGGTAACTTTTGGAATACTCCCTATTATTCATTGGTTACTTCTCATGTTATATCTCATGAAATGGGGCATGTTTTATTTTTATGGCATACTCATCACGGCACATATCCCGAAGGAGGAAATGATAATCCCTGTAAAGAATTAGTAAACGGAAGCAATTCGACTGTCTGTGGAGATTATGTTGAAGATACGCCTGCCGATCCTCATCTGCAATTTAACGTAAACCCCAATTCCTGTGCCTGGCAAAGTTCTGGAACTGATGCCAACGGACATAGTTATAATCCTGATACAAAAAATATTATGTCTTATACAATCCCTTCTTGTATGTCCTATTTTTCAGAAAAGCAAGGAGAGAGAATGAGAAATTCTATAGACGCTCTTCCATATTTACAGAATGCCCTTATAAATTGTTCGAATTGTACAATGGATTTGATGGTTAAAGACTCTCCGGAAGACGTAGGTTTGCAACCCAATACCCAAACAGGAGAGGTTTTATGGAACAGTTCCGATATTTGGGTTAGAAATTCGCAAGATGGCGGGCTGACGAATCAAAATCCTATTTCAGCTCCTTTTTATCGTAATTATGTGTATGTCAAAGTGCAAAATATCGGTTGCGGAGAATCTAACGGAACAGAAAAGCTAAATGTGTATTGGGCAAAAGCAGGCACAAATTTATGGTGGCCGGAAAGTTGGACAGGCGGCGACCTGTTCCCTAATGGCGCTATTAGAGGAGATATGATTGGGACAATGACAATTCCCAAGTTACGCCCTGGCGAAGAATTTACTATAAATTTTCCCTGGACGGCCCCCAACCCCAACGATTACCTGGATATTACCCCGCAGATGGATGCCGATCGTTGGCATTTCTGTTTGTTGGCAAGAATCGAGTCGACAGATGATCCGATGATTCATACGAATGGAGCGGATTTTGGGAATTACGTGGGATATAACAATAATGTGGCATGGAAAAATGTCAGTGTGATTGATACATGGGATGGTTATACAGGCGCAATTATAGCAGTGGGAAATGTATATAAAATGGCTCATCCGTTTAAGTTGGAATTTAAAGCCGGTGAAGAAGACCGGGATATTTTTAAAGAAGCGGAAATCACCATAAGGTTAAGCGATAAGCTATTTGATATTTGGAAGCAAAGTGGAAAAGGCGGAGAGGGTATCAGAGAAATGGGTGATAACACGTTGATGGTTGTTGGCGACAATGCAAGTTTGGATAATTTGAAGTTTGCAGAAGATGAGGTTGTAACTCTTGATTTGCATTTCAATTTCCTTACACAAGGAATTACCGATAAAGAAACTTTTGAATATCATGTTGTACAGAGGGATGCGGAATCCGGAATTGCTATCGGCGGCGAGGTTTATGAAGTTAATAAAAAGAAGAGAGATTTGTTTTTTGCTGATGCAGGCAATAACATTTGCGCCGACAAAAATGAAACCGTTGTATTAAAGGCTGTGCAAATCGGCGAACCGGCAGTATATAACTGGTATGACCAAGGTGGCAACTTAATTCACGAAGGGGCGGACTTTACTACATCGGTAAGCATTGCCCAGAGATACAAATTGGAAGTCATTGCGTTAGCAGATGGATATAAAGATTATGCGGAGGTTGACGTTCAGTTCAAACCCAATCAGATTAAAAAGGTATTTCCCAATCCTTTAACATCCGGTCAATTGAGTATGGAATATGAAATAAACGAAGCCAATAATGCATATGTTTCGATAACCAATTATCAATACCCAAGCATTTCCAATAATTACATTCTAGACCTTGCTACCAATAGTCTTAGCCTTAATCTGCAAAATTATCCTGCAGGCGTATACGTAATTACTTTGATTTGTAATGGTAAAGTTTCTGATTCAAAAACATTCATCAAACAGTAAACATTCACAGTTATGATAAAGAAAATTTTAATAATAGTCTGTGTAATTGCATTAGGAGCAAATTGCACTCGTGAATCTGACGGACAAAATATTATTTTCCAAAAAGATTATCATCCTCTTTATGGTAAATGGAAACTGAGCAAAATAGAGGGCGGTTTTCATCCGGACAGAATCTATAATGGAGAAGTTATCTGGAATATACTAGGAGGAGAGTTGCAGCCCAATCAGATTGAAGTCAGTGTTCTGAACGATGCTTATTATCCATTGATGTCTCCAGATTCCACAGGGCGTTATGCTTATGAAATTTATGGAGATACGATTGAATTGAGCAATAATGATAATGGGATGATTGAAAAATTACTTTATACAATTAATTCCACTTCTCTCATTATTGATGGAAATTTATCGGCAGATGGTTATCGGTTTACTTTTATCCGGGAATAAGGGTCTTTTATAAAAGCAATTTCAAAGAGGCTGGTAATTTTGGCATCCTCTTTGAAACTGCTTTGTTTTGACACACGGTTTTTTAGCTCTTTCATAAAATCGGACAAAGCAAAAGTAGGATGCACATCAACCAACAAATGCAAATGATTCTCTACGCCGCCTATGCGATAAAGTTTTGATTTCTTATTATTAATAATTCATTGAATATAAGCATATAGCTCTTTTTCGTGCAATTCGGGAATGGTATTTTTTCCGTACTTTGTCCTGAATACAATGTGGTACAATAATTTAGAGGTTGTCTAAATTTTTATGGAAAAGGTTTTGAGAGATAAAAATAGCGATTTTGCAGGCGGGATTTTTCAAGAATAGTAGCGCTATTTGGTAAAAATTCCGACAAAAAATTGCATTTTTAGACTCAAAATACTTCATAGAAAAATTTTTAGACAACCTCTTAGTGTAGCTCATACTATTTGCATTTTAATCCTGCCTTTCAAGCAGAGGGTAATTGCGTTTGCATACCGTAAGGTCGTTGACCTTAGGTTATGAAAATTGAGCCCTTCCGGGCTATTTAAAAAATAAAGATAATTGTTATTTGCGAAATAGATTCAATTCTTGATTCGCATTATTAGCAAATATAATCCCAATTCCACACGATGGCGCCCATATTTGTTGTTAAAAGTTTCTATTTGAATTTTTTTTATTAATTTAGCCAATCGAAAGGCAAATTACTTAACAGCTGTTTAAATTTTTATAGAGAAGATTTTGAGGAATAAAAACGACTATTTTGCAGATGAGATTTTTCAAGAATAGTAGAGCTATTCGGCAAAAATTCCGGCAAGAAAGAGCGTTTTTAGATTCAAAATACTTCGTAGAAAAATTTTCAAACGGTTACTTAATCTATAACGCCTCATTTAGTATTACGCTAGAGGCTGCTATTAAAAAACTACAAATTACCCTATTATCGGACATGTAACTTTGTCCGGTAAAAAACTACGCTTGCCTTTATTTTAATTTTTAATCTTTTGACAAAACCGGAAGCTCTTGCAAGAGAGGAGATTGTCGTAAATAATTCAAATGATTGAATATTGATTTTCGGATTTATATTTTCAATTATTTGTCCGGACTACACAGATAATCTTTTTTGATTGCGAAGCCCAAATATTCACCTTAAAATAAAAAATGTATGAAATTCAAAGCAGTAGAAAAAGTAAATCCGCAAGACACAAAAGCGCCGCGCAAGTATTACGCCCAGATTGTAAGCGATGGCGAAGTTACCATTGACGAATTGGTAAAAGAAATAGAAAAATTCAGCGCCCTGTCCGAACCGGATATCCGTGGCGTAATCATTGCATTTGAAAATGTAATGCAAGACAAATTGGCTGCCGGAAAAACGGTCCGCATGGATAAGTTGGGCAGTTTTTACCCGACGCTTTCGAGCAATGGGGAAGAGAAAGCCGAAAAAGTCGACGTACACAGCATTAAGTCCGTGGGCATAAATTACCGCCCGGGCAAACGCATTATTGAGGCCTTAACCATTTGCAAAAAGCATAAGGTTTAAAACCTAAGTATCCATTATTAAAAACCTGAGCAGGTTTTAGGTAAAACCTGCTCAGGTTTGAAGAGAAACCTGCTGAGGTTTTGCCCGAAACCTGAAGGGCTTTTGGAAGAAAGCTGCTGAGGTTTTGGAAAGCTCCTTTGTTCCGATAAAGAATACGGTCAATAGAATATTTGGTTTTTATATGTACAATACTCTGTTTCGATAAAATTATGAGAGTAAAATCACTGAAATTTACATGTGTAAATGACAAAAGTATATAACAGATAAAATTGCCGCTTGACGAACTGAATATTTAAATTAACGAATAATAAGAAATAAAAGCAAAGAAATAATACAATGAAAAATAGAAAAGTAAATAGTCTCCAAAAGAGAAAAGATAAAACTAGTGTTATGTAAATTATGATATGACGCATATTATTTGTATCTTTGCGGCAAAAACTCATGATACGATATACAATTAAATTGACCAAGTCAGAGATTGAAGAATTGGAATCGATAGTTTCTAAAGGTTCTCACAAGT
>JAVBLV010000075.1:0-4585 GCA_031553195.1 Bacteroidales bacterium
AATTGAGACAAAAATTCTTTGCTTAATAATTCTTTGGGAATCTCCATGCTTTGTGTCCTTTCTTTTTCAAAGTTATAAATAAATAAACTACGAGAATCTTGCCCGTAGTTTTCTATTTACACATAAGTATGGACAGTGTCTAATGTATGGTACTTCTTTCCGTCTTACATGTTTTACAGTCTCGCCATTATATTCATTCGATCCTTCAATGATTCAATCATTCAACCCTCTAGATGATTTCTTTTCTTTGCCGGATTACTTCATACATAAGAATGCCTCCGGCGACGGATACATTTAATGATTCAATTTTCCCCAAAAGAGGAAGTTTGGCTTTTACATCGCAAAGTTTCAGATACTCGTTAGAAACGCCGTTTTCTTCGGAACCTAAAATTAATAAAGTCGGCAAATTGAAATCCACGTCGGTATAGAAAGTTTGCGCCCTTTCGGTGGCTGCGCAAACCTGTAAACCGCTTTGCTTAGCAAAGTTTATAATGGTCTTTAAATTTTCTTCGCGGCAAACGGGAATGTTTAATAATGCTCCGGCAGAAGTTTTAATGGCGTCCTCGTTTATTTGTGCAGAACCTTTGGATGGAATAATAATTGCGTGCACTCCGGCGCATTCGGCGGTTCGTGCAATAGCGCCTAAATTCCGTACATCGGTAATGCGATCCAACATTATTAAAAAAGGAACTTTACCTTCTTCAAAAAGAACAGGTAAGATATCTATTGTTGAATAATAGCTTATAGAAGCCGTAAATGCAATAACCCCCTGGTGATTGGCATGTACAATTTTATTCAGTTTTTCCACAGGAACAAACTGATAAGGGATCTGCTTTTCTTTTAGTAATTCCCTTAATTTTTGGAAATTAATTCCTTGTAGTCCATTTTGTATAAGAACTTTGTCAATTTCCTCTCCCGATTTTAAGGCTTCGATAACGGGATACATTCCATAAATATAATGATTAGAAGACATAAACGTGAAATTATTAGATTATTCAATTATTCAGTAATTCAATTTGTCCGTCCTTCATTGTTATTTTCCGGTCGGTCATTTCGGCCAATTCCATATTGTGCGTAACAATAATAAATGTTTGACCGTATTTCTCTCTCAACTGGAAAAACAACTGATGCAATTCCCGGGCATTTTCAGAATCTAAATTCCCCGAAGGTTCATCTGCCAAAACAATGGCGGGGTTGTTGATTAGGGCCCGCGCAACAGCTACTCTTTGTTGCTCGCCTCCCGAAAGTTCGGAGGGTTTATGACTGGTTCTGTCATTAAGTTTCAGAAAATCTAATAATTGTAAAGCTTTTTTTTCGCTTTCGGATTTGCTTTTTCCCGCAATAAAAGCCGGCATACATACGTTTTCCAGCGCAGTGAATTCAGGCAGCAGATGATGAAACTGAAAAACAAACCCAATATTTTGATTCCTGAAATGAGCCAATTCCTTTTCTCTCATATTTTCAAGGCGTTTTCCGGCTATTTGCAAAAAACCCGAATCAGCTTTGCTCAGGGTTCCGATAATTTGTAACAAAGTAGTTTTTCCAGCGCCTGAAGCGCCTACAATTGATACGATTTCTTTCTCCCTTACGTGTAAATTAATTCCTTTTAATACTTCAAGAGCGCCAAACGATTTATGAAGGTTTTCTACTTTTACCATACTCGATATTGAATTTTAAATTAGCGATTATTTCCATATCCTCTCTTATTGAAAAAGACATATCCTATATTAAATATTATTGAAAAAGGTTTTGAACTATCTTCGCGTTGATGATAATTGAATAAAAGACTGATAGGGCCTATGGGAGAATGGTAAACCAAACCGGAAGAAAATACGAAAAGAGGTTCGGGTTTATAGTTCTCCCATTCTATAGGCGAAATGTTATAATACTCTAAAAATGTCCTGTTAAGAGGAAAGAAAGCATATCCCTCAACTCTTAATTGCAAGTTTTGATATAATTTAAAAACATTTTGTAAACCCACTGCGGCGTAGAAATTATCGCGATATTCGGGCATAAAGTATTGCCGGCTTTGTACAGTTGGAAAAAATGCAGTTGTATGCAGTAGGGTAGAGGCGTAATTTAAGAAATTATCTTGCCACGAAGCAGAACATTCAAGAGAAATTCCTAGACTATAAAAATTTGTGATACGGTTATATCCTTGAAATTTATAATATAGTTGAAGCCATTTATGAGACATTTCTTTTTCATAATCGGAAGATATTGAGCTTCCCGATCTAAAATATTCCTTTCCGATTAAACCTGTTATGATCAATGAACTATAAATTCCTTTAGAAGCATACTGAGGCTTGTCGAGGGTGTTTCTTTCGATGCCCAATTCCAATGAGAGAGAATTAAAAACAGTATTATCGGGTTTGTCGTCGTTATAAATAACACTCGATTCTTTGTAAGAATCATCCTCTCTGCTGGCGCTTGTATGAAGAAAAAATTTCCCGTTTTTCCGGATAGGGCATCCTATCTCTGATTTTATATGTTGTTCAATTTGAGTTAGATGTGTTAAAGGAAAAGATTCCGAACGGAATAAATCATCATTAAAATAATTCCATTTATTGAAAGTATAATCAAAAGTCGCGCAGAAGGGTAGGGCAGTAGGAAAATCTAACCTTGAGTAAGCCATAATCGAATTGTAATAATCCCCTAAATAACCATTTACTTTAAAAAACAAAGCAATCTTCCGTAATCGTCTGTAGCTTATTTCAAGAAATGCCTCGCTTGGAGCTCCCACAGCCAAGTAGCCTCCGATAGAGGGCATAATTGATTCGTTAATATCGATATTTAACGAAAGTTTATATTTTTTTGTACAAGTGTCGAATAGGAGGCTTGGATAAATATATTGAATGTTGTCGTCTGAAAAAAGACGAAAGTAATTGCCTTTCATTTTGTCGACGCTGAGAATATTGGTATTCCCTTTTCCCAATAAATCCATTATGTATTTTTCTTGCGAATGACTTACTCCTACTAAAATAACAGAATCAATCAAAAGGGGAGGGGCTTTGGCTCTGAACCGTCGTCTTCTACTTTCTACTTCATCCTGAGAAACAAAACCGTCGACCATTGCTTTAATGGAATCCATATGCTCCATTGCGCATGCATAACCGGCGTACCCCATTTCGCATGCTTCTTTAAAGTTAATGATATTCAGTTCAGGCGAAAGATCGGGAACAAGAATAATACCCCTGCTTTCTCCCAAACTATAATCAGTATATTGAGCGATCATTTTTTGTAAATAACTGACCAGGTCTCCGTCTTTTGGCGGCGGAAAGTTTTCGGCCACTTTAGAACCGATAACAACGTCGGGATTGAAATCCTTCTGGAGCGCTTTAACCGGAAAATTATCGTACATCCCTCCGTCAAAATAAACAATACTATCAATAATGACTGGTTTGAAGAGGAACGGAAATGTCATAGAAGCCCTGATCGACGTACCCAGATTTCCATGATCGAAATAATGTATCTTTTGTTTGTTAAGATTGGCCGCCGCACACCGGAAAGGGACAAAAAGGCTGTCGAAATTACTTCTGGCAACGGCTTCTGCTCCTGAATAAATACGCATGAATTCATAATCAATTTGCGTGGGGGAGATAATATTGGTAGGCAACTTAAAACCTAAACCTAACGAATCTACTTTTACAATAGGTTTTAACCATTCCGGAGTCGTTTCATTTTTTTTAAAGTAATAGATGTAATCTTCTTTTACATTTCCGGAAATCCATTGATTAAAGTCAGAAGAAATAAAGATGGATTCCATTTCGTCGGTTGAATAACCGGCGGCATAAAGTCCCCCGACAATCGCGCCAACAGAAGTTCCTGCTATATAATCGATGGGGATTCCGTTTTCTTCCAAAGCCCTGATAATGCCAATATGAGCCATTCCTTTTGCGCCTCCTCCGCTTAAAACCAAGCCTACCGTTTTTCTTGCAGGTTTTTGGGCATTTGAAAAAAAGGGATAGGACAAAAAGCAAAATAAAATCACAATCATTTTTAAAAGAAATATATTGATTTTTTGCTTATGCCGGATAAAAGACATGGTTCTGAATTTAAAGTAACATGGAATTCACATGTTTTTCTTTGCAAAAGTAGGAAACAGCAGTTAATTATAAAAATTCTTTTGCTAATATTTAAAACGTATAAATTTTATAAATACGGAAAGGAATTTGTAATTGGAATTTGAAATATTCTTAATTGTATGATTCTGAAATTATAACGAAATCAGTTTTAATGACTATCCTCGATAATACCCCCAACCCCCTAAAGGGCAATGTCATTAAGTTAAGTATTATATAGCTCTTTTATAATTAGTTAGAGTTTGATATTTTCCATTCATTCGCTTTGTTTTTTTATTTCGGGCATACTTTCTGCCCGGTCTAACCGGTTCAAGAGAACCCTCAAAGAGGTGTTGCAAGTACAGCAATATCTCTTGTGGACTAATAGTTTGACAATATTGTGTTTTAACGCCCCTAAGGAAACATTCCGGTTAATTTTATATGAGTACTTACGTTGTTTGGAAACAGCCTTCAAATAAGGTTCTGATTGTTTTTCTATCAAACTTTGTATATTGGCTGTAAAA
>JAVBLV010000066.1:0-10380 GCA_031553195.1 Bacteroidales bacterium
ATTTTGTTTTTTCATTATAACCAATTAAAAATCAGTTATAAAGATACGGATTTTCAAGGTCTTTTCCAAATATAAACACATATATTTTACTGATTATCAGAAAAATATATCGACAATGATAATTTTTGTCATGTACTAAAACTATTTATAATAAAATCATCCAAACTATCTTCGTCAAGATTAAAATTTTTGCGTAAGCGGAAACGGCTTTGCCAGATCGATTCGGTTACAACATTCAAAATCTGAGCAATTTCTTTTGTTGAAAGCCCAATGTGGATATAAGGGCGCAAACGTGATTCACTTTCCGTTATCTTGGGATATCGCAGTTTAATATGATTAAAAAAATCGGGATGAACTTTGTCGAAATGAAGCATAAAATTCCCCCAATCGTTATCTATGTGAGACGTACTCTTGATGATTTGATTAATTTCTCTAATACTTTTCCCCAGTATTTTGGGTTGCTTCATTAATGCGAATATTTCCTGCAGAATATTATTTTTTATTTAAAAGATGCAATAAATAAAAAGTCAATTCGCGTGTTTGGCGTAAAAGATATGGAATCCTGTTTTTCCAATTATTTATTCGATGTAAACGCTACTGAATAAGGCAAATATAAAAATAGTTTGAGAGTGAAGACGGAGGAAGGAACATAGATCTATCGATCCTCACAATTAATTCATTATAAGCGGGAAACTATTTTTTCTTCAAAATTTGTATCTTTGCCTGGTAAAATATAAAACGTTTAATCTTACATAATATTGAGATATGAAAAAGTTGAAGTACCTTTTGTTGTTTTTAGTCATATTCGGATTTAAGAATATAAATGCAAACAACGTTCCGGACGAGGGCATGTGGTTGCCTATGTTCTTTAAAGATTTGAATTACGCCGACATGAAGAAAATGGGACTCCGGTTAACAGCGGAACAACTGTATGATATTAATCATTCCAGTTTGAAAGATGCGATCGTTAATTTCGGAGGATTTTGTACCGGCGAAATCGTTTCGAACGAAGGTTTAGTATTTACCAATCACCATTGCGGCTATTCTTCTATTCAGGAACACAGCACAATTGAACATGATTATTTAGCCAATGGGTTTTGGGCATATAGCAAAGAGGAGGAACTCCCTTGCCCCAATCTTACAGTTTCATTCTTGATACGAATGGAAGACGTAACCAAAATTGTGCTGGAAGGAATTTCCTCGCAAACCAGCGAACAAGAACGTTCAAAGGCTATTAGAGAAGCGATTGAGAAATTGAAAAAAGAAAATTCCGAAAAAGGGAGATATACGGTTGAAGTAAAAAGTTTTTTTGAAGGAAATGAATATTACCTGTTCGTTTCCGAAGTATATAAAGATGTCCGTTTGGCGGGCGCGCCGCCTTCTTCTATCGGCAAATTCGGCGGAGACACCGACAACTGGATGTGGCCGCGCCACACAGGCGATTTTTCTATTTTCAGAATTTATATGTCGCCCGACGGAAAACCTGCAAAATATTCTAAAGAAAACGTTCCTTTCAAACCTAAACATTTCCTGCCTGTGTCTTTAAAAGGCGTCAAGAAAAACGATTTTGCCATGATATGGGGATATCCGGGCTCCACGGAACGCTACATGACTTCATTCGAAATCAATAAAACTTTAACCGTTGAAAACCCTGCCATTATCGAAAGCGGAGAAAATTTGCTTCCCGTAATGAAAAAATACATGGACGCCGATCCGAAAATCAATATCATGTATGCAACCAACTATGCGCAATTGATGAATCTATGGAAAAATAAAATAGGCGAAACCCGCGGATTAAAACGCCTGAATGTCGCCGACCAGAAAAAAGAAATAGAATACCAATTCGGCGCATGGGTATATAAAGACGATGCCCGTAAAGAAAAATACGGAACGGTTTTGCAATCATTAGATTCTGCTACTCAAAGCCTTATCAACCAAAAGTCGGACAGGATTACCTGGCTTTTTCAAATGAGTTTTGCCGCCTGTAATACATTAGGCTATGTTTTGGGCGAGAATTTTAAGATGGCGGGATTGTTCTCAGGGGAAAAAGATCCGGAATCTCGATTGATGGCCCCATTTTTGGAGGAAACCAAAAAACATTTTGCAGAAACTGACGTTGTTACCGAAAAAGCTATTTTTAAAGCAATGATCGAAATGTTTGCAAAAGAACCGGTAGAATTTCAACCGGCTTTCATGCAAAAAATACAAAAAGATTATAAAGGGAATATTGATAAATTCGTCGATGAAGCTTTTACAAAATCCATTTTTGCAAGCCTGAAAAATTTCGAGAATTTTGCAAAAAAGCCTAAAAAGAAGAATTTTGATAACGATCTCTTAAAGGAAGTCAGCATGGATATCTATAACCTGTTTTTAAAATCAAGCAATTCATCTAAAAAAGCTTCTTCCGATCTTAAAATAGCCCGCCGTTCATTCGTGGAAGGCATCCGAGAAATGAATCCGAAATGGGTTCGTTATCCGGATGCGAATTTTACGCTTCGCATGACATATGGAAAAATTCTGGATTACTATCCGGCCGACGGCGTGCATTATAACTACCTTACTACCCTGAAGGGAGTTATGGAAAAAGAAGATCCGAAAAATGAAGAATTTATAGTCCCCGCCAAGTTAAAACAACTATTCGAAACCAAAAATTACGGACGGTATGCCGAAAATGGCGAGATTGTTACTTGTTTTTTAACCAATAACGATATTACCGGGGGGAACTCTGGAAGCCCTTGTATTAATGGCGACGGACATTTGATTGGGATTGCCTTTGATGGAAACTGGGAAGCCATGAGCGGAGATATCGCTTTTGAACCCGAATTGCAACGGACTATCAATGTTGATATCCGCTATGTGTTATTCGTTATTGATAAAATGGCCAATGCGCAGAATTTGATCAAAGAACTTCAAATTGTCGAATAGTCTTACGGGATTTGACGGATTTTTAGACAGATTCTACTTATAGTTAATGGGCAGTTAAAAACGGAAAACGAATTTAACTAATTAAATATCAGATTTTAAAATTTTTAAAATCCGAGAGATTTGACATGATTCCGTTCATCTATTTGCTTCGAGAATTTATAAATTTGAGTATTATGCATCGAGTAAGTTTTATATTACTAATATGTCTATTTTCGTGCTTTTTACGAGCAGAGGACAATAGTACGTATTCGACCCAAAACCGTTTGTTTCATATTGAACGTAGTAAAAATAAGAATTTGGTTTGCTACGACATCAATGTGAATTCTTCGGGAATTTGGGATGTTTCGAATCCTGTCATCGTATATTGGATTAATAGAGAAGAACGTCCCGGAGAACGCAACGGATTGAGCGCCATTCAAAAAAAATTGGCTTTTGGATATAAAGTCACATCTCATGATAAAATCTCCGCCACTATTGTTATTAATGCATGCAGCAACCGCCCTATTCGCGTTGTCAAGCAAAATAATAAATATTGCTGTCTTGTAAAGATTAATAATCAGGATGCGTATTTGACAAAAATATTTGTGAAAACAAAATCGCCCGATTCCATATCTGTAGAATATGTAGAGTTGCACGGCAGCAATGCAAAAGGAGGAAATGTGCTGGAACGAATTACAAATTAAGCGCTGTTGTTATTTTATCCGGAAATAAAGAAATGATAGATTTGAAAAAGCTTTTAGAATAATCTTTTCGGTTCATTGCGGAGGCGTCGTTATTTTGAAAGACTTGTTTCCTGTCATTTCATTGAATAATTGTATTTTTGCAGACTATATTTTTTATCATAAACAAATTAATTTAAACAAAATGGGAAGAGCATTTGAATACCGTAAAGCAAGAAAACTAAAGCGTTGGGGAAACATGGCAAAAGTTTTCACTAAATTAGGAAGAGAAATTGAGATGGCTGTAAAAACCGGAGGCCCTGATCCTGATACAAACTCCCGCTTACGGTTATTGATCCAGAATGCGCGGTCCGAAAATATGCCTAAGGACAATGTGGAAAGGGCCATTAAACGGGCGTCGTCAAAAGAAACGAACGACTATAAGGAAATCGTTTACGAGGGATATGCTCCCCATGGCGTGGCTGTGGTAATAGAAACGGCCACAGATAATCCGACCCGAACTGTTGCAAACATCCGGAGCTATTTCAATAAATATGGCGGCGCTTTGGGAACTTCGGGAATGTGCGATTTTTTGTTTGAACGTAAATGCAGTTTCAAGGTAGCTTCCAAACCTGACTTAAGTATAGAAGATTTGGAATTGGACTTGATTGATTATGGAGCGGACGAAATTTTCGTGGATGGAGATGAAATTATGATTTATGCCGAATTCGAGAATTTCGGACCCATACAAAAGTATTTAGAAGAGCATGGATTTGAAATAAAGACATTTAATTTCGAAAGAATTCCTAACGACTTTAAAGTTTTAAGCGAAGAAGAACAAGCGGAGGTAGAAAAGTTATTAAGCCGCATTGAAGACGACGACGATGTTACCAACGTTTTCCATAATATGCAATAAATTTGTAGGTTATATTTCCTTTGGAGAATCGTGGTAATTTTGAACTTCGGGATAATACCGGATTTGACACAAGCAGTTATGATTTGATTGCGTTCTTTGAAAAATCGTGGTAATTTTGAACATACATCGCCTGTAAGCTCTATCACATTGTGTTGTGATTTGATTGCGTTTTTTGAAATGTTGAGGTAACTCCCAGACAAATCAAAAAATCCGATTTTTCCTTTGCGGAGGAAGATGCAAAAGGAGTTGGGGCGAATTAAAGAAGGGTAGAATTTAGGAGTAATGAAGCCAGTCTTTTCAAAGGTTAGGGGCGATTTATAGATAATCATAAATCCAATAATAATCGCAGGCAAAATCTCTCGATAAATTATAGGGAAATAAAATGAAAATGTTGTACAGAATACTCCCTTTCATTCTCTAACGCTATGCGAACAAATAAAAATCGCTAGTCAAAGAGAGATATTCAGAAGTATATTCCCCATCTTTATTTTGAATAAGGAAAATATCTTTTTCGCATTCCATTTCACGTTTTGAAAATTCCATTAAACATCGTTTAGGCAATTTATTTTCTTTTGTAAAAGTCAGCGACTGTCTCAGGCAATATAATCCTTTAAACGAAGCCAAATGTATAAATTGCTCCATTTCCTGAAAGGGAAGAACGCAACAAAACCTCCCATCTAAAGTCAATAAATCGGAAACAGAAGAAATAAGTTCGTCATAAGAAAGTTCGTCCGTATGTCTGGCCCGTTTTTTCGATGTTTCGACAGATTTCAAGGAATCATTAAAAAAGGGAGGATTACTCACAATCAGATCGAATTGTAAGGTTGAATTTCTTTCAAAATCCTGCAAAGAAGAATGTTTTACCAATAGGCGATCTGACCAAGGAGAAATTTGAAAGTTTTTAAAACATTCCTTTGTTGAGAACTCGTCAATATCGATAGCTGTGATAATTGCTTCAGGAATACGTTGAGCAAGAATTAGAGAAATTACTCCGCAACCGCAACCGATTTCCAATATGTTCCGGCCTACGGCCGTATTTGTCCAACAAGCCAATAACACGGCATCTGTTCCTACCTTCATGGTAGATTGTTCGTCATAGACAGAAAACCGTTTGAATTGAAACATTATAATTAAAAATTTTGAATTAGGCGTTTAAGCAATATCGTAGGTATAATTTGTTATGATAATTTTCAATGGTTTTCATGTGCTTATTTTCTAGTCGATGGACTAGTTTGGGCGTGACTTTAAGTCACACTCTGATTTATTATAATTATGGAAACAAAAAAAGGCGAATACTCGCCTTTTTTTGTAGAAATGATATTCAAGATTATTTTTCTCCTCTTCGGGTCGTAGAATAGTTAAGTTTAAAAGCCTGTGCATTACGTAACTCTTGTTTGATATCGGTAATGATTCCCATTTTAACTTTCCTGTCGCTTTTGATAGAAGTTGTCAAGAATGGTCTGTCTGCTTCGCTTCTTTGCGATTTTTCAACTTCGACAAATTCGCGAATATCAGTTTTTATGTTTGTCGCTAACTGGTCATTTAACTGTACTTGAGGCTCAAGACCATATTTCTTGGAATCAATAGGAGGCCCTACATAGATAAAACTAACTAATGATTTTTTTTCCAGTTTTTGTACTTCGGTAGCTTGAGGAACCTGGATTTTTACAAACAACGTGCTTTCGCGCATAGTTGTAATAACCATGAAGAAAAATAAAAACATGAAAATAATATCGGACATTGAACCAGTGTTAATTCCGGGAACTTCTCCTTTCCCGCTCGATTTTTTGAATCTTGCCATATTAATTTCCTCCTACGTTTTTAGGTTCCGCCTCTGAAATGGCTACCGGAATGGCCTCATCAATGGCTTTACGTTGTGCAGGGGTTAAATCCTCATAAATTCTGCCGAATTTTTCTTTAGACAAGTCAGACCTCATTTCATTAACAGCTTTTGTCAATTCATTTTGTACCTGAATATACATGTCGTAGGAAGTTCCTCTATCATTTTGTAGAGAAATGACGCCCTTTGAGACCTTATATGTTCCCAGTCCCTGAATTTTCTTTTCTTCTTTTTCAGGAAGATTAGGCAGATCATTCGGATTTCCCAAAAATTCTTTTGCGCGGTCTTTCAGATTTTCAATATTTCCATATTCGCTATTGAATAATAACTTATCATCCCTGCGCACTTTTACCTCAAAGATATTCCTTCTGTGAATATCCGGCGGTTTAGGTCTATCAGGGGGTAATGGCGGAGGCAAACGTCTTGCTATACCCAAATCTGTGTCGATAGAAGATGTCAACAAGAAGAAGGTCAATAACAAGAAGGAAATATCGGCCATTGAACCGCTGTTTATTTCGGGTCTCTTTTTTGCCATGGTTATATTTCCTTTCTATTTTAATTTCTTTGAGATTTGAGCATATATCAATGCTATAAATACGCCTGCTAATAAGAAATAGGTCATAATGAGACCCGAACCGATTAGTTTGGAATAGCTTGGGTCTAGTTGTACCTTTTCAAATGCTTCTACCGGAATATCCGAACCAGGTGAAACGATGTAAGCGATTATAAAAACAACCACAACTGCGATGATGCCGGCTAATGTTCCTATCGCTTTTTTAGCATCATACATAAAAGCTTTGATCAGATAGGCCAATGCAAATAAAATAATTCCTAATCCGCATAAAACGGAAAATATAATAGTTGTGATATAGCCTATATTAAAGAAAATAAATGCTTTTTCATTTACTTCCGCATCCAACGACTGGCTAGGATCAAATACAAATGGGAATATGATTGTGCAAATCCCTGCAATGACCCCCCATACCAGTAAAATAATACTGTATATTTTTCTTAAATTAGTTTTCATAATACATTTTGGGTTTTTGTGAATAAATAGTGAATTTGCGCTAAGTATAGAACTAAACTGCCTGAAATTCTACTTTTTGTTTTTCACTAAAATATCCATAAAAGAAATAGAGGCGTCTTCCATTGTATTCACGAGACCCTCAATTTTGTTAACTAGGTAGTTATAGAAAATTTGAAGAATAATAGCTACAATCAACCCGAATACGGTTGTCAAAAGAGCTACTTTCATACCTCCTGCAACAACGGTAGGGGAAATATCGCCTGCTTTTTCGATATCGTCAAATGCTTGTACCATCCCAACAACTGTTCCCAAAAACCCCAACATAGGAGCCAAGGCAATAAATAAACCTATCCAACTTAGATTGCTTTCTAAGCGGGCCATCTGTACGCCGCCATAAGAAACAATTGCTTTTTCAACATTATCAATTCCCTCGTCAACTCTATCCAAACCTTGATAAAATATGCTGGCAACTGGACCGCGAGTGTCTTTACAAAGGTCTTTAGCTCTATTATAATCTCCTTTTTTTACCAGTTCCTCTATTTGGTTTAATAACTTAGAAGAATTGGTAGTAGCTAAGTTTAGATATAAAATACGTTCAATAACCAATGCCAAACCAAAAATAAGACATATCAAAATAGGCGTCATCCATCCGGCGCCGCCATCGATGTATTTTTGTTTTAAAACTTCATGAAATGATTGGGTTTCGCTTGCCGGAGCCGGAGCTTCCGGTTCTGTTACGGCTAAGGGTTCTGCAGCAGGTGTAGAGGAGTCAACTTGTTCAGCTGTCGGAGTAGGTTCCGGTTTTTGTTGCTGAGCGTTTACAGTATTAATTCCGAAAAATGTCAATATTCCTACAATTGACAATAAAGCAATTACTTTTTTCATGGTGATTTTTAATTTATTATTGATTTTTAATTTTATCCCTTGAATTATTTTTCAATAATTGGTCTTTGCAAATTTATAAATTAATTTTGAACAAAGGCATTCTATTTTACCTTTTAAATGGAGAAAAATCCGAAATTCTACGTAAATAGCTATAAATAAGCTGAATATAAAATGCTTTCCTTTTAGAGCTTCATTGTTCACATAGTTTAAAATTTTCACTTTTGTTGACGTAAGTTCATAAAGTATGTCTGATTGCGTTCTTTGAAAAATCGTGGTAATTTTGAACACTACTTACGTAGATCCGAGAAAGTTCTCGGTTGTGATTTGATTGCGTTCTTTGAAAAATCGTGGTAATTTTGAACTACCATTTATGTGTGAATTCATGACAAACGTTGTGATTTGATTGCGTTCTTTGAAAAATCGTGGTAATTTTGAACAGCAAAAACAATGGTAAAGTCCCTGAAGTCGTTGTGATTTGATTGCGTTCTTTGAAAAATCGTGGTAATTTTGAACGTACCATTTATGTGTGAATTCATGACAAATGTTGTGATTTGATTGCGTTCTTTGAAAAATCGTGGTAATTTTGAACTATATATTTGCAAAACAATTAACAACATTGTTGTGATTTGATTGCGTTCTTTGAAAAATCGTGGTAATTTTGAACACGGAGGACGGCGTTATCAATGACGTTCCCGTTGTGATTTGATTGCGTTCTTTGAAAAATCGTGGTAATTTTGAACTGGTTAGCTTCGCAAACCGATATGCTTTCTGTTGTGATTTGATTGCGTTCTTTGAAAAATCGTGGTAATTTTGAACGGCATCCTTCTATTTGAGAAGAATTTGGAAGTTGTGATTTGATTGCGTTCTTTGAAAAATCGTGGTAATTTTGAACAAGGAATAGTTCATAAAATGAAAGAAGTATGTTGTGATTTGATTGCGTTCTTTGAAAAATCGTGGTAATTTTGAACAAGGAATAGTTCATAAAATGAAAGAAGTATGTTGTGATTTGATTGCGTTCTTTGAAAAATCGTGGTAATTTTGAACCCCGATAGGGTTGTTCCACAACTTCATTAAGTTGTGATTTGATTGCGTTCTTTGAAAAATCGTGGTAATTTTGAACACTACGTACATTGATCCGCGAAAATATAGCGTTGTGATTTGATTGCGTTCTTTGAAAAATCGTGGTAATTTTGAACCTATCTATCAGATCGTTTCAATAATTGGTTGTTGTGATTTGATTGCGTTCTTTGAAAAATCGTGGTAATTTTGAACATACCTATATATATAGGAGGTGCGAGTTCGTTGTGATTTGATTGCGTTCTTTGAAAAATCGTGGTAATTTTGAACTCAAAGAAGCTGAACTAAAGCTGATTACGCGTTGTGATTTGATTGCGTTCTTTGAAAAATCGTGGTAATTTTGAACAAAAACAATGAAAACAGGGGTCGAACTGGAGTTGTGATTTGATTGCGTTCTTTGAAAAATCGTGGTAATTTTGAACCAGGAGGCAGTGTATGCGCACAAAGGCAACGTTGTGATTTGATTGCGTTCTTTGAAAAATCGTGGTAATTTTGAACAATTGGTTGAAGACAGATTGGATTGACGGAGTTGTGATTTGATTGCGTTCTTTGAAAAATCGTGGTAATTTTGAACACTACGTATATCGATCCTCGGAAGTACAGCGTTGTGATTTGATTGCGTTCTTTGAAAAATCGTGGTAATTTTGAACAAATTAGGAAAACAAAAAACGTTTGAATTAGTTGTGATTTGATTGCGTTCTTTGAAAAATCGTGGTAATTTTGAACTTCGGAAAATGTATTGCACATTCGAACACAGTTGTGATTTGATTGCGTTCTTTGAAAAATCGTGGTAATTTTGAACCAAAAGCTCATCTATAACGAACAAGTATCAGTTGTGATTTGATTGCGTTCTTTGAAAAATCGTGGTAATTTTGAACTGGGGCGATGAAAAAATGAGAGATTTCCCCGTTGTGATTTGATTGCGTTCTTTGAAAAATCGTGGTAATTTTGAACATAAGTGGGTGAATACTAATAAGTTAAGGGGTTGTGATTTGATTGCGTTCTTTGAAAAATCGTGGTAATTTTGAACCAAGCTGCAATTAATGCAGCG
>JAVBLV010000087.1:0-9632 GCA_031553195.1 Bacteroidales bacterium
ACGATGAATTACAATGCTTTACTAATCCAGCGAATTTATCGCATGTTTGGGCTAAAGCCAAACATGATTAAAAATAACCAAAACCTCAAAGAACTTATTTATTTCGGAACTAAAGCCGTTTAATTTTTAACGGACTATTGACAATATTAAAAATTATATATAAACCCGATTTTGATATCGGAGAAATCAAACCCTAACCGTAAATATTTTTTGGAATCATCCGGCTGGTAGTAACCCAAGAAGCCTATTTTGGATAATAAGCTACAATGTTCCGTTAATTTTATTTCCAGGCCGGGTATTATTCCTGCTTTTATTCCCCAAACAGCCTCGTCGTCGCCTTCGTTAAAAGTTCCGGTAAGGCCGAAAGCCACATCTGTAAAAAAACACACTTGTCCTGTGCCGAATAAATGCCGGTAATAAGGCGACAAAGTCAATATTCTTCTGTAATCTTTTACGTAAGTATATAGGACCTCAAATCCGAGTGCGTTTTTGGGGCTTACATGAAACCCAAATTCTGTTCCTATACCCAGTTTTAATTCTTTGCTCTCAAACTCATTCTGAAAATTGAAAGTTCCGGACATATATACTTGAGAATAAGAGGCGAAACTTATAATACACAACGTAATTATTAATAATATTTTTTTCATGTACTTAATTTATTATGTTATTGATTTTAAATATTAATTATCAAAGAAGATAATAGCTATTTTAAGTTCATAAAGTTTTCATAGGATTTTACACCTTAGAAACAGACCAACACCCATTTTTACAGGTGGTTACGCAAGCGCCAGTACAGCTGCTTGAGCATGTCCCCGTACAATTATTGCCACAAGTACTTTTACAAGTCCCTAAACATGTTGAACTACAATTGCCCTTACAAGAACTGGTGCAGGCGCTTTTGCAACTTCCCGTACAACTAGAATCACATTCGCCCGTACAATTATTGCCGCAGGTTGATGAAGATCCATTACTTGACGAAGAACCGCCTTTATACCGTCCTTTTGTTAATTCATCATTATCAAATTCATCATAACCACCATTTTTGTCGCATGATGTAAGTAAATTACCAAAAGCCATTACGCCAATAATTGGCAAAACGCTTTTTGCTGCTTTCTTGAAAAATTCACGCCTTGATTGAAGGTTTTCTTTTTTGTTCATAATAATACCTTATTTTGCTGTATTTGAATAATATGGAATACTTTTGTATTAGATGATTATTTTTATTTGCAAAATTAGTTTGTAAATAAAAATTAATCAAATAATTATAAGGTATATACCACCTCAAAGCGAGGCAAAAAGAACAAGATTATGCGGTAAATTATTCCTTGTTTTGGGGTTCGTTTACTTTCGATTTTTGAAGAGCTTCGGAATAGCAGGAAAAGAAATCAAAATCCAATACAGTAGAAATGTGGAATAGTAATTTGGTGTCAATAGAATTTTTTTTCAACAATTTGCAAAAATTGCTGCGATCGCAATAGGTTTTCCGCGCCAACCATGCGGCGGAACGGTCAGCTTCGTCTAATTTGTTACGGATTAATTCGCCAATATGTATTTTTTCACTCATAATAGGTAGTTTATTTGAGCTATAAAAAGTATTGAATCTATCATATATACCTACTTATTTTTCATGTTCTCAAATCTTATTAAAGATTTTGCAGATATTTTCGTTTATCATTTTTAAAGGGTGCAAAATTATATCGCAAAAAAATATAAATCAAGATATTATGTTGCAAAAAACGCCTATAGAAGAAGTGTAAATCACCTTGTTTTGTGGTAATTTATACCCGTCTTCTTTGTGGTTATCAAATCTATCTATCTGTATTTGAGTAATAAAAAAACGTGGAACTTTACCTTTATTTGCTTATTGAGGTCTACCATAACCTTGCAACCAAATAAATGAGTAAAGCCCACGTATTTCTACGTGAGCGTCCTCGCTTTACTCTTGGTTGCTTTTAAAATGGTAGTTTCAATAAGCAAGAACAAAAGCTTACGCATTTTATACCAAAATTCCCAAAATTTACTTCTAATACATAAATTATTAATTATCAATAAATAATAACTAAAAACAAATCTAACAATTTACCGATATTTCATTGTTTTTACCGAAAAATACCGTATCTCTGCAAGAGATTTGCAAGATAAAAAACGATGAAAACGCCAATATTCAAAACAAAATGCACCGTAAGGTTGCAAAAATCATTGACCAGCGAACGCGACTTTTATTTATTTGTAGAGGCTTATCCTGTTTTTGAAAACGACAGTACAAAGCCCAAACGCAAAGCCACTTTTTTAAACAGGGTTGTCAGTTCCGTAGTTTGGGACACCAAGAAAAGCACACGCGGCGGCAACCACCAACCTAAGCGTAATGTTGAGGGAGTAATACAATGCCGAAGCAAGCACGACCAACAAAGCGCGTTGTTTGCCGCTCAAGTCTGTTCGGCGATGCAAGACGAATACAACAAAAAAGCCCTTTTCCCCGAACAGTACAAAGAACAGCAGGAACAATACGCCCGTGAGCAAATCCAAGTACTGCCCTACATTCAGGAAGTAATCAAAAAAAGTCAGGCAACACTAACGAGTGGCACCATGCTCGTATGGGCTAATTTCCTGAACAAATATCAAAAGTTTGAGGGTAAAGACAGGCTGAATTTCGGACAGATGAACAAATCAAAAATCGAAGAATTTACCGCGTTTATTGCAAACTATAAAGGTAAAAAAGTAGAAAAACTCGCCGCCAACTCTCAAAGGGTAATAATCAGATGTTTTCAAGCCGTATTAAATGAGGCATGGAAAGATGAGATAATCACGTTCAACCCCAATCATTCTATAGAAATCCCCAAGGGCGACCAAAAGCAAAAACAGTTTCTTACATTGCCCGAATTACAAGCACTCAATATATTTCGTTTAAAAATTGTAACTTTGCGCTAATAGCATTAAAAACTATAAATATTTAAAATTCAGTCATTCAGAACCTACTAATGACAAAAAACAAACCTACACTCCCTCTTTCCGATGAGGAATTGGTTGACGGTATGCTGAACAACGATGAATCCATTATCCGGCACTTCTTGTTCGAACGCTGTACGCCCATGTTCGTCTATATTATTAGAAATATTTTCAATTATCAAGCAGATAAGGATGAGTTAATTAACGAACTCTATCTTTATCTTAGAGAAAACGATTGGTATAAACTTCGTCAGTTTGATTATCGGAGTAAGCTAACCACCTGGCTTTCGGTAGTCGCTATCCGTTTTTTTTATAAAAAAAGAGACGAATTGATAGAAAACAATGCTGATTCGACTCTATATATAGAGGAAAGTCATAACCCGTATATGCAATTAATAGACAAAATGGATGTTGCTTCATTGCTGAAACGAATGACCAATGAACGTTATGGCTATGTCATTCAAAAATTAATATTAGAGGAACAAGAGCCACAGCAGCTGGCTGATGAGATGGGCATAACAGTGGATAATTTGTATAATGTAAAGCGGAGGGCTTTGCAGCAATTGATAGATATAGTCAGAAAAAAGTAATAAAAAACCGAATTTATGATACGGCCTACCGATTATATTCACCCCGAAGACGAAACTGCTCGCCGGAATATGGAAGCTATTCCCGGTTTTGCAGCAGCCATGAAACTGTTTATGCGTTATTATAGCGAACAATTGGTGCATGGACTGAGTATGGCAAATAAAATCCGCCTATCGCCTACGCAATTACCTGGAATTTATAAGAAGTTGCCCCCAATCTGTCAAAAACTCTCTATTGCCGAGCCTGAGTTTTATTTGGAAATGAATCCTATGCCCAATGCTTATGCCATGGGAGATACCCGTACGATGGTAACCGTAACTTCGGGTTTGCTGGAATATCTAACGGATGAGGAGGTTTCTTCGGTATTGGCGCATGAATGCGGACACATTGCCTGCCGTCACATGCTGTATCATTCATTGGCGCAAGTGCTGTTTCAACAAATAAATAATTTGGGTATTTTGGGCAACGCCATAATGCCTGTGTATTGGGCATTGCAATATTGGAGCCGCCGTAGTGAGCTTTCTGCTGATAGGGCTGCGGCAGTCGCTTTAGGAAGTGTAGAAAAAGTGGTGGAAGTTCAAATCCGATTGGCAGGAGGACCCAAATCTGTGACACAGGAGGTAAATATTGACGAGTTTATCAAGCAAGCCGATTACTACGATAGTTTGCAAAATAGCACTTGGGATAGACTACTGCAAAGCTATGCCATCTTGGAGGCTACTCATCCGTATGCCGCTATTCGTGTGAGGGAAATCTTACGGTGGGGGAAAACCGAACATTGCCAACGCTTATTGAAGAATGTGCAACTTTACGAAAACGGATGCCTTTGCCGAAGCTGCCAACAAGAAATTCAAAAATCCTGGCAGTTTTGTAAACATTGCGGAACAAAATTGAAATAATAACCCCTAAAAAATACGATATATGTTATTTGATAAAAACGGAATATTTCGCTTGGACGAGCTGATGACCGAACGCCCAACCTTCCAAAAAATCATGGAAGACAAAATAGTAACCAATGAAGAAGTTACAACTCAGGCAAATTTGGTATTGAGTTTATTGAAAGACATGGAGCAGACATTTTCCGGTGAACAATTGGCAAAAGTAGAGGAATTGTTAGCCGAATTTGGGGTGTTGTCCGCTGTCTATCAATACAAACAAATTCAGGATATTCATCAATAAAAGTAAATCAATTGATATGGGAACCTTTAAATCATCCAGAACATTTTTTGCTTCGCCAACGCTGATCCCGGCGATAGCGCGAGATATTGCTGCCTCATTTTCCAACGAAGGTTATCAGGTGCAGTCCGACAATCTGATTAGTGGCGGTTGCGATATTTCCGTTACCAAGGGCGGCATGTTCAAAGCCGTGCTGGGCATGAAAACTGCGTTGAAAATCAATATTCATTCCACAGAAAATGCCATACAAATAGATGCAGGCGTGGGAATCTTCGGGCAACAGGCAATACCTACTGCAGCCACTCTATTTATTTTTTGGCCCATCTTGATTACTCAAATATGGGGTATGGTGGAACAATCCAAACTCGACGACAAAGCTATTGCCATTGCGGCGGAAACCATTGCAAGGGAAGCAACACATTCAACGCAACAGGCTTCTTCAAACGCATCTGCTTCCAAGTTTTGCACGCAATGCGGGAAGGTTTTGGCAGAAGATGCGGTGTTTTGTAGTGGGTGCGGGGGAAAAATGTAAAATAATTAAATCATATAACATTTCTAATAAAGCAGAAATCATGAAAAAATTATTCTTTATTTTATTGATGATCTCATCATTCAACTGTTTTTCTCAAAATGAGGAAATTGAGCAGAAAATAGTATTAGCCGATAAATACTTAGGGGAAGGAAAATATGACTTAGCTATTCAGATTTACAAAGAAACTGCTGATCAAGGCCATCCGGGTGCTTTATTTGTATTGGGGAGTATGTATTATGTAGGAGAAAACGTAAATAGGAATGTTAACCAAGCATATACTTATTTTAAAAAACTTTCGGATTTAGGATATTTTACAGGTTCAAGAATGTTGGCATCGTTGTATATAGAAGAAAAAGAGGATTATACAAATGCAAAAAAGTATTTAGAATTAGCAATAGAACAGGGGGATGAATTTGTTTCTTGTTATATGCTAGGACAGTTTTATAGTTTGGGCCATGGAGTTCCTATTGATAAAGAGATGTCCATCAAACTATATAAAAAAGCAGCACTAAACGGAGAAATCAATTCTATGTATTCATTAGGATGCTTGTATAATGAGCAAAATAATAATGACGAAGCCCTTAAATGGTGGAAAAAAGCAGCAGAAGAAGGAGATATTGATGTTTTATATAAAGATATATGGAATTCTGCAGATAAAATGTATGCAATGGAACAACGAATTAATTCCCTCTATAACATAGGATACGTTTATTACATTGAATATGAAGATTATATGGAATCTGTGAAGTGGCTGGAAAAAGCAGCTAAACAAGGGCATATAAAAGCCCAATTCGTATTAGGGGCAACTTATTATGATGATCTAAAGAACATGGATGAAGCTATTAAGTGGACTAAAATGGCTGCGGATAATAACTTTGTTGAAGCGCAATATAATTTAGGGCTTATGTATGAAGATATAGGAAAGAAAAAAGAAGCCATACAGTACTATAAAATGGCAGCAGATCAAGGATATAAAGACGCTATTAGTGCACTTAAAGAAATACTCAGATGAACAATATTCGACAAAGGTACAAATACTTCGCTTTTATTAGCTATAACAGCAAAGACCGTGACAAAGCAAAATGGTTACGTTCTTGTATAGAATCTTATAAATTGCCAACTGTTTATCGGAAGAAATCCCCTATGCCTAATGATTTTAGGGAATTTCTCGATGCGAAACATAAGACCTTCCTTGATACTGAAAATTTGGGTATTGGACCTTTACCTCAAGAGTTAAAAGATTGTCTTGATAATTCTCGCTATCTCATTGTTGTTTGCTCACCTAATTCAGCAAAGCCGTGTTGGGTTGATGAAGAAATTAAATACTTCAGACAATCTCATCCTGTGGAAAATATTATTCTTTTAATCATAGATGGGGAGCCGCATAGTAAAGAACTTGATTTAGAATGTTTCAATCAGGCAATTTTAAATATACCCAAAGATACAGAATTAATAGCAGCCAACATTCTTACTTCAGGGGAAAAAAAAGCGTTTGTTCAAATTATGGCTTATATGCTAGGCCAAACTTTTGATGAGTTTTACGATATTTATCGTCGTTCAATCATTCGCAAGCGAATATTTAAAGGTATTCTTGCCTTTACTTTTTTATTGTTCGCGCTTTTAAGTGTTTATTTATTAGTTCCAAGGAATCTAGCACTTCGATTGACTGAAATAGAAAAAAGTAATTTGAAATTTAGGGGTTCTACAATATCGCTATACTATTATCCCGACAAACAGACAGCAAAAAGTTATTTCATGCAAAAATTGGAAAATGAGATCATTTTTAAAGACATTCCTGCCTATAAATGGCTTGGGAAAGGAAGAATAATGTTTGAGTCTTATGGCTATTATAAAATTGATACTATTGTTCCATTTGCGAAAACAGTTGACTTAACAATACAAAGAGACGATACATTTGGTCTTATTGCTGGAATAGTTACAGATGTTGACACACATGAACCAATAGAAAATGTATTGATAAATATTCTTGATGAAAAATCTTATACAGATTCTCTTGGAAACTTTCGAATGAAAATCCCCATCGAAAAACAAGTAGAGGAATACGATGTAACTATTTATAAAAGCGGCTATATTCCCTATTTACGTCCTAAAGTGTCGCCTGAAAGTGATTGGAAAATTCATTTAACAAAACTAAATAAATAAAAGCCATGAAGAACATAATTGTTATTTTGTTTTTGCTCAATTCAATAGTTGCTTTTTCTCAAAAAAAAGAAGCAACGCAATCTGGAATTCTCTTAAAATATAATGGGAAAGAACCTAAAACAGCGTTCCCAAGAGTAGGTATTACGGCGGAAGGCGCAGCACTAACAGAATCAGATCAATTTGGGAAATTTGAATTAAAATTTAAAAATAGGGAAATAGGGCAAACGATTTTCGGTATTCGAGTGGATAAACCAAGGTATATAATTTTTAATATAGATTCAATTAACCAATGGAGCATAAGGAAAGAACCTTATAAAATAATATTATGTGACTCTATGGCTTTTTATAAACAGAAAGAGCAAATAAAAAATGCTACTTTAGGGTCTTATGAGAGGGAGCATAAAAAAAATATTTCTCAGATAAATAGTTTAAAAGGCTCAATAGAAGATAAAGAATGCCAAATAAAGCAATTAAATGCAAAGTACGAAAAGAAAGTAAAAGCATTAGAAAAAATTGTAGACCAAATGGCGCGTATTGATGAAAGTGAGTTGGATAAAATAGGATTAGAATTGATATCTTATAGAGATAAAGGAGATTTTGAAGGTGCGATAAATTATATTGAAAAACTTGATCTTGACAATAAAGAAAAAGTGAACGATGAAGAAAATAAAAGAATACAAGAATTGCGCATGCGAGAAGTTATGTTTTGTATTTTGGATGGGAGTAAGAATAACTTATTAAAAGCTCAAAAAGAACTGAAAAAAAATGTAGAGAAAGATAAAGCTAATTTTAATTATTTATATGAGTATGCTTCATTTTGTTCGGAATTTAATTTTTCAGAAGAAGCTATTCTATATTATGAAAGGATTTTATCTCTTAGCGAATTGAAAATGTTTACACTTCCCTCTCAAAAAACAAAAGGGTATATATATCTTGAATTAGGAACTTTGTATAATGAAATAAATGACGATGAAAAATCTTTGGTATATTATAAAAAATCATTAAACACTTGGGATGAAATTTATGATGATAAAAATGATTATGAATACCTATCTAAGTTGGCAAAAATACAAATGGAAATGGGAAGTATGTATGAAAAGCGAAGCTACACAAAAGCTGAAAATGCATTTTCCGAATCTATAAGAATCTATAAAAACCTATATAAAGAAATGCCGTATGTTTTCTCTACAGACTATGCATTTTCTTTGAGCGCGTTAGGAAGGTTGTATAGCAATAATCGATCGAAATATGAAGAAGCCGAAAAATTATTAACTGAATCTGTATTGATAAGAGAAAAAACGTACATGGCTGACACGACAGACATAGCTTCAAAGAAAGACATAGCGGTTGTTTATCATAATATCGCCCAGTTATATGATCGTAAAAATGAAAGCCAAAAGTCAGAAATATTTTATATAAAAGCATTGAATATTGAAAGAACGCTACCTGCTTTTTATATCAATGATTACATCAGAACGGCAAGCAATTTAGGAATAATTTATAAAAAACAGGAACGGTATTCTGATGCATTGAATATCTATTTAGAGGCATTGAGTAAAACAGACTCTACCATGCTTAGCGAAAAACAAACCTTATTCGGAAATTTAGGAAATTTGAAACGTATCGAAGAAAAATATGAAGAATCTGAGTTCTATTTAAATGAAGCATTAAGTCTTGCAAAATTATTATGTAAGGAAAATCCTAATTATAAGGATAGAATGGCCTCTACTTATAAAAACCTTGCTATCCTATATAAAGGAACAGATAATCCCATAAATTTTGTGCTATGTATGGAATATATTGATGAATCATTAAAATTGTATAAAGAACTTGTTTTATCACAACCACAAGTATACAGTGAACAATTATGCAGTGCATATATTAGTTTTGCTAAGATAAAAATGTATGATAAAAAAACGTACAAATCATATATACATGAAGCAAAAAAAATAGCAAAAAGATATGATTATAAGGAAAAACTGAATGATATAGAGCTTATAGAAGGTTGGTATGAAACCTATTATAAATAAGACATAACAGTTATGTTGAACTATTTTTATGATTCGCAAAAAATAATGTTATGACCAGACACTGTCCATACTTATGTGTAAATAGAAAACTACGGGCAAGATTCTCGTAGTTTATTTATTTATAACTTTGAAAAAGAAAGGACACAAAGCATGGAGATTCCCAAAGAATTATTAAGCAAAGAATTTTTGTCTCAATT
>JAVBLV010000017.1:0-55939 GCA_031553195.1 Bacteroidales bacterium
GATTTTGTTTTTTCATTATAACCAATTAGAAATCAGTTATAAAGATACGAATTTTCAAGGTCTTTTCCAAATATAAACACATATATTTTACTGATTATCAGAAAAATATATCGACAATGATAATTTTTGTCATGTACTAAAGGCAAAATGTCAAATAAAATGGATAAATAATTGAATTTGGCACAGAAATTCTATAGAAAATAAATAATATGAAGCAGCTACTTTACAAGAGAATAATATTCTTCCTTTTTGTCTTTAGTTTTACGGTATCTTATTCCCAGCAAGCCCAAACTTGTAAAGGATATCTTATTATTCAGGAAACAAATTTTAAAAAACCCGAGAAAAAAATGATAGACAGCCTTTTTATGACAAAAAATTATAAATATCAAAAGAGCCATTATCTGAATTCTACCAATTTAGATTCATATAATTTTCTGATTGATTTTGCGCTTGATTCTTTTTTCGCGATAAGTTTCTATCCCCCTGTTAATAGCGCCCACAGAAAGATTACCATACAAAGCGGACTTCCTGTGCTTGAGGGGAAATATATTTCGGTACGATTGCCGTTGTTACATGATACCAACTGTACGGATAGCGTCATTTTTTTAAATGAACAGAAAAAGATAGAAGGCTTACAAGTACAAAAGATAATGATAATAAATTCTCCTGATTCGAATTACAACATGAAAGCAGATACAACGATTGCTTTCGTAACCAAAGGATTCGATTTTTATAAAAATAATTGTCTCCCTGGATTGATGATGGAATCAGAAAACCGTAGGAGAAAAACCAGAACGCTGAAGGTGATAGAAACTCTGCTTCCTGAAAATTCGGATTGGATTTTGGAGGGAGCTAAAGATAGAAAGGATTTGGATACGTTTAACGAGAAATTTTGGCAATCAGTTCCGTTTAGTTTAGAGGATGTTAAACAGCAGGCAAAGGAAATGAATGAAGAATAAGTTTTTATGCCATATCTGATCAAAGAGAAATGCGATTATATGAATACAGAGAGAAGCGTGATATTTTGCAAAGGGTACAAAATTACTAGCGGGTTTTGTAATACGTTTGTGGGTGTTGTTTTTTATAGTTCTCTTTCTCAACTATTCTGAATGAAGTATAAACAGGATAAAATCAGGCAAGTCATGAAAGTGTTATACCGGAATCATTTTCGTTTTTCTTCTTTTTTGGACGGGAATTTCTTATTCGCAGGAAGTTGAAACTTGTAAAAGGCCAAGTCTTCTTAAAATGAAAATGAAGAATGGGAATTGGGAATTGGGAATCAACTTAAGCCATAAGCTATAAAGCCATCCAATTCAATAATTCAACTCTTCAATGATTCGATAATTCAATAAGGTAAAATCTGCGCAGATACTATAACAAAGGGGACAGCAACCGCGCACAAAGTTCCCCGAATTTTTTCCACCGGTTGCGTTCTTTCCATGATTCATAAGTAATTTCTATACTGTCTTTCAAATCGTTGAAGAAAACGCTGCATAATTGTTCGTTCATAGATTCATTAAAAACAAGCGCATTGACCTCGAACATCAAATCATAACTACGTATATCCATATTGGCTGTCCCGATTACGGAAAGATTAAAATCCGAAACAATAGTTTTGGCGTGGACAAATCCTTTTTGGTAGCGATAAATACGAACGCCGGCCTGTAATAATTCTTCATAATATGAGCATGAAGCGGCATTAACAAATACGCTGTCCGAAACCCCGGGAACCAATAAGCGCACATCAACGCCGCCAAGCGCCGCATATTTGATCGCATCTACAATGGTTTCGTTGGGAATAAAGTACGGAGTGGTCATATATAGTCTTTTACGGCTGTTGGTAATAATTCCCATGCAAGATAACATGATATTGGCATTTATGCTGTCGGGTCCGCTAGCCGCAATCTGCACAGGATTTCTGAAATGATCATTTAATCTTATGGGAAAGTAACGAGATTCAATTCCAAAATCCGATTCTTCATCCGAACAAAAATTCCAATCGCTCATAAAAATAAACTGCAAAGAAGATACGGCATTCCCTTTCAACATTATATGGGTATCTCGCCAGAAAAGATTATTCTTCTCATTATTATTAATATAGCGGTCGTCTACATTTATTCCTCCGATAAAACCTATATCGCCGTCGACAATGATTATTTTCCGGTGATTTCTATAGTTCATACTATTGGCCAAAGCAAATAACCTAATTTTATAAAATGGATATACCTCGACGCCTGCGGCTTTCAACTGCGGAACAACTCTTTTCCGTAAAATATGACTTCCGTAATCATCGTATATAAATCGCACGGACACGCCTTCCTTTACTTTTTTTATCATAATGTCTTTCAGCTGATTGCCGATTTCGTCATCATTATAAATAAAATATTCCACATGAATATGATCTTTCGCTTCTTCCATCGCCTTGATGACTTCCGGGAATTTATTTTCTCCATTAATCAACAGTTTTGTTTCGCGGGTAGAAATCAAAGGCGAAAAAGAATCTCTAAACAGCATTCGTATTGTATTCTCGTTATCTTCATACAAATCGGGAGTCGATTCAAGTTGGATTTCGGAATGTTCTTGAATATAATACTCTAATTGTCGGAACAACTCGGAATTTTCAATATTCTTTCTTCTGTAGAATTTTTTTTTCCTGTAATTAACGCCTATAGACAAATAAACAAACATTCCCAACACCGGAACAAACACGGTAAATAGTATATATGCTAATGATTTTACAGGATTGCGCGTATCGACGATGATTTTTATAATGGTAGCCAATACCAACAAGAAATAAATAAATTCAATAATAAATATAAGAAGTTCTTTATTCATCTTTATAGAAATTGAGTCATTGTCTATTTTAGACTTTTTAAACGATTCTAGATAGCTGTTGCATTTCTGCGCTCTGAAAAGCAAAGTTACTCATTCCTATTTAAATCGAAAAGCGGGTTATTTTTTAGTAAGGCAACTGCATCAAAATTTGAATAGGTCAATTATCTTGCTATTTTGGATTTGCAAACTAGTGTTGCGTTAATCTTAAAATGTCGTTATATGACATTGGAAACGCAGTTTTTACCAATAATCTCAATATTACTGACTGACAAAATACGCTTAACATAACACTAGGTCAAAACCAAATGATTTGTCATGTGAAAACTGCTTTTCTATCCTGTCATTGCATGGCTTATTTTTATAAGGGGAAATTACGTCATAAATGCAGGCGCGAATCTAAAAGATCTTGAGAATCTTTGTAAATTTTCCTTTCTAGGAAAAGGAATAATTCTATATGAAATATTGAAAATCAACTATATAATTAGAATGATACCCATAAATATTCGACTCAAAATCATAGATTTTTTCAAATTATTTTTTCCTGATATTTTATCTGTATATTGGCAAATGCTCTGCCAAAAAGGAATGTTTTTTGCTTTAAAAGTGAGACAATGTCATTATATTTAGCATAATAAAGTCGTATTGTATTACGAAAGAAATAGGATGAAAATACAATACTTTCAATTCGAAAAATAAAGGTAAAGAATCATCACATGCATAATATAAAATCTATCAACTCTAACCGATATAAATGGAACAGTTAAAATCATTAAATAGTAAATACAATGCATTTTTCCGTCAATTTTTATTTTTGATTGTATTAATCGCTATAGGTATTGTTATCTGGAAGCAGTTGTCTTTTCTTATGAGTTGCTTTTTGGGCGCAACCACTTTGTATATCATATTTCGACCTTCATTATTTTATCTTACAGAGAAAAAACATTGGCGGAAATGGATTGCTTCTTTATTATTGGTTTTCATAATATCTTTGTTGCTATTAGGGATCGGATTTTTTGTTTATCAGGTAGTTGCTTCCGAACTCTCCGTCATTGACATTTCTTTGCTTCAAGATAGAGCAGAAAGATATTTAAGTTCGTTTAGCAATTACATAGAATATCCTATAGTACCCAAAGATATTTTTGCACATTCAAGAGACTTTCTTACCCAATTGGTTTCCGGATTGATTAATACGGCTTATAATTTTATTTTTAATCTTTTGATGATGGTTATCGTACTTTATTTCATGCTTGCCAATGCCAGAAAAATGGAAAAAGTAATCGAAAAACATTTGCCGTTTAATAAAGAAAGTATTTTGATGCTGAAAAGCGAATTAAAACATATGATCTACAGCAATGCTGTGGGCCTGCCGTTGATAATGTTGGTAGAGGGTATTGTTGCCGGTTTGGGATATTGGTTTTTGGGCATTGATAATATCATTTTTTGGGCGTTTTTAACGGCTATAATGGGTTTAGTTCCTGTTGTCGGAACAACAAGCGTATGGTTGCCGTTATCTATTTTCCTGATGTTAAATGACGAAATTTGGCAAGGTATTGCATTGATTTTATATGGAATATTGATTATTGCCAATTCCGATAATCTTTGCCGTATGGTATTAATGAAGAAAATGGCGGATACACATCCTTTAATTGTTATTTTTGGGGTTATATTAGGAATTCCCTTATTTGGTTTTTGGGGAATTATTTTCGGCCCCCTTCTTATTTCAGGCTTTCTACTTTTAATCAAGATTTATTATATGGAATACGGAAAGAGCAAAAAAGAGGGCAAAATGTCTAAATAAAAACGCCATCAAAATATGAATCAATTTGTATTTAACTTGAGAACGGATTTATCTATTAATTGGGTTTATTATTTGACTAAAGGAAAATATTATCAAATAAAACACTTGCAATTAATAAAAAAATACTATACCCTTTCCGTTAAAACTAAATCAATGAAATACAAAACGCGCAAAAGCCTAAATTTTGTGTTCAAACTTTTGCGCGTTTCATGTTTTCAGAAACTTCTATATTGAAGTTTTATTTTTCGTTAAAAATAAACTCCACCCTCCTATTTTCCTGATGTTCTTCTTCCGTACATTGTACCTTGGGTTTACAATGGTTCAGCAAATGGGTAAATCCATAGCCGCGGGCTTTCACGCGGTTGGGGGTTATGCCTTGTTCTATCATGAAATCCCGTACGCTGTTTGCCCTTTTTTCCGATAGGGTTTGGTTATATTTGGCTGATCCGCGTACATCGGTATGACCGTCTACCGAAATTTGGACATTTGGATTTTCGTTCAACATCGGAATAATGGTCTTAATTTCTACTTTGGCTTCGGGACGAAGATCCCATTTATCGAAATCAAACAATACCGTAGCGGGCATAATTATCTTCTTAACCGGGAACAACTGCATTCCCGTATTATCCAGTCTCATTACAACATAAGACGGTTGTAATTTGTCTGGCGCCGAAGGAATGTCAAGAGTTATCGTATCTGAGACGTATCCTGCTTTGGAAGCAACAATTACATAATTGACGCCTGCATCTATAGACGGGATATTAAAGTTTCCGTCATTATCCGTTAATGCATTATAATTCTTTTCGTTATTGCTTCGCACCTGAATGCTTACCTCCGGCAATACCTTATTTTGGTTGTTTTTAACTGTTCCGCCCAACCGCGGATGCAAAGGCATTAGCAAAGTAATATTTCTTTGTTCCGGTGTTGTGGTAAATTGTGTATTATAAACGGGAAATCCCAATTTAGTAACAGCTATTTTGTATGTATTGGCCGGATATAAGTCCAGTTTTGTCGTATCCTTGTCGGAAGAGTAAAAGCCCTGCACATCCGTTTTAGGACAATCCTGGCAATTGATATTCACTTGCGTTAAAATAGGCTGACGGGTTAAACTGTCGAGTACCCAAAGATTATAAAGGTATTTTTCCGGCTTGGCAACATGTTCAATTATCTTGTTTTCCGCTACTTTTTCATCTTTTTTAATTTTTCCCAATTTTATTCTTAATCCGACTTTCCCTCCTACGCCAAACAAATTTACTTTATCCACGGCGTAAGAATTGACATAACCATTGTATTGCAAATTATCGCCCACATAAGCAGAGGGTTGAATGGTTTTTGCCCTATTTTCAGGATTTATCAGATAACCTTCATCTGTTTTATTGCCATTTTTAATATCGGTGAAGCCATAATCCAGATAAGCGCCTAAAGTCAAATCAACTCTTCGACTAAGAGAGAACAGGAACCCCAGTTCGCCGGTAGCGGCAAAACCCGTTTTTAAATCCATATCGCCGTTAAATCCTGTTTTTGAATTAGTTCCGTAACCATGATTGCTCATATCGGGACCGTTAGGATCTGGCAAGGTCATATCTGGGGTTGGATAATAAGCCGAAACCGACAATTGGCTGCCGTCCTTCACTTCATATTCCTGACTGATAATCGGAATTTGCACTTTAGCGCCTATGCCGAAATACATTCCCACTTTTTCCGACGCGCCCCATTTAGTCTGATACATCAGCATCAGGGGAACTTCTAGAAAGTATCCTTTTTGGGTTTCCGTCCAATCGTTCAAGCCCAACATTAAATTGTAATTTTTATAATCATTTCCCAAAGGACCGGGGTCGTCGTCGTGCATGCCGCCGAACGAATAATGTACAGGGTCGTTTTGCGACGAGTTGGAATAATCGCCTTTGCTGTTATAGAAAGAAAGGCCTATTCCCGTGCCTAATCCCCAATGCTTTGTGAAAAAGTATTGTAAACCCAGACTTCCGCCGAAGCCTAATTGGGGAACGCTTTTGTTGTTGTCCAGGGCGTAACGAAAATTATTCGCGCCCAAGCTTCCTCCCGCTGTAAGATAAAATCCTTTTTGTTGGGCTGTCGCCGAAAGCGTTCCTAATACGACAATGGCTGATATTATTAACTTTTTCATATTCTAAAATTTATAAGCCCCTTTATTTAACGATGAATGATGAACTCAGGCTTTAGTGTAGTTCAGGGGGTGTGGTGTAGTCAAGGGGTAACTTAAAGTCACCCCTTGACTTATACCCCTCGACTTAATAATTATAAATTTACGGTAACACCAACTTACAACCGTTGGCATCGGTTACTTTATTTATGGTATAAGTATAATCTACTCCTTTATTCGGTAAGGTAACATTGAATGTAGTTCCGGTAACGGCAGTTGTGTTTACAATTACAGAGCCGGTTCCACTATCAGGCGACCATGAATAATCTACAATAAAGTTTGGCGCGCCGTCGGTAACATTTACTCGCAATTGGATTTGATTGGTTCCATCGTCGCAAGTTTCAGAATTTCCGCTAACAATTGTCAAGTTCACATCGGTAGGCGATTGTAAAACAGTTACGTTTTCGGTAGCTGTTCTGGAACAAGCCTTACCATTGGTGGTTAAAGTGTAAACTACCTGTACTTGTGCAGCAGGGTTAGCGCCAGCCCAAAGGACAGAGTCTTTAGCGCCTGTACCCGAACCTTGAATTGTACCGTCAGTTGGACTGTTGATAACAGTCCATGCATAAGTTACATTGACTTGTGAAGGAACTTCATAAGTAATTATATTATTAGAACATGCATTACCCAATCCGCCGGCTGTAATAGTTTGAATGGTAGGAACGGGTTCTATTTTCAAGATAAAGTTTTTTATGGAATCCGTTACTGTTACACAATTTGAACCAGGCATTACTGCTCTTACAAAAAATTGCCGGGTTTGCTCGGTGGTATTTCCTAAATTGAGAACATAACTAGTGGCTGCCGCGCCTTCAATTGTATCGGTAAAATTAACATTACTGGAAAATTGCAAAGTAGCGCCTGAAGTATAACTGGTTACATGATCTTCTAAATTAATAGTAGTGGCGTCGCACACTGTGTCGCTACTGGTATTTGTAGTCAACACAAGTTTCGGCATAGGATTAACTTTCAAGCTGAAGCCTCGAACGCTGTCATTAACGCTTACGCAGCCTGTGGAATTCATCTTGGCTCTTACAAAAATGTTTAAAGAAGTTTGGATTGTGCTGTTTTGTGAAACCAAATAGTTAGTGGCGGCTGTACCGCTGAGAGCAGGCGTAAAATTGACGTCGCCAATAGAAAATTCTAAAGTTGTTCCTGTTGAAGGACTTACAGAGGACACAAAACTTTCGAGATTAATAGTAGTTCCATCGCAAACTTCGGTTGCGTTTGATGAGGCAGCTGCCGTTAACGTTAATGTTGGCATGGTATCTATGTGCAGGATAAACGGCATAATTAAACTGTAACATCCGCTGCCGGCATCGGTATTGGCTATCCGTGCATAAAATTTGTAATCGCCGCCATTGGTTCCGCCCAATACGGTGGCATCGTAATTTGCAGAATCGGCAATAGAGACAAAGGTAGCGCTGTCTCTACTAAATTCAATTGAAGGATTGGCGCCGCCATCTGTAATAGATAGTATTGCTGTTGTTAAATCAGCATTTACACCATAGCAAGTAGAAACGGTTTGAGTAGTAAACACGGGTTCGGGTCTTGGATTTAATACAAATGAGAAGGTGTCGTTCGAACAGGCCAACGAATTATTCATGGTTACCTTTGCATAAATAGTTTTAGGGCCGTCGCTTTTTAATGTATACGTAGTGATAGGGGTCGAGAAATTATCCAACGTATCGAATACCAATGTATAATCGGTAGAAGCAAGGGCAACACCGTTAGTATCTACGTGTGCTACATATATATTCTGTAAATCTACAGGAACATATTCGCAAACATTGTAAATGTTCGGCAAAGTAGAAGGCGTGTTGGGAACGATCACCGGTAAATAATTTATTTTTACGGTTACGGAATGGTTTTGCGCCGCGACATTGCCTACGGTGAAACTCATAATGACGACCAAGACCAAAGCCTTGATAACATGGGTAATTTTTAAGCTTTTCATGATTATATTCTTTTGATTATTAATGAAATTTGATTTTAAATTTTCTGATTGCATTTGGGATTGATATTTTTAATGTTTTTATTGATTTCGTTTTCATTTCTATGAATACGGTTGTTCGAAGAATATCCTTTTACCGCTAAGTTCGCCGGGAAGACGCAAAGAACATAAAATCTTAAATCTTTGCGCTCTTTTCGCAAAACCTTCGCGTTCTTTGCGGCCAATGTATTTTGGCCTAGTTGAACGACTTCCTCATTTTTATAAAGAAATTTTATCCTGACATGAATATGCAGCAGTGTTCCATAGCCTTGAATTTTATGTTGGTTCTTATCATTTTTTATATTTTTTCTGATTTTCCACCCCCAGCCTTCGCTAGCGGGGGATAGCGCTAATTACCTTTCGCTTTTTAAAAATCATTCTCAATTTTCAACTTTCAATTCTCAATTTATTTAATGATTACTTTCTGAGTAGTTATATGTCCGTTGGGTTCGGTGATTCTGAAAACATAAGTTGCCGAAGGCACATTCAAATAGAATTCTGTGGTATTCCCCGTAGCGATTTTCTTTTCGATGAATCTTCCTGATTCGTCAAAAATTTCTATTTTGGAACCTTCTGTCTTATTGCCTGCCAAATCCAGGAATACGTTTATTTTTTCATTGGATTTACCCGGATTAGGATAGATTTTCACAATGGCTTTTTTCGTTTGTACCATGGCGTATGGACAACTCATTTGTTTGCTTCCGTCAGAGAAAGTGACTTCTGCTGCAAAAGAACCTTGCATATTTGTTTCGGAATAATATTGAGATTGTCCTTTGTCGCTGATAGGCATCATGCTGCCATCGGAGTACACCCTGTGCCATTGGTAAGATTTTATTTCCCTTTTGTTGCCGGCAGAGTCGCGGTTCGAAACAAAAATCATGTCATCCCATTTTTGTAAAACAGCAATACTGTTAGATTCTACAGCGCTTACCGAACTTGTTACCGTACCGCAATCGCCGCTTACTTGTACCGTATAAGAACCATAATCGGAATAATCCGCATTATTCTTTTCATAAACCGCATAAGTAGCGCCGGTAATCGGAGCGCCGTTCTTATACCATTGATAATTCAGGTTAGCGCCTTCGGCGACTACTTCCAAATGAATAAAACCATTGGCATCGCAAAGTTCCACTCTTGCGCTGGGCTGTTGCGTAATACGGGTGGCTTTCATAACATCGATAACAAAGTCGTAAATGTCGTTATTATCCGAATATTCGTTTTTCACATACAAATGACCTACATACTGTCCGGCTTCCACGCTCGAAGGAATGACAATGTAGATACTATCGCCCGAAAGCAAAGCAAAATCGTTTATATTGATAAATCCTGCTTCAAGCGCTTTTTCGCTGAAAATAATTTTATAGTATAATGGATGCGAAGGGTTGTTGTTCTTACATGAAAGTGCGACTTCAGGCTCGTTTCCGCAAGTCTGCGCATAGCTTGTAAAAGTAACCGAACTATTCGGCATTACAGTAATGGAAAACGTATCGGCAATACCTGTACAAGTTTTGTTGGCATAAGAATAACTCGGAACCGCTTCATACAAAGCAGTTATGGGAGAAGTCCCATTATTTATTGCTAAAAAAGCAGGCATTTGGATATTTCCTGTTGCAGGCAATCCCTGAATTACATCGCCGCTCAGGAAGCGCCATGTATAATCGGCATCATGAACGTTTCCCGTAAAAGTATACGCTTCTACCGCTTGCCCGTTGGAATACACGCGGTCTACGATATCCGCCATTTGCGGAACCGGATTTACTGTTATCAGAAAATTCTCGCCGGGGCCTGCACAAGTCAATCCGTCGGCAATATAATAAGGCGTTACGCGATAAGCCGGCGCCAAATATTGAATACCAGTATTTTGTGCGGTAAAAGCCGGAATAGAATCCGTTCCCGAAGTTTGGGTTAAACCAATGCCTATATCCTGACCGATAATCCGGTTCCATTTATAAGTAGTTCCAGCTAAATCGCCGGTGAAATAATAGGCTGGGACTTCTTCGGCGTTGCAGTACACATGATTAATGCCATGCACATTAGGCGTAGGAATTACTTTAATGACCAAATAAGCTGTGTCTTTTACCGTACTAGGAGAAGCAGCCGATACAATCAGACGGATGTTGAAGCTTCCGCTTGCAGCATAGTGATGAGTAGGATTTGCTAAAGTAGAAGTTCCGCCGTCGCCGAAATCCCATAGATAAGTATATCCACTGGGAACACTGGTTCCCGCATAGGTAAATGAATTCCCTAAAGAACATTGAATGGGGTTGTTTACGACAATATCCACATTTCCGGTGCTTTCCATCAAAACGGTTTTGGTAACGGATCCATCACAACCGACTTGGCTTGTAACAGTCAATGTTACATTGTAGTACCCTGAAGCGGCATAGGTATGGGTTGGATTTTTGAGAGTCGAAGTAGCGCCGTCACCGAAATCCCACGACCAGCCGGTAACATTTCCCGGACTTATGCTTGAAGAGTCACTGAAATCAAGGGTCATTGGGATTTGCGTGCTCAATCTTGCGCCGAAATTAGCTGTAGGTTTCGGGTTCATAATTAAATGCACCTGACGAACCTGTCCAAAAGCCATTTGCGAAATCAAAAGTATGACGGCCAATATCCCGGATAAACTATACAATTTAAGATTTTTCATAGGTCGCTATGTATTTATTGCAATATTTTATTCTTTTTCAATTTGTTTTTCCTTTTTCAATTAATAATCTGTCGTGCATCCATTTCCGTCAACCACTTTCTTAATAGAATAAGTGGTCGTTTCTTGTGGCATAATTATATATTGATATGGCGGTGCACTGAAAGTTTCGATTACTTGTGTGTTGCTGCTTCCATAAATGAAAGTGACTGTCCAAGGCGAAGTTCCGGTAAAGCTGAATATCAACGGGAACGTTTGTCCTTCGCAAACTTCGGGGTCTGTGGTAACATACGCATCGGGGTTGGCTCTTACGGTTACTGTAGCCTGTGCCGTTTGTGTTTGGCAACCGTCGCTTACGGTGCGTTGGAACAAATAGCTGCCCGGTTGGGTGAAATTAGCCGGAACATGCCCTGGTGTGGTTACAGCAGGACTTATATCTATCAAAGTGTCGATAACCCATGTTTGCCAAGAATAAACATAGTTAGTGGTATTTCCACCTGTTGGCAAGGTCAAATTCAATTCGCCCGATGTAGTTCCGTTACAAATAGCCGTATCTTTCAAGCTGCCTGCTGTTAATTCGGTGAAGACAGTAATAGAGGTGGTTGCCGTATCAAATTGACAACCGTCGTTTACAATTCTGCGGTATTGATATACTCCGCTTGAAAGGAAATCGGGATTATAGTTGGAAGAGGTAACTGCAGGAACGATATCTGCAAATGATGTTCCGTTAAATTGTTGCCATTTGTAAGTATAATGTGTACTGTTTCCGCCTGTAGGCAAAGCTCTGCTTAAACTACCCGGCGAACTGCCGTTGCAGATAGAAGTGTCGGGAACCAACGTTCCGGCAGTTAAATCTGGTAAAACTGTAACGGTTGTAGATACCGAGTCTGAGAATGACAATACTAGCAGAACATAATGACTGGCTACCCTTTTGTAATGATAAGTACCTGTACTTAGATTAGCTGGATTATAATCTGCATTTGTAGCAGTGGGAATAGAAACCCATGTACCAGGCATAGTTTCTCTATACCATTGATAACTAATGCCCGTTGCAGCGCTACAAAGGGAAGCATTTTTGCGGTTCAGGTTACCCGGCGATGAACCGTTGCAAATGACAGTGTCGACTACTAATTCACCAGGGTGTAAATCGTTGAACAGAGATATAGTTGCTGTTGCGCTAACAGTCTGGCAACCGTCGGCTACTGTACGTCGAAGTATATTATCGCCAAGGCCAAGCCCCAATGTTATTAAATCCGATAAGGTAGGTCTATAAGTAGCTGTAGATACATTAAGATCCGCCCAAACACCAAGCAAGGGGTTCCATCGTTGCCATGAATATTGATAATTGAGTGAATTTCCCCCAATAGGTAAGCTAATATTCAGGTCGACAGGGGGATTTACGATAAGATTTAGGCAAAGCGACACATTGGCGGTCAAAAGACCCGGGGTCAAATCGCTGAACACGGTAATGGTTACTTCGTTCGTATCAATCTGGCAAGCGTCGTTCACCACACGTTCGAAGCGGTAGGTTCCTGTAGTAAGCGTTCCGGGATTATAATCTGCCGAAAGCGATACAATGGTTCCGTTTGGCGTAATAGAGTCGAAACGCTTCCACATATAAGCATATTGGTTATCATTACCGCCTGTAGGCAAGGTTAAACTCAAATTCCCCGGCGAGGTGCCATTGCAAATTCCCGTATCGGCAACCAGACTGCCACCATTCAAATCGGGATGTACCGTAACCGTGGTTTGCGTGGTTTTGGTTTGGCAACCGTCATTTATTGTACGTTGGTATGTATAAGACCCTGCATTTAAAACACCCGGATCATAACTTGCGGTATTTGCGCTAATATCTTCCAAACCGCTGCCGGTATCCTCCTTCCATGAATATTGATAATGAGCCGTATCGCCGTCGAAAGCAAAAGTAACATTTAAGTCGCCGAGGTCGGTATAATTACATATTTCTACATTCGACAATAAAGAGCCGGGTTGCAATTCGCGGAAAACATCCACAGTAATTGCAGTTGGCAAGTCGCCCGGAAGTGCATTGCAATGCGCATCGCTCAAAGCTGAAACAATATAAGTGGTTTTGGAAGAAACCGTTGGTGTTAATGTAACAGAGGTTGCATTTGTGGTTATGTTTTGCGCTGGATAAGTTACTTGGTTATTGATATCCACCGCTTGTACCGAATAAGTGAAAGGCGGCGTTCCGATAAATTGCAGGTTCAATGATGTGTTGCTTCCCGAACACAATGTGCTTGCAGTTGTGTTGGTAATAGTTGCCGAAGGACGGGCATATACATTGCTTTCCGCCGGCGCCGAAGGCTGGCTTTCGCAAATAATTCCGTTTTCCATTACCTGACTAATTAAGGTATAAGAATGATACCCTACAGTAGGTTGTATAAGCTTAATGGTTTGCATATCGCTGCTGACAGAATAGAATAATGGATCCAGCAAACCCGTGCCATTCATAAGTTTATAACCCGAAGGCTGTGTTCCGGTGTAAGTAACATTGAATGTGGTGGTGTCGCCGCGGCAAATATCTGCAGATACTAAACTAATACTTGGCGTTGGCACAACATTGTTGACAATAGCACTCACAGTTGCGGTAACCGACGTTTCATCGCTTTCGCAAATAATTCCGTTGCTATAAAATTCTGAAACAATGGTGTAACTATGATTTCCAACCGAAGGGGCGAAAACGGTAATTGTATTGGCCGTTAAATTTACAGCATAATTTATAGCAGGTACCGGCGAACCATTTTCCCACAATTCATAACCGGGAATAGTACCTATTGGGGTTACTTGCAATACCAAATCGTTGCCCCGGCAAATGGCGGTATTTCCAGAAACACTTGCCGAAGGCGGTAATACTACAGGATTTACTTCTACATGTATCCATTCGTCTTCGCCGGGAATGCCTTCGCAATAATTATTATTGTGTATGGTAACATAATAATCTGCGTTTGCCGTTAAATTCGGATTGGGCGTAAAAGTCGGCGTGTTGGCGGCTACCAGTACGGTATGGTTTGGATCGCTGTACCAATTGTAAATAGGGTTGGTTATGGCAGGATTGTCCAATTGCATAGTAAGGGTTACAGGATCGCCATTACAAATCACTGCATCCAGAGCCGAAATATCCGCACCCAATGTATGAGGTTTTACTACTGCCGTAGCAATCACTGCATCTTCCGGTTTGTTTGGGCAAAATCCGGCTGCTGCGCTTTCGGCAGTTACAGAATATACATAAATATCGTCAGGCAGACCTGATAAGATCTTTGTGGTTGTACTTGTTCCGGCAGGAATTACTTGTGTGTCGATTAATTCCGTAAGGTCGGAATTGTTGTACCATTTAATAGTGGCGCCCGAACTGATTAATGCAGGCGATAACAACGTTACTTGAAAAACTACATCCGAGTGTTCGCAAACCACAGGCGAACTGATGATGAAATCCGTTCCTGCTTCTGCCGTATGGTTTACCCTTACGCTGAAAGGCGCTGCAGACTCGCTCATACAAGTTGTGCTTTGGCTTTGCACTTTTACATAATAATTCAAATTGGTAAAACCGGCCGGATTGGCTATATTGGGATCGGGCAAAGTCAGATTTCCCAAAACATCGGTAAAGCCTAATAAATTATTGGCTGCATCATACACCAAGTAAGTGTATCCGGCCACAGGGCTTGGAACTGTAACATTAATCGGCGCACCATGACAAACGGTTAAGTTCGACATGAGAGGCATGGTAGGTTCGCCGTCGGTCAACGTAAAACTGGTTTGTGCGCTTTGGCAACTGTTTTGAAATGCAGGCGCTTGCGCTGTTATATGATAAGTAGTCGTTTGTTGATTGCTTAAAGTTAAGTTTGATATTGGTATGGCTAAATTTCCGTTTGCTGGCGCCGTAACAGGGCCGGCTACCGTATCACCATTGGTATTGGTGATCGTGTAGATGACATCTTTCTGCGCATTACTTACATTAATAACCGGAATGGAACCACGGCACACCGTAAGCGCTGCATTTTCCAAAGCCGGCGTATTAGGCGTAGCTAAGGTAATGGTAACGGGCGTGCGCAAACTGTTACAAGTACTTCCATTTTCCACAAGGTCCATATAGTAAGTTGCGCTTCCGCTAAAACCGACGGGCAGATTTACAGTAAACGGATATTGACTGACATAGGCGCCCGGCGTGATGCTGGCAATCGGGGTTAAACCTGTTTCCGTGTCATATATATTATAGGTATGGTTAGATAGCGTGTTGTTGATAGTCAAAGTGGCAGTTGTTGTAGAACATGTATAAGCCGGGTTAAAAGTAAATGAAGGCGCAACCGGCGTTCCGTTTTGCATGGTTACGGTAGAAAATGGACTTAAACAAATGTCTGTCAAATCATTTTCATCGCGGACGGCTTCCTGAACATAGAAATTAGTTCCGGCTGTCCATACCACAGTTTGCGAAATACTGATAATCAAATCGCCACTTTGCAAGCTGATAATATCGCGAAGCAAGGTTCCGCCGGTAGGTGCATCGTACACACGGTAACGGTAGCCTTTCACGGTATTGTGAATGGTAATCAGTGCACGGGTTTCCAAACATTGGGTTATAGGTGTTATTACCGACGGGGCCGGACGATCCGCAATAGTAATATTCACCGGCGACAAAGGCCCGTTGCAACCATAAACTGTTAAACGGGCATACAAAGTGGTATTGCCCATAATGGTCGTATTCGGATGAAGTACCACTTGAGTAGAACTGATTTGTTCAGGTGTTCCTGTCAAAGCAATTTCATTGGTTCCATTGGAATTCTGGTATACATAATATTGATAGTTAAGCGTATCGAATAGGCCGCCTGTCATTACAGGATTGCTCACTATGATAGTAGGTTTTTGCCCTGCACAAATATTAGCTGAGCTTAACGAAGGCGCCATGATTTGGTCGCGAACGATTACCGGAACGGTAGCCGCTTGCGAAGCGCATATTCCGTTCGATGAAGTAACATAGTAATTTTTATTCGCCGTAGGATTGTCGGTAATGGTAATATCGAAAAGCGTTGCAGTGGCTGTTACAGTCGTCAATAAAGTAGCTAAACCGGCATCGGCATACACACGGTACGAAGCGCCTACCACAGCATTCAAAACACGAATAACAGGTTGGGTATTGTAACAAGTCGTTGTTCCTGCGGAAACAACCGGTATGTCAGGAATACTCAACACAGTAAATGAAACTGGCGTTTGTCCTGTACTATAACATTTATCATTAAAACTTTTTACAGTATAACTAAAAGTTCCTGCAGCCGGATAAGTTCCGATATTAATAGAAAGCGTTGAACTGTTTCCTGTGGTCAAATTCCCTATTGCCGTGCTTCCCGAATAAACCTGATATTTAAGAGCGGCATTGGAATTATTAATTTTCACTATAGCTTGTTGTCCCATACAAATATTATCGGCAGTAACATTGGAGGGTTCTGTTGGCCTTGGATTTACAGTAATAGCCTGTGTAACAGGGTCGCTGTAACAACCTGTAATGGTTTTAGCCCTCACGGTCAGGTTTCCTGAAGTGGCGCCTGTGGCAAATTGCAATTCCACGGTTTGAGTAGTGTTTGACCCATTTACCCAAGTATAACCTGTTCCGCTATAAGCCCATTCATAGTTGGTTCCTGCCGGATTTGTCAAGGTATAAATATTCCCCACCGAACCTTCGCAAACCTGTGTTGGGCCGCTAAAAGTAGAAGGCGTAGCCGGTTTCGGATTTACGGTTACCGATAACGTACGGTAATCACTGTAACATTTAGTAAGCGTATCTTGAGCACGCACTTTTATAGTAAAAGTTCCCGAAGCCAAAGCCGTTTCTGTTAAAGTTACTGTAGTTCCTTTGAAAATATTATTTTTGAAGGCAATACCGGCAGGCGCATTGTCTAATGCCCATTCATAAGCATAACCTGCATTGGGTGAAACGATTGAATAATTATCTTCTAAACCGCCGCATAAAGAAGCAGGCCCTGTTAAAGAAGGCGCTACAGGTGCAACATTTACCTTTACAGTCACAGTTGTACGGCTGCTCTGGCAACTGGCGTCATAACCTTGTGCTACATAATAGGTATAAGTCCCCGGCGCGGTATTGGCAGGTATGGTTACATTCGCAGTGGAATTTCCGCCCGAAGCCTGTGTGTACCAGAATACAGTATAGTCTGTCGAAGTGGCTGTAGCCGATAAGGTAACCGGCAAAGCAGATGGACAATATGTTAAAGAAGTATTAGGTACTGTTGGCGGCGTGGTTACGCTCAATATGGTAACGGTAAAAGGAATAGAACCTTTACAGGAAGTGTCAATAGTATTCACCGGAACGGCATAATAAGTTCCATTCGAAACCGGAAAAGGATTGTTATCATTATAAACCGTTCCCGAACCATCCGAAGCCGAATTGAATACATAAGTAATACTGCTCGGCAAGGTTAGCAAATTTCGTATCGTGGTAGCAGCAATACTGGTTGCCGTTCCCGGACAAATACGAAGGTTTGGCGTAGTAATGGTATAGTTGTTACAAGCGGTATAAGAAGCCGGAACTACAATGGTAGAGGTGGTAGCCGAGGTAATGGGATTTTGCGTACAAGTCCCCCCCATGTAGCCCGAAATGGTTTTCTTATTGACGGCTACACCAGTAATAGCGCCGGTGCCGGTAACAGTCCCTTGTATAGCAATATTGCGTAAACAAGTATTGGTATTTTTTAAATAGTAACAATCGGAAGTAGCTTTCAACTTGTAAGTAATGGTAGCAAATATTTTATTGGGATTAGTTGTAGGCGCTACGGGTAAAGTTCCCAAGTTAATTACAATTTTCTGATTTGCCGGATCAAAAGTCGTTGTTGCCCCTGTTAAAGAAGCATCATAAGTAGCCGATATAGAATTGGTAACATAAGTAGCATTAAATGGAACAGGAATTTCTATTTTGGTATTCAACACCGCCTCATTTCCGTCATTGGTTATATTCACTTTGTAAGTCATGGTATCGCCCGGGGCAACCGTTTTTTGGTCAGCATAAGACGTACCTGTCGTATTAATTTGGTTCATAACAACAGGGTCGGGTTCGTAAGCATCCACCGCCATGGTCATGTTGAAAATAATATATTGGTCTTGGCTTGTTCCATAACGGATAGCGGTCGAAGTTTGATTATTTCCAATAAACTGATTATTGGTATTATCTGCCGTTAATACAAAAGCATCGAAACCAAGGTTGTTAGTGCGGTTAGGATTACGAGCAGCGCCGGCATCGTTGGTTACGCGCGAACGCCAAAAGTTTTGCGAAGAAAAAGATGTGGATGGATTTTCTAAATGTATCCAATCATTGTCGTTATTCACATCACCGGTAGCCGAAGCCTTTTTCATCTGGCACCAGTCGCCGGAATAACCGGCATCACCTTCACCTGCCATAAAACCCAATTTTACTTTAACAGGGCCGGTTTGCGCACTTTTAAAACCGCTTACCGGAATAGAATATTTCAATGTACCGCTGGCCACATAAGCATATCCGTCGAACATGGCAATATTACGCATAGGCAAATCGGCGTCCTCATAAATCACCACCATGCCCCAACCTGCATAATAACCCGTATTGTCGTCCGAACCTTCCGTCAAGGCAATATCGGCCACCCAATATTGTCCAACCCCTTGTTGTTTCACATACTGCGTTACATCGGTAAAACAAACATATTGATACGAGTCGCCCGGCAAACGGGAATACATCGGCGAAGTCAATGTGTTATAAGCCGTTGCACCCGGTCCTTTTATTTTTACCGTTCTTTTGGCGACATCCATTATCCCGCTCGAGGCCGTTTTGGCCGTCCAATACAAACCCGCATACACTATCTTCGAACAACTCGAATTCAGTTTCAGTTCCGCCATAGACGAGTTACTTGTCGAAGCATCCCCGTCGAGGTCAACTTTTACCATATTTGTACTATTGTTCACACGGCTTGAGTTATCTTGTCCGTTCGCCGCCCATTGGTTGATATTGGCAATCATGGTAAAGTCGCCATGCAAAGAGAAAATACAGGTATTCGGGTCACCTTGCAGACCGCCCGGGCCGCGCAATTTAAAGGCATCACGCACCTGTCCAAATGCTGCGGAAACATTCAGGCACAAAAGAAATGCAAGTAGCATCCCAGGGGCTAGGCTTTTTAGCCTGCCCAATCGGTATTGACCAATCATAATTTTTACTTTTTATTTGATGAAAGCAGTCGGTCTTAAAAAATCAGTATTGAAATTTTTTTAGAATGAAAGCAAACCTAATTTTAAGGAATATAATTTTGCATTGATTATAGCTCAATTCAATAACAATATCATGTTCTTAATTCTTGATTTTTAATTGATTATCCGCCTTGCGGGATACGATACGCGAGTTTAGCCTGCCCGGCGTCAATTTGGTCAGCCGTTAAAGCTTTTAGTTTGCTTTCGATTTGTTCCCTTTGCAAAGCTTCCGACGATTGTTTGTAAATCGAAGGGGCTACATAGAAAACAATGTATTTCAATTGTGGAAGTTGTTTGAGTATCGTGAAGTCTATAGACTTGGCTTGTTCAAGGTCGGTATCGGTGTAAAACGAAAAACGTATCAATTGTACGTCGCTGCAGGCGGCAAGCATTTCTTTCTTGTCTTTTTCAAAACGGGTAAATTGCAAAAAAGTAGAAACATCTACATCTGCTTTCACACAAGGGACATTCCGTTCCTTGGCAATATTGACCACTTCGCCGTATTGGTAAATTACGGTTTCTATAGTAGAGGTCAATTCTTGAATGTTTTGTGCCTCTTCGGCTGATAAAGTTTCGGTTGTCGTAGTCGCAGAAGTCTGCGCCTTCAATAATCCAGATTTAGGACTTGTATTCTGCGTTTCCCGTAAATAATCATCTAAATTATAGATAGTTTGGGAAAATACAAGCCCGTTAAAACCCAGAAAAAGAAAAAATAAAGTAAGCGTTTTTTTCATGATTAAAATAATGGTTTAAAATCGTTTTGTTGATGGTTTAATATTTTCTTAGAACTATACAACAATTATCGTGCCAAAATTCACAAATTATATTTTTATTTTTATAATGTTATAATATATAATGATTTATATGGTTAATTATACATGCGATTTGCTTCTGAATTATTAAAAATGGAAAACACACTCTTCCCATAAAAGGGAAATCCTGTTTTACAAAACTTGTTTTATCCTTATAAATTGAGAATAGAACAAACTATCGACAGAAATGTTTAGGTTTTATTGAAATAAATACTGATAAATTTTATTAAATCTATATTCAGCAAGGTTTAAGTAAATATTTCTATATAGATTTTCATTTTATAAAAGTATATCAATAATAATTCGAAATTTGATGAAAAGATTTGGCTGCTTTTTAAAGTTGCCAAATCTCTAGAGAATCATCGTTTATGGTTTAGCATTCAGTATTTTATCACGGATTACCCCATGTACAACCTTCGCTGTCTTTGGCATAAGTAATGGTAATAGCTTTAACGTTATGAATATACGCCATATAAGCTGTCCCATTAGCCGACCCCATAACAATCCTGATGCTGTAATTATCACAAATAATAAAATCATTACCCGTTACCTTGATATTGATTTTTGTGGCCTTGGCAGTAGTCGCATATACATCGTGCGCCGTTAAATCGCCGTCTGTAAGTAAATTACTATTGGGAATAGCAATCCCTTCTGTATGATGAAAAGGAACAGAATTTTGCAAAAGCAGGGCATTATCCAAAGCAGAGATTTCTTTAGAGATGCCTAATAGGCTCAAAAAGAACAGCAAAAAACCCCATTTTTTCATCCATTCTGAAAAGTAAAATTTTGGCATAGACTGAAATTTATGTTTGTATTTCCGTACGTTGTTTCACAAAATAAAAAAATGCGCCTGTAATAAGAATTCATGCAGTTTATTTTAAAAATTGAATTTGCGAAATGATGTTTTATATTTCTTACATGAATTGTTTATTAAATAGTTATGAATAAATTGACATATAGAACAATAAATGATAATAACAGTTTATGCTTTAATATGAATAAGATTGATAATAAATTTGATAATCTGCTCAAAAGATTAATGAATACTATGACTTTATTGAAATTCCGTTTCGTACAATTTATTTTTATTTAACTTCTTAAATGTAATATTTCAAACTCAATATTTTCTCTTTATAACAAATGTTTTATACTAAAAAAATGAATAAAGAAATAAAAATATTTAATGCCCCACTTTATGTATATCCTAATTAGCACAAGGGTTTCATGCAATGTATAATCATTTGAAAAAAATAAAAATGAACATTTTTCACAATTGATAGTTTAACTCGTCATTAAACATCAATTAAATATTGTGAGAAATGAAAAAAACAATTATTCTTTTAAACTTACTGTGTTTCTCTTTGGGATATTCTTTTGCAACAAAACACATAATCAGTACGGTTTCTACTTCTTTCAGTCCCGCTATAACAACCGCCAATGTAGGCGATACCATTGAATTTGTGCTTGTTGACGTTCATACGGCAACGCAAGTAGACCAAAACGCTTGGGAAACAAACGCTAATACCCCTCTTGCGGGCGGATTTAATTTTTCTGCCGGAACAAATCTTTATATCCTGAAGTCAAGCGATATAGGAACTATATATTTTGTTTGTACGCCGCATGCTTCTATAGGAATGAAAGGGATAATTAATGTACAAAACACCGTAAATATAAATAATCCCATAAATACCGTATCAGAAGTAAAGGCATTTCCAAACCCCGTGAAAGAAGGCAGAAATATTTTGATAGAACTTCCGAATGCTGTTCCAACAAAAGTAAAAATAAGTAATCAGGATGGGAAAGTCGTTTTCTCTAAAGAATTTATTAATTCTGATCTATCCATTCCGGCCACTTTTGGACGGGGCATTTACTTGCTTCAGGTTACACATGAAGATAAAATTTTCACCAAAAAAGTTATTGTAAAATAGGCTCTGAATTATTTGGTTTCCAGATTTTAATATTAAATAGCCATTTAAAAATTTTTCCATGAAGTATTTTGAATCTAAAAACGTTCTTTTTTGTCGTAATTATTACCAAATAGCGCCACTATTCTTGAAAAATCCCGTCTGCAAAATAGCTGTTTTATTTCTCAAAATCTTTTCTATAAAAATTTAAACAACCTCTTATGAAAATAGAATAAAAAGAGAACTAAGAGTATTATTGTGGCTAATCATAAAAAATTTCCGGAGACTTTAGTATGAAAATATTTTTTATTTTCATTTTTCTTAGTATTTGCAAGGTTTTTAGATGAAAAATAAAAATAAATTTCACCTATTTAAGAATAAATTTTGAACAAAATATTTCGGTTAATGTTTCTTACACAACAACAGTAATAAAAAAATAATCAATGAAAAACGGCTTATTTATATTAATTCTTGCTTTTTGTTTTTGTTCCTGCATTAAAGAAGACGTGCCGCCTTGTCCCGACCAGTATAAAGTACAACTCTTCGTGAAGGACAAAAATTATGGTAATCAGCAAACAATAGACGAAAATTTACCTTTCAGGCAATATGCCGGCACAATTTATTATGTGTTGCATAATATCGAGACCGGTAATGATATTTATAGCCCATTTATAACTGTAACAGGCGATGAAAAAGAATATCCAGTACAATTTTCGAATATTCCCAATGGACGTTACTTGTTAAGTGTTTGGGGTAATTTACCAAACACAGGCGTTGTCGACGGCACAAAAATCAACTTGCATCCGGAACAACAAGAGTCAACGGATATGTATCTAGCCTCCGATACGCTTGTTTTTACTTCCGACAGGCAATCTGCTTCGTTGGGATTGGAACGCGCCAAAGGCAAACTTCAAATTGTTTGTAAAAATTTTCCCGATACAATTAACAAAGTAGATATTCAGGTTACAAATGTGTATCAGAATTTAGCAAGCAACTATACTTATTCGGGAACAACGACAGTACAAAAGCATTTTTCTTTGACAGGCGTTTCAGACCCTGTATTGGAAGCTGTTTTAGCTCCGACGATAAGTGAAAGCACTTCTAAATTAACGCTATCTATTTTCAGCAATCAGGGTAATTCGCCCATTTTTACGCCGGCAACTTTCGATTTGATAATTAAAAGAAACGAAGTAACAAGTGTGGAAATTAATTACAATGATTTAAGCAATCAATGGGAAATATGGGTACAAATCGATAGCCAATGGACGATGATATACCAATTGGATATTGAACGAATGTAGTTGCTTCAAAACCGGAAATCTGCTCTCTGCATATTTTTATAATTAATTAAATTTCAATTTAAAACAACAAAAAGTAATGAAAAAAATTTTTTCGACTTTAGCATGCGGGCTTTTATTATTTGCTGCCTGCTCAAAAGATGATGAACAAATCCAAACTCCTGAAAACCAATCCGGGAACCTCACCTTCGAAATTTCGGCAGGCGCGTCTTCCGGCATGACAAAAGTAGCCGTATACGGTCAGGAACCTGTATTACATGTAACCAATGTGAAAGTTTATGCTTTTAAAAGCAACGGAACAGATTTCCTGTATACCAAGACTTATAACGTTACGGGCTGGACGGATGGCATGACATTTAAACGTTATGATGTGGCTGATGCCGATACGCTTCCTGCCGGAACATATAAATTCTTGGCCGTAGGACGTAATGCTTCGGATTTGTATACATTGACGACCTTGACCGGAACTACAAAGTTTGACGACGTACAGACTTCTGTAACGGCCAATGGAAACGAGAATGATATTTATTCGGGAACCGCTCAGGTAACCATCCAAGCAAGCCAAGGTTCTCGCGTAAGCATCGACATGAAACGGAAAGTGGCAGGTATAATGGGTTATTTTAAAAATGTACCCAGCGAAATAAACGGAACAGCCGTTCGCTATCTTCGCCTTAGCATTACCAATGTGAACCAGGCCGTGAACTTAATAACCGGCGCCGGCATCCCCACGGCTACAACTCCATTTAATATTATTAATCTCGATTTACAAGGACAAACCATATCCGGCGGCGTTTATACCGGAAATGATTTGTCGGGCCAAGGCGTTGTAAAATTGCCGAACACTCAATTAAGTGGTATGTATCTTATTCCGGTTAACGGAATTACAATGACGCTTGGTTTGTACGACGCAGGCGGCAATGCGCTTAAGACATGGAATATTAAAAATAGCGGCAACACCAGTTTTGCCGTCACGGCAAATAATTTTTATGCGTTAGGTCAAAAAATAAAACCCGGCTATACCGACAACAATACGCCTGATCCGAATGACGACGATAATCCGATTGACTTATTGTCAAATCAGGAAATCTCGATCACTATCATTCCTGCTTGGGAAATGATTAACAATTTAACTATCGAATAATAAAAATGAATCCCGGCGGCGCGCCCGGTTGCTTTACGGCGCGCCGTTTTCAAAACCTGTTTCGAGCTATGCGTTACAAAAATTATACATATATCATAATTTGTTGCCTGTTAGGGGGCTTGAGTGTTTTTTTCATGCAAGGATGTTCTAAAGATGAAAATGAATCGCCGGATAAAAACAGTGTAGCTATTCCTTTTAACCTGAATGCCAATCAAAAAGATTTGTTATTGTCTTCGTCGTTCGACAATAGTAGCCATACTGTGAACAGGATTTTGATTTTGCCATTTAAAAAAACAAGCGAAACGGCAACCAACGACGACATTAATTTTGTTCCCGATTTTACGGCTGCAAAACAGTTCGATGTAAGTACATTTCCTACGAATGCAACCATGTTGAACCTTACACAAGGAATATCTTATAAGGTAATGGTTATTGGTTATAACCGGAATGATTATAATCAAAGCAATCCGACAGCAACAGGTAGTCGCTTTTCTATTGGTTCGATCAATAATCCGATACAGTTAGATAACTTGCATTTAAACCCAACTTCGCCGGTATCTATACCGGAATTTTTCTCTTGCGTGTGCAACGCACAAACAAACGGCAGTTCTTTAGGCGCTATATTTGTCGCCCAAGATGGAATTAAACTTACGGGAAACCTGACGCGGATAATCAGCGGACTTTCTTTAGAAGTTACAAACATTCCTGCATTTGTAGACTCGGTTACTCTGGTTGCCGAACAATTGGTAACTGCCATTAAAGCCAGAGATGGCGTGCCTACCGCTTGGCAAACGGTCGGTGATGCGGGCAATAAAATATTGGGAAAACTGGTTCCCACGAACAACACGGTCAACTTCAACACTTATTTGTTACCCACTTTCGATGCTCGTAAAACTAAACTGTTTTTGGATGTTCACTATGGTTCATTTACAGAAAGATATATGGTGAAAATTCCTGATTTAGCGGACGTATCGGTTTCAAATTCCATCATCTTTTTACCAAATCAGGCGGTAAATATTACTGGCGACTATGCTAAAATCAATATCGGATTTACTATAACAGGAACCATTAATTTGGATGATGACGCCTGGGACGGAATTCAATAATGGCAGAGTTGAAAATGAATTTAAAATCCAAATAAAAAACCTTAGTGTTCTTTTGTACTTTTAGCGCTTTAAATAAGCAAACCATCAAATAAATCAAAATATAAAATGAAAAAGAATATATTTCTGTTCCTTGTTCTTGCGATCCCTTTTTTCTTGGCAAGTTGTACAAAAGAGGAAGATAATTTACCGGCAGAAAACGGCGATTTTGATACCTATGAGTATCCTTACGAACCGCCTGCAATATTACCCGAAGGATATTTTGAAGTTCGTTTTGCCACCGGCGGCAGGGGAATTACCAAATCGGCCGTAAATGGATTGGATGGACGCGTGCAGCACGTACGTTATGTTATCTATAAATCTACCGGCGAATATGTGAAGGAAAAAGTGGTTTGGCTTCCGTCTCAGGGGACTGCCAACTGGCCTATGCCCTATATTAAAGACACATTGCCTAATGGAAAATATAAATTTGTTTTTTTAGGCAATGTAGAGAAAACTTTATTCCCTTACGGTTCGGGTAATTACGCCGACGTGCTCGCCAACTACCAAACAAATTATAGCGATGCCCGTATTACATTACCCAATGCCGAATTTTCAAATAACTCGGAATACTATTGGGCCAGGGATACATTTTCCAACTTATCGCCTACTCCAACAGTTTTATTGCAACGAATTATCGGATCTGCCAATCTGCACCGTAATTTCGTGGATGCCAGGGACGCTTTAGATACGTTGGTTTATAATATTGCTACTGTAAAGGGTTATCGAAATTTAATCCGTAATAGCGTGCAAACTCAATTGCAAAACCAATTAGGCAGCGGTTTGTTGGGCCTTACGTTAAGCGCGTTGCTATCAGGGGTGAACGACGGACTAAATCTTTTGATTGGAGGTCTTGTAGAACCCGTAACGGATGCATTATACAACATATTATTGCAGGATTTAACCAATGAAGTAGGACGTGCATTAACGGGGAATGCCAATCAGGCAGGCGCATTGGCCGGACTTGGCGCATTGCTGAATCCTTGGAATGACGACGATGCGGCTTCAGCGATTGTTACCATCAATAATTTTCCAAAATCAATAGACTTCGACCTGAGTGTAAGGGAAATTTATCCTAACAATACAAGGTTTAAATATAATTTTACCAGTCATAATGTATATGCAGAAAAAGATATTCCCATAAAAGGATTTGGAAGTCAATGGAATATTCAAAAAATCAATGTAATAAGACCCGGACTAATATCTGACATAGTAATTGATGGCTTAATAGATACGTGGTTGCTCAATGGTACATTCGTGGATATTAACGATCCGCTTATACTTTCAGTTCCGGCAAATCGCAGGTATAAGGATAATTATTCATTCCTCGATTTGAAATTAAATTCTTATGCCGACAACAGAAGTGTTCGATTAGAAATAAATTTGGCCGATATTGCAAATCTAGGCGATGCCTTGTCTAATATTCCTTTATTAGGCCCGCTTGTTGGCGGTATATTGAATGCCGTCGGTCGAAGCGTGAACATAACAATCACTACCATTCAACTTCCGGTAATAGGTGGCTCAAACTTGGTTTTGACCGGCAGTTGGGATGCGCCAGTGGCTTATTAATACACAAATAATAATTTATACTATGTGTAAAATAAAATATTTCTTCGGCTTGCTTTTCTTCGGTTTGGTTTCATTGACCGTGCAAGCGCAACATTTAAATATTAAAACGAACTTATTGTACGACGCGACAGCTACCATTAATCTGGGTTTGGAGATGGGTTTGGGCAAAAAAACTTCTTTGGATGTTTCGGGGAATTACAATCCATGGACTTTTTCGGACGAAAGAAAATGGAAACATTGGCTGGTTCAACCGGAATTCCGTTATTGGTTGTGCGAACGGTTTAACGGCCATTTTTTCGGCATACACGCTCTTGGCGGACAATTCAATTTCAACAACATAGAATTGCCGTTCGATTTGTATCCCGGTTTGAAAGATTATAATTATCAAGGCGATTTCATTGGCGCAGGTTTGTCTTACGGCTATCAATGGATGTTCGGAAACCGTTGGGGATTGGAAGCTACTTTGGGTTTGGGCTATATCTATGTCAAGTATGATAAGTATTCCTGCGCCACTTGCGGGACAAAATTGGAAGAAGGCAACGAAAATTATTTCGGTCCGACCAAAGCAGGCATCACGCTTATTTATTTCATTTACTAGGATGGAAACTGAATTTAAATAATTAAACAGTTCAAGAACTCAACAAACAACAATAATCTCATGAAACGATATCATCTATTCTTTACATGCCTGCTATTATTTTGTTTTTTCAATGGACAAGCACAACAAAAGCAGATTTATAATAACCAAATTATCGTGCAAAATATAAAGTGCGAGCAAAAAGGAAATCAATTGCATTTCAGCATGAATATCAATGCGGGAAAAGCGGATGTTTCTTCGCGGAAGGCATTAATATTAACCCCTGTTATAAAATCTTCCGGCAAGGAAAAAGAATTACCTTGCGTGGTCGTCAGCGGAAAAAACAGGTTTAAAGCCGATAAGCGGATAAAACATTATAAAGGCGAGGTGGTTTATAAAAATCCGTACACTGTGGTAAAAGGAAGTAGCTACTCTTCATTAAACATCAACTATAATCAGTCCTTAACCTATGAGCCGTGGATGGAAACCGCCTATGTGGAAATAAAAGAAGAACTTTACGGTTGCGCTAACTGTAAAAAATCAGAGAAAAGGGATACCCTTACGCGTGTTTATCCTGAATATATAGAACCCAAAAAACCAGAAATAAAAGCAGTGTTAAGTTACATGCAACCTGCCGCCGAAGCGGTAAAAAACCGTAATATGATAGGAAAAGCATATCTGGACTTTCCCGTCGGCAAATCGGTAATTCTCACTGATTTCAGAAATAACTTCAAAGAATTAAGCAAAATACAAGAGGCCATCAATTTACTAAAAGACGACCCCAACGCTATTATTAACTCTATTTCGCTAGAAGGTTATGCTTCGCCTGAAGGAAGCTATAAAACCAACAAACGCTTATCTAACGAACGCTCTTTTGCTTTAAAAGATTATCTACAAAAAGAGTATAATTACAATGATAACATGTTTCTGGTAAATTCTGTCGCCGAAGATTGGATTGGTTTGAAGAAATTAGTAGAAGTATCGGATTTAACAGAAAAACAAGAAATTTTGGAAATTATAGACAACGATAAACCTCACGATACAAAAGAACAAAGCCTGAAAAAGTTAAAAGGCGGAACAGCCTATAAAATTTTACTCGACGATTATTTCCCGCAATTGCGGCGCGTGGATTACCGGTTAGATTATACCATCCGTGCATTTAGCGTGGAAGAAGGAAAGGAAATCATCAAAAGCAAACCCGGACAATTGAGTTTGAATGAAATGTTCCTTGTAGCCAATACTTATCCGAAAGGCAGCCCGGAATTTAACCAAGTATTCGATATTGCGGTAAGAATGTTCCCAACCGATACTATAGCTAATATCAATGCGGCCGCCATTGTACTCGAAAAAGGCGATATCGCTACGGCCCATCGTTATTTGGACTCTTACCAACAAGTTCCCCAATCGTGGAATAACCAAGGCGTAATGTATATGCTGGAGGGGAACTATGCCAAAGCCAAAGACTTTTTAACGAAGGCGCAAGCTCAAGGTTCGCAAGAAGCCAAACAAAATTTGGAATTGTTAGAAAAACTGCAAACCTATAAAACCGAGAAAGATGCTTATGATGCCAAAAAACGGTAAGAAATTTTAAAACTGCCTGAAACTATTGCAGAATAAATGGGCCCCCGTTAGATTTCTTTAAATTTACGGGGGCTTATCATTTAAACTGATTTTTAAATAACACGAATGGTTAATTGTCTTAATCATTAATTTTGTTGTTGGAAAAAATATTTCCTCAAAAATCCAGGTCGTCAAGCCTAAAAATCTTATTTTCTCTTTTGTTTAAAAATCTCTACTTTTGTAAAAAAGAACAGAAAATGAAACTGGAATCTACCCTTTTGTTCGACGACAACGCCCTTCTTTTTTCCGCTCAATTAAAAGATATCGCGGACGCAAAGTCTTTTATATACTTGGAAATATATCGTTTTAATAATGATTCGGTAGGGAGGCAATTCAGGGATCTGTTGGCTGAGAAAGCAAAAGAAGGAGTAAAGGTTAAAATATTGGTCGACTCTTGGGGAACTAACATAAATCCTATTTTCTTTCAGCCTATTATAAAAGCAGGCGGAGAGGTTCGTTTTTTTCAGAAATTAAAATTGACATTTTACTTCTTTTCTAAGAATCATCGGCGAAATCATCGAAAGCTTTTAATTATCGACAATAAAATTTCATATATAGGCTCGTCAAATATTACGGCTTATTCCTTATCGTGGAAAGAATTGAACCTGCGAATCTCCGATCCGATCACGCGTCTTTTTTGTAAGGCTTTTACAGATAATTATGCATTGTACCGGAAGTTTGATCTCGATAAAATGAGATTTAAAAAAAACATAAAATATGGAGATCTGATCATTATGCAGGAAATTCCGTCTCTTTCGCGCCAACGCCTGAAAAAGAAATATGAGGCGCTTATTCATTCGGCAAAAGAGGAAGTGATCGTTGAAACGCCTTATTTTTTGCCGGGGTTTAAATTGCGGAAAGAATTAATGGATGCGGCGCAACGCGGAGTAAAGGTAAAAGTGATTATTCCTAAACATTCCGATGTTTTATCGGTAGATATCATTCGCAGGCGGTACTATGGATTGTTGTATCAAGGCGGCGTCGAATTTCATTTCTTTTTAAAAGGGAATTTGCATGCTAAGAGTTTATTTATTGATAAAGAAACTTTTTCGATCTCGTCTGCCAATTTCGACTACCGGAGTTTTCGGCACCAACATGAGATTTCATTTATCGGCAAAGAAGAGAATATCAGCGCTCAGCTAAACGATCATCTTCAATCTATTCTGGAAGACTGCGAGCCCTTTGATTATGAACGTTGGCTGAACAGGTCCCGCCTGGAAAAATTTATTGAGTGGTTGTTGCTGCCTCTTCGCTACCTTATGTAATGCATTTTTCAAAAATGACAGAAAATAAAAGTCATTAAAACTACGCGTTATAATAAATAAGGCGTAGTCTCGTTTTACTTATCGAACTTTGCTTTCGGGCTATAGTCTATGAATCAGAAGTTAAGTTTCAGAATTCCTTTTTTTCATAAATATAATAATTCAAATTTATACAGAAGATGAAACGATTATCTTTATTTGTCGGAACCCTTGTTTTTGCATTTTTACTCTCGTCTTGCGGGAAAGAAGAAACCTTTCAAATAGATGATTGGGTAGGAAATTGGAAGACTACGGGAGAAGCCCGCGAGATTGTTGCAAAAGCGTACCAAGGAACCATTAGCAAAGACGGGGAAAATCTTATTATTAGGGGATCGTTATTTAATATGAATTCCAGCATTCAGGTTCGCGCCACGTTATCGGGAGGGAATACGGTCAGCTTCAATGACAACTCACAGGGATTTTCTATCTCAGGGACAGGGAAAATGGAAAAGAAAAATGAAATACAATTTGAATATACGATAGAAGACGAAGCAAACAAAAATACCTATGCTTCAACAGCTGTCAGGATGTAGTCTTGACATTCATTCAAAAATAAAATGGCCGAGAAAAATCTCGGCCAAATAAAATTTAACATCTATATTATTTAATGGGATTCTTGTATGTCATATCAAGATTAAAGAACGTGAAAGCCCAGATATCAGCTGTTTCTTGAATAATTTTGGCTGTAGGTTTCCCCGCTCCATGTCCCGCCATCGTTTCAATACGGATTAAAGTAGGATTGGCGCAACTTTGTTTGGCTTGCAATTCTGCAATAAATTTGAAAGAATGGGCAGGCACCACGCGATCGTCGTGATCGCCCGTAGTTACTAAAGTCGCCGGATAGCATACGCCTTGTTTTATATTGTGTAACGGCGAATACTTTAACAGATAATGAAATTCTTCTTCATTATCACTGGACCCATAGTCGCCTATCCATGCCCATCCGATGGTAAATTTATGAAATTTCAGCATGTCCAGAACTCCCACGGCAGGTAAAGCAACCTTAAATAAATCGGGACGTTGAGTCATGCAAGCCCCAACCAATAATCCGCCGTTGGATCCGCCCTGTATGGCTATTTTTTCAGGAGAAGTATACTTTCCTTTTATAAGATATTCTGCCGAAGCGATAAAATCGTCAAATACATTTTGCTTTTGGAGTTTAGTTCCTGCTTCGTGCCATTTTTTCCCGTATTCGCCGCCGCCTCTCAAATTAACGGTAACCCAGATGCCGCCATTTTCGAGGAATAACATCCGGCTAACGCTGAATGAAGGAGTCAAACTAATGTTGAACCCGCCGTAACCATACAACATAACAGGATTCTTCCCATCTTTTTTTATTCCTTCTTTATAGGTAATAAACATTGGAATTTGGGTTCCGTCTTTACTGGGGAAAAAGATCTGTTCGCTAACGTATCTGGAAGGGGTGAAAGCCAATTTTGTTTGTTTATATAAGTCCTGCTTAAAGGTAGAAACATCCATTTTATAAATGCAACCCGGATTGGTAAACGAAGTAAAACTGTAAAACATTTCATTCGATTCCTTGTCTCCGTTCACAGCTCCAACGGTTCCTATTTCCGGAAGCGCAACGTCTTTTTCGTATTTCCCATCCTGCGAGAAAACAGAAAGTTTTGAAGAAGCATTGTGCAAATACTTTGCAATAATTTTTTTACCGATCATATAAGTTCCTTGCAAAACATTCCCTTTTTCGGGAATAACATCCGTAAAAGAAATGGTTTTTGACTTTGCATTGAATTTTACAAGTTTACCATTCGGCGCTTTGTCGTTTGTTTGCACATATAATTCGTCGCCGATATTATCAATGACGTCATAATCCGAATTAAAATTATCGACAATCATAGTAAAAGTTCCCAGCAAATTATCCAATGCGCGAATCATCAACATATTTCCGCTTGTTCCTTCAGAAGCGTTCATAATCAGGTATTTTTCATCGGTGGTAGTCGCAACGTGAAAATTTCTGAGCGGCGCATTTTTGTCTTCATACACCAGAACGTCTTCTGTTTGCTTAGTCCCTAATTTATGATAATAAACCTTATGATACTCATTCTTTTGAGAAAGCGCGCTTCCTTTGGGTTCATCGTAACCGCTATAGAAAAAACCATCTTTGTACCATGCAATTCCGGAAAACTTTACCCATTTAATCACATCCGGCAAATCTTTTCCTTCAATTGTTTTTACGCGAATTTCACTCCAGTCCGAACCTCCTGTGGAAAGCATGTAAGCGACGGTTTTCCCATCTTTCGAAATACTTACCTGTCCGAGCGAAACCGTTCCGTCCGAAGATAATTTGTTGGGATCTATCAAAACTCGTTCAGGGGCTTGCAATCCGTCTTTTACATATAAAACATATTGATTTTGAATACCGTTGTTTTTATAGATAAAATATTTACCGGCCTTTTTACTGGGCGCGCCTTCTTTTGGAAAATCCCACATGCTCGTCAATGCTTTCTCCATTTCGGCGCGATAAGGAATTTTATTCAAATAATCGAAGGTAACCTGATTCTGTTCTTTTACCCATTCGGCCGTTTCGGCAGAACGATCATTTTCCAGCCAGTAATACGGATCGTTTATTTCTTTTCCAAAATAAACATCTTTGTGTTCTATTTTTTTGGTTAAAGGATATTGTATCATTGTTCCTTCTTTTTTTTGCGCAAAAGCCATTCCACAAAGGCCTATTACAGTGAATAATACTAAACCATGCTTTTTCATATTTACAGTATTAGGGTAATTAATAGAACCTATTATATAATGAATAGGTCGGAATGCAAATATACAATTTTATTGAAAAAAAATCTTTTCTTTCGGTTAAAGCTTTCGACGAGGAATTCTTGCAGAGATAATAATTGAAGGACTTTGTTATAATAAAAGAGTTCTTTATACTTGTAGAAAAGAAGAAAATACACATTCAAAACTTCTGAACGAGCGCTCTGAATACTTTTGTCTTAATCAATATGTATTTTTATTTTAGTTTTTGAATTATTTTTTCTCGGAATGCATAATTATTATCGCTGATGAAATTACCATCAAATATAGAGAGATTATCATCCTTAGGAGTTAATGAAATGGTTTTTTCAATATAATCCAACGCCCTTGAATAATTTTCTTGCTGAAAATAAAATTCCGCCAATAAACGAGTCGTATTTGCATTTTTCGGTTCCAGCGCCTCTACTCTTTTCAAACTTTTTTCATAAAGGAATTTATTGAAATAGGGTAAATACCAAACGCCCTCGATCCATTTTTCTATGGCGGTAGCATTGTTCCATGCATATTCAATATATTTTTGCGAATATGCATTATATTGTAGGGTATCTCCTTTTTTTAGAAATAGAAAAGCTTTTAAACAATCTGTTTTGTCCAAAGTATCTTCAGGAACACATTGTAGTAATACAATTTTTCTATCATTAAAAGAATTTGTTAAACAATGATCCGAGAAGTCATATTCAACGCCTTCCGAAAAACAAGTTTTTCCTTTACAAAAGATGCCTTGATTTAGATAGGGAGCATATTTAGCAATAACGTTTTCGTCAAAAGCGGGCGAAAACAGTCCGGCCACGCTTTTCATAGAAGTTAGGAAAGCAATTCGTTTGGCAATTTCCACGCTATCGAAATACTGATAAAAATTCTTTGTATAATTGAGGAGGCCGGCATATTCCGGATCTGAAAATGAAATATAGTTATTTTCAAGAACCGTCTCAAAATCATTACCTGTTTTAAAAATCCCGGTAAAGATAAAATCATAAATAAAACAGGCGTCTTCGAAAGAAAGATTTTTATAATCGGCAGGCAGGCTTCTGAAAATATCGGCGCACCGGATAAAAATTTGATCATAATAAGGAAGCGTTTGCATTACATGTAATAAAAACGGTTTGTCTTTTACTGTGAAATTGTTTGCGTCGACTTCTCTCAAAAACTTTTCCACCGCATATTTATACGCCATGTTCGTATCCAGCGCCCATCGGGCTTGACGCAACAGATTTTCCGAAGTCAGGTTTTCATAGTTTGTGTACAAATGACGAATACTTTCGTCCTGAGGTTCTACAAAATAAAAACCATATGGACTGACTTTTGCATGGGGTTGGCGAGGCAGGTAGATTTTAAATTCAGGAACAGGCGCTTCTGCATAAAAGTTAACAAAATGTTGATTATAAAAATTCGCCACATTTTTATCTTTTTCATTTCCGGTTAATTGCAAATTCTTCTTCCCAATCCAAACCGCTAACAGTTTGTTTTGTTTTTTCGCCGAGGCCAGAGCATGTTCATAGTTTTTATAGAAATCTACCGTTTTAGACGTTTGCGCACAAATAATTATAGGAAGAAAAAATAATAAACCGAATGTACATAATTTGTTTTGCATGGCTTCTGATTTTTTAGTGAGTCTGGTCAGGGGGGGGGAGCCCCCTGACTAGACTTAATTATGATATATATTTAAGATAGCATATCCTCTTTCCCGATATAGATATAGTGGTAATATCTCTCCCTTGGAATCTTGCTGAGGTAAATAAAAAAAGTATTTTGCATTTTGAGGCTGTTTGTTTTCTAAAGGACAACTCATTTTTTCAAACATCTGGTCATCAGGAATATCAACTAATACCTTTGCGGGTAATAAGGTAACAACAGCTCTCCCAAAAACATTTAATATCACAAACACATATCCATCAGGAGCATATAGCAATCCATCTTCCTTTTCAATAGGTTTTACGTAGCTATATTCTTCTCCTGTTATTTTGTATATGAAATTTTCCATCTGCTCATATATTTCAGGATAACTTGCCATAGCTTCAAATCCATAAGGTGTTTCTACATCCTGCTTTTCATATAATGAAACTTCAAGAAGTAAATTCACATAACCTCCTGTTTGAATTAGTACGGCGGAACCTATACTTCCATGAGCTCCATCATTACCTAGTTTTTCATATTTCCTTTCACATTCGCTGCAACATCCCGACATTCTGCAAACTAAAACCGTTGACCCATGTCCGTCAGGATAAGTTACAGGAGAACAATATTCGTTATCGCCTGAACAATTATGTTTTAAACATGTGCAAGTGACCCTATCACCAGCTCCTGAAACTTGAAGAGGTAATATCTTATCTTTGGAATCATGACCAATATATGTATATCCTGGCGTTTTTATCAAAAGTGAGTTTTTATCTTCTGTTAAAATTGTTCCCTCAGGAATCCATATAGCAGCAGACTGACAAGAGGAACATGTACTTTTGGATTTGGCCTTTTTGTCTATTTGACTAGGTTTATCTTTTGTACAAGTAATAAAGAAAATGGTTGCTATAAATATGAATAAGGGATACAAAAAATGATAATGATTTTTTTTCATGGTGTGAAAATTATGTTTATAAATAAATTTTGTTCTTAAACTCATGTAACAATCAAAAAATCAATTAATAATCAGACATTCAAATTATTAGCAAATATCTTATCTAAAATGTTTATGTGTGAATACGGTCGGTCCATTTTCAAAATAAAGATCTATAATATTATTCATAAACCTGATAGAGATATTCTTGTTTGAATTAGAAAGATATTAAAACGAAAAGAATAATCAATCTAAATATTGCAATTTGATTGAAAAAGTCCTAGTGTTGCGTTAATCTTAAAATGTCGTTATATGACATTGGAAACGCAGTTTTTACCAATAATCTCAATATTACTGACTGACAAAATACGCTTAACATAACACTAGTAGTTGGATATGCTCAGTTTTTAACTTAGTAAAATAGACGGCAAATTTATGATAAATATTTTTATTCTCAAAATATATCACATAGAAAATTCTTAAAAAAACTAAACTCCCAATTAAGAATAGAAATAAAACCCTTGGCGCTAACTTTTTTTGAGATTTTTTTAAATATTTATTGAGGATCCACGTCGATTACATAGCGGATTTGACAATAGTCGGAATGACGGATAAATGCTTCCAAAATTTGGGTCAGTTTGTTTTTTGCGGCGCTTGGCGATAATTCTTTTTCCATTTTTAAAAGAATATCTTTTTGAAAAAGATTCCGGACCCTGGCTACCGGCGGAGACTCAGGACCCAGTACTCGCTTTCCGAACGTAGTTTTCAACTCCGAAGCAAAATAAAGCGCCGCCTTATTTAAATACTCATCGTCTTTATGCCTGAGCGATATTTTTATTAACCGGTAAAACGGAGGATATTTGAATACGCGTCTTTCGATCAACTGACTATTAAACATTCCCGAAAAATTATATTCAATTACATCGCGTATAGCTTGATGATAAGGGTTATAAGTTTGAATAACCACTTTCCCTCTTTTGTTTTTGCGTCCTGCCCTGCCGCTTACCTGCGACATTTGCTGGAAACTGCGTTCAAAAGCCCTGAAATCGGGGAAAAACAACATATTGTCCGCATTGAGAATACCAACGATACTCACATTATCAAAATCCAACCCCTTTGTTATCATTTGAGTTCCGACTAAAATATCGATTCTACGATCCTCAAAATCTGAGATGATCTGCATGTACGAAGTTTTCGAACGAGTAGTGTCCAAATCCATACGGGCAATGCGTGCATTGGGGAAGAATATGGCTAATTCTTCTTCTATCTTTTCTGTCCCGAAACCTTTCATTTTAATGGAACGGGTTCCGCAAGCCGGACATGTATCCATTACAGGAATAGAATATCCGCAATAATGGCAACGCAGCATGTTTATCCCTTTGTGATACACCAATGAAACGTCGCAATGTTTGCATCCCGGAATCCAATGACAGGTATCGCATTCCAATCGTAATGAAAACCCCCGCCGGTTCTGAAAAAGAATTACCTGTTCCTTATCGTCGAGCGCTTCTTTGATGTGTTCCAGTAAAAAGGCGGAAAAATGGGATTTCATTTCTTTCTTTTTTGTCGCTTCTTTCAGGTCGGAGACAAAGATTTCCGGCAATAAAACGCCTCCGAAACGTTTCTTCAATTCCACCAATTGGTATTTGCCGTTTTGAGCGTTATAATAGCTCTCAACCGAGGGCGTTGCAGATGCCAGTATGGTTTTTGCTCCGTATAATGCAGCCAAATACATTGCGGCGTCGCGGGCATGATAACGAGGAGCCGGATCTAACTGTTTGTAAGAAGTATCATGCTCCTCATCCACAATTATAAGTCCCAGATCGGCGAAAGGCAGAAATACGGCCGAACGCGCGCCTAATATAATTTTATAATTTTCTTCTCCCTTTTGTACTTTTGTCCATGTTTCGGAGCGCTCATTAATATTGAAACGAGAGTGATAAATACCTACTTTTTCTCCGAAATATTTTCTTAATCGATTAATAATTTGCGCTGTCAGCGCAATTTCGGGCATTAAATACAAAACTTGTTTATTTTGTTTCAATGTCTCTTCTATGAGTTTAATAAAAATCTCGGTTTTCCCGCTGGAAGTAACGCCGTGCAAAAGCGTTATTTTTTTTTCATTCCAGTTGCTTATAATAGTTTCAAATGCCTGTGTTTGTTCAGGGTTTAATATAATGGCGTCGGGCGATGAAGGCGCAGCAACGTCTCTTAGCCGGCTTTCTATTTTTTTTACCGTCAATAGTACTTCTTTTTTGACAAGGGTATTTAAAGCTGATAAAGAAATAGACTTATCTTCCAATAGAATAGACTTTTTTACCTCTCCCTCTGTCGCGTACTTTAAGAAAAATAATAACGCGTCTACTTGTTTGCGGGTGGTCGTTTTTTTTTCCAATTCCAAAAATAATTCCTCTAAATTTTTTCCTTCTTTGTAATGATGATGCAAACTCAAGTAAGTTTCCTCTTTTGGTCGGTAACGGAGTTGCAGTTCTTCTTCCATCGAAATGATGTTTTTATCCATCATGGATTTTAGTAGAGGAAATGTTTTTTGTAGTCCGGTAATTTTCTCAATTTCATTTACAGATAAAACGTGTTGGCGGACGAGCGCTTCAACAATGATTTTTTCATTTTCGTTCAGGGCGGAATACTCTCCGTCAAAATCGGGATGAACGACAATCATCGACTCGCTTGCCAAACGGAATCCGGAAGGCAACGCCACCGCCATTACGCTTCCGACGGGGCACATATAATAACGCGCAATCCATTCCCAGAACAAGAACTGCGTTTCGGAAATCAAAGGCGTTTCATCCAAAATGGAAAGAAAATATTTGGCGATATAATCTTTGGGCGTATTTTCGTGTACCCTGCGAACCAAGGCGCTGTATAACTTTTTTTGTCCGAACTGAACTACTACGCGTTGTCCGGACAGGATAACATCGTTATATCCGGCCGGAACCCTGTAAGTATAATAATTGGGGACGTTCAACGGGAGAAGAACATCTACAAATAGCGTTCGGCGTTCCATTTATGAAGGTTATTCTTTTTCGAAGACAAATATTACTCTTTCGTTTTGCAAAAGCTGCAATTCATTATTTGCAAAAGCGTAGGCATTAATCCTTCCCAACGATTGAAGAAAACTGTTTTCCAGATCCATGCTCGGGGCGCCGCAAGCCCTTTTGGTAGAGCCAATCTCGGTAAATTTAATTTTTTCTAAATCGTGAGTTGTAAAATTCCCGAAATACCGGTTGCAACCCGCATAACCATTGATTGTCTTCGCCTCAGAATTAAACGAAAGCGTAATCTGATTTTCAATATCGCTGTATTTTGGCTCTTTTCCTCTCATAGTAAGAAGTTTCCACTTTCCACCATCCAATGTCGGACTAACGACGGCAGGTTTTGGGGTTTCAACGGCAGATTTACTGCTTGAGCAGGAAAACAGGAATAAAATGCTGAGTAATATATAGGTTAAAGATTTCATAGAGTCATCTTAAAATCCGGAGAAGTTTTATTTCCGGTTATAATTTTTCCATTAAAAAATTGGTCATCATGGTATACAAATGCAAACGGGTATTTCCGCCATAAATGCTATGATCTTTGTTAGGATAGATAAACAGTTCGAATTGTTTATTGGCTCGAATCAAAGCGGCGCTTAAGTCCATGGTATTTTGCAAATGCACGTTATCGTCCGACGAGCCGTGGATTAATAAATAATTTCCTTTCAGTTCCTTTACATGGTTAATAGGGGAATTATCGTCATATCCGGCGGCATTTTCCTGAGGGCGTCTCATAAAACGTTCGGTATAAATATTGTCATAATATCTCCAGTTAGTAACCGGCGCTACGGCAATAGCGGTTTTAAAATAATCGGATCCTTTGGTAATACATAGCGTCGACATGTATCCGCCGTAACTCCATCCGAAAATACCTATCCGTTTGTTGTCTATCCATGGTTTAGCGCCGAAATATTTAGCCGCTTCAATTTGATCTTCGGTTTCATATTTTCCTAACTGCAAATAAGTGCACTTTTTAAATTTCTCTCCCCTGTAGCCGGTTCCGCGATTATCTACCGAAATAACAATATATCCTTTTTGCGCCAGCATCCTGAACCAGAAATAATCGCCTCTCGAAAAGCTGTTGGCTACAGTCTGGCTACCCGGCCCTCCATAAACGTAAAATAAAACAGGATATTTTTTTGTGCTGTCGAAATCGGCAGGTTTAATAATGGAATAATTTAATTCTATTCCCTGAGAAGTGTTGAACGAACCAAATTCTTTATGTTCATTTCCATATTCTTTCATCCTTTTGGCTAACTCGGCATTGTCTTGCAAAACAACCAACTCTTTACCTGTTTCTTCATAAATAGCATAGACAGGAGGCGTGTTAGCGGCTGAATAGTTATTAATAAAATATTTTCCGTTAGAACTGAATGTCGCTTGATTTGCGCCTTCCTGTCCGGATAGTTTTATTTTCTTTTTCCCGCTGAAATCAACCGAGTATAAATCCCTGTTCAAGGGGGAGGACTCGGCGCTTGTATAATATACCCGTTTCTTTTTTTCGTCGATACAATTTATTCCTGTTACGTCAAAATTTCCGCTTGTTAACTGGGAAATCGGGTTCCCTTGTAGATCATATATATAAATGTGGTTATACCCATCCTTTTCCGACGTGAATAAAAAATGTTTGTTATCATCCAAGAAATGGAGAAAATCAGGTTCATCTATGTACGCCGGATTGGTTTCTGTATAAATGCATTTTACGCCTCCTGAATTGGCGTCAGCCAATAATATTTCTAATTTATTTTGCAAACGGTTCATCCGTTGGACAGCCAAAGTATTGGGATCTTTTGTCCACTGAAAACGCGGAATGTATTGATCATTTCCGCTTCCTAAATCCAATTTGGTAATTTTTTTTGCAGGTAAGTCATATACCCAAACATCTACCACTGAATTGTCTTCCCCTGCTTTAGGATATTTGTACTTATAATCTTCCGGATATAAATTTCCCCAAACCGTCATGGAATACTCTTTTACTTTCGATTCGTCGAAACGGTAGAAAGCAAGTTTGTTTCCATTTCCGGACCAAAAAAATCCTTTAGAAATGGTAAACTCTTCTTCATATACCCAATCTACGGCGCCATAAATGATATGATTGAATTTCCCGTCATTTGTAATGGCAGATTCTACGTTGGTATTCAAATCTTTCAAAAACAAATTATTCCCTCTTATGAAAGCGACTTTTGAACCGTCAGGCGAAAAGTCGGCCAGATTTTGTTTCCCATTCTCCGAAAGCTTTTGGAGTTTTTTAGTTTTCAGATCGTAAACCAAATATTCCGTAATAAACGATCTTCTGTAAACCGGCTCGGAATTCATAGTTAACAACAATTTTGTTTCATCATTGCTGAATGCATAGCTTTCAATTCCTTTAGGAGTTGTTCCGTCCGGAAATTGCAAATCCGAAAATAACAATATCTCATTTACCTTTTTCCCTGTTTTGTAGGCGTATTTTTCTATTCCTGTAAAAGTCAAGGTACAATAATGTTCTCCGTCTTTCATCGAGGTAATTTTATTAATACCTTTTGCTTGGAAAGTCCCTACTCCCCAAACGTCTCTAAGCGTAATTTCTTTTTGCGAAAATCCGGTAGAACAAAAACAAAAAACAAAAAAGGAGATAAAAAGCGTCTTTTTCATAAAACTAAATTAAATTCGATGAAATTATTTTGTCAACTGGTCTTCAAAGGTACGTCTTTTTTAGATGTTGGATTTTTATTGCCGGTTAATATTCATATCCAAAACGTTTCAATGTTTTTTCGCTGTTGCGCCAATCTTTCAGTACTTTGATATGAAGTTCCAAAAAACACTGTTTTTCCGTAAACTCTTCTATATCTTTACGGGCCTCTATCCCCACGCGTTTCAGGGAACTGCCTTTATGCCCGATTAATATGGCTTTTTGCGATTCGCGTTCCACATAAATCGTTGTCGAAATCCGGTTAATGGTTTCCTCCTCTTTAAATGAATCGACTACAACTTCTACCGAATAAGGAATTTCTTTTTGATAGAACAGTAATATTTTTTCGCGGATAATTTCCGAAGCAAAAAACCGCATGGAACGGTCGGTAAGTTCGTCTTTAGGAAAATAAGGCGGGCTTTCGGGAAGAAGTTCTATTATTTTTGCAAAAACATTTTCCAGGTTAAACTTTTCTTTTGCCGAAACCGGAATTACCGTAGCTTGTGGAATCATTTGATTCCAGTAAGCGATTTTTTCTTTTACAATATCTTGCGAAGATAAATCGATCTTATTAATCAATAATATAATAGGGATTTCCGATTGAATAATTCGTTGTAAGATTTCCTGATCTTTGAATGTTTCCCCGACTTCGGTAACCAACAAAAACAAATCGGCGTCCTTGATAGCAGTTTCTATAAACTTCATCATCGACTCATGCAACCTGTAATGAGGGTTTACCAATCCGGGAGTATCGGAATAAACAATTTGAAAATCATCTCCATTCATAATTCCCATTATCCTGTGCCGGGTAGTTTGGGCTTTGGAAGTAATAATGGAAAGCTTTTCGCCTATTAAAGCATTCATCAAAGTCGATTTTCCTACGTTCGGGTTGCCGATGATATTTACAAATCCTGCCTTATGTGTCATTTGTTTATGCGTATTTTAAATAACTGTAATATTACAGATTTATGATGATAGGTAAAATTCTCTAAAAGAGATTCCTACGGAAATTCTTTACAAAGATTATTGTTTTTTAAGTATGATGAAAGACGATGTTAGTCCTAAAAAAACCGTTATAAATTTATACAACAAAATTATTAATTTCTCGGAAAGTAGCAAACTTAAGTTTCTTATTCATCCGAATTATTTTGCATATCTTTGATAATATTTTTATTATGAACCGGTTTGAGAAAACGCAATGAAACCAGATATTTCGGTTGTTATACCTATTTTTAATGAAGAAAAGATAATTCCTGAATTACATCGGCGGCTGAAAGATGCTTTATTAAAAGTATCCTCTCATTACGAAATGATTTTTGTCAATGACGGGAGTAAAGACAACTCATTATTACAACTAATGGAACTCCCCAAAATTGATAATCAGGTTTATTTTATCAATCTGAGTAGAAACTTCGGACACCAAATTGCGGTGACGGCCGGACTGGATTTTTGTTCGGGCAAAGCAGTCGTGATTATTGACGGGGATTTGCAGGATCCTCCGGAACTAATTCCTGAAATGTACAGGAAACACAAAGAAGGCTATGAAGTTGTTTATGCAAAAAGAACTCAAAGGAAGGGAGAAACATTTTTTAAAAAGATAACGGCAAAAATGTTCTACCGGCTTTTGAAAAGAATCACCGCTGTTGATATTCCACTTGATACTGGGGATTTCCGGTTAATGGATAAAAAAATAGTAGAATACCTTCATTTAATGCCTGAAAAGAATAAGTTTTTGAGAGGACAAATTGCATGGATGGGTTTTAATCAAATAGGCGTTGAATATACCCGGGACGAGCGAAAGTTCGGGAAAACAGGATACTCTTTAAGCAAAATGATTAATTTCGCCGTCGACGGAATTACAAGTTTCTCTAATAAGCCGTTGACGTTTGTCACCAAAACAGGTATTATCGTTTTTTTTATTAGTTTTTTAGTTATAATCTACGCCATTATCGCCCATTTCTTTTTAAACAGAACTATTACAGGATGGACTTCCTTAATTGTAAGCTCTATGTTTATCGGAGGAGTCCAACTGATTTCTATCGGAATCATCGGAGAATACATTAGCCGGATTAATGGAAATGTATTGGACAGACCTTTATATTTAATCGAAAGTACAAATCTCAAACAAAAAGAAAATCAATCTTGATTATAAAAACAAGCATTTAGAACCTGACAAAACAATGCAAATTCGAGTATAAAAAATGAAAATAAATTCTTTGAAATCACAGTACATAATTTACTCTCTGTTTGTAATTCTCCTGCTGATTGATATAGGATACTCTTGCGTGCAATTTTACAATGTCCCTTTGGATGGCGATATGGCAGAATCCATAGTTCCGATTTCCGCCATGGAAAAAACGATGAAAGATCCGCTTGGAATTAAAACGGTTATTGAGAAAGAATATCATCATAATCCCAACAGATTTTTTTCGCATTGGATATTTCAAAAAACCTTCAGATGGGGGCCTGAATTTTTGCAGAACTTTACCAACCCCATTAATAGCGTTTACGGGACATGTATGTTGACTAAAATATTCATGCAAATTTTGTTGATAATTTTGTTTTGTTGGAGTATAAAGGGTTCTACAAAAATCTTCAATAAAGATTTTATTCTGTTAGCCCTATTGATGACGCCTTTTTTTCAAACATACGGTTATAGAAAATATGTCGGACTTATCGACACCTCTATTTCATATAATTTCTTTTACGCGCTTTCCTGTATCTTTGTAATTGCATACTTTCTTCCGCTTCTTTTTGAACTTTTTCATGGAAAGGAGATGAAAATTCATTGGCTGATAAAACTTTTCTGGATTCCTTTGGCGTTATTGGTTTGTTTTAGCGGCCCTTTAAATCCCGGAATTGTACTAATTGCATCTCTTATGATTGTTCTTCAAAAAGTGTGGAATAATTATTTCACGGCTGGCGACAGGCATTTTTTTCAAAAACTAAAAACGGCTATTAATCTGATCCCGAAAAATTATTATTTTTACTTGATTCCCGTTTGTATTCTATCACTTTATTCCCTATATGTAGGGACTTATAACAGCGCAAAATTTTGGGATAAAATGCCTCTTTCCGAACTTTATTCCCGGCTTCCGAAAGGTCTGTATGACATGTTTTTTGAAGATGGATGGTGCTTTTTATATCTAGGCATTGTTCTTGCTGTTAACATTGTTCTCTTAAATGTAAAATACCGGACTCCGAAAGGAAAGAAAATTCTGAATGCATTTATTTGGGTAAGTATATTTTCACTGATTTATATTCTTTTATTGCCATTAGGCGGATATAGGAATTACCGGCCAAACGTAATCCGGTCCGATACTTTTATGCCGGTTATTATATGCCTGATTTTTCTTTTTGGCGTTTCTACCTTTTACTTGATTAAAGAAATATCAAATCGGAATAAAATATGGTACTACCCTATAATTGCGATATTCTTATTTTTATATACTAAAGCCGATAATCATATGGGAATAGGAGAAAATCGTTGCGAAAGACAGAATCTAATGACCATTGCGCAATCGAAAGAAGATGTAGTTTGTTTACCCAACGATTGTCACGCGGCAACATGGGGGCCGATATCCAAACCCGAAGATTCCCGCGATTATGGAAAATTGCTTTACATTTGGAAAATAACCGATAAGCCTAAGCTGTTTTATAATGAATTTGAAAAGGAATAACGATTTTGATTTTCTACTTTTCAGATCATTATTGAGCAAACGAGGAATAAATTAAGGCGGCTTCGGAAACTCATAGTAATAACAAAATTAATATAAGCAAGAATCAAAAAATTATACATGAAATAGCCTGAGGAAAAGGAATGGTAAATTTCGAGATCGAGCGCTTGTAACGTTTATAAAGTTTATAAAGTCAGAAAGAGAATTAGCAACGAGTAGTTAGTAATGAGGAATCAATTAAGCCATAAGCTATAAAACTATCTAATTCAATAATTCAACCCTTCAATTATTCAATTATTCAATAAGGTTAAACATTTTCAATTAAATAAGTCCGACCGAAATATAAAATTAAAAAATAGACCGATGAAAACAAAAGTATGTTCCGTTGCCCTATTATTGGCAATAAGTTTGTGCGGCGCCACAAAAATCTTGGCTCAAGGGGCTAAAGATGAAACAAAATCTAAAAACGAAACCATCCAACAAGAGAAGAAAAAGACAATGGAAAAAAAATTTGAAAAAATCGATCCTGAAAAATTGCAAGAAAATGTAATTAATTTAATCGCCAATGATTGGATGTTAATTTCCTCCGGGAATAAAGAAAAATTCAATATGATGACGGCCAGTTGGGGAACAATAGGGAATTTATGGAATAAACCCGTTGCCATCATTTATGTCCGGCCGCAACGATACACACATGAATTTCTGGAACAAAACGAGTATTTCACCCTTACCTTTTTTCCTGAAGAATATAAAAAAGCATTGGAAATATGCGGAAGCATTTCGGGCAAAGATCATGACAAAGTGAAGGAATCCGGACTTACGCCGTATTTTAGAGAAGAAAATCTCCCCGCTTTTGAAGAGGCGCGGATTATCATAGAGTGCAGAAAGATTTACTCGGATGAAATTAAACCCGAAAAATTTGTAAATAAAGATATCGATTCAAAAATATATCCTCAAAAAGACTACCACACAATGTACATTGGCGAGATATTAAACGTTTGGATAGAAACCAAATAAATTTTATCTGCAACATAAGTCCTTGTCCATTTTAAGATTGTAAAAATAATCTTTCCTTTTGGCCTGAAAGACTTGCCTTTTTGGTTAAAAAGAGGTAGTTTTGCGATCAAGAAATTAAGCATATTAATATAAAAATTTGACCATGCAAAAGTTACTTCTATTAGGAGATGAAGCGATTGCCCAGGCGGCTATTGACGCGGGAATTTCAGGAATTTTTTCTTATCCCGGGACTCCTTCGACAGAAATTACGGAATATATTCAAAATTCAAAAGAAGCTAAAGAGAAAGGAATACGAAGCGCTTGGGGCTGTAACGAAAAAACGGCTGTGGAAGCGGCTATCGGAATGTGTTATGCAGGAAAGCGCGTAATGACATGTATGAAACATGTAGGCTTGAACGTGGCTGCCGACCCTTTTATGAATGTTTCTATTACGGGAACCAACGGCGGGATGATTATTGTTGCAGCCGACGACCCTTCGATGCATTCGTCGCAGAATGAACAAGACTCCAGATTTTTCGGACACTTTTCTTTGATTCCGGTTCTTGAACCTTCCAATCAACAAGAAGCTTACGATATGGTACACTATGGGTACGAACTTTCTGAGAAATTGAAAACGCCTGTAATGTTGCGTATCACAACCCGTATGGCTCACTCCAGGGCGGGCGTAGCGCGTATTGCAAGCCGCGCGCAAAACGAGATGAAGCTTCCCGATAACAAAAAACAATTTATTTTGCTCCCTGCCATTGCCCGCGCGCAATATAAAAGTTTGTTGGAAAAACAAACCTTATTTACCAAAGAATCCGAACAAAAAGGATTTAATCAATATTTCGACGGAACTGACAAAAAATTAGGAATTATTACAACGGGAATTGCATTCAATTATTTAAGAGAAAACTATCCCGATGGAAAAGTTCCTTATCCGGTAGTAAAGGTGACGCAATATCCGCTCCCTCATTCCATGATACAAAAATTGTATGATGAATGCAATGAGATTTTAGTGTTGGAAGAAGGACAACCATTAGTTGAAGAACAGATTAAAGGGTTCCTGGCTGTTGGTAAAAAAGTAAAGGGCCGTTTGGATAACACAATTCAACGCGATGGAGAACTTTCGCCTGCTAAAATAGCAAGAGCATTGGGACTGCCTGTTGTTGAAGGTTCGGAAGTTCCTTCTTTAGTAGCCGCCCGTCCGCCTGCTTTATGCGCAGGATGTCCTCATATCGATTCTTACAATGCGCTTAATGAAGCCATTGCCGAATATGGCGACGGTCGCGTTTTTGCCGATATCGGATGTTATACGCTGGGATTCATGGCTCCATACAATGCCATTAATACTTGCGTAGATATGGGCGCTTCTATCACCATGGCTAAAGGCGCCTGCGAAGCGGGATTATTTCCTACGGTTGCCGTTATAGGCGATTCTACTTTTACCCATTCGGGAATGACGGGTTTGTTGGATGCCGTAAACGATAATATCCCTATTACTGTTTTCATTTTAGATAATTCTACAACTGGGATGACCGGCGGACAAAAATCTTCGGCAAGCGGAAGAATAGAGGCTATTTGCGCTGGTATCGGCGTCCACCCTGACCATATCCGGATAATGAATCCGTTGAAAAGATACCACGAAGAAAATCTGAAAATAGTAAAAGAAGAATTGGCTTATCGGGGCGTTTCTGTTATTATTCCACGCAGAGATTGCATTGTTGCAGGGAAAAGAATGCGCAAAGAAAAAGCAAAAAACGAAAAAACCGCGAACTAAAACGGATTCAGTTAAACAATAAAATTGTAATATTTTTATGAAAAAAGACATTATATTGGCAGGCGTTGGCGGGCAAGGGATTTTATCTATCGCCGCTATTATCGGCGCAGCCGCATTAGACATGGGATTATATCTGAAACAATCTGAAGTTCATGGCATGAGTCAAAGAGGAGGCGATGTTTCATCTAATTTGCGCATTTCGGATAAAGAAATTTTTTCGGATTTAATTCCTCTGGGGAAAGCGGATATTATTATATCGGTAGAACCTATGGAGTGTTTACGCTATTTACCTTTTCTTCATGCCGATGGTTGGGTGATTACCGATACCAATCCTTTTATAAATATTCCTAACTATCCGTCCATAGAAAATGTATTGAAGGAGGTCGAAAAAATAAAAAATCATGTGGCCTTAGATGCAGAAACCATCGCAAAAGAGGTGCAATCCCGCGCGAATATGGTTGTGCTTGGCGCGGCAACGCCCTATTTGGGAATTGATTTCTCCCGATTTGAAAAAGCGATTCAAACTATTTTCGGAAGTAAAGGGGAGGAATTAGTTGCGGCCAATATTGCCGCGCTAAAAGCAGGAAAAGCTTTCAGCGAAAGTAAAAAATAACGCTTCCGTCTTTATTGAAAATTTAAAAACTGCTGCTGGAAAAAATCTTAGCAGCAGTTTCTTTTTTATAGATTTTCAAAAACAAGGGTTTTTATGGATCAGTATAAACATATCCAAAATAAAAATCTTCATTCCGGCTAAACAAAATAACTCGCCCGTCGAGGTTGTTATTCAAACCCCTAAATAATAGCCGCTGTCATGTTATTTTTCGAAAGGAGGTTTCGAACAGAATTTTGTTTTAACCCCTCCGTTAATGATTTTTCTTAACGCTATCTGGCGTAGGCCGTTATTCCTCTCCTCTTTCGATCTCCTTAAGTTTTAACGGACTATTGAAGATTATACATATAAAAAAACTGCTTAAAATCCTGAAAACTCAGAAATTTAAGCAGCCTCACAGTATCTAAAAATACTTTTTCCTATTGCAAATTAATCTTCGCGAGGTTGTCTGCGTTGCTCAAAACGAGGTTTATCTTCTCTTTGTTTAGCTTCGTTCACATTGATAACTCTACCGTCAAATTCCACTTGATTGAGTTCATTAATTGCTTTTTGAGCTTCAGCATCTTCCGGCATTTCTACAAAACCAAATCCTCTTGATTTTCCTGTATAACGATCCGTGATAACTTTTGCTGATGAAACGGTGCCATATTCTGCGAATAATTCCTGTAAATCATTACTGCTAACGCCATAACTCAAATTTGAAATGTAAATGTTCATTCTAAAAAAATTTTTATATGTTTTAAACTACAAATTATGATGTTTATTGTTTGCAAAACAATACTAACCATAATTTCTCAGCAAAGGTATATCTTTATTTTTTATTTCAAATATTCTCAAGCAAAAAGTTTATTAAAAAAATATAAACAGCTCGTTGAGCATTCAATAAAAAAACACATAAAAAATTGATTACATTACAATTACAAAAAATGAATCAATTAAATTCAAAAGTAACGCTATCTCCAATTTTTAGTCCTTCCAATTGGGCAATAGAACCTTTATTAATTGCAATTTGTAAATAACCGGTAGAAGAAAATGTCAAAATCATTCCTGATTCCGCCACATCATTATAGGAAGTAGATAATTTATCCGTTGTATGATTACGTATATTTAATTCGAAACGACGATTGTTGCAATATTCTTCAAATTCTTTATCCGTAACATTCAAATAAGCATTTCCATAATTGTCGATATAAATAATGGTCGCCCTTAAACAATTATTCCGGTAAGTCGGACGAATGAACTCCCGCCTTAAAAATTCGTCTTTTAAAGTTCCAAATTCTTCAGGTTTATTCCCATTACTCAATTGTATAGCTACTTTGCAGAATAAATCCAGGCCGGCAAATGTAAAAAAACTCGAATCCTGATGAATGTCTAATTGAATTATTTTGTCTGGTTTGCAAGGAAATACCAAGGAAGGCAAACCATTATCTGTAGAAATATAATATTGTTTATTGTATTCAATAAGAACATGGGTATTTTCTTTAGTCTCAACAGAGTCTATATCAATAATATGAATTGTGTTTTCAGGAAAGTTCAAACAAGCGTTTTTTACGACAAAAGCAGCCATCGCTATGTTGAACGGTTTTATATTATGCGAAATATCAACAACCTGCACATCCGGTATACCCGAATAGAGCTTGGCTTTCACAACTCCCACAAAATGATCTTGCGTACCCCAGTCTGTTACAAGCGTTACAAGTTGCATGCTTTAAAATGAATTATTTTCTGCAAAAATAGCAATAAAAAGTTGAATTGTTAAAGGGTGTTTATGATATTTGAATCATCAATTCATTTTGACTTTATCTATCGATTTAAGTCTTTTGTTTTTCTTTTTTTGCTGCAGGAAATAAGATATTATTCAGTATGAGACGATATCCGGGAGAATTCGGATACAATTCCAAATTGGTTGGAGGGTCGCCGACAAAATGTTGGTAATCCTCAGGATCATGCCCTCCCAGGAACGTCCATGTGCCTTTACCGAAAGTTCCGTGTAAATAGCGAACTTCTCCCAATGCCGTATTCTCAGCTAAAACAATAACGCTGGATTTAACCTGACTTTTACGGAATGCTGTTGTTTGTCCCATAAAACCTTTTATGATTCTTTCATGGTCTTGCGTAAGCATAGTAGGAACCCAATCCCATTTAGCGGAGAAATCGAACAAGACGAAAAAGTCATTATTTTTATTCAAATTATTAGGCCTTGTTTCCGTTACGTCAATAGAAGATACTTCATAACGATAAGGATCCAACACCAATGTATAATCTTTGAAAGCAAAAGTCTTGTTATAATCTATCAACTGTTGGCAATTAGGTTGTATGGGATCCCCGTCAAACATCACATCACAAATATCTACTCCTTCGGCAGACAAAGCGACATCATAACTATCTGGAGCAGAACACATGGCAAACATAAACCCTCCGCCTGAAACAAATTCTCTTATTTTTTTTGCCACTCCCAATTTCAATTGAGAAACCTTGCTGTAACCATATTTCTTAGCTGTCGCTTCTTGTTCTTTTACATCATCTATATACCATTTATTATTCCGGTGGGCAGCCCAAAACTTTCCATACTGTCCGGTAAAATCTTCGTGATGTAAATGTAACCAATCATATAGAGGCAAGACGCCATCCAAAATCTCGGAATCATAAATCACATCGTAAGGGATTTCTGCATAAGTCAACACCAAAGTAACCGCATCATCCCAGGGCAATTTGCTTTTAGGCGAATAGACTGCTATTTTGGGCGCTTTATGAAGCTTAACCACATCCATATTCACGCTAGGATCTGCTATTTCCTGCAAAATACCGGTTGCCTGAACATCGGCAATTACGTCATACGAAACGCCTCTTATTTTGCACTCTTTTTCAATATTTTCATGATATTTGGAAAGGAATGAACCACCCCGGTAATTCAACAGCCAATCAATTTCCACATCTCGCTGCAAAGTCCAATAAGCAAGTCCGTAGGCTTTCAGATGATTCTTTTGCGAAACGTCCATAGGAATCAAAATGTATGCGGCAAAAGTTTGTAGCATGTACATACATAAAAACAAAAAAATAAAAAGACTTTTTTTCATATTTCTTTAAAATGGATAATCGTCATCCTGAGGCATATTTGACGAAAAATTATCATCAATGTTCATTTTAGAAGGAATGGTTACCGTGCTGAAAGAATTTCCCTGTTCATCAAAATTTTCATTAGACCCAAAAGCCGTAATCGGCATATTATCTCCAAACGAATCAAAATCAGGATTTTCAAAACGAGCAAAACGACTTACAAATTTCAAACGCACCTCTCCTACCGCCCCACTCCGGTGTTTTGCTATAATTACGTCGGCCATGCCTGTCGTGTTTCCTTTTTCATCATCTTGAATTCCATAATATTCCGGACGATAAATAAACATAACAATATCGGCATCCTGCTCAATAGCTCCCGATTCGCGCAAATCCGAAAGCATAGGTTTTTTACTCCCACCTCTTGTTTCTACTGCACGACTTAACTGAGAAAGAGCCAAAACAGGTATATTCAATTCTTTGGATAACGCTTTTAGTTGCCGGGAAATTGTACTGATTTCTTGTTCGCGGTTTCCTTTTCCATCGCCGGAAGCATGCATCAATTGTAAATAATCGATAAAAACCATTTGTATATCATGACGTTGCTTTAAACGCCGGCATTTGGCGCGCAATTCAAAAATAGTCAATTGAGGCGTATCGTCAATGTAGATAGGCGCATCATTCAACGGTTGAATCTTAATGGCTAATTGCTCTTGTTGCCAAGCTTTTAGCTCTTCTCCTTTTTTTAAAAGATCGGCGCTGATTTCCGATTCGCTCGAAATCAATCGCATGACCAATTCTAAGGCCGTCATTTCCAATGAAAAAAAAGCAATTGGTTTTTTAAAATCAACAGCCATATTACGTGCCATGGAAAGGGCCAAAGCCGTTTTACCCATGGCAGGACGCGCAGCCAGAATGATCAATGTCCCTCTTTGAAATCCCCCAGTATGTCTATCCAATTCCACAAAACCGGTAGGCACTCCACTAATATTTCCTTCCGCTTTCTGCGCATTTTCAATTTCTTCCATAGCATTCAAAAGCAGAGAATGCATATCGCGGTAATCAGAACGAAAATTATTGTCATTAATATCCATCAAACGCTGCTCTGTTTTATCCAGCAAATCTACCACATCGGTAGTTTCGTCATAGGCTTCGCTAATGGTTTCGGTAGAAATACGTATCAACTCGCGCTGAATAAACTTTTCCGATAACACCCTTGCATGAAACTCAATATGAGCGCCGGAAGTGACCCTGTTTGTCAGTTGCGTAATATAATAAGCTCCCCCTGATAATTCCAAGGTAGCCATAGAGCGAAGTTTTTCCACAACTGTGAGAATATCGACTGGCTTCCCCTCGTCAAACAAATGCCGGACAGCCGTAAAAATATATTGGTGCTTGGGTTCATAAAAAAATTCGGGACGAATAATTTCTATTGAATTATTCACGGCATTCTGATCCAGCATCAAAGCGCCTAGAACCGCTTCTTCCAAATCAATGGCCTGAGGAGGAATTTTTCCATTCAAAGAGAAAGCCTGTTCTTGTGTAAGCCTTTTTTTAGCAAAAGGTTTCAACGTATTTTCCATATTGCAAAAGTAACAATTATTTGGCGAGTGTTATTCATATAGTCTATCGAATTTTAACAACTAACTATGTTAAAAAAAGAGAAGACTCTATTCGGTATTTCATTACATTATTTTCAAAAGAGGAAAACACATTGAGTTGGCACAATTTTTATATCATTCTTTTCACTTGAATTTCAAGTACAACTATAGATATTAAAAAAAATATTATCTTTGCATAAATAAATTATTAGGCATACCTAAATAAATTATTAGGCATACCTATATAAATCTGAAATCATGTTTCAAAGAATTCATTTACAAAAACTTGAAGAACGAATAAAAGAACCCAGAAAGTTCATTCAAGTAGTATTTGGCCCTCGTCAAGTAGGAAAAACAACTATAATTTCCCAACTTGTTAAACAATCATCTATTGAATCATTGTTTATTTCTGCTGATGACGTTCCCGCGGCAAATCATTCATGGATAAACAATTCTTGGGATGAAGCCCGCCGGCGTTTGCATAATTCCGGAGGAAAAGATTTTTTATTAGTTATTGATGAGATTCAAAAAATAGATAATTGGAGCGAAGCGGTTAAAAAAGAATGGGATGTAGATACTTATGAAGGAAGGGAATTAAAAGTAATTATTTTAGGCTCTTCCCGATTGTTAATTCAACAAGGATTGACGGAATCGCTGGCAGGTCGTTTTGAAACAACTTATGTAACCCATTGGTCATATAGTGAAATGCAACAAGCTTTTGGTTGGTCGCTCAATCAATACATTTGGTTTGGCGGCTATCCGGGTACTGCAGGTCTGATACAAGATGAGGATCGGTGGAAATCATATGTAAACGATTCACTAATAGAGACAAGCATATCAAAAGATATTTTAATGTTAACCCGGGTTGATAAACCTGCATTACTAAAACGTTTGTTTGAAATCGGATGTACCTATTCCTCTCAAATTGTTTCTTTAAATAAAGTACAAGGAGAATTACGGGAATCAGGAAATTTAACAACTTTATCTAATTATTTGGTTTTACTGGAAGGTTCCGGATTATTAACCGGTTTGGAAAAATATTCAGGCAACATGATTCGTAAGCGTTCATCGAAACCTAAATTTCAGGTTTTCAATAATGCATTAATAAGCGCCCAATCGGGCATGCAATATAATAATGTATTATCCAAACCCAATGAATGGGGTCGTTTTGTAGAATCGGCTGTTGGCGCACATTTATTAAATACATCCATTGCCGGAAAATTTAATCTTTATTATTGGAATGAAGGTGGGAATGAGGTAGATTTTGTAATAGAAAAAAATGGGAAATTGATAGGCCTCGAAGTCAAAAGTGGAAAAGATAGCTTTAACAAGGGAATCCGTTTGTTTCAGGAGGCTTATCACCCAAAACATATTTTTACTATCGGAACCGACGGCATACCGGTAGAAGAATTTCTTTTGTCCAATCCGGCGGAACTATTTGAAATATAATCCCTGCATTTTGATGAAGAATACTCCTTCAATGATAATCTGTGAGTGAACGATGAATGAAACTAATTGAAACAGAATCGTTATTTAGTCGCTCCTTAATAATTCAATTTGAGCGGCAATATTTTCAAATTTAGCCTCCTCAGAAGCTGGTTTTCCATACTCGGCATTGCAAAGTATTTTACTGAAATATAAATATTTATATACCAATTAAAGAGCGACTATTTATGATTCTTAGTACTATTGTTAAAAGAAGCTATTGGATAATCATTCCAAAAACTATCAAAAAATAATTAGGCAACTTTTAAAAAGCTGCCTAACTCAACAAATAAAAGTATTATTCCGCTATTTCTTTCGGATCCCATTGAATGGGAATGTTACGAAATTCGAGTATGCCACGGTCTTTTGCCGAAAAATAAAAAGACATTTTTACCAATTCCAAACTCAAAAGATCAGAGGGAACTTTATCAAAAGCATCTTTATTATCGAGTGTAACTTCTGTCCAAATTCCTTTTGCTACAGAAAAAGTTTTTCCTGCCGAGTTGTAAGGTTTATATGTTTTTCCTTTTACATCAAAAGCTACCGTTTCGCCATTTCCACTGGTAGAACCGCCAAAAGTAGCCGATTCGGCATAACTTTTATTTTTCACTTTAAATATTAACGAAACCTTTCCT
>JAVBLV010000020.1:0-4577 GCA_031553195.1 Bacteroidales bacterium
TGTACATCCGATTCCAAATAGTAGGTCTTTTGCTCGATACGTTTGAACGGCAATTGTCCCGAACTACGGTAACGCTGCAAAGTGCGCTTGCTGATATTAAGCATGAAGCATAAATCCTGATTGTCCAACAGCAGTTCGCCATTAAGTCGGTGGCGTGTCTTTTCCTTTTTGGTGATACGGCTTTCCAGCATATCGAACCTATCCATAATGCGTTCCATCCATGCCTCGAAATCATTTTTATCTATAAACATGGTATTTTGATTTTATATGTGTCCGATTATGAAATAACTCGCATTTGACGGGTCTTTCAGAATGATTTCCTTATCCCGCATAAATTTGATATAACTCTTGGCCGTGCGTTCCTTCACGTCCAAAACGGCTTGTATCTGTTCGCATAAGTCCACGTATGTACAATGCCGTTGGTTGTTGAAAATGGAACGGGCAACATTTACCAACTCATTTTCCTTGCGCTTTTCCTTTTCTTCCTTTGGCTTTTCGCCAACATAGGCGTGCATTTCAATCTCTTTGTTCCATGCAAATTGAATCAATGGCACATCCAACGGGTTTCCGTCGCGTACTTTCAGGGTTTTGATAACCGATATTTGCGGGTCGTCATCCTTTTCAATCGAAAGAATGGCGGCGGCTTTACGCTGTAATTCACTTCCTAAATGACCGCGAAGTTTCATACCATTGGGAACAAAGTGTAGCACGCAAACAATACATGTTTTGTATATTCCTGCCAAGCGATACAATTCGTCGATGATACCGACACTTTCGGCTTCATCATTGGCGCAGCGCACCAAATCGGCAATGCCGTCGATAATGACCATTTGAATACCGCCATATTGGTAGTAAAACTTGTCCATGCTTTGAACAATGGCCTGCAAGCGTTCTTTGCGCGACATGCTTGTCAGGCAATAGGCTTTGAAGAAGTCAGGCATTTTGTTTTGTTTGCTTCGGCGAAGGATATTCCCAATGTTTTTGTACAACTGTACTTCCGATTGTTCAGTGTCGTACAAAAGCACTGCTTTGTTATCTGCATTGGGATTTGTCGTTGTTCCCAATGTGTCAATAGAAAAATCGGCATGACGAATAGTTCCGGCAATCAGGCTACCTACATAATTACTTTTTCCCGTCCCTTCGCCACCCGTGATGCCGAATAAGTTTCCCTGTGTTCCCAACGGAACATCGTTTATCGAAATAATCATTTCCGCTTTGATGGGCGGATTATTGAAGTCAACTTCGCATGGTTTGAGTATGGCCATCGTTTCGCTGTATAAAGTGTCCAAAAAATCAAGAAATAGCGACAGGAAGTTTTCGCAGGTATTTCCGGCCTTGAAATAGTCGGATATGTCCTTACTTGTTTTCTCGCCCGAAAGAGGTAAAACAAGGCGTTTAATGCCAAATTCCGCCAATTGTTGGTGATGCTTTGCCGAAGCATCCAAGCCCGTTTTATCGACATCATACAGCAATACGATATGTTTGAAACGATGCGATAGTTTTTTGATAATACTTACGGGAATGGCCGCCGTTTCACTGTTGAAACAAATGGCATGAAAACCGCGTGAAGCCAACGAAAGCACATCCTTTTCGCCACCTGTGATGAACAGCGTATCGCCTTTGGCGGGTAATTGTTCCAACCCGAAGCAATAATTCTCACCGAAATTCCCGCCATATAAAAACCGTATTTCCGAAAACGGTCGATAGATTTTTACGTGTCGTTTACCAACATAACCAAATATTGGTTCTTGTTCCGACGAAGTAAAAAAGAATGGTTTACCTTCGCTGTTCTCACTTCGGAACTCTTTCAGGGAAACCGTTTTGTAGGCTTTGAGTATTTCGGTAGTGATTCCATATTGTTGCCAAAAGGCTAATTCTTTGGCGGAAAAGTTTTGCTGAACAATACTGTACGGCTTACTTTTCTTGGGTTCTGCGATTGCTTCCGTTTTCGGAACAGACTTTATCACTGGCGAAACCGATAGCACAAACGATGTGTCGTTTTCATCTATACCCAATGATAAATCGCGATTAATGATTTGCAGGATTTCTACGAAGTCTTTTGAATTGCGACAATCCAAACCTTTGAGTTTGCCAACGTAGAAAAAGCAATCGCCGCTAAAATCATCATTTCCGAAATCTTTCAAGCGATAGGTGCAGGCACGTCGGTCATAATAAATATTGCACGAGGCTTTTTTATCTTCGTATAAGGGATTGAAAAAGTTGCGTCCCACGCGCCACTGACAGGTAATGTAGTGCCTGAACACGTCCAGCCCGTTACTTGTTTTCTTTAATATTTCGTCTTTGTTGAGCATACAATGTGTGATTGGTTAACAAGTCATTCAGATAGTCTTCATTACTCTTAATCAAACGGCTTTCCAATAAGCGTTTAATTTCCCCGACTTTATAGAAATGCCTTCCCCTAATGGTAGAAAAAGCGATTTCACCTTTTGAACGAAGCCGTTGTAAGGTGCGACTGCTTATTTTCAAAAAGGTACACACTTCATAACTATCCACCCAAATGTCGTCTTCATTGACATTCTCGTCTTTCTGACGTTCAAAAACGTAGTTGGCAATAACATTGATTTTTGTCAACAATTCCTTGTACGCTTGCGATTCGATTGTAATTACATCCATATTTGTAACTTATTGAATTGCAGCAAAGGTCGGAAGTCGCAAAATCTAAAATTGCCAACTTGGTATATATTTATTTTTAAAAACTTCGGAAAGGCTTATGAATAAACGGCTTGGGGGATTCGGATTTCGGTGAATTGTCGGACACTTTTCATCGAAAACCATTTTTGAGGCAACAGGGCATGAAAAAAGCCCCAAAAACGGTCATTTTGGGGCTGAAAATCGTCGAAAATCGACGTTCAAATGGCATATACCAACTTGGTAGTTTTGTTTTTACAATCACATGAAATACAGGATATTAAACATTTTAATTTTTATCGTCTTCATCCATTTTTTTGATTAATCCGTCAATCAACGAATTTAAGAACGCTGTCCGGTCTTTTTTTCGACCTTTGATGGCGATGTAAGTTCGGTAATAATCGCCCAAATCAATATTGAAAAACGTTTCGATAAACAACATGATATCCTTTATATCCGTATTTCCCCTGTTAATGGAAGGGCAGGCATGAAGGCCATAACCAAATTCAACTGCTGCAATTTTTGAGCCTGTCCACTTCATGTTACTTATAGGAAGTAATGCCCTGTTCTTATCAATGGTCGTTTGCTTTTCCAATCCATTCATCTTTTTGTTCAGGTAGATGCGCAACATTTCGTTGGATATGATTTTTGCGATTTTGAAATCGTACACCGTAGAAAATATCGGGTCGCGGATATATTGCGCACTGTCGGCGCATAGTTGCGGACACGATTTTTCCCGAACAAAATAGTATTCGTCGAAGTGTGTTGATTTTGACCTATAATATTGGTAGAAATCAAGGTGGTATTCAAAGAAATAAGTGATACTACTTAACTTGCTTTCGTAGTATGCTCGCTGCGTATCATTGCTTCCTGTAGGACGTTTCAGTTCGATACTATGTACTTTATTGAAATACAAGAGCAAGCCTAATATTTCGGGTTTCATCTCTTTGAAAAATGTGATTTCGTCCTGTATGCTCACTGATTCTTGGGATAGAAAAAAGTTTCTCAAATCTGAGAGGCATTTCTTGAAAAATTCGACCATTGAAAATGCTTCTTCGATAGAAATATCGCACCCGTCCAAATCAATGGTTTGCATTTCAATCTCTATTTTATCTGACAATTGTTTGAAATAGGTTTTCATAATTTACTTAACAGGTTCATAATATGACACCTATTTATTCTATAATCAGACAGTTTTACTGATATTCCTGCCGTAATCCGAAACCTTTATTGATTGTAAAAGATATTTTTCCGCAGAACTTTGAGACTGCGGAAAAATGCCAGATACAACAAAAACCTTGGTTGCCATGCTGAGTGGTCTAAGCTCAGTAAATAATCAGAAACTACAGTAAAGCAGAGGTGAATTTGGCAAACAGGTATAAACCGTCTTTACCTGCAACTACTTTGTGAGGTGTATTGGCAGATATAACACTAATTTTTCCTATGGAATAATCTATTTCTTTGCTGTCCAGATAAAATTTTCCGCTACCCCCGACTACTTCATGTATCTCAATTTTCCCGTCATGCACATGTGTATCCAATATGCAATTGGGTTCAATCTTAACAATATGACAACTCAACTGGTTATCAGTGTCTTTCCCTAATACCAAATGTTTCAGGTAAACCCCTTTGTACGCAGAATGAGGATTCCAAGGCAAATCTTCGATAGAGATCTGTTTATCGGTAAAAAACAGTTTTCCCGCCAGTACTTTTGTCAAAAAACAAGATTCGTCGGGATTTACGGTAGTCTTTTTTGTTTGTACCATAGCAGAACAACAGAAAGAAATAAGTAACTGTTTAAATTTCATTTTTCAATTCTATTAAGCATGAGCCTGATCATCGCCAGCTGTATCATCGCTTCTTGCGTATGGGTGTGGTATTCATAATCTTTGGCAAGCCTTCTGTAGGACTCAAACCAGGAGAACGTA
>JAVBLV010000082.1:0-4693 GCA_031553195.1 Bacteroidales bacterium
TGGCAGAAGCTTTCATTTGTTTATTTTCTTAAAACTATATTTTCAATATGAATACAGGGTAAATTACAAACAAGAGATATTTCTCTAAGCTTGCATCTTTTCTCAAGAAACACTATCTTTGCATCAAGCTAATCAACCTGCCCAAAGCGGAGCGAATTGGTGAAGTTAACTCTTTACTTATCCGTTACCTATTCTGAATTACATCCAGCGCAAACGGCTGATTCAGAAAGAAATAGTCCAAAAGCATAGGCTTGTTGCTAAATCGTTACCTTTTCGGGTAAGACAAAAGCGGTAACGAATTGTCCCAAATTGGCACTATTCTGTCGCGATTTGGCATGCTATATATTCTTCATATTCAATTTATTCAAATTAATTTTGTAACTTTAAAAACGAAGTCATGAAGAGTACATTTAGCATCCTTTTTTACCTCAAAAGGAATGAACAGAATTAAACGGTAACGCTCCCATAATGGGAAGAATTACCATAAATGGGAAAATTGCCCAATTTAGCGCAAAAATTGGCGTAAATCCCGATAAAAAAACGAATAATGGATTAGTAGAAGTTAAGGAGGCAAAAATAAAAATGATTTGAGAATTTCAAAAAAGTTATTGAAACGAATTTCGATAACCTTTTTGTAGCTACCTAATGCCAGGTACTAGCCAATTGTATGTATACTTTAGTCCAATCTTCTCATACTTCACAGGTTTTCAAAACTTATGAAGTATCGTATCTAGCGATATTTATTACAAATTTTGGACTATCTATAAATTGTAAACAGGTTACTTCGACATCATATCTCCGATTACATTCAAATAAACGTTTTTGTAATCTTTAATATCGCCAAAATCAACATCATCGACTAAGATTCTTCCTTTGGTAACCGTCCCGATACAATAAAAATCAACGTGCGACATACTGGTCATTAAGTCGATAAAGTTCCGTTCCTCTTCCTGGGAAACAGAAACGACAACTCTGCCTTGCGCCTCGCCGAATAAAAATGAATCCAAACGGACTTCGCTATCGCTTAAAATATCGAACCCTAAATTATTGGGAATTGCGCTTTCAACAAGAGTTGTAAAAAGACCTCCGTCCGAAACGTCATGCGCGGAAAGAATTAATCCTTCAACAATTAATCCTTTTATAATCTGATGCATATTAAATTCTCCCTCCAAATCGAAATACGGAGCAGGCGAATATTTTACCTTTCTGTAAGAATATAAATATTCCGAACAAGCAATGTCGTTTACCGAACGGCCGATCAAATAAATGGAAGCGCCGCTTTTCTTAAAATCCAGGGTGGTTTGAAGTTTTTTGTCCAATACGCCGATCATGCCGATGGTGGGCGTGGGAAAAACCGCTTCTACTTTATCCCCTTTTGAATATTGATTATAAAAACTCACATTTCCGCCGGTTACAGGCGTGCTAAATTTCAAGCAAGCATTGCTCATTCCTTTGATGGCATGAACAAACTGCCAATAAATTTCAGGATTATAAGGATTGCCAAAATTCAAACAATTTGTAATGGCTAAGGGTTCCCCTCCAGAGCAAACAATGTTGCGGGCGGCTTCTGCAACGGCAATTTCCGTTCCCTTTTCCGGATCGGAATATACGTAACGTCCGTTGCAATCGACCGTAGCGGCAATTGCATTACCGGTTTCTTTCAAATTGATAATGGCCGCGTCCGACGGTTTATTGGTAGACATATTGCGGGTTCCGACCATAGAATCATATTGTTCGTAGACCCAGCGTTTAGAGGCAATATTCGGAGAAGAAACCAGATGTTTTGCAATTAATTTAGCCTCTTGGTAGTCCGGTTCGGGAATGGAGTTGATGTCAAATTTTCGGATCTCTTTTAAATAAGAAGGTTCTTTGTATTCCCTGTCATACACCGGGGCGCCTCCTCCTAGCACCAACGTCGAGGCCGGAACTTCCGCTACCAGATCGTCGCGCCAGTAAAATTTCAGTAAATCCCCTTGGGTTACGGTTCCTATTTCCGCGCAATTCAAACCCCATTTGTCGAATATATCCTGAACTGCTTTTTCCTGTCCTTTCTTTACTACAATCAGCATGCGTTCCTGCGATTCCGACAATAGAATTTCCCAAGGTTCGATATGTTTCTGACGCAAAGGAACTTTATCTAAATAAACATTCATACCGTGACCGCCCTTTTCCGACATTTCGGAAGTGGAGCAAATAATGCCGGCGGCGCCCATGTCCTGCATTCCCACTAAAGCTCCGGTTTTGGCTATTTCTAGCGAAGCTTCTAATAATAATTTTTCCTGAAACGGATCGCCCACCTGAATAGAAGGAATATCGTCGGCAGAGTCTTCGGTAATATCGGCCGAAGCAAAAGTGCTTCCATGAATGCCGTCTTTTCCTGTGGCAGAACCTACAATAAATACGGAATTGCCTTCTCCTTTCGAAACGGCGGAAACCAAATCCTCTTTATGCATGATGCCTATAGACATGGCATTTACCAATGGATTTTGCTCGTAACAATCGTCAAAATATACTTCGCCTCCCACAACAGGAACGCCAAAAGCATTGCCGTAATCGCCGATTCCTTTGGTAACGCCCCTTAGCAACCACTTGTTCCTTTCATTTTTATCCAAATTCCCAAAACGAAGGGAATTCAATTGAGCGATAGGACGCGCGCCCATTGTAAAAATATCGCGGTTGATGCCTCCAACGCCCGTAGCCGCCCCTTGATAAGGTTCCACCGCGCTGGGATGGTTGTGGGATTCGATTTTAAAAACGCATGCCAATCCTTCCCCCACGTCTACCATTCCGGCATTTTCTTTTCCCGGTTCAACTAATAACTGGCTCCCTTCTTTGGGCAACTTTTTTAGCCATTTTATAGAATTTTTATATGAGGCATGTTCCGACCACATTACAGAATAAATACTCAATTCCGTAAAATTGGGCGTACGTCCCAGAATTTCCTTTATTTTGTCAAATTCTTCGGGCAGCAGGCCCAATTCTTTAGCTGTTTCTAAGGTTACTATTTGTTCGTTTGCCATGTTCTTGGGAAAAGATTTGATTTACAAATATCTATTTTTAAACGAGCGGTTTTAACGACGCCTGTTTTATGAATACAAAGGTAAGGTTTTTATATAAATAAGCGGTTGCAAAGAAAATGCGCCTGAGAATGCGTTTTGAAATACCGGGGGAAGCGTTGTGTTCGTCCGGCAAAATTATTATTTAAATTAAGAGGTTGTCTAAAAATTTTTCTATGAAGTATTTTGAGTTTAAAAATGCGCTTTTTTGTCGGGATTTTTACCAAATAGCGCTACTATTCTTGAAAATCCCGCCTGCAAACTCGCTGTTTTTATCTCTCAACATTTTTTTTGCAAAAATTTAACGACCAAGAAACATACCATTTTAGCAAATATAAAACAAAAACAAGAGAAGTTTGTTGTATATTTGTAACAAAGTATTAACTAAAAATAAAAAATCATGAAAAAATAATTTTTCCTACCGGCTATTGCCATTGCAGCATTTGTTTGTATTTTTTGAGCTTGTTCCAAAGAAGAGAACACATCTACTCCCATAGCAACTCCAAAATCTGCCGCGGGTTGGATATCGATTATTACTATTCGCTGGGCGAAGGACACAACCTCGCGCTTGCCAAACTGCAAAGCATGAATATTCCGAAAGAGGCAAGCATACAGGAGGTTTTAAAATTATTAGAGAAGGAAAAAGGAATTACTTATCCTGAATATTTTTATCAGGATTTTCCAGGATACGATTCTTTTGAAGAAATGGGAAAATATTACCAATATTCTTCTCAGGCTTTGACTTACTGCACATATCTGGATAGATTTTTTGACCCATTTGTGCAACGAGAAAGTGAGTTTATTGATGAAAACCAAAAATTTGTAAATGTAGATGGGTTTGTAGAAGCTATCTATACGTACACTACCGCTACTATGCATGCAGTTTATAACGATTTCTGGAAAGGCTCCATTTCGGCAATAGAGAAAGAGACTTTATTAGGCATTCTGGCGGTGCATGCAAAAAGTACAGAGTATTGGATAAAAGATTATATTAAAAAAGTAAATACAGCTACCAAGCAGAAAGAACTTCCATATTTGTGGGTAGTAGGCATGATGAATGCTATGTGTAAGGCAGATACGTATACATTCAATGATTGCATGCAACCTCTTTATGAAGCTAAAGAAAAGTATCCTGGTGTTTGGACTAACGATGGAGCGATAAAAGCTATGTGTCAAGATAGGGCTTCCGCCGCTTCGTTGTCGAGCGCGCTGTATTATTATGAGCGCCCAACGCCCTATCTATGTTGGGGATGCCAGTAATAATATAGCATAGGAGGACGTGGGATTGTTTAAAAGACATTTCGAAAGTCTCATAATCGTTGAAATAGTTGATTCGTTTTGACTTTATTTTAGCCTTTGGACAATCCCCGTCTTTCCTTGGTAAATTCTAAAGGACAATAGAAAATTTTGCATGAAATAAATTTATTGGCAAAATGCTAAGTACATGACAAAAATTTGAATATATCATAATTATCACTATTTCTTTGATTTAGCAACACAGATGCAATTAGTTCGAGTCCATATTTGAAAAGGCTTTTCGCCCTTTTCCCATTATTTAGGATCCTAATAGACTTGATACTCTCATTAGCAAAAACACCAACAACATATGCCCATGCAAAAGCCACCATGACTAAGGA
>JAVBLV010000028.1:0-5211 GCA_031553195.1 Bacteroidales bacterium
CGTTAGCCCGTCAAACGCCATGCGTAGCATACCTTTGCGAGGATTTTCCGTTCAAGCGCAGCCGATAGGCGGAGCGCGTTTAAATCCTCAAGCCGTTTTTGATTCTTTTTGAGGCTTCAAAAAGAATAGAAAGAAAATATCTTCGCCTATTTTTACACTGATCCATTATTTTGGTTCTCCACCGCAATTCTCCACTGATCCGAAATTTTGAATTTATATTTTGAAAGAAAATAACTCAACCTCAAAGGTTTAATACGAAATGTCAATTAGCAAGGCAACCTTATTTACTTATCTCTCTCTATTTATTTATTTCTTTTACTAACGATTCACGTATTGTTTTTCATAGTATTTCTGGTAATCTCCCGATGTAACGCTGTCGAGCCAATCTTCGTTTTGCAAATACCAGTCGACCGTTTTTTCCAAACCCTCCTCAAATTGCAAAGAAGGCCTCCACTTCAGGTCTTTTTCAATTTTGGACGAATCGATCGCATACCGTAAATCATGTCCTGCGCGGTCTTTTACAAAAGTGATTAATCCGGCGGAAGATCCCGCTTCCCGATTCAATTTTTTATCCATGATAGAACAAAGCAAGCGAATCAAGTCAATATTTTTCCATTCATTAATGCCGCCGATATTGTAAGTATCTCCCGTTTTCCCCTCAAAGAAAATTTTTTCGATGGCGCGCGCATGATCAATTACGTAAAGCCAATCGCGTATATTTTCGCCTTTTCCATAAACAGGAATCGGCTTGTTATTTTTAATATTGTGAATAGCCAAAGGGATCAACTTCTCAGGAAATTGATTAGGACCGTAATTATTAGAGCAGTTAGAAATAACGATCGGCAATCCGAAAGTATGGAAATAGGCCCTTGCCAACATATCGGAACTGGCCTTGGAAGCCGAGTAAGGACTGCGTGGCGAATAAGGAGTTGTTTCGGTAAACATTTCGTCGTTATTTTCGAGAGAACCATATACTTCGTCGGTAGAAATATGGTAAAAACGTTTCCCATCTGTATTTTCTCCCCATATATGACGGGTGGCATTCAGCAAAACAACAGTTCCCAGGATATTGGTATGGATAAAATCCATCGGATTGGCGATGGAACGGTCTACATGCGACTCGGCTGCCAAATGGATGATGCCGTCCGGATTGTATTTTTCGAAAATAGCCCGGATATTTTCCGCATCGCGAATATCGGCCTTAATGAACTCATAATTAGGTTTATTCTCTATGTCGGAAAGGTTTGCTAAATTTCCGGCATAAGTGAGTTTATCCAGGTTTACAATTTTTATGTCCGGATAACTGTTCACAAATAAACGAACCACGTGTGAACCGATAAATCCGGCTCCGCCGGTAATAAGAATGGTTTTCATGTGTTTATGTTTTTTAGTTGAGAGTTGAAAGTTGAGAATGATCTGTAAAAACTATATAATAAGCTATAAACCATAAACTTTAAACGTTCGCTCTCCACTCATTTCCTTTCCTTAATTGATTTTTATACATCTGAATCGTATTTTCTAAACCCAGATATAATGCGTCGCATATAAGCGCATGGCCGATGGATACTTCCAATAGATTGGGAATTGTTTCTGCAAAATACCGGAGGTTTTCCAAATTCAAGTCGTGCCCGGCATTCAATTCCAACCCTAATTTACCCGCCAATTCCGCCGCTTTTCGATAGGACGTTATGGCTTTTTCCTTATCCGGATCATATTCGGCGGCATAAGTTTCTGTATATAACTCTATACGGTTTGTTCCGGTTTCGGCCGCGTGTTCAACCATAGATAATACCGGATCCACAAAAATAGAGACTCTGATATTTAGACTTTTGAAATGAGCCGTTATTTCTTTTAAAAAATCTTTGTTTCTAATCGTATCCCAACCCGAATTAGACGTAAGCGCTTCCGGCGCGTCGGGAACCAATGTTACTTGGGCGGGACGAACTTCCGAAACCAGGTCGATGAAATCTTGAGTAGGGTTGCCTTCTATGTTGAATTCTGTCGTCAGCGCCTTTTTTAAATCATATACATCCTTGTAGCGGATATGCCTTCCGTCCGGACGCGGATGGACGGTAATTCCTTCTGCTCCGAAACGCTCGCAATCCAAGGCAAATTTAACGATATCAGGTAAATTCCCTCCCCGCGCATTACGTAAAGTAGCGGCCTTGTTTATATTTACGCTTAATTTTGTAATCATTCGATGCTATAGTAATTCTTTTGCAAAGATAAGCATAGTAAATGGAAAATAAAAAATGAAAAATGGAGAGTGGAGAGAAGAATGAAGAATAAGAAATAGCGAACATTCAATTATTCAATCATTCGATCATTCGATCATTCAATCATTCAATCATTCAATCATTCAATCATTCAATCATTCAATCATTCAATCATTCAATCATTCAATCATTCAATTTCTTCTAATGAATGGGTTTAACGGGGTTTTTATCGAAACATTTCTGAATAAGTAATTCTACAAGGGGTAAAATAGATATGTTGTTTTTTAGTTGATTGAATATTAGATGTGTAAATTTGATTTGGCCATATTAGGCGCGATAAAAAAATTTTGTGTTTATGAGTTTGTATTGTATATATTAAACATGTATACATTAATTTCATTATATAGCAAAACTTAGTGTTGTATGCTAAAAACGAGATCTTCCGACTTTGCGTCCAACGATAAAATTTGAAATTATTTGTTGGCTACTCAAAAAAATGACCAAACAAAATGTACGTCGATATTTTTAGACTTTATACTTCGATTATTAATCTTATCAAAAAAGGTTTATTCCGATGAGAACTGTGTAATTATGTCTACAATATCGCATTTTGCTTCTAAATTCCACACATTATACAAAAAAAGAAAAAGATTACAAAGAAGTTAAAATCTGCATTTTATTGAAGAAAAGACGATATTTGTACATTTTGGCAGGAAATTTGCTGCAAACTTAATATAGATAGACAAGAATGGTCTATATGTTATCATAATGAGGGGCGAGGAATTAAGGATATGAGGCTGATACTTGTTTATATAATCCTTCATTTTGTTATTGACGGTTTTGTAGGGGAAATTTATAAAGTAAAAGATTTCTCGCTTAGCAAATATCGTTTTCATTCTGAATGAAGTATGAACAAACGAAGGAAAAGAATCTGTTAATCATTTTGTCAAAAGTGATAAAATGAATTGCGTCTTTTTGTAGATATTTCGACTTTAGGTCAAGTTGGAGTGATAAAACTAAAGGGAATTTTTAATCTATTGATTTATAGATAAATATTTTTTTAGCGCATTAATAAAAGGAAGTAATATTAAAAAATAAAATATTGACCGGAGGTAAATCCGATTTCCTAATCCGATGAAAAATATATTTTTATCTAAAACTAATGCATTTTGGTTAAACAATATTTTTTTGGTAAATAAGAGAAATGTGATTACCTTTGCAAATGGTTAGGTAGGGAAAATCTGTTCACCTACTTATGTTAGGTCTAAGAATATATTTAAAGTATTGAAATATATATTCTTACGAGGTTTTTAGAAGTTTTGATTTGATGTGTAAAGTCATATGAAAAGTGTGTGATTCTGGCAGTTAAAAGTGTTTTTAGACGAATAAAAAGCATTTTTAACATATTTTTCGGAACCCTTTGCAGTATTTTCTCGTTGAATTTATCAACATCGCTTTGTTGAAAACATTTTGGAGCAAGGCAAAAAGAGAAAGGAATAGTGTTTAAATTTGTTCTGTAACAGAATCCCTGATTAAAAAAAGAAACAAGATATTATTTATTATATGGAACTGTTAGTATTAGAAACCCGTAAAAGATTTTTCCGTTTGGCCAGGGCTTCCATTGCCCGGGGCGACGATTTGGCAATACAGATAACTTGTAATATACAGTATGTCTTGCTAAATGATACTTCTTGAGAATAAGAACAATAATTTACAAGACAAATGAAAATCAAAGTTCAAAAAACAAATCAATAAAATGAATTTACTAATTAAAACAAAAAAGAAAATGAAGAAACATATCTTTTTCTTGATGGCGTTCGTCATGATTTTGCTGTCTTCGGGCTTGAAGGCGCAGAACGGGACGGACACAACTTGCGCGTACGATCCTAGTCCCGCGGCTCCGGCTACTTCAGGACAACGGTCGTATAGTTATTTCGGATCTCTTCCGGTAGGCGCTGTTTCGCAAGAGTGGAGTATTTCTCCTTCTACGGCCGGCGAAATTGTCGGCAGTTCGACGCTAACTACCGTTACCGTTAGATGGTTTACCTCAGGAAGCGTTACCTGCACCGTTTATGCAGCGCCGACTTACGTCGATCCGAGTCCTGTTCCCGGGGATGAATATTACGTGGAGAATCCCATCACCTCCCAAACTACCAACGTTACGGTAATTGATTTACCTACGTTCCAATTTATGACGGGAACCCAGACAAGTCTGACTTCTCATACATGGATGCTGAACTTATGTAACATGGGGACTTCTTATTTCCCGATTCCTTTTCAAGTAACCGGAAGACCCGACTGGCGTATCGGTTATACCGTAATTGCGCCTGATGGTACTACAAGAAACATTACTCTTGAAAATGTACACCAAACCAATTGGGTTTTGGACACCGTTCCTGCTGGAAATTCGGGAACCTATAAATATATTGTAACCTACATTACCGATAATACGATGAGGGGCTGTACCAAACAGTACCAAGATACGCTTATTGTTAACAGAAACTTAAGCCCTGCGGTTGCGTGGGTAGATACAAAAGATACTTGCTTCGGCGCTCAGATTCCTGTAAAAGTGAAATTGTTGAGAGGAACATATAATGATCTTTTTGCTCCTCAAGGCAAAATGACTTATACAAGCACATATTTGACGCCTGGCCCTACTCCTACCAACCAAACTCTTGATATTCCTACAGATAAAGTAGCAGGCGATACCTTATTACTAGGTTATGTTCCTGCTGACCAACCTTATACGGTTACCTTGCTAAATATTCAGGATAACTACTGCGATTCTAACATTAATATGCCTCGTATTTTCTCTCCTCGCGAATTGCCTGTTCCGGCAAGTTTGTCGATAGATCAAACCAGTATCTGCGAAAGAAGTTACGCTAATCTTACGGTTAGCATTAAAGACCCCAGCATTACGCGTCCGGGTTTTATTGCTTCCCAAGGACCTTGGAAAGTGATCGTAGTAAGAAGAAACTCCTTAAATACTCTGATT
>JAVBLV010000078.1:0-13494 GCA_031553195.1 Bacteroidales bacterium
TCATAAAAGTCTTGAATGAATTGGGATGTTCCGACAGCACGTTCAAATACCTTCCTATCGGTATTTTTGCGGTCTGGTCGTCCAACTCGTTTACACCCGAAGCCAGCACGAATAATATTTTCAAGTTCTATTCGAAAAATATGTTGAGTAATTTTTCATTGGTAATTTACGACCGTTGGGGACAACAGGTTTTTCAATCGAATAATATCAACCTGGGTTGGGACGGCACATATAAAGGGAAAAAATGCCCCACGGGAAGTTATGTTTGGATTATGTCTTACAAACGTCCGGAATCCAACCGCACTTATCAGGAAAAAGGAAACGTGAATTTAATCCGGTAAAGGAATATTTGTCCGTTAAAACAGGAAAGAGGCTGTTCAAAAAGTTTTGGGCAGCCTCTTTTGTTGATGTTTATGGATCAGTGGAGAATTTTGGTGGAGAGCCATAATAATGGATCAGTGTAAAAATAGAACAAAATTCAGGTAATAAAATCGGCAATTCGCGCCAAGATCTGATAAATAAAATTCTGTTTTAAACGAAAAAACAAAACAGGAGAGATTCCCTCTCCCCTTAAAAAGAAAATCTGCCGTCTGATAATAAAACCAGACGGCAGATTTTTTGTTTATTAATCGAAGATTCCAGTTTAAATAACGCCTAAGTCAATCATTGCATCGGCTACTTTTATAAAACCGGCAATGTTAGCGCCTTTTACATAGTTGATATATCCGTCTTTTTCCGTTCCATATTTAACGCAACTTGCATGGATATCGTTCATCATTTGTTGTAAACGAGCATCGACTTCTTCTGCAGTCCAGCCTAATTTTAAGGCATTTTGACTCATTTCCAAGCCAGACACGCCAACTCCGCCTGCATTAGCCGCTTTGCCAGGAGCAAAAATTACTTTGGTTTTTTGCAATTCGTGGATCGCATCGGCAGTACATCCCATGTTAGAGATTTCGCCAACACATTGAACGCCGTTAGCAACCAACTGTTTTGCATCGTCGGCATTCAATTCATTTTGAATGGCACAAGGCATAGCAATATCTACTTTCACTTCCCATGGTTTTTTGCCGGCAACAAATTTAGCTTTAGGATATTTTTTAGCGAAAGGAGCGACTACATTTTCGCGAGTTGCCAACAATTCGGTCATATATTGGATTTTTTCGGCATTCAAACCTTCTTCATCGTAAATATAACCGTCAGGTCCTGAAATAGCAACTACTTTAGCTCCTAATTCGGTCGCTTTTAGAGCGGCGCCCCAAGCTACATTGCCAAATCCCGACAAAGCAATAGTTTTTCCTTTTATGTCTTTTCCATGTTGTTTCAACATGTTGTTTACAAAATAAACGCCGCCGTATCCTGTAGCTTCCGGACGAAGGATTGAGCCTCCCCAATTACGACCTTTACCGGTTAGAACGCCGGTATTTTCTACGCGAAGCTTTTTGTACATGCCGTACATGAACCCGATTTCGCGACCGGCTACGCCGATATCTCCTGCAGGAACGTCTGTTTCAGGTCCGATGTATTTTTCCAATTCAGCCATAAAAGCTTGGCAAAAACGCATAACTTCCATTTCTGATTTTCCTTTAGGATCGAAATCAGAACCGCCTTTACCGCCACCCATAGGCAAAGTAGTCAAACTATTTTTGAAAGTTTGTTCAAAACCTAAAAATTTCAACGTATCAACATTGACTGCCGGATGGAAACGGATACCGCCCTTATAAGGTCCGATGGCATTGTTAAATTGTACCCGGTAACCACGGTTTACCTGAATTTGACCTTTGTCGTCAACCCATTCAACTTTGAATTGGAAAATACGATCCGGCTCCACAATTCTTTCAACAATTGCGTATTTGTCGTACTTTGGGTTTGCTTCAACATATTCTTTAATAGTTTCAAGAACTTCTGTTACCGCTTGCAAGAACAACGGTTGTCCCGGATTTTTAGCTTCTACATCTGCTAAAATTTTCTTTACGTCCATGATTTATAATTTGTTAATAGAATAATTGATATAATTATAGTACGAGCAAAGGTAGGTATTTTATTCATAATAAATCGTTTTTTTCAAGATAAAGTTATTTATTATTCCATGGGTTAATATAATATTGATAATGAAATATTTAATCCTTGTCAAACGAAGTGGAAAACCGATCTTAAAACACCTGTGAACGCTTTTATATTTAAATTCCGGGATTAAATTGTTTTCAGGGTATAATATAAACCTTAACCGTTAATTGTTGTTATGTATTAGAAGAGTTGAAAGTTGAGAATTGAGAGTTGAAAAAAACTTTAATATTGTTCAAAAATCATTTTCAACTAAACAAAGTCTGACCAAAAAACAAAAAGAGACGCATGAAAAGAAATATTTTTCAATTTATTTTTATTGGAATTCTTGCATTTTGGATTCCATTACTGGCATTGATTTATGTATTCAAACACCTTCAATCGGCGCTGCAAATATTGGCAAAACCTATCAAACGCTTATTTCCTAATAATGATTTCTTTGAGATCTTTATCGACATTCTTTTATTTGCCGTTCTTTTTCTCCTTATCAGTTACTTGATTGGAATAATCGCTCGAAAAACGGTTTTAAACAAATGGGTAAAAAGAGTAGATCATTTACTGGGCAGGATTTTTCCAAGTTATATTTTCGATAAAAATTTTCTGATTGGCAAAAGCGAGTTCTCTGAAAACAAATGGGAAGTGGCGCTTATTAAAGAGGAGGAAATACACAAATTAGGCATGGTCGTAGAACAACACCCCGACGGACTTTGTATTGTGTATATTCCCGGAGCGCCTTCCGCATCGAGCGGCGAAATTATTTTTGTCCGAAAAGAAAAATTGATATTCTTATCCCTTTCGGTCGAAGATGTTATTAAACTTACAAGACAATATGGCGTAGGATTATCTGATTTGTACGACAAGGGACTTTTAATGCCGAAACCTAAATAGAAAAATCACTTGAAGATCCTCCATTTTAGAGAATAATCAGCATTTAAATTTATTCAAATCCGGTTCCGCGCTTGGTAGCGCGTGTGCAATAATTCATGCGATTTATGTCCGTTGGGTTTCCCAAGGAATTCTTCATAAATATGAATGACTTCAGGGTTTTCGTGCGATTTGCGGATGTTCATGGATTCGTCTTCGGCATAAATGGCCTCCATTCGTTTTTTACGGATGGCTTCGCTGGTTGGATAAGGTTGCCCGCCTCCTCCTAAGCATCCGCCTGGGCATGCCATGATTTCTATAAAATGATAAAATGCTTTTCCATATTTTATGCTGTCCATTAATTTTTTTGCATTAGTCAATCCATGAGCAATAGCGATTTTTAAGTCCACGCCTTCAAGGAAATTCCATTCGGGCAAAGTATCTTTGATATGAACCTCTGCTTCTTTTACGCCTTCCATTCCACGTACGGGTGTGATTTTTAAATTAGAGAACGGGATTTCCTTACCTGTAACAACTTCCCACGCGGTGCGTAAAGCCGCTTCCATTACGCCTCCGGTTGCTCCGAAGATAACTCCGGCGCCGGTCGAAGCGCCCATAATGCTATCATAATGTTGATCTGTTAATGACATAAAGTCGATACCCGCCTGTTTGATCATGATAGCCAGTTCGCGCGTTGTTAAAACATAATCCACATCTTTAAACCCGCTGCTGCGCATTTCGGGACGGTCGGCCTCAAATTTCTTGGCCGTACAGGGCATAATGGATACCGACACAATCTTTGACGGCTCTACGCCAATTTTTTTTGCATAATAGGTTTTGGCCAAAGCCCCGAACATTTGTTGCGGGGATTTGCAGGAAGAAAGATTTCTCAACATTTCAGGATACATATGTTCGATAAATTTAATCCAACCGGGCGAACAAGAAGTCGTCATTGGTAAAATCGCCGAATTGTCGAGTTCTTTTAAAACGGCCTTTAAGCGTCCCAACAATTCATATCCTTCTTCTACAATGGTAAGGTCGGCTGTAAAGTCGGTATCCAATACCGAATCAAAGCCAAGCCGTTTCAAAGCGGCAACTAATTTACCGGTTACTCGTTCTCCTACGTCAAAGCCCAACTCTTCGCCCAATGCAATTCGAACGGAAGGCGCGGTTTGTACAACCACGTGTATATTGGGGTCTGCCAGCGCATCCCATACCTCTTCAATATAATTACGTTCTACCAAAGCGCCGGTAGGACAACGGTTAACGCATTGTCCGCAATTGGTGCAAATCACTTCGTACAAAGGGTATTCCCTGAAAGTCCCCACCCTCATTTTTTCCCCTTTATACAGGCAACTCAACGCGCTTACCGATTGCATTTCCTCACAAGTACGCACACAACGCTGACAGCGGACGCATTTGCTATCGTCTTTGACAATGGAAGGCGAATAATAATCAATTTCATAGCCTTTGTATTTCGCCAAATCAATAAAAAAATCATTACTTATTTTGTATTCTGCCGCTAATTCCTGCAATTCACATTTTCCATTTTTATAGCATTTAGTACAATCGGCATTATGCTCGGACAAAAGCAGTTCTATAATGTGTTTACGCGCTGTGCGTACGGCATGGCTGTTGGTCAGGATTTTCATACCCTCTGAAACGGGCGCGGCACAGGCAGGGATTAAAGTGCGAGCACCTACTTGTTCAACCATACATACCCTGCAATTGCCGGCTACATTTAAATCCGGGTGATTGCACAGGGTAGGGATTTTGATATTAATTAAACGTGCCGCATCTAAAACGGTAACTCCTTTCTCAACACTAACATTGATATGGTCTATAGTAAGATTGACTTTTTTTGACATGGCGGATACAAATTTAAAATTCAAGATTTCTCTAGTAGATCATTTCTTCTCTGAAATTGGTTACAATAGAAGAAAATGAATTGGCGACCGATTGTCCTAAACCGCATTTGGCCGTTAATTTCATAGTATCGGTTAATTTCAGCAAATAATCGAGATACGAAGCGCTCTTTGTTCCCTTTTTCACCGCTTCGATGCCGTGCACCAATTGTTGAACGCCAATACGGCAAGGCGTACATTGTCCGCAAGACTCTTCGGCAAAAAAATCAAGATAATTGCGCAACAAATTGTACATAGAGCGGGAACTATTGAAAATCATCATAGAGCCGCCTGTCGGCAACGAGTCTCCTTCCAAATCGGTTTTATACCCGATAATGGTTTGTCCAAATCTTTTTCTCGGCACGCAAAAGCCCGAAGCGCCGCCTACCTGTATGGCTTTGGCATCGCCATCGCCGAATTCTTCCACAAAGTCTTGTAACAACATTCCCAATTCTAACTCGTAAATTCCCGGAATCGGCGTATCGCCGGAAATAGAGAATAATTTGGAGCCTCGCGAGGATTGTGTTCCCAACTGTTTATATTTCCCTGAACCGATTTTACAAACAATGACTGCCGAAACCAGCGTTTCCACATTATTCACCACTGTCGGCGCTCCCAAGTAACCGAAATTAACAGGGAAAGGAGGTTTATTACGGGGTTCGCCGCGCATACCTTCCATCGATTCCAATAAAGCCGTTTCCTCGCCGCAAACATAAGCTCCGCTTCCCATAAAAATATCAATGTCGAAATGAAATCCAATATCTTTTAATAGGATACCGAATTCCTTGAGATTAATCTTCAATTGGGGGACCAAATATTTATATTCTCCTCTCAGGTAGACATATCCTTTTTTTGAACCGATAACTTTTGCCGCAATAGCCATTCCTGTAAAAACCTTTAAAGCTACCGTATCTAAAATTTCCCGGTCTTTGAATGTTCCGGGCTCGCCTTCGTCGGCATTACAAATGACATACTTTTCTTCTCCTTCGGCATCGCGGGCTAATTTCCATTTTAATCCGGTTAAAAATCCTGCGCCTCCGCGGCCCTTCAATCCGGAATCCAGTAATTCATTAATTATATCATCGTCCGAGCGACTCAAAGCCTTTAACAGAATCGCCTTATAATCATCTTTTTCAAAGATAAGATCAACTCGTTTTAATTTTCGTTCCTGCATTTTCAATCCTCCTTATAATTTCAATCCGGGTTTTTTAATATAGATGTCGAGAATTTTAATAATGCGTTCGGGAGTTAAATTAGAATAAACATCGTCGTTAATCAAGATGGCAGGCCCTTCGTGACACCTTCCTAGGCAATTGGTCTCCAGTAATGTAAATTTTTTATCTTTGGTTGTTTCGCCCAATGATATTTTCAATGTTTCTTCAATTGTTTTAATGATTTGATTTTTGCATTTCATTCCGCAAGAAATGGATTTACATATCCTGATAATGTACTTTCCTCGCGGTTCGGTGTCTAAAAAGGAGTAAAAAGAAGCCACCCCGTAAACGGTTGCTGTAGAAAGTTCTAATTCTTTGGCGATTAAACGTATGCTTTCATTTTCCAACGTTTTTTCTTGTTCAACCACCCCTTGTAAAATAGGGAGTAAAGATTCTCTTTTTCTTCCATGAGAATCAATCAGATGTCGTATTAAATTCTCAATCATAAGGCATTGTTTTTTAGGATGATAAAAAAAGAGCCCTAATTATTTTCAAAATACAATCAAAGGTAAGAAGGAAAGTCATTAACAATGAATTAATAATATATATATATTCGTAACTTAAATTTCATATATTCAATTATTTATATTTATTTGTAACAATACATGTTTTTTATAAAATTTAATTTTCATCAGATGCATTGTTATCGAAAGAGAATATTCGCTTTAATTAAAATGAAAATGCCCCCTTTAGAATTTCCATCTAATTATCTGGATATAAAATATTCACAAAAAACAAGCTAAAATGTTTTACAAACAGACAAAAACTCTTGGCAATCGCTGAAATAAAGTGGTAGAAAGAATTATCTCCATGCAATGAAAGATATTTGTTTTGCGTGTACATTAACCTTCTCTAAAAGTTGGATTCTTTATTTTCTCAGGAAAAGATTAATTGATAAAATGCTACTTTTGCAATTGGAATAAGTCCTTTTATTGATCTAAGGAAGTATTCTGTGCTAAACGAAATAAATTGTCGGAAAAATGGGGGAAAGAGCATAATCGTATAGACTTTTGGCCTTCTGAAAGTTTGTCAGCTAAAATATTTCAGAGATAATTGAGAAATTGTTTAGACGAATTTTCTATAGGTATTCTAAATCTTAATACTTCTCTGAATTTTAGTCCTTTAGTTTGATGAATTAAATTCCAATTGTAAGAGAGTCGTTTGTTTTTCAATGTCTTTTTCAGATTTAAGATGGCATCCTATTTTTGTTAGTCAAGTTTTTATTCAATAACTTTAAGCCCAAAATTTAAGAAAATGAACAAATTATTGAGTATACTCATTGCCGTATTACTTTCCGGCGCATGTATCGGCCAGGAAAAAACGAATCAAGTCGACGAACAGGGGAGGAAGCAGGGAAAATGGCAGAAATTTGATGTGAGCGGAACAAAAATCTACAATGGCGAATTTAAAGATGATTATGAAATTGGAGATTTTATTTTCTATTATCCTACGGGAAAACCCAAAGCCGTTCTAAGTTATTCAGACAAAGGAACGATTGCTAAAAGCAAAGTGTTCTACGAAGATGGCGCATTACTTTCGGAAGGCGCATATAAAAAAAAGAAAAAAGACGGAATATGGATTTATTATACAGAAAGTGGGTCCAGGATATCGCAAGAATCCTATAAAGAAGGAGTTAAAGATGGGGAATGGATTGTTTTCGACAATGATATTATCGTGGAAAAAACCATTTGGAAAAATGATATGAGGGAAGGAGTCTGGCATAAAAAATTTGAATACGGGTATTTATATGGAACGTATAAAAATAATTTATTATCAGGAATTTATGAGGAATTTTATCATAGTAAAAAAATGAAAGTAAAGGGAGCCTATGAAAACGGGATGAAAATTGGAGAATGGCGGTTTTTCGATCCTGAAGGCCGTTTGATTAAAACCGAGAAATGGAAAAATGATTTTCTCATTTCGTCGAGCATACTGTTAAATATGCCAGGTGAAGAATATTTTCAACGGGTCGATAGCATTGCCTATTTTTATTTATCTTCGAAAAACCTGGTCGTTGTCACGTTAAAAGGAGAAAAAATAACTTGCTCGAACCCCATTGATAATTTTGTCGAGAATGTTGAAATTTCTTCTTTCATGGTGGTCAATTGGGAGAAAAAATTCTATGCCCGTTATAGCTGCATAAAAAATGTTGAAAAGGATCCCAGCGGCAAAAAATTAACCGTAACTCTGGAACCTAAAACAGACTTCATCCTATATGCCGACGAAGAAGCGGCCAAAGGATTAAAATCTTATTTTTTTAATGATCCGGAAGAAGAGAGTCCTCGTCGGCGTTAGCGGAGGCGTAGATAGTCTTGCTGCCGCCCTTTTACTACAGGAACAGGGATTTGAGGTGAGTTGTGTTACATTTGTTTCCTGGAATAAAGAAACCGAAGGCGTTTATATTCCTCCTTCCAAGGCAGATCCTGAAGAAGCCGCGATTAAAACGGCGGAACTTTGTCGAGAAAACGGGTTTAATCATTATTTGCTGCCGCTTGCCAAAGAGTTTGATGAAAAGGTAATACAATATTTCATTTCGGAATATCTTTCGGGAAGAACGCCTAACATTTGTTCTCACTGCAATCGATTTTTTAAATTCGAACAATTACAAATAGCCGCCAGGAAATTTAATTGCGAATACATTGCGACCGGCCATTATGCAAATATCCGGAAGGAAAACGAAAGATATGTTATTTCCCGCTCTTTCGACGATTGGAAAGATCAATCCTACATGTTGTGGCAACTTCCGCAAAACATTCTGAAAATGTGTATATTACCACTTGGAAATACATTGAAAGCAGAAGTAAAGGAGTATGTAAAAAAACAAGGATTTCCGGAACAAGCCGATCAGAATGAGAGCTTTAATATTTGTTTTATCCCGGATAATAATTACAAAGAATTTTTATGCAGGAGAATCCGTTCTTTGGAAGAGATTCTTAAAAATGGAGAACTCTTGAATACCAATGGGGAAAAAATCGGCGTTCATGATGGATTTCCATTCTATACGATAGGCCAATCTAAAAACTTAATTACCGGAAATTCTTCAAAATTATATGTGAAAGAAGTGATTCCCCATAAAAATCGATTAATATTATCCTCTAAAGACGAGGTTTTTTCTAGCGTAATTCATATTCATAAAATAAATTTTATAAAATATGGAAATCTGCAAGGACGTTTTTCATTTTGGGTTAGAATAAGAGGAAAAGACCACGGAACTCAGGCAGATGTATGCTTTGATGAGGACGGAGAAGCCATTGTTTATTTTTCGCAACCGGCGTTTGCTCCTGCCGTTGGACAATCTGCCGTGTTTTATGAAGGGGATGACGTAGTTTGCGGAGGAGTTATATGCAGAATAAATTAACCCGTTTTTTGTTTGGAAATTACTCAAATGCCTTTTAATAAGCCGTAAACGAAATTTATTTCGTAATTTTGCACAAATGATTTCAGATGGGACGTATATTGGCTATCGATTATGGTAAAAAACGCGTTGGCTTGGCATGCACCGATAATTGCAAAATAATAGCTACCGGTTTGGCGACAGTTCCCGCAAACGATATTTTTTCCTTTTTGAAGGAATATCTTTTAAAAGAAAATGTCGAATGTTTTGTAGTAGGAGAAGCCAAACAACTGGATAACACGCCTTCGGAATCTGCAAAATTAATAGAAGTCTTTGTCCGGCAGTTGAGGAAAACATTTCCCGAAATTCCAATTCAAAGGATAGATGAACGTTATACTTCTAAAATAGCGTTTCAGAGTATGATTGACAGCGGATTGAAAAAGAAGCAAAGGCAGGACAAGGCGTTGATAGATACGATTAGCGCTACTATTCTGTTGCAAACCTATTTGGAAATTACAAGTTGTTAACCTTTGCAAAGCAAAAGGAATACAATTTGCAACAGCAAAAGACGATCAATCGTTAATCAACAATGTTGAAAAATAATATACATATGATTATACCTATTGTTGCCTTCGGACATCCGGTTTTGAAGAAGAAGGCATTGCCTATCGAAAATAATTATCCTGATTTGCAGGAGTTAATAACTAACATGTTTGAAACCATGTATGCGGCGAACGGAGTCGGTTTGGCTGCTCCTCAAATAGATTTATCCATTCGTTTGATTGTAATCGACGGTTCCGCATTGAGTAAGGATTATCCGGAGACGGATGGATTTAAGAAAGTTTTTATTAATCCGGAAATACTCGAAGAATCGGGCGAAAATCGTCTTTATAACGAAGGTTGCTTGAGCGTTCCGGAAATCCATGAAGACGTTTCCCGGAAAGAAAGGGTTAAACTTCGTTATTTTGATGAAACTTTCGCAGAACGAATAGAAGAATTTCACGGAATGCGCGCACGGATTATTCAGCATGAATACGATCATTTGGAGGGAAAAGTATTTATCGATAGACTGAGTCCGCTCCGGAGGACTTTGTTGAAGAAACGTTTGTCCGATATTGCGCAAGGGAAAAAAACAGGCGCCTACAAAATGCGTTTTGCGAAGAAATAAAGTTAATGAAATAGGCAAAGGCAAAGAATGGAAAATGTGAATAAGGGAATGGAAAATTCCTGAATTGAGCGTTTGTAATGTTTAAAAGTTTATAAAGTTAGAAGGAGAATTGAGAATTAGCAACGAATAACTAGCGATGAGTAATTAGCAATGAGCAATGAAAGACGATATTTAGCTTTATAAACTTTAAACGATAAGCTATAAACCATTTTATTCAGTTATTCGATAATTCAATTATTCAATAAAATCAACCATTTTCAACTAAAGAGTTTGACAAAATTTAAGAAGTAAACGGAAGAAATAATCACAGGCTTCTCAGTACGCCGGCAGAAAGAGCAATGTTGGCGTCAGCAAAAGTCCCCTTTGGGGATTAGGGGCCTATAAATCTAAAACATATGAGAAAAAGAAGTTTTACCTGTTTAATGACGTTAATCATAAGCGCATGTTGCATTATTGCTTGTTCTCCCTCCAAAAATAAACGGATTGAGTCTATAAATACTTATGAATCAAAATTGCTGAATGCAGGACAATCGATTAAAAAAGAACAATACGACAGCCTGCTTAATATGTTCGAATCGTTTGCCAAAGATTTTCCGAAAGATTCGTTGGCGCCGGGTTATTTATACAAGGCTTCCAGTTTATATGTATATGCGCGCAACAATGTTGATAAATCGATTGAATTATTGGATAAAATCATTTCCGAATATCCCGATTTCAAAGGAGTTTCGGAGTGTTATTTTTATAAAGGATTCGTTTACGAATCGGCCAATAGAGTAGATGAAGCGCATAAAGCTTATCAAGCATTTATAGAAAAATACCCGGATCATTATTTAGCCAAAGACGCTCAATTCCAAATGCAAAATCTGGGAACAGATCCTTTGGAATTGGTTAAACGTTTTGAGGCTGCGGATTCGACGAATAATATTGCAAATAAGTAACTTTAAACCGATAAGTTTACGGAGAACTGTTCGAGAGAGGAAGACAAATCCCCTTTCAATTTCCTTTGAGAAGATTATGGTTCTTTAAGTATACATAAATCCGAATATAATGATATTCAGTTTGCTTGTTTCTGTTTTGCTTATCCTGCTTAACGGTTTTTTTGTAGCGGCAGAATTCGCCATTGTAAAAGTCCGCGTATCCCAAATAGAAATTTATACGGAAAAGGGAAGTTTTACGCGTAAGGTCGCTTTACATATAACGCGTAATTTAGATGCGTACTTAGCTGCAACGCAATTAGGAATAACCATTGCCAGTATCGGATTAGGCTGGGTTGCCGAAGGCGCTTTTGCCGAAATTATCGGGCATTTCTTTGATTATATCGGACTTAGCCTGAGTTCTGCCTTGATACATAAAATAACGTTTCTTTTTGCTTTTGGTTTGGTTACTTTACTTCACGTTGTATTCGGGGAGTTGGCTCCTAAGTCGTTGTCTATCCGTTATCCGTTAAAGGTTACCATGTTTACGGCAGTTCCTCTGCGCGTTTTTTATTTTGTTTTCATGCCCTTCATTTGGTTGTTTAACGGGTTTGCAAATCTGATATTGAGAATGCTGGGTATTAAAACAATGCATGAACATGAAACCCATTCCGAAGAAGAGATTCGTTTATTGATTGGAGAAAGCAAGGAGGGAGGCAAAATCGACGCCAACGAATATGAATTAATCCAAAATGTATTTGATTTTGATAATTGCACGGTAAAGCAAATTCTTACTCCGAGAATTCAAATATATGCGGTTCCCATAGAAACGCCGATTAACGAAATGATTAAAAGGGCGATAGAAGAAGAATTTTCCAGAATTCCCGTATATGAAAATTCTATTGATAATATCAAAGGAATTGTCCATTCGAAAGATTTGCTGAAATTAATCGGTAATTCTGAAGGGAAATCGTTGCAGGATATTATGAGAGAACCGTACTTCGTTTTTTCTAATAAACGGATTGTGAATCTATTACGGGAATTTCAAAAAACCAAAAAGCAAATGGCCATTGTTGTAGATGAATACGGGGGAACATTAGGTTTGGTAACGTTAGAAGATATTGTTGAGGAACTGGTGGGCGATATTAATGATGAATTCGATAACGAAGTGCATATTGTTGAAAAAACAAACGAAAATGAATTTGTAGTGCATGCTCAATCCTCTATTCCTGAAATAAATAAAGAACTTCCCTATCCTTTACCCTTGGGGAATGATTATAAAACGCTCTCAGGCTTGTTAGTCATGTTGTTGGGAAGAGTCCCGGAAATTGGCGATCAAATTTTATTAGACCATTATACAGCAACAATTATCAAAAAGAATCGCTTTACGATTACCCACGTTAAATTAACGGTAACCGATAATACCACCGAAAAATGAAATCCCGATTTTTCGAAATAGCAAGAATACATAAATTTTAAAAAATCATTCAGAGGTTGTCTAAATTTTTATGGAAAAGATTTTGATAGATAAAAATAGCGAGTTTGCAGGCGGGATTTTTCAAGAATAGTAGCGCTATTTGGTAAAAATTCCGACAAAAAATTGCATTTTTAGACTCAAAATACTTCATAGAAAAATTTTTAGACAACCTCTCAGAAGTCTTCTTTTCTACAAAAGTCGAGGAGAAGCTATAATGTCATCTACTTAATTCCAGAAATATTTTGCTCTTTGTGTAAGATCTTTATACTTTTCTGAAGTTAATGCGGATCAGTGGAGAACCAAAATAATGGATCAGTGTAAAAATAGGCGCCGATATTTTCTTTCTATTCTTTTTGGAGCCTCAAAAAGAATCAAAAACGGCTTGAGGATTTAAACGCGCTCCGCCTATCAGCTGCGCTTGAACGGAAAATCCTCGCAAAGGTATGCTTCGCATGGCGTTTGACGGGCTAACGCAGTCTGAATAAAGCAAAGCCAATAACGGCCTACGCCAGATAGCGTTAAGAAAATCATTAGTGGAGGCGTTAAAACAAAATT
>JAVBLV010000079.1:0-23178 GCA_031553195.1 Bacteroidales bacterium
GCACCACCCAAAACGGCATTATTATTGGCAAAAGTACTTTTGGTGATGTTAAGTCTTCCATTGGCATTATTTCTGTAAATGGCGCCGCCATTGGTTATTGCCGTATTCGACAAAAAGCTTGAATGGTCGATGCTTAACGCAGTGTCAGAAGCTAATACGGCAATCGAATGAATGGCGCCGCCGGTCGTATTCGAGAAATTGTTTTGAAATGAGACATGATTGATATTTAATTTTCCCGCATTATGAAAAATAGCGCCACCGGCATTTTGGACAACTACATTTGTTGTCACCCCATTGGCATTTCCATTGCGTATAATAAACCCATCTATTGCCGTTTCACCTCCACCGGAAACATTTACCACCACCACGTGGTAGCTATTGTCGGTATTATCGCCGGCAATTCCCCAATCACCGTCTAATATGGTTTTATAGGTGTTGACATTCCGTTGAAACTGATTATCATACCCACCAAGTAAGGTGACGTTTTTGTTAATATAGAAAGATCTATCGCGACTGGTACTTGTGGTGCTTGTTCCCAACATAATGGTGGGGCGATAAACCAATCCTTCACCATTTTCCGAACCTGCCACTTTGATTGTGTCTCCGGCTTTCAGGCAAGGGTTTGCCAAAACGATACTCAAATCCTTTGTCGCCAAATTGATATTATCTCCATTATTTAAAGTAGCCCCTGAAATACCATCCACATACCAAGTTGTATTTCCTGTACAAGCAGGCCATTTCCAGTCAATTTCTATAGCGCCCATTTCGGCCGCATCGTCAAAAACACGAATATACCCCCGCTGATCAGTGGAACTCGTGTCTACTAAAGAAGCATTTGCTGCCGGAATTTTGTTGTGAGCAAAACCCAGTCTCACAGGCATCAAAGCTCTGGCGCTCCCGCCGTAATGATCTAATTCAGAAGTTCCATCGGCCGCCATTTTGTGAAAAATATTTTCGGCATTATTATCTGCTATGGATACATTGCCTGTTCCGGCCAACGTTTGATTCCTTACAAGGTTATAGATTGCGCCATTGCTGGTTGTGTAAGGATTAAACACCTCGCTGTTAATGCCGGTTCCATTTCCATAAATAAGGTTTCCTTTCAGCTCTTTGACAACGCCCGTTCCACTTGCATAGTAAATAGCATTCCCTATGTTGGTAGATGCTGTATTTCCGTTAAACGTACAATAGGCTATTTTGGACGAAGAAGCTACTGTTGAATTCAGGTAAATCGCACCTCCGCCACCACTCGTTGCCGTATTTTTGCTGAAAGTGGTATTGACAATCCAGTTAAAACCGGCTGCACCGCCGGTGATAGAATAAATAGCGCCGCCTAATCCGGCTTTATTTTGTACAAAAAGAGTTTGGCTAATAATAGAAGAACCCCCAACGGAAGAGCCGTTATATATGGCGCCACCATTGCCTGTAGCGGTATTGTTTGTAAAAGTTGTGTTGGATACAGTCAAAGAAGCAATGGCTTTAACATATATACCGGCTCCATTATTTCTTTCAATAGCCGAAACCGTGGTTGTTGCATCGGCATTTCCATTTTGTATGGTAAACCCGTCGATCGCAGCCGACTTTCCTGCGGCTTCGATGGCTATCACATGGTAACTATTGTCGGCAGTACTCCCGTTTGCACCCAAATCACCATCAAGGTTTGTGGTATATAGATATATATCTCTTTCATTGAACTCTGGATTGTATCCACCCAGCAAGACAATGCCTTTGGTAATGTAGAAGGAATTGTCGCGGGCAGTTGTTCCACCGGGCAACATTTGTGCCGGTCGGTAGGTTCCCACAGCTACTTTGATGGTGTCAGAATCAAGCGCTGCCGCAAGGGCTAAATCCAAGTTGACAAAAGCGTCTGCCGGACTGGTTCCGTTATTATTTCCTTGTGCCGCATGATTCACGTACCATGTGGTTTGTGCTTGCAAAGTAGCGCCAAAAAGCAGGCCAAAGATTAGGATAAATGCAAGAATAATAAAGTTTTTCATATGGTTAGTAGGTAAAAAGTCCTCTTTCAATTGAATAATAAAACATTTAAAAAATAGATGTTGCCCAAATACATAAATATTTAACCCGCATTATTCATGGTATTTCCATAAATTATTGAATATCGAATGCTTCAAAGATTTGGCAATACCCAAAATTGGGTGTCTATATTTTTTTGTAAAATTAGTAATTATCAACAAGTTAATGTCTTGTCCCTATTTTGAGATGAATAATGCAGGTTAACTTTAGCATTTGTTTCAACGTTTCTTTAAGGGAAAAGTGCATATATCTATTTTTCAGTGCAAAGCTACTAAGTTTTTATATGAATCAAAACATCTATTATAAAGAATAGAAACATTATCTTTGTCTTGCTTCATTCTCTTTATTAAAATTCATATGATTTATTTCTCTAGCAGGGTCTTTATCTGTTCGCTTTTTCACAAAATATTTTCTAATCGAAAAATTAATAACGGTACAATTAAGCTAACAATAAAATATTTAATTATTATCTCTTTTCTTATTTTTTAATTTTTTTTATGGATTATTTTTTATAGCTATAATTATAGTTCAAACTCTGTTAAAGTTCTATTTTCATTTCTGATTTTATTTTTTTCACTCTCAATTCTTAAACGCCACCTTTCGTTTTACCCCATCCGATGTTATCGTTAGTTGGTACAATTCACTATTCGGCGCTATTCCTAAAAATTCCACCATTTCCGTTTCGGTAATATTGCCCTAAACTTTCAGTCCCGAAGGAGCGCCGATACCGTAAGTATTATAAATATCCGCTGTTTGTTTCAATGTAATGAAATCGGCTCCCGGGACATTTCCTGCCACATATACACGGTTCAAAGGTTCATTAATCGTTACATCTACGCTGTTCATAAAGTTACAATCGCCACCCTGCGCTATTCCGACAATATAATATGTTCCGGTTCCTACATAGCTTGGGTCGGGAACAGGCGCATTGTTGTTATCAAAATAAGAAAGCGTTAATCCGGTAGTATCGCCGGCTGTCAGACGTAAAGCCGTTAAATCGACATTCACACTACAAACCATCGTATCAGCAAAAGCAAAGAAAATTTTCGGATAAAGGGTAATTGTTACCGTTGAAGCGTCGCTGCAACCCTGCCCGAAAAGAGTTCCCAAAATATGGTAAGTCCCTAAAGTTGCCACACTCGAATCCTGCACAGGATTGAAATTATTATCGTAATAAGATAATGTTAAACCCGTAATATCGCCATAACTGGTTACTTTCACGAATACAGTGAATTGGGCGAAAGATTGTGCTGTTGTAAATGCAAAAAATGCGAGAAAAACAATGATTAGGGCTATATATTTTTTTTGCATACTTATCCTTTGAGAAACTTTATAATGATCTTATTTAATAATCGTACTGTCAAATTGCTAACCACGACGCAAAATGCGGGTTAAGAAAAAAGTTTGCAAAGGTACACATATTTTTTATTCCGTAAATTATAATGCTTTTCTTCCATTCTCTTCTTTTCTTCCCCTTTTCTTTATTTTAATAACGTTTTAAATATCAGATTTTTAAGTTTTTACTTATCCAAAAAGAATGGAAATCTATTATCTCCCATTTTATAATTTGTCATTTTCAATTTAACATAGAATTTTATATAATTTCTATTCAAATATATAATTTACATTTGATTTTATAAATATCGAGAAAGTAAAAATAAGGTAAGGATTTTCAGAAAGGAAATTTTGTTTTAATTGAATATATAGGATCGGCGATGTATCATATAAATGGATAAACCTTTATTTAAATTGATTACCAACATCCTAAACTATTTTAAAATATTAACTATCCGGCAATTAGAGTTTATATCGAACAACAAGCAGAAAACATATTAAATCTCAGAAAAACAATCATTTATACAGTTTTCAATAGCTTGATTCGGTATAATATTCTGTATTTTCAGAGAAATTTTATACTATATTTGTTCTGTTTTCGTTAAGGAGAGGTGATTCGGTAAATCCGGTAAAATGATTATTTTTGCACGGTATTCGAATGTAAGCTAAGGAGTTTAAACATTAAATAACCAAGAAATAAGGGATGTAAAATCAATTACAAAATAACGTCCTAATTATCTTTGACCTAAGAAAACTAAATTTGCCATGAAAAAAATAACGACTCTCTTTCTATTGATTTTCGCAGGACTATTTGGGACCGTTTCGGCGGCTTACCTAAAGAATAGCCCCGTAACAGTGTTGCAACCCGATGGAACCGAACTTCATTGCTTTGTTACCGGAGACGAATTCTACAATTGGATGCACGATGCAAATGGTTTCACCATCATGCAGCATCCTCAAACAGGATATTATGTTTATGCTCAGAAACAAGGGGATAGCTTAATCGTAACAAATTTTATTGCCGGCAACGTCAATCCTGCAAATACCGGACTAAAGCCTTATTTGAATATTTCCGCCGAAAAAATGGAAGCCAAAAGGAACTATGCTCTTAGTCTTATTCCTCTGGATTCCAAGAAGGAAGTTTATGCAAAAAGTTTGAATTTAAAGACTCAAAATACATTAAACAATATTGTAATATATATTCGTTTTTCCGATCAAGTCGAATACACAAAAGATACAACTTATTATTGGAGCATGTTTAACAACTTGTCGCCGGAAGTTTCTTCCATGCTCCGTTTTTTTCAAGCCACATCATACAACAAGTTGAATGTTATCAGTCATTTTTATCCTAAACCCAGTTCTCAGACGGTCGTATCTTATCAGGATACATATCCTCGATCATATTATTTGCCATACAATGCCAACTCCAATCCAAATGGTTATGCGGGTTACGAGAGTACGTCCAGAAAAGAAGCGATGCTTAAACGGGCTATTCAGTATGTAACCTCCCAAATACCTGCAAATTTGAATTTAGACTACAATGGGGACGGAAATGTGGATAATATCTGCTTTATTGTTAGGGGTGCAACAGGAGTATGGTCTGATTTGTTATGGCCGCACCGTTCTTCTTTATATTACGAATCTGTATCCATCAACGGATCCCGAGTAAAAGACTATAACTTCCAACTGGAAGAACACTTAAATGAGAATCAATCAAGTGTTTTATGCCATGAGATGTTTCATACATTCGGGGCCCCCGATCTGTATAAATATTCTGATAGCCCAGGCGTTCCTGTGGGAACATGGGATTTGATGGCGACCAATACCCGTATTCCGCAATCTATGTGCGCTTATCTTAAATATAAATGCGTCCGGTGGATTGACCAAATTCCGGAAATCACAAAAAATGGAGTTTATACCCTAAAAACTGTTTGGAATGAAGACAAATGTATTTATAAAATTAAGTCTCCCAACAGTTCTACCGAATATTTTACCATTGAATACAGAAATAAAGAATCTCATTTCTTTGACCAAGGAATATCAGGTTCCGGTTTGCTTATTTATAGGATCAATTCATCTGTAGATGGAAATTTAAGAAATTCAACCAATGAAATCTATGTTTTCAGGCCCAACGCGACCAATGACGACACGGAAGGAAGTATAAACGACGCCGTTTTTTCCGCTGATAAAGGTCGGACGGAATTTAATAATAATACCAATCCCACTTGCTTTTTATCCAATGGACAAGCCGGCGGAATTCATATTCGAAATATTAGCGAAATCGGCGACTCTATGACATTTGAGGTGGTGTTTCCAACCGTCGCTTCTCCGGATTTCACCGCGTCAAATACTGTGATTACTCCGGGTTGCAGCATAGACTTTTCTAATTTAACAAGCGGTTATGCTGATAGTTATTTGTGGACATTCGAAGGGGCGACTGTTCCGACTTCGACAGATAAAAACCCTGCCGGCATTGTATATAATACGCCTGGTTCATATAAAGTCAAACTGCTTGTTCGTAACGAGTATGGGGAGAATACTATGGAAAAAAACAGTTATATTGTAGTTACTTCTCAAGCTCCCAATATTACGATGAGCGTTTCTGATAGTATCGGTTGTTCTTTGGATACGATTCAATTTTTCGGAAATGCGGATGGCTGTCCCCAATCATGGTCATGGAGTTTTTCTCCTAATACTTATACTTTTGTAGGAGGCACTTCCGCCTCGTCTCAGAATCCTAAAGTCTTTTTCAACAATAATACCACTTATTCAGTCTCCCTAACCGTCGCCAATGCTAACGGCAGCAATGCCGCTACAAAATCAAATATTGTTTCGATCGGAGGACGCGCCCTTTCGGGGAACAGTACCGTCGAAAGCTTTGACGACTCGTATTCTATTAGCGACATAGAAAACAAAGGTTGGTCGTTTTTTGCAGAAAGGAACGCTCAACCTTGGGAGTTGTTTGAAATAAACACCGGCCAAAAAATCGAACGGTTCATCGGAGTCAAGCTTATCAAGTCCGGTTCGGATACGAAAAAAAAGAGTTGGATCATAAGTCCTTCATATAAATTGGACAATGACTATGTTTTATCGTTCCATCATTCTTATTGTTATAGAACAATTTATTCAGAAACCGATTCATTGAATATTTATATTACAACCGATTGCGGCGAAAACTGGACGCTATTGAATGCTTATGGAGACAACAAAGACAGAAGTTTTGTCACCCATTCCGATTCCTACTCCTCTTTTATTCCAACTACAGACGCAGATTGGTGTAAAGATAATTGCATCCAAATTGATTTATCCGGTTATAAGGGGAGCGAATCTGTTAAATTTAAATTCGAAGTTGTCCGCTATAGCGGGAATAATCTGTTCTTGGACGATATTACAATTAAAAAGAAATCCGGCATTCCGAACGCCCCTAAAGAAGATCCGTATATAGTTCTGTACCCCAATCCAAATAAAGGAATATTTACTATTCTTTCCCGCGACAAAAAAATTCAAAACGCAGAATTAACAATCTATAATATAGAGGGAGGCGTGACTTATAAATCTATTCTAAAGGGAGAAAAAAATGAATTTAACCTTTCTTACCTGCCTAGCGGAATTTATTTTCTGAAAATAAAAGGAAAAGACGTTTCACAGCAACTTAAACTTGTAAAACAATAATTGATAGATTACGTAAGGGCTGAATAAAAAATATACTTCAGCCCTTTGTTTTATTCTATAAACTAACGATCGTCCGGGCGATATAGCAAGAATACATAAAATCTGAATCTAAAAATATGACGGCGCTTCATAAAAACGGCTGAAATACTCATCATTAGCGATTTTTTTGTTATTTTCTACCCACTTGCTTGCTCAACAGAAAGAAATTATCAATCATCAGGCAATTCATTTTCAATTAAAAGATAAAAAGAGTCCAGTAGACTTTATTGATATAGATACGGTTCTCAACGAAAAGGTTTCTAGCGAATAAGAAATTATTTGTTTGATCGCTTGTTATTTCATGAAAAAAACGTAACTTTGCAACCCATTTGCAGAATACTTAATCACATAACAAAAAATTGAAATGTACGCAATAGTAGAAATTAAGGGAAAGCAATTCAAGGTACAAAAAGATCAAAAGATATTTGTAAATCGTCTTCAGGCAGAAGAAGGTTCGCAGGTTACTTTCGACACCGTGATGCTTAAAGACAATGATGGCGTTATTGAAGTGGGCGTTCCTTCTATTCAGGGAGCTCAGGTAAACGCTACTGTTTTAAAACATTTGAAAGGCGATAAAGTACTCGTTTTTCATAAGAAGAGAAGAAAAGGTTATCAAAAGATGAATGGTCATAGAGACTATTTAACTCAAATAAAGATTGATACCATTCTATAAGTTTAATATATTTTTAACCCTTTAAAATAAGTATAAAATGGCTCATAAGAAAGGTGTCGGTAGTTCGAACAACGGTAGAGAATCACATAGCAAGCGTTTAGGCGTGAAAATTTTTGGCGGTCAGGGATGTATTGCAGGAAATATTATTGTGCGTCAAAGAGGAACCGTGCATAATCCAGGTAAAAATGTAGGCATAGGTAAAGATCATACGCTATTTGCCTTAACAGACGGGGTTGTGAAATTCTCCAAAGGAAAACAAGATAGGTCTTATGTATCGGTTGTTCCTGTTGAAAATTTAGCTTAATAAAATTTTAGAAGTTTTCTATAAAGGATCTCTCGTGTGTTCTCCATACGGGAGATTTTCTTTTTTGTCTCAGAGGTTGTTTAAAAATTTTTCCAGGAAGTATTTCGGGTCTAAAAATGCGCTTTTTGTCGGAATTTTACCCAATAGCGCTACTATTCTTGAAAAATCCCGCCTGCAAAATTGCTATTTTTATCTCTCAAAATCTTTTCCATAAAAATTTAAACAACCTCTCACTGTATATTATTTTCTTTTTGTATTTTTGAATTATAATTAAAGAGATAATCATTGGTGGATAGCGTTTCCCCAATTTTTGATTTAATCCATGAAATTTGAATTTTTCATAGCCAAACGATTTCTGGGAAGCAATAAAAAGACTTTTTCAAAGCCTATTATAAATATTGCTATAGCGAGTATTGCGCTTGGTTTGGCCGTGATGATTATTTCATTGTCTGTTTTACGCGGTTTTCAAAGAGAAATTACAGAAAAAATCGTCGGATTCGGCTCTCATATTCAAATAAGAAATTTTGAAGCGAGCAACTCTTTAGAAATACAACCGGTCGATAAGTCGAGCCCTTTTATCCGTCGACTTCACACTATTCCAGGAATCCGAAATATCCAAGCCAGCGCGTCTATCGGCGGCATGATAAAAACCGACGAACAAATTCAGGGCGTTATTCTTAAAGGCCTGGAATCGGGCTGTGATACTTCCTTTTTATGTAAGAACATGATTCAGGGCAGATTTATTCAATGGACGAATGATTCTACGCCTTCAAAAGAAATAGTTATTTCTTCTTATATTGCGTCTAAATTGAAATTGAAATTAGCGGATAAACTAAAGGTTTATTTTCTGGTTGACGATAATTTAAGAACCCGCGCTTTTGACATAGTGGGTATTTATAATACCGGACTTCTGACTTTTGACGAACGTTTTGTAATTGGAGATATAAAACAAGTGCAACGTTTGCATAAATGGAATGAAAACCAAGCGGAGATGATAGAGGTTTCCATTTCCGACTTTTCCCAAATGAAAAGAATGACCGAAGTTGTTTATAACGAAATCGGGTATGATTTAACGCTTACTACAATTACAGAACTTTATCCTGCTTTGTTTTCCTGGTTAAAACTTTTAGACACAAACACAATTGTCATTTTTACGGTAATGGTTTTGGTCGCCCTTGTCACCATCCTATCTACTTTGCTGATTATCATATTTGAAAAAACATTCACAATAGGCGTTCTGAAAACTTTGGGCGCTACCAATAATTCTATCCGGAAGATATTTTTGATAAAAGCGGGGTTTATTATTGCAAGAGGAATTCTGTATGGCGCTTCATTGGCAGTGTTGTTGTGCATTTTACAATCGAAGTTAAAACTGATAAGGTTAGATAGTAGGAGTTATTTTTTAGACTACGTCCCAATCGCCCTTAATGGATGGTCTATATTAATTATAAGTATTGGAACCTTTATTCTGTGTATGATATCGTTAACAATTCCCTCAAGTATTATTGCCCGCATACAGCCTTCCAAAACGATAAAAGTGGAATAATCAACGTAAAATTATTTTCCGAGGAGATTTTTGATAGTTTTTTCTTATAAAAAAGAGATCAATGTAAAAAATAGGTAAAGATATTTTCTTTCTATTCTTTTTGAGGCCTCAAAAGGTGCGAGAATCAAAAACGGTTTAGGATCTAAAGCGTTTCGCTTATCGGCTTCGTTTGAACGGAAAGTCTCCATAAAGATATGCTACGCATGAAATACTTTACAGGCTAACGCGTTTGAATAAGGTAGCGCCAATAACGGCCTACGACAGATGGCGTTAAGAAAAATCATTAGTGGGGCGTTAAAAACAAAATTCTGTTCGAAGCCTCCTTTCGAAAAATAACATGACAGCGTTTGTTATTTATGGGTTGGAATATCAGTGTCGACGGGCGAGTTATTTTGTTTAGCCGCAACAAATGATTTTTTAGCATATCTGTCATCAGCCTTGACTTTTTGTTTCTTTTGCGTCAAGGCAAAAGAAAGATCACAATGCACTCTATTACATTCTTACCATTATGATAGAAATATTAAAAATTACCTCCACCTGTTTTTCCTGTTTTTTTTACACTGATCCAAAAAGAATAGAAAGGAATATCTTCGCCTACTTTTACACTGATCCAAGAAATCTTAATAGTATCTTATAGAGAAAGTCCTGTTTTGATTTACAAAACAGGACTTTCTCATAATGTTTCAAAGAGTTGCCGCTATGCCACTTCTTCCTTGGTCTGAATAATCTCTATGAATAGCATATTCAATAACGGCCACTGATAATCAAAAAGAAATAAGTAAATCGAAGACTTTGTTTCTTTCAGTTATTATATAAAAGAAAAATAGAGCTATTAATTTTCTTTATTCTCTTTGTTTTCTTTAACGGTTAACTTAAATCCGACTCCATGAACGTTTACAATTTCCAAATTCGGATCGTCTTTCAGATATTTTCGTAGTTTAGTGATGTAAACATCCATGCTCCGAGCATTGAAATAACTATCGTCTTTCCATATTTTATGCAAAGCGGAAGTTCTATCTACCAAAGAATTTAAATTCTGACAGAATAAACGTAATAAATCAGATTCTTTAGAAGTAACTCTACGTTCTTCCCCGTTTATTTCAAGAATTTGACGATTAAAATCAAAAACATAATTACCAATATGATAAATATTGTTTTCCGGTTTGTTTTCGTCGATAGTTCTTCTTAACACAGCTTGTATGCGGAATAGAAGTTCTTCCATACTGAAGGGCTTTGTAATATAGTCGTCCGCGCCCGCTTCGAATCCTTTTATTTTGTCCTCAGGTTGAGACTTGGCTGTTAAGAAGATAATAGGAATGCGTCTGTCGATTCCTCTGATTTCTTTAGCAACAGTACAGCCGTCTTTTATTGGCATCATGATGTCCAAGATACACAAATCAATTTCTTCGGTTCTAAAAAGATCAATAGCCATCTGCCCACTCACTGCTAAAAAAGTGATAAACCCCTTTTGATTCAGATAAGCTCTTAGAACTGTTCCTAAATTAGGATCGTCTTCCGCTAATAATATTTTAATTCCCGTGTTCATAATGATGAATTATATTATGTTGTTTATATTTAAAATTAATAAATCAAGTTTCGTGCCAAAATTTTATTCTTCAATAATTTCAATTTTTTCAATATGATCTCCTTGTTTAATTAAGTCTATGATATCCATACCATCAATAACTTTTCCAAAACAAGTGTGATTTCGATCTAAATGTTGAGTATTTTGTCTGTTGTGACAAATAAAAAATTGAGATCCGCCTGTATTTCTACCGGCATGCGCCATTGATAAAACGCCTCTGTCATGATATTGGTTATCTCCGGTTAGTTCGCAATTTATTGTATATCCAGGGCCCCCTGTTCCATCGCCGCGGGGACATCCGCCTTGAATGACAAAATCGGAAATAACCCTATGGAATGTTAAGTTATTATAAAATCCTTTTTGCGCCAAGTTTATAAAGTTAGCAACTGTATTAGGAGCGTCTTTTTCAAAAAACTCTATAGTTAATAATCCTTTTTCTGTGTGAATTTTCGCTTTTCTCATCGTGTTAGTATTAATTTATCGTACAATTCTAAATAGTTTGTTCCAACGTACTTTGCTTAAAAAAGATTTATCTTTGTCTAATGATAACCAAACAAAAGAGGCTTTTCCTACCACATGATCTATAGGAACAAATCCCCAAAAACGGCTGTCTGCCGAATTATGCCTGTTATCGCCCATCATCCAATAATAATCCATTTTGAATGTATATTCGTTAGTCTGTTCTCCATTGATGAATATTTCCCCATTTTCAAATTTTAAGTCATTCCCCTCAAAAGTTTTAATGGCTCGTTCATATAAAACAATATTCTCGGAGTTTAATTTTATAGTCATTCCTTTATGAGGAATTTTTACAGGACCGAAGAAATCGACATTCCATTTGTAACGGTTATCATGGGGAAAGATTGCCTCGTCCGCGTATCCATTTATGTAAACAATAGGAACTATCTTTCTTACATTTGGCATTTGGCTGATTTTCTGAGCCATTTCTTTTGTCAAAGGGAGCGTTAAATCAGGGGAATTTTGTTTTATTCCAAACAATTCTTGCAACGCGCTATTGGGAACTCCCGCTGCGAGAAGAGCTTCGGGGTTGCCATAAATCTGACAAATAATTTTAGATGTGGAATCGATATCAGCGTAATTGGCAGCGACATTTTCTTCCGGCTGCAACGGCTTTACCATTATTCCCGTATTTGTTCTTAATACTTCAATTTGAAGTTTGGTTAGAGGGATATAGTAAGCTTCCTGCATAAAAGAAATATCTTCAAGAGAGATTCCTGTTTTTTGAAGACTTTTGGGATACAAAGATTGGTTCGGTAAGGTCTCAATCCTATAAGTTATTTGCGATTCGACAGGAGCAGGGATTTTTTTCCCGTCAATATAAACCTCCTGATGAATGATTTGTAAATTTTCTCCAGGCAGGCCGATGCATCTTTTAATGAAATTCTCGCGTTTATCAACTGGTCTGTAAATAATGTCTCCGAAAGCATGTTTATTATTCCATACATTTTCCCGGCCATACTTTCGCACTAATGCATAATAACTTTGATTACTTTGATAAACTGTGCTTAAGGTGTCTCCATCGGGAAAATTAAAAACGACGGCGTCCAGGCGTTTAATTTTCGATAATCCCGGAAAACGATAATAATCCAAATGAATCCAATCCAGATAAGATTTTACGTTTTGGGTAAGCGGGAGCGTATGATGAACCAAAGGAACGGCAAGCGGAGTGTTCGGAATCCTTGGGCCGTAAGCGATTTTACTGACAAAAAGAAAATCGCCCACCAGCAATGATTTCTCCATGGAGGAAGACGGTATTGTGTATGCTTCAATGAAGAAGGTGCGTATTACGGTAGCTGCAATAACGGCAAAAACAATGGAGTCAATCCATTCCCTGACGGAAGATTTTTTATAGACAGGCAGATCTTTCGGATGCGTGTAAACTTCTTTTTTAGAAAATCCTAGGTAGGGAAGATATATGAAAGGAAAAATAATTGCAATGGTTTGAGCCCCTAAGCCGAATTTTTTAAAGCATTTTACAAAATCGACTATCATTAACATAATAATAAAGATATTGATGAATGGGATTGCTACATACAAATACCACCAATAACTTTTATCTATGATTTTAATCCAAATATAAAGATTGTAAAAAGGTACAATGGCTTTCCACCCTGCATACCCTGCTTTCTCAAACATCAGCCATAAACCAAGCAAAAAACCTACAATGCAAGCAATTAAAAGTACAACGTAGATATTCATTTAAATTTTATTTTATGCAAATATCTGATTTTTATTTTAAAGAAAAAAACGACACTTGCTATTTTTATTATTCTTCAATACCTCAATTAAAATCATTTTTCGATTTAAATTATTGATTTTGAATGCGAAATTATATTTCTGAATTTACAAAATAACTTAAAAATAAAAGGAAATAAAAGAGTTTAACACGCTTAAATTTTGATAAAATCTAAGGTTGGTAATTATTTTAAGAAATTCCGGCTATGGGAGTAAATAACCCTGCTGAATCCTATTGAATCCTTTGCATTGAAACCCTATTTATTGCATTTATTTTTGTAATTTTGCCATTCTTTTTGGAGATGATTGGGAGCGCTTGTTTTCTTGATAAAGGTCGTCTGGAAAGGCGATTCAACCTTTAAATTTTTACAATGAAAAAGGAATTGTTTGCTTTTGTAAATGGATTTGTACGTCACATATTGGATAAGGGAGCATTTATCAATTGAGCGAACCAAATACTTTAAGAAGTAGCTAATAAACTAAATTAATCGAAATTTACGATAATGAATATGATAAAGCAAATCAAGCAACTTATATTGCTTATTTTTATTTTGAATCTGGCGACTCCTGTTTATTCTCAGGAAATAAGCGCACGGGATGCTGAAAACAAGATGCTTTCCACAATTTCTCTCATTAACAGGTATTATGTGGAAACTCCTCCAATGGATAAATTGGTTGAAAAAGGAATTATTGAGATGTTGAAAACGCTGGATCCGCACTCAATTTATATTTCAGCTAAAGAAGTAGAAAAGGCCAACGAACCGCTGGAAGGTAATTTTGATGGCATCGGCGTTTCATTTCAAATACTGAACGATACAATTAATGTCGTGGAAGTGATCTCTGGAGGCCCTTCTGAAAAATTAGGAATTTTAGCGGGCGACAAAATAATAAAAATCGACGGTAAACCTGCTACAGGAGATTCAATTACCAATTCTTTTGTGTATAAAAATTTGAGAGGGAAAAAAGGAACTATCGTCGAAGTTTTAATTTCCCGTCAGGGAAAGCCGGATCCGATTTTATTTAAAATTACTCGCGATAAGATTCCGATCAATAGCATTGATACCTATTTTATGATCGACAAAAAGACGGGTTATATTCGTTTGGAACGGTTTTCGCGCACTTCCATGAACGAATTTAGAGAAGCCTTGGCCGATCTTAGAAAACAAGGCTTGACCCAGTTAATCTTTGACCTTAGGGGGAATGGCGGCGGATATTTGGATGTAGCGGTCGACTTGTCTAACGAATTTCTTGAAAAGGATAAATTGATAGTATATACCGAAGGCGTTACAAGTCCGAAACAACCTTTTGTTTCGGGAGATAACGGAGGTTTTACCAAGGGAAAATTAATTATATTGATAGACGAAGGATCTGCTTCGGCCAGCGAAATTGTATCGGGCGCGGTGCAAGATTGGGACAGGGGGCTTATTGTGGGTCGGCGGTCTTTTGGGAAAGGTTTGGTTCAACGCATTTTTAATCTGACCGACAGGTCTCAAATAAGGTTGACTACGTCGCGCTACTATACGCCTTCCGGACGTTGTATTCAAAAACCTTATAACGACGGCGTCGACGACTATTATAACGATTATCTCAAACGTTTAAACCATAGAGAACTTGTTACGCCCGATTCGATAAAATTTCCCGACTCGCTGAAATATTTTACCAATTCGAAACGTGTGGTGTATGGCGGAGGCGGAATTATGCCCGACGTATTTGTCGCCATAGATACGTTAAGGGCTTCCGACTACTTGATCAATTTGAGGAGTAAGGGAATATTTAACAACTATGCATTGGATTGGGCGAATAAACACAGAGACGAGGTGTTGGCGAAATATCCTAAATGCGAAGACTTTCTGAAACATTATAACGAATTTCGTTTGGACGAAAATTTCGAATCGTATGCAAATTCCCAGAATGTTTTTAAAACGGAAATTAAAAAGGAATGGGTAAACAGTTGGGCTTCTTCGTATCTGCGCGAGTATGCGAACGATACTGCAAATAAATCGAAGTACGCAAGTTATGAAAAATATACGCTGGATATGCTTTCCGATTCGGCTTTTATAAGGAAAATGCTTGATAAGGCAATCAAAGAAGATAAGGAAAGCGCATTCATAGGCGAAAAATCGGAAGAATATATCGCTTATACGTTAAAAGGATTGGTTGTCAGAAATCTTTACGGAATAAAGTATTATTATAAAGTAACTTCCGATATCGACGACGGGTTCAAAAGAGCGCTGGAAATTATCAATGATGAAAAGTTATACGAGGCTTTGCTTAAGGGAGGAAAATAATTTACGCTAGAGTTATTTAGAACGAAAGCATCTATAAATTGCCTATATTTGCAAAGCATAAAATAGAAACTTAATATTAAAAAATAAAAAGTAATGCAAAGAGATAATAAAATTTTCGAGTTAATAGAACTTGAAAGAAAACGCCAGTTGCATGGTTTGGAATTAATTGCTTCTGAGAACTTCGTAAGCGAGCAAGTAATGGAAGCCATGGGGTCTGTTATGACCAATAAATATGCCGAAGGCTATCCGGGTAAACGTTATTATGGCGGTTGCCAGATTGTAGACCAAAGCGAACAATTGGCCATAAACAGAGCTAAAGAATTATTCGGAGCCGAATGGGCTAACGTTCAACCTCATTCCGGAGCGCAAGCGAATATGGCGGTATTACTGACTTGCCTGAAACCGGGCGATACTTTTATGGGATTAGATTTGTCGCATGGCGGACACTTGTCGCACGGCTCTCCGGTTAATTCATCGGGAATATTGTATAAAGCGGTTGCTTATATGGTTGATGAAGCAACTGGCTTAATCAATTACGATAAAATGGAAGAAGTTGCTTTAAGAGAACGTCCGAAGTTGATTATCGGCGGCGCTTCTGCTTATAGCCGCGATTGGGATTGGAAACGTATGCGCGAGATTGCCGATAAGATAGGCGCTATTTTAATGGGAGATATTTCTCATCCTGCGGGCTTAATTGCTAAGGGACTGTTGAATAATCCGATAACTAATTGTCATATTTGTACGACCACAACGCATAAAACGCTTCGCGGCCCAAGGGGAGGATTGATTTTGATAGGAAAAGATTTCGAAAATCCGTGGGGTTTAAAAACGCCTAAGGGCGAAACCAAAATGATGTCGGCTTTATTGGATTCTGCCGTATTCCCAGGCATACAGGGCGGACCGCTGGAACATGTTATTGCGGCTAAAGCAGTCGCTTTCGGCGAAGCGCTGAGCAACGACTATTTAACTTATATCCAACAAGTAAAAAAGAATGCCGAAGCAATGAGTAAAGCATTTATAGATAAAGGATATAAAGTAATTTCCGGTGGAACCGACAACCATTTAATGTTAATTGATTTGCGGAGCAAGTTCCCGGATATTACAGGAAAAACCGTCGAAAATACATTGGTAAAAGCCGATATAACCATTAATAAAAATATGGTGCCCTTCGACAGCAGAAGCCCGTTCCAAACATCGGGAATACGCGTTGGAACGCCGGCCATGACTACTCGCGGATTAAAAGAAAATGAGATGTCGACTATTGTAAATTTAATAGACGAAGTTATTTGCAATATAGAAAATGAAACAGTTATAGAAAAAGTCCGCAAACAAGTAAATGAGATGATGTCTCATCGTCCGTTATTTGCTTGGTAAAAAACTTTAATCCTGGATTCCATTTAAAGAATCTAAATATCTTATCTTGGAATCCGGGATTATTTTATTCTTACTTATCGTTTGTATCCCAATCTTCTATCATTTCTTATGGCGCTCATCAAAAGATACCAATCTCATATTTACGGCAATTATAAAACGGCTATTTTGAAATATGGCGCATTATGCGGTTTATTATTATGCGTAATTGTTTTTATACAGTTGGCCTTAAATACGCCTATTAAGCAGCCTGTTTCTTATATCGAGGAAATTTTTGTGCTGGTTTGTATGTTTGTTTTTACCTGCCTTTACCGGAAAAAATTATCCGAGAAACAGTTATTTTTTAAAGAGGCTTATATTCTCTGTTTGGGAATAGGCATTGTTTCGGCTATTATTTATGCTCTTTTTATTATTTTTTATGCGCAGTCTATCGACCCTGACTTTTCCGAAAGATATTATCAATTGCAAAAAAGCGTTTTATTAAATAATAACCAAACGGTCAACGATGATGAATTGACCATTATGTCGTCTTCTAAAAATCTAGGAATCATGGCATTTGTCTTGTTAACGGTATTGAGTATTTTATTTGCAATGGTTGTGGCTATTTTTATGCGCACTCAAAAAAATAGGGTTCGCCCATTTAAAGAAAAAATGAAACGATAAAACGAAGTTTTAAAGATAAGATCAATTAAGACAAGAAATTGATGGAAAATACCTTAGATATTTCTGTAGTGGTTCCTCTCTTTAATGAAGAAGAGTCTATTCCGCATTTGGTTAAATGGATAGGCGAGGTAATGGAACAAAATAAGTTTACATATGAGATTGTAATGATCGACGATGGAAGTAAAGATTCTTCATGGAAGATTATACAGGAACTTTCAACGAAAAACCCACATATAAAAGGAATAAAGTTTCGCAGAAACTATGGGAAATCGGCTGCGTTGAATGTCGGATTTGAGTACGTTATTGGAAATGTTGTTATTACAATGGACGCCGATTTACAAGATAGTCCCGATGAAATTCCCGGCCTTTACAAGATGATAAAAGAGGAAAAATATGATTTGGTTTCGGGTTGGAAAAAGAAACGCTACGATAATGCGCTTGCCAAAAACATTCCCTCCAAAATATATAACGCCACGGCCCGTAAACTTACCGGAATAAAACTTCATGATATGAATTGCGGCCTGAAAGCCTATAGAAAAGAGGTCGTTAAATCTATTGAAGTATATGGGGAAATGCATCGGTATATTCCCGTAATTGCCAAATGGGCAGGTTTTACTCATATCGGAGAAAAAGTCGTGCAGCACAGAAAACGTGAATATGGAGTATCTAAATTCGGATGGGAGCGTTTTGTAAACGGTTATCTTGATTTATTTTCCATTTTATTTGTATCTAAATTCGGCAAAAAACCCATGCATTTTTTTGGCTCGATTGGGTCTGTTTTTTTTATTTTAGGATTTTTAGCCGCTTTGGTACTGGGTATTCAGAAATTAATAGCTGTAGTGCATCAAATCCCGATGCGCTTAATAACCGATAGTCCGTACTTTTACTTGGCAATTTTATGTATGATATTGGGTACGCAGTTATTCTTGGCCGGATTTTTAGCTGATTTAATCGGCAGAAATTCGCCTACAAGAAATCATTATTTGATTGAAGATAAAGAAAGATTATAAAATCTTTGATATTCACTATTTACATATTTACTATTCCCTAAACCAGGTCTATGAAAATCGAATCCATAATACAAAAATCCATAGAAGTCAAGCAAAAAATTTTGGCGGATAGCCGGATGATTGACGAAATACAAAATATTTCAAACGCCATTGTAGAAGCATATCAAAGAAACGGAAAAGTTCTTTTATGCGGAAATGGCGGGAGCGCGGCAGATGCCCAGCATTTAGCCGCTGAATTTTCCGGACGGTTTTATTATGATAGAAAACCTTTATTTGCCGAAGCGTTGCATGTAAACACTTCTTATTTAACGGCGGTAGCCAACGATTATTCGTTTGAGGTAATTTATAGCCGGTTAACGGAAGCATTTGGGCAAAAAGGGGATATTTTGTGGAGTTTTTCCACATCAGGGAATTCCCCAAATGTAATAAAAGCTTTGGAAACCGCGCGTTCAAAGGGCATGCTTACCATTGGATTTACCGGACAGGGGGGAGGGAAAATGCTGCAATTATGCGATTATTTAATTGCAATTCCCTCTACCGATACGCCTCGCGTTCAGGAAGCCCATATTATGATAGGACATATTATTTGCGAATTGGTAGAATCCACTCTTTTTCCGCGTTAGAAGATGTTTGATTTTAATGGGCATGCATTGTTTTTAGACCGCGACGGCGTTATTAATAAACGTTTGGTCGGGGAGTATGTGCTTTCTTGGGAACAATTTGATTTTACGGAAGGCGCAAAAGAGGCGATTCAAATCTTTTCTTCGGTTTTTCAATATATTTTTGTTGTTACCAATCAACAAGGAATTGGAAAAGGATTGATGACGGAAGCCGGCTTGAAAATGATACATTCGAAAATGCAGGAAGAAGTCGAACGCTCGGGAGGACGGATTGACGGTATTTTTTACTGCCCGCATCTGGAGTCGCAAGGTTCTTTCCTGAGGAAGCCGAATATTGGCATGGCATTGCAAGCCAAACGCCAGTTCCCCGATATTAGATTCAAAAAATCAGTCATGGTTGGCGACTCTCTGAGCGATATGCAGTTTGGAAAAAGAGCCGGCATGAAAACTGTTTTTATAACAGAGGATACTAATACGGCTAAAGCCAATCCTCATTTGATAGATTATTGCTACCCATCGCTTTGGGAATTTGCAAAGTTGTTGCAAAACTAGAGGTTTAATCTTTCGTTTATCAATTATCAATATTCAACTCTAAGCAAAAGAAAGATTACAATGCATGTTTATTACATTCTTACCATTACGATAGAGACATTAAAATTTTCTCCGCCTGTTTTTACATGGATCCCAAAGAATTGCTAATTTTCGAGTTTACAAGAAAAGTAACCGATGGAAAAATGTTGTTGAACTTATTAAAAATGGCCGCTTGAGGCAATTTGTCATACAGCCCAGATTCTGATTCCTGAACCCATCAAGTTTTGTCAAAAAAGGAGTACATTTGCAATCACCTTAAAAAAACAATTTATGGGCAAAGAGAGTATTTCCAAGTTGAAATCCATGGCTTTATCTATTATAGCCATTATTTTGATTTTTCTATTCTATGATGGAGAAACCAATAAATTCAAGTTTTTCTTATGCGTAGTCGGAATGGTTATTTTATTGGTATTAATCAATCTGGAACTTTGGAAAGCGCTGAACAACAGGAAAGGTAAAGAAAAAGACAGTCAATAACATTCTCTTTTAGAATTTTATCATTTAAAAAATATCAATTTAATATACAATTAATGAAAAAACAAGATATTATCTTTGGCTTAAGTTGCATCGCGTTTTTTGCAGCTTTTATTTTTTTGGAACCTCTCAAAAATTGGTTTCTGACATACAGCGCTTACAAAGATTGGCACGCCATGTTGATGGCTTTCTTAAAATTCGGAATCTTATCTACTTTAGGCGAAGTAATTGGCTTACGCATACAAAAAGGCGTTTATTATCAAAAAGGCTTCGGAATTGCCCCTCGCGCTATCGTGTGGGGTTTTTTAGGAATGGCTATAAGTATGGCTATGACCGTTTTTTCTAATGGAACGCCCGCTTTTTTGGCAAATCTGGGAGTAAATATCCAATCGACCGAATTTTTGACAAGATTATTGGTCGCTTTCTGCATCAGCGTTTCCATGAATAGTATTTTTGCGCCCGTTTTCATGACATTCCACAAAATCACCGACATGCATATTTTACAAACCGGAGGTACAATAAAAGGATTTTTCAATAGGGCGATCAACATGTCCCAATCATTTAAAAATATCAATTGGGACGTACAATGGGGATTTGTTTTCAAAAAAACCATTCCGTTTTTTTGGTTTCCGGCGCATACCATTACTTTTATGTTGCCCGGCGAATTCAGGGTATTATTTGCCGCTTTGTTAGGAGTGGCCTTGGGAGTAATACTTTCTATTGCCAGCATGAAAAAAAGTTAACTTTCTTTGTTGCCTGTTTATTCGGAATAAATATTTATATCTTATTTAGAGGTTGTTTAAAAATTTTTCCATGAAGTATTTTGAGTCTAAAAATGCGCCTTTTTGTCGGAATTTTTACCAAATAGCTCTACTATTCTTGAAAAATCCCGTCTGCAAACTCGCTATTTTTATCTCTCAAAATCTTTTCCACAAAAATTTAAACAATCTCTTCGTTTTCGTTGAAATTTTCAACTTTCAATTTTCAACTATTAAAACTATTTATGCTTAGATTACGTTTGGAGCTTCTCGGTTTCATTTTGTTTTTTGCCATCGCAGAAATTAAAGCTCAACAAGATACCATTTTACCTGCTTCTTCATTAGACTATCCGGCGCCTAAATTTCCCGAAGAGTCGAAATGGGGCATTAAATTTAGCGGGTTTATCAATTCGCAGATATTTTGGGATACGCGTCAATCCGAAAGTTCCCGCGAAACAATGTTGCTTTTCTATCCGAAAAACGAATCTCTCGACGCCAATGGAAAAGACATTAACGCCGTTCCCAGCATGAATCAATTGGCCATTATTTCGCGTCTAAGCGGAGCCATCAGCGGGCCGAACCTATTGGGCGCCAAGTTCAGGGGTTTACTCGAAGCCGATTTTTCCGGACAAACCAACGAGGCGATTAACTTATTTCGTTTGCGACATGCGTTTGTTTTATTGGATTGGAAACATAGCGATTTATTAATAGGACAAACCTGGCATCCGATGAATGTCCCCGAAATGATGCCGGGACTTTCTCCTTTGAATAACGGCGCGCCTTTCCATGCATTTTCCCGGCATGTGCAAATTCGTTACATTTACAGGGTCTCCGATTTCCGACTGATTGCCACGGCGGCTTCTCAACGCGACAATTCCAGCACGGGTCCCAAGGGCGTTAGTCCGACCTACCTAATGAATACTGCCATTCCGAACCTCGATTTCCAACTTCAGTACAGGAAGGGAAATCATTTGCTTGGCGCAGGCGTGGATTATAAAATATTAAAACCGCGTTTGGAAACGCCTGACGATCCTAATGATAGTCAGAAATCTAAATATAAATTGGATGCAACCATTCCCGCTTGGGCGGCTATTGCTTTTTGGAATTATAAAACGCCTGCCTGGAATTTGAAACTGGAAGCCGTTTGGGGGCAGAACCAATTTGAACATCTGATGATGGGCGGATACGTCGAAAGTCCGTTCGACACCATTTCGCATAGTTATAGTTATACAAATTTGGAACAGTTTTCAGTTTGGGTGGAATTGTCGCGCGCCGCCGGAAAATGGCGTCCGGGTATTTTTGTCGGATTTGCCCAAAATTTAGGATTCCAAAATGAAATGGAACAAAATGTTGCAGGAATATATGCTCGCGGAGCCAATATCGATCATGTGTTCCGGGTATCGCCAAGGTTGAGTTTCTTTGCTTCTCAGAAACTAATTTTCACTGCTGAAATAGAGTATACTTCTGCCGCTTACGGCAATATGAACGGACGGACAGGCGCAGTCAATAATGCCAAAGAAATAGGAATGGCGCGGTTCCTGCTGGACGTAACATATCATTTTTAGTTTAGAAGGTTGTTTAAAAATTTTTCTATGAAGTATTTTGAGTCTAAAAATGCTCTTTTTTGTCGGAATTTTTACCAAATAGCGCTACTATTCCTGAAAAATCCCGCCTGCAAAATGGCCATTTCTATCTCTCAAAATCTTTTCCACAAAAATTTAAACAACCCCTTAAACATGTATTGAATTTTTCCGGGTTTGCTTCCGAATATTGACAAAAAGAACAATTTGTAAAAAAACAAATACCGGCTATTATATAATACAATAGTCCGTTAAAAATTAAACGGCTTTAGTTCCGAAATAAATAAGTTCTTTGAGGTTTTGGTTATTTTTAATCATGTTTGGCTTTAGCCCAAACATGCGATAAATTCGCTGGATTAGTAAAGCATTGTAATTCATC
>JAVBLV010000055.1:0-17546 GCA_031553195.1 Bacteroidales bacterium
AATGTAATAGACTGCATTGTGATCTTTCTTTTGCCTTGACGCAAAAGAAACAAAAAGTCAAGGCTGACGACAGATATGCTAAAAAATCATTTGTTGCGGCTAAACAAAATAACTCGCCCGTCGACGCTGTTATTCCAACCCCTAAATAATAGCCGCTGTCACGCTATTTTTCGAAAGGAGGCTTCGAACAGAATTTTGTTTTTAACGCCTCCACTAATGATTTTTCTTAACGCCATCTGTCGTAGGCCGTTATTCTCTTACTTATCCTCTTTTGACTTTTGATATTTTCACTTAAATATTTTAGTTCTCCACCAGAATTTTACATTGATCCCAATTGCACGGTTTTGTCGCCCAATTTTTTCATAGTCTCAGCAATCGTAGGCGTTTCCTTTTTTAAATAATTAGGATCGCCCGGAGCAAGTACAGACGACAAAGAAGTCCGGATTGGAATCCGTCCGTTAATGAATGAAGCGCGCCCGGTAGTACAACTCGCTTGGCCGTAGTAGTTAGTGAAACGCATCCTCTCGGCGACCATGCGATCAAGATTGGGAGTCGGAGTTCCACGCATTATTATGAAGATTTAAAAATCTTAAATTTGCATTATTTCATAAGCAATAAATTAGATGCCGAAAAGGGCATGTTTTAATGGGTCTGTTTTGTTTATTTGGAAGCTTTTTTGAATATTTTATCTTCATTTTCTAAGTGAGAAACCTTTATTTATAAGGTTAAATTCTCCAGGAAGCATAATTTTGAATTGTATATTTTCCCATTTCTAACTTTATACTTACTTTTGCATTAAGATTGTTGGCCGGGTGATCGTATTTTTTCACCTTCTTTATGTTGCAAGCGCGACAATAAGCTATCAATCTTTTTTCTTTGTATAAATTTGATTTTCAAAGTAAATAATATTTTTGACTCTCAATAGTTATGATGTATTTATTAATTTTATTTATCCCATTGTTCATGTTCCTTGTATTGGGACTTTTTGGCAATAAGATGAAACCGCAGATAGCGGGGTGGTTAGGGACAGCCGGATTATTGGTTATTGCGGGAATTGCATATTTTACGGCTTATGAGTATTTTTTCGTTTATGGAAAGGATGCGGCAGGCATTTATCAAAAAATAGAAGTTTTTAGTTATACATGGCTGCAGTTTACGCCGACTTTGAAAGTGAATTTAGGTATTCTGCTCGATCCTATTTCAGTCATGATGTTAGTGGTTATTACTACGGTTTCATTAATGGTGCATATTTACAGTACCGGATACATGCATGGAGAAAAAGGCTATCAACGTTATTACGCACTGTTGTCGTTGTTTACTTTTTCTATGTTGGGTCTGGTGGTAGCGACCAATATTTTTCAAATGTATATTTTTTGGGAATTGGTTGGAGTTTCATCCTATTCGTTGATTGGATTTTATTACACCAAACCTTCGGCCATTGCCGCTTCGAAAAAGGCATTTATCGTTACCCGTTTTGCCGACTTGGGCTTTTTAATCGGAATTTTAATATTATCATACTATACAGGCACTTTCGACTTTGCGGCGCTTACCGCTAATAATGCGGCCATTGTAACGCAAGTTGCGGGCGCTACATTTATGGGCGCTTCGGTATTTACTTGGGCAATGGCTTTGATCTTTATGGGCGGCGCCGGAAAATCGGCTATGTTGCCTTTACACATTTGGTTGCCTGATGCAATGGAAGGTCCTACGCCGGTCTCGGCTTTGATACATGCCGCAACTATGGTGGTGGCAGGCGTATTTTTGGTTGCTCGTTTATTTCCCGTTTATTTTTTTGTTACCCCCGAAGTGTTGGAAGGCATTGCCTATATAGGCGCGGCCACATCTTTATTTGCCGCCGTTGTTGCTTGTACGCAAACCGATATCAAACGGGTGTTGGCTTTTTCTACTATCTCTCAAATTGCCTATATGTTAGTAGCGTTAGGCGTTTCGGGTTATGGCGGACACGACGGGTTAGGCTATATGGCTTCTATGTTCCATTTATTTACGCATGCTTTCTTCAAAGCCTTATTATTCTTAGGAGCGGGCGCGGTTATCCATGCTGTTCATAGCAACGAAATGAAAGACATGGGGAATCTTCGCAAATATTTGCCGATCACACATATTACATTTTTAATTGCTTGTTTGGCTATTGCCGGAATTCCGCCGTTTTCGGGTTTCTTCAGTAAAGATGAGATTATGGTGGCCGCATTGCACGGAAACAAAGCGGTATTTGTTTGCCAGTTTATTGTAGCCGGATTAACGGCCTTCTATATGTTCCGTTTGTATTACAATATCTTTTGGGGAAAGAAAACCGAATATCATCACCCGCCGCATGAAGCTGGGAAAAATATCACTTCTCCCCTGATTTTCTTAGCTTTATTAACATTGGTAACCGGATTTGTTCCTTTCTCGCATTTGATTACTTCCGACGGCGCCGCTTTTGGACATCATATCCAATGGTCGGTGGCCATTCCTTCAATATTAGTGGCTTTAGTCGGAATCGGGACTGCAACATTCATGTACAAAACACAAAATACAAGTTCCGACAAAGTGGTGGCAAGCATCAGAACATTTTATAAATGGGCTTCTCACAAATTCTATTTCGACGAACTGTATCTGTTCATTACCAAAAACATTATATTCAAACATATATCAAAACCGATTGCCTGGTTCGACCGTCACGTAGTAGATGGTTTTATGAATTTTCAGGCTTATTGGTCGTATAAAGTTTCATCAGGCATTAAGGGATTACAATCAGGACAAGTACAGCAATATGCATTTGTGTTTGCTTTAAGCGCTATTGTAATTGCCGCTCTGGTGATTTTTGTGTAGAATTTAGAAATAGAAGAATCATGATTTCAACCAAAAATTTTAGTCAATTAAAAAAACCCGGCGCTTTGCAAAAACATTGTAAGGCGATTTCGGTATTAGATACTCTTTTCTCGCTCGAATGGGAAAGTCGCTATCATTCCTACTATTCGGAATGGGATATCAGCGAAGAAGTTTGTGAAATCCGCAATGGCGAAGGCGATCATGTACTGATTCTATTCCGTCCGGAAGGTTGTGTGATCAACGGATTTTCTACCGAACACGAACCGGGCAACAAAGAAGATTTGACGGCAGGATTGCCCGAAGCTTTTCAGGAATTTATGTTTGGAGAACCGGTAACGTCTATCGGCACGTCTTTCTGTTTGTGGATTACCGATAAAGATGCAGAATGGCAAACAGGAAACATTGTTGATTTTAATGATGGATCGGAAGCATTGCTTAATATCTTCAACGGACAAGAAGAAACTTATATCACTTGGGCAAACGAATATTTCGAAGATTGCTACAGGGGACAAGAAATCAACAAAGAAGCCGTTTCGAAAATCTTTAATGGCGAAACATTGACCAAAGAAACGGTACTCTCGATTGTAGACGACATTGATGATTGGGAATTGCTTTGCAGTGATTTGGATGAAATAGGGTATCCGTATAGCTTTTAACGAGGAACGATGAACTTTTTTAGTGAAAAGTTGAAACTTGAAAGTGAGTTTTTTTATAAAAACAGTTCAACAACTCAACGATTCAACAAACAAATAATCAAATAAACGAATCAACAGATAAACAAAAACATGAATTTCCTTTCACTATTTGTACTTTTGCCTTTATTGACAGTAGCAGCCTTGTTTCCATGTCGTAACATGAAACAAATCCGCGCCATTATGGTAACCGGATCTTCTTTACTGCTTTTGGCGGCAATAGGTTTATTAGCCTGCTATTTAACAGAAAGAAACGCAGGCAATACTGCCGAAATGTTATTTATGGCAAGCGCCGTTTGGTTCGAACCTTTGAATATCCATTATGCAGTGGGCGTCGACGGTATTTCGGTAGCAATGATTTTATTATCGTCTGTTATTGTATTTACGGGCGTTTTTGCTTCGTGGAATATTCAACCTTTGAGTAAAGATTTTTTCATTTGGTTGATGATATTGTCTATTGGGGTGTTCGGATTTTTTATCAGCATTGATTTATTCACCATGTTTATGTTCTATGAAGTGGCGTTAATACCCATGTATTTGCTCATTGGCCTTTGGGGAACGGGACGGAAAGAATATTCAGCCATGAAATTGACTTTGATGTTAATGGGCGGTTCGGCTTTCCTTTTAGTAGGAATTTTGGGAATTTATTTCAATTCAACTGCCGACGGCTTACCTGCCAGCATGAACATTTTGGAAATCGCTCAACGGCATATTTCCATTGAAATGCAACGGATATTCTTTCCATTGACATTCTTAGGATTTGGCGTGCTTGGGGCATTGTTTCCCTTTCACACATGGTCGCCCGACGGACATGCTTCGGCGCCTACGGCTGTTTCTATGTTACATGCCGGCGTGTTGATGAAATTAGGCGGTTACGGATGCTTTCGCGTAGCTATTTTTTTAATGCCTGAAGCGGCGCAGGAACTTTCGTGGATTTTCATTATCTTGACGGGAATCAGCGTGGTTTATGGGGCCTTCGGCGCAATTGTACAAACCGACCTGAAATATATTAACGCTTACTCGTCTGTGAGCCACTGCGGGTTGGTATTGTTTGCTATCTTAATGTTAAACAAAACTGCCATGACCGGCGCGGTATTGCAAATGATTTCGCACGGATTAATGACGGCTCTCTTCTTTGCCCTTATCGGGATGATTTACGGACGCACGCATACTCGAGATATTCGCGAATTGCAGGGGTTAATGAAAATTATGCCCTTTTTGTCGGTTTGTTATGTGGTTGCGGGCTTGGCCTCATTGGGGTTGCCCGGATTAAGCGGTTTTGCGGCCGAAATGACTATTTTCTTTGGGGCTTTCCAAAATCCTGATCTATTTCATAGAGTGTTTACAATTATCGCTTGCGCGTCTATTGTGATTACGGCGGTTTATATTTTGCGGGTGGTAGGAAAGATTCTGTACGGAGAAGTAGTAAATGATGAATTTAAAAAATTGACGGATGCTACTTGGTTCGAAAAAATATCTGTCGTAACGCTGATTTTGTGTATTGTTGCTGTAGGTAGCGCGCCATTTTGGTTATCCGATATGATCGGCAATAGTTTGACGCACGTAGTAGAGCAATTGACTTTGGCATTGAATTAAAAGTTTGGGGTTAAAAATTTTGATCACAAAAAAAGGAACCGGTCAAAATTTTCCGCCAGTTCGAAATTTGTATCGGAATTTGAAAAATAGAAAATGAGCAACATCGTAAAGTTCGAAAGTATAGAAAACAGAATTATGACTATCCGAAATCAACAAGTGATTTTGGATAGTGATGTGGCTGTACTTTATGGTGTGGAAACGAAACGTGTAAACGAGGCTATTAAGAATAATCCTGACAAATTCCCTCAAGGATATATTATAACCCTACAACAATCTGAAAAAGAGTATGTGGTCGAAATTTTCGACCACCTCGAAAATATTAAATTTTCAAATGTTATGCCACGGGCTTTTACAGAAAAAGGACTCTATATGTTAGCTACTATTCTGAAAAGTCCAAAGGCGACAGAAACCGCCATTGCCATAGTGGAAACTTTTGCAAAGATGCGCGAATTGTCGAAGATAGTGGCCGAATTGTCCGAGTCGCCGGAAGAATTCAAACAGAAATCATTAATGCAAAAAAGCGGCGAAATTATTTCAGATCTTTTGGGTGAAGATTTAAAAACATCCGATACGGAAACAAGTATAGAATTGAACTTTGCTGTGTTAAAATTTAAGCACACCGTAAAAAGGAAATAATTTTAACAATGAATGACGAAGTATGAACTTTTTTAGTGGAGAATTGAGAGTTGAAAATTGAAGGTGATTTGAAAAAGATAAATAAACTCTAAACCTTAAAAACAACTCAATGATTCAACAAATAAACGAATAAACAACTCAACAAATAAACATAAATATGGATTTCAGTAATTTTTTGTTCATGCGTCACGAAATATCATTAACCTTGGTATTTATCATATTATTGATGTATGATTTAATTGCTTCAGGCGAACAAAAAAGAAAATATTTTCAAGCAATAGTTTGCACGTTTTTTGGCATTCATACTTTACTGGGATTTATAATCCCCTACGAAACGGAATCCGCTTTTGGCGGTATGTACGTAACCGGCAGCATGTATATCTTGGTGAAAAATTTGTTGAATGTCGGCGCATTGCTTATGTTTTTGCAAGCTAACAGTTGGTTGAAAAAAGAAGATACATTTTTTAAACGCGGAGAATTTTACGTTATTACTTTGTTTACCTTGTTGGGAATGTATTTTATGATTTCTTCAGGGAATTTTTTGATGTTTTATATTGGGTTGGAGACCGCTTCTATTCCTATGGCGACATTGATTGCGTTTGACAAGTACAAAAACAAATCGGCCGAAGCCGGCGCTAAATATATTTTGTCTGCCGCTTTTTCTTCGGGAATTATGCTATATGGCGTTTCCTTGTTGTATGGCGTTTCAGGTAGCATGTACTTTACGGAAATTTCCAATGCTCTCACATATAGTAACATGGCATTGTTAGGACTGGTCTTTTTCTTAACGGGACTGTTTTTCAAATTATCTATGGTTCCTTTTCATTTATGGACCGCCGATGTGTACGAAGGCGCGCCTACGCCCATTACCGCATATCTATCAACGGTTTCTAAGACATCTGTTGTATTCATTTTTATGGTATTGTTATTTAAAGTGTTTGCTGTTTTTATGGCCGAATGGCAAAATATTTTATGGTGGATGATTGTGATAACCATTACCGTTGGTAATCTTTTCGCGCTTCGTCAACACAATATGAAACGCTTTCTGGCTTTTTCATCCGTTTCGCAAGCAGGATATTTAGTGTTGGGCGTAATTGCCGCTACCGCTTCGGGAATGACCTCTGTTGTTTATTATGCTTTAATTTATATTTTCTCGAATTTCGCCGCGTTTGGCGTTATTCAAGCCATAGAAAGCAAAACAGGCAAAGTGGAAATGAAAGATTACAACGGATTGTATTCTACCAATCCGAAATTAGCATTAATATTGATGTTTTCTTTGTTCTCATTAGGCGGAATTCCGATTATGGCAGGATTTTTCAGTAAATTCTTTATCTTTTCGGCAGCCGCCTCGCAAGGACAATATTTGTTGGTTTTCATTGCGTTATTAAACACCATTATGTCGTTGTATTATTATTTATTGCCAATAAAAGCCATGTTTATCAATAAATCCGAAAATCCAATAGAACATTTTAAAACAGATACTTATGGGCGTATCGCTTTGCTCGTTTGCGTTATTGGTCTGTTTTTAATCGGTTTATATAGCCCAATTTATGAATATATCGGGCAGCAGGCGTTTGGGATGTAAATGCGATAAATAGTTATCGGGCTATTCAATAGGAACTTTTTTACAATATGCTGAAAAATATATGTTTATTATTCCTATTTCTTATATTTCCCCAGATCATATTTGCTCAAGATCAAAATGATTTAGCAAAACAATATTTAGATTCTCGCGGAGAAGTTTACTTTCAATTTAAAGAGAACGATCCGGCGAAAATTCAATCGCTGTCAAAACTTATTTCTTTAGATAAACGAATCCGGTCGGAATGGTTTGCCTATGCAAATGCTTTTGAATTTGAATTGTTTAAAAAAGAAAATCTCCCTTTCAAAGTCCTGGATCCTCCTTCGTTGCTTGCTACAAAAACAATTGTAATGGCCAATGATGTTTCCGAAATGAAAAATTGGGACCGGTATCCGACATATTCTGTCTACCTTTCTCTTATGCAATCTTTTGCTCAAAATCATCCTGCATTATGCAAAATAGATACCATCGGAAATTCTGTAAAAGGCCGACTTATATTAGCGGCAAGAATCGGCAAAGACATTGATCGGGCAAATTCGAATCCTGAATTTTTTTATTCCTCTTCTATCCATGGAGACGAACTGACGGGTTTTGTTCTTATGCTGAGATTGATTGATTATTTATTAGAAAATAATCAATCCAACCCATATATCGCTTATTTACTTGAGAACATACAGATTTATATTAATCCGCTTATGAATCCCGACGGTACGTACAGGGTTTCGGACAGTACCGTGTTTGGCGCTACGAGATACAATTCAAATAATGTGGATTTAAACCGGAATTTTCCGGATCCGTTTGGGACGATTTCCGCTAATTCAAGACAAAAAGAAACCCAAGTTTTGATGGATTATTTCTCGAAACACAATTTTGTAATGTCTGCTTGCCTGCATGGGGGCGCAGAGGTGGTAAATTATCCGTGGGATAGTTATCTTACCCGACAGAAAAGCATTGCCGATAGAGATTGGTGGCAAATGATTTCAAAAGCGTTTGTGGATACTTGTAGAACCATAGATCCGAACCGGTTTTGGGATGTGACGGAATCGGGGATTACAGCGGGAGGCGATTGGTACATTATTCAAAATGGAAGGCAGGATTATGTGAATGCATATCATCATTGCAGAGAGGCTACGCTGGAAATATCCTACGAAAAATTGCCTTTTCCCGATAAATTGAATTATTATTGGGATTTGCTCGGCAAATCTCTTCTCCAGTATATGGGACAAGCCATATACGGACTTTCAGGGCAAATTACCGACTCCCTTACGTCGGAACCTTTACAGGCAAAGATCTGGATTAACAATTATGATAAAGATAATTCGCACATATATTCTTCATCTCTTTTTGGCGATTATCACCGTCCTTTAAAAGCGGGAACTTATTCTATTACTTTTTCGGCTCCCGGATACCGGACAAAAAAGATTTCGAATGTTAAGATAAACGATAATAATAAGGTGTTGTTAGACGTGCGGTTAACTCCGTTCAATCCATTCGAGAACGTGGGAAAAAATCAAATCGTATTTCCAAACCCGGCCAAAGACTACATTGAAATTATTTCTAAAAACGAACCTATTTCAAAGATTCAATTATATAGCATAAATGGGAAACTGATTCTGACCGAAACATTGGAAGAAGAAATTTATTCTTGGACTTCCAATCTAAAACAGCATGCTTTTGAACCGGGGGTTTATGTTTTTCGGATTTTTTTCTCCGACAATAACCCGGTCGAGGAAAAAGTTATTTTAATCCGGTAAGAGGTTGTTTAAATCTTTGTGGAAAAGATTTTTAGAGATAAGAATAGCGAGTTTGCAAGCGGGATTTTTTAAGAATAGTAGCGTTATTTGGTAAAAATTCCGACAAGAAAAGAGCATTTTTAGACTCAAAATACTTTATGGAAAATTTTAGGCAACCTCTAAGTTATATATCGGAAATACCTGGGAAACCTGTCGCTTATTCTTTAATGCAGAGTTGTTGAAATATATCGTATTTTTGTATAGGAAGACGAGATGCGGGAAAACTTATTCTCAGTTCTCATTCTCAGAATTATAACGCAAGGTCATACTTTAAATAAACTAGGAAATATGTCTATTCAGGTACGCGATGTGACGAAATTATACGGAGAACAGAAAGCGCTTGATAACGTTAGTTTTGATATTAGAAAAGGAGAAATAGCAGGACTACTGGGCCCTAATGGGGCAGGAAAATCAACTATGATGAAAATCATTACTTGTTTTATTCCGCCGACAAAAGGGAACGTTTCCGTTTGCGGATTCGATATTTTTGATCAATCTATCGAAGTGCGTAGAAAAATAGGGTATCTGCCCGAACATAATCCTCTTTATTTAGAGATGTATGTGAAGGAATTTCTTGAATTCGTAGCCGGAATCTACAAATTGGGAAAGAATAAGCATCAGCGTGTGGACGAGATGATAGAAATGGTCGGATTAACAAAAGAATACAAGAAAAAGATTGGCGCGCTATCGAAAGGATATCGTCAACGGGTGGGTATTGCCCAGGCGTTGATACATAACCCGGAGGTTTTGATTTTGGACGAACCTACGTCGGGACTTGATCCGAACCAATTAGAAGAAATCCGTTCTTTAATTAAAACCGTTGGGAAAACGAAAACCGTTATTCTTTCCACTCACATTATGCAGGAAGTGGAGGCTATTTGCGAGAAAGTAATTATTATCAATAATGGAAAAATTGTCGCCGACGAATCTACAGAAAAATTAACCCATTTTAATTTGAACGACTCCAGGTTCTACATCGAATTCGAAACGGAGATCAATGTAGATATATTAAAAAAAGTGGAGGGAGTGGAATCCATCGTCAAACTTTCTCCAACAAGTTTTTCAATCATTGCAAGAAAGGGAATCGATATCCGGCATCAAATTTTCCAACAGGCTATTGACCACAAATGGGTCGTTTTAACGATTCGTAAAGAAGAAGAAAGATTAGAAAAGATTTTCCAACAACTGACAAAAGAATAGTTTATTTGCTCATGGAAAATTCTGGCTTTTGTTTTTGAAACACTTTGAAAATCAAATATAGTAACTCCTTAAGAAATCCTCTTTGAATTTGGTTAATTATCCATTAAACAGATGTATGTCATGAAAAAACAAATACCCAATGTCGTCACTTTGCTGAATCTTCTTTGCGGATGTATTTCTATTTATTTTACCTTAAGTTTGGGAGATTTAAAATATGCAGCTTTATTTATTCTTTTAGGCGCTGTCTTTGATTTTTTCGATGGGATGGTTGCCAGATTATTAAATGTATTATCGCCTATGGGAAAAGAACTAGACTCTTTGGCTGATGTTGTAACATTCGGAGCGGCCCCAGGATTTATTGCTTTTAACTTAATTCATTCCATTCCTTTAGCTTTTGCCGCATTTTTAATTCCGATTCTTTCGGCTTATCGTTTAGCCAAATTTAATATCGACGAACGGCAGACTAGTTCTTTTATCGGATTGCCGACTCCGCCGAATGCATTATTCTGGGTTTCAATTGCATTTCTTTTGTCCGATTGCTATACCCCATTCCCTTTGGGAGAATGTTTCTTTTCCAATCTAAAACAATTCTTTTCAAATGAATGGATATTATTTCTATTGGCGATTATCTTTTCTATCTTATTGATTTCGAACATCCCGCTTTTTTCATTAAAATTCAAGAATTTGAAATGGAAAGAGAATAAAATCCAGTTTATTTTCCTTATTTCCAGTGGTATATTGATCTTGTTGGTAAATATGGCGTCAGCTATTTTTATTATCATTTTATATCTGATTTTTTCTATCATAAAAGACAAATCCAAATCTTTGCAATAGGGAAATCAGACTTTAAATATCAAAAATACAGTTTATTATAACTTTAAATATCAGAAAATATGAAGTTTATTGCCGAAATTAACGTAATGCCTCAAAAAGCATTATTAGATCCTCAAGGGAAAGCGGTTACAGAAAGTATGAAAAGTATCGGTTTGCAACAAATTACAAATGTTCGTATAGGAAAACATATTACATTGGAAATAGAAGCGGCCAATAAAGAAGAAGCTTCTCAAAAAGTAGACGACGCCTGCCGGATGCTTCTACATAATCCGATAATGGAATTTTACGAATTTGTTTTGGTTGAAGAAAAATAAGAATGGATTCTATTGATTCTATTTCTATTGCCGATTTTGATTATGTTTTGCCGGATGAAAAAATTGCGCGTTATCCTCTTTCCAACAGGGACGAAGCAAAATTGTTAGTTTATAAAAATAATCAAATTTCCGGGCATACGTTTTATCAACTACCCGAATTTTTAGAGAATGAGAGTTTACTGGTTTTTAATAATGCGAAAGTAATCCCTGCGCGACTCTTTTTCCATAAATCATCGGGAGCCGTAATTGAAATTTTTTGTCTGGAACCGGTTGACGTTTATAAACAATCCAGTCCGGTTCAATGGAAATGTTTTATCGGCAACAATAAACGCTGGAAAGAAGAACTCCTATCCGGAACGTTCGACATACATGAAAAGAAAATTACGGTCAATGTTCAACGAAAAAACCAGACAGAGGGAGCATGGATTGTTGAATTCTCATGGGATGATTCTTCGCTTTCTTTTTTCGACTTATTGGAACAAATAGGAAAAATACCTTTGCCTCCTTATCTGAAACGTGAAACGGAAGAAACGGACAGAAAATCATACCAAACCATTTATGCTAAAGAAAAAGGATCGGTAGCGGCTCCTACGGCAGGTTTGCATTTTACAGACAGGGTATTTTCCGGGTTAGAGCAAAAAGATATTCAAACAGATTTTGTTACGTTGCATGTAGGCGCGGGAACTTTTAAGCCTGTTGCAACCGAAAAGATTACAGATCATTACATGCATACGGAAAAGGTAATGATTCGGAAAGATACAATCATCCGGTTATTTGAACATTTGGATAAACCTGTTGTTCCGGTTGGGACAACTTCCGTCCGAGTGTTGGAATCTTTATATTGGTTTGGAGTTAAACTTCTGATTGATAAGGAAAATTCATCTGAGATGTTTATTAGTCAATGGGATCCTTATTTAGAGAAATACAATCGATCTATTTCCGTAAAAGATGCATTACAAGCGGTTCTAACCCAATTACAAACCGAAAATAAAGATTTTCTATATGGCGGAACCCAATTAATGATTATTCCCGGATACCGTTTTAGAATTGTAACAGGGCTCGTTACAAATTTCCACCAACCGAAAAGCACATTGCTACTCTTGATTGCCGCTTTGGTTGGAGAGAGGTGGAGAGAAATATATGCTTATGCGTTGGCAAACAATTTCCGGTTTTTAAGTTATGGGGATTGTTGTTTGTTTTTGAAATAGTAGATAAAACATCGAAGAAGTTTGAAAGGCTTGTTAGTTATTATTCTGTCCTGTTTGTCCGTCGTACCGTAGCACCTCCTCATGAAAATATTCCAGTTGGATATTGGCTTGTTTAAACATTTGTTCGCTTTCTTCGCCCGCATGATATTTCCGTTCGCAAACAACCCGTTTTATTCCGCAATTAATAATCAACATAGCGCAGGTTCTGCAAGGAGTCATCCGGCAGTATAAAGTCGATCCCTCAAGAGCAATTCCTTTCCGGGCAGCCTGGCAAATAGCATTTTGTTCGGCATGAACAGTCCTTACGCAATGATTTGTAATGGTTCCATCTTCATGGATCATTTTTTTAAACAAATGTCCCTCGTCGTCGCAATGCGGCAATCCCATTGGAGATCCCACATAACCGGTAACCAAAATCTGACGGTCTTTAACAATTACGCATCCGCTTCTCCCTCTGTCGCATGTAGCCCGTTTAGAGGCCGCATTGGCAAGTTCCATAAAATATTCATCCCACGAAGGACGTATCGATTTATTACTCATATTGTACGGCATTGATATTTTAAATTTACTTTTGAGTTTATCGAGAAGTCGATTGAATGCGTTTTATCAGACATAGAGAATGTGTGTAAACTTTTTTCTCGCGATCAAAGATGCCTTTTTCATTTATTTTATCTATCCTCACGCACCCTGAAGAATGGATGACTTTGGAACTTCCTAAATAAATTCCCACATGCGTAATCTTGTTCGCTTCGTTATTAAAGAATAATAAATCGTTTTTTTGAGCTTCCCGAAGAGAATTGACGACTTTTCCTTGTTCTGCTTGTTGCTCTGCATCTCTATGCAGGCTTATATTATTTATTTTGAATACTTGTTGCGTAAAACCCGAGCAATCTATACCGAAAGGAGATCTTCCTCCCCAAAGATACGGACTTCCTACATAAGATAACGCTATTTTCTCTATTCCCGGAGGGAATAATGCTATTCCAATTTTTTGTATGGAAAAGGTTTGACCTGCTACAGTGAAACTCTGCACAAGCGGCAAACACGAACCCTTCAGAATAGGAATTTTCTTATTATTGGAATAGAGAAAAATAGAAGACCGGATAACAAAATTATCCCATTGAGAAATATTTTTATATTCTTGCTCCGATATTTTCAAGAATTGCTTAGAATCCATCCATCCGACATATTTGTCAAAATGCATTTCTATTTTTACCCATTTTTCTTGTTCCTCAAGAATTTGAAAAATATCTCCAAATAACAGTTGAGACGCCATTTCGGCTGCGTCTGATGGAAGCGTCCTCAAAGGCGCTGCCGCTAAATGACAAAATCCATATTCCATTGTTAAATCTGATTTAATTCTATTGCCCGTATTATACGTTCAATTAATTCATCCTCTTTATTTTTTGTAGGATCGTACTTAGATTTCAGGTTTAAACCAAAAATTTTCGCAAATGTCTGATAAAAAAACGCCCTGAATTTTCCTCTTAATTCCTGTACCAAAATGTAAGAAGAACTGCCGGTTTCCCTGTCGATAAGCTTTACCAATATTCTTCCCTGAGAGATTGTTAACTTTTTTAGTTCGTCTCCAAACTCGGTTTCAATATCTTTTTCTGCTTGCTTCATTATCTCTTTTCGTTTCTTCTCTTCTTTGGTCTGCGCCAGAATGCCATTATAATGGATGAGCCTTTGTTTGGCCAGTTTGGCATACGGATACACTTTCTTGACATTCCGGATAAGTTTGGCATTCTTTCGTATTTCTTCATCGCTTAGTAAAGCCTGACGACCGGTAATTTGAATTTCTTTTGTATAAAAATAAGGGACCGTATCTCCGTCTACTACTTTTGCAAAACACGCAAAACGACCATCGGGCAACTGTACTTGAGAAAATAATTTGGTTATACAGAAAAATAAAAAAAATAAATAAACAAAAATCCTTTTCATGAACTGGCTTTTAAACATTTCGTCCATTAAACTTCTTAAAATTCACAAAACGTAGAAAATAGAAAACTCATAAACGATCTCATCAAAAAAACGTTGCTTCTGCAAAACTATTGTAAAATAATTCCTTTTATAGAAATTTTGTTTGATTTTTTTGGCATTTTTAAGGATTAAAGGCCTTTATTATTGATTTTTAATATCATGTGAGACGCGTATATCTATTTATTGCAATAGATACAAAAAGCTTATACAAATCCAATAAAATTCCCTACCTGGTAAACGGTAAAAGACAATGCCCATGCCAAGGTTGTGGTATAAACAACTAAGAATATAGCCCACCTCCACCGTCCCGACTCTTTTCCAACGGCGGCAAAAACTGCAATACAGGGGAAATACAGCAATACAAAAACCAATAAAGAAGCAACGGTCAAAGGGGTAAATACTTTTTCGCCAACTTTAGGCCCAGATGTGTAAGTCTCATTTTTTATTTTGTTAGAAAGCAATTTGGGTTCATCCTCTTCTCCTGTTTGGTAGATAACGCCCATTGTACTGATAATAACCTCTTTTGCCGCAATTCCCGATAAAAGGCTGATTCCTATCTTCCATTCGAATCCCAGAGGACGAATAACAGGTTCGATAAACTTGCCGATTTGCCCGATATACGAATTTTCAATTTTAAGACTATTTTTCTCTTGTTCTAATTCAGCTATTTTTTCATCTTTTTGAACGGAAAGTTCTTCTTGAACAACCGGCGTTTCGGCTATTGAAATTTGCGTTGCGAAATTCTTTTTCAGTAGATCGATTTTTGTGTCGTATTCCTTCTCAATATTTTCATTTCTGGGAAAATATCCGAGAAACCATATTATTAAAGACGCAAAAAGAATAACGCCTCCCATTTTCTTTAAATAATGGCGGGCTTTCATCCAAATATTTTGCATTATTGCAAAGAAAGTCGGAATTCTATACGGCGGCAACTCCATTACAAAAGGCATCTCTTTTGATTTGAAAAGAATGCGTTTAAACCCCAACGCAAAAAGAATCGCCAATAAGATCCCCAGTAGATATAAACAAAACAAAATAAGGGGAGCATATCTTGGAAAAAAAGTTCCGGCAAACAGAATATAAACAGGCAAACGCGCGCTACACGACATAAAAGGGATCGTTAACATCGTTAAAATCCTATCATTTCTGTTTTCCAACGTACGCGTAGCCATAATGGCAGGAACATTGCACCCAAATCCCATAATCATAGGAATAAACGATTTCCCATGAAGTCCGATTCTATGCATCAACTTATCCATCAAAAAAGCGACCCTTGCCATATAACCGGTATCTTCCATTACCGAAATGAAGAAAAAAAGAATCAATATATTGGGTAAAAACACGATCACGCCGCCAACGCCGCCAATAATTCCATTTATGACCAAATCTTTCCAAAAAGGAGACGAGATATTCTGACTTAAAATATCGCCCAAAAAAGCAATTCCGCTTTCCATCCAACTCATTGGATACTGTCCAAGCGTAAAAGTAGAAAAGAACATCAGAAAAATGAAAAGCAAAAAAAGAGGGAAGCCCCAATAACGACTGGTCAATACCGCATCTATTTTTTGGGTGGGCGTTTTCGAAAAATCTTTTGTTTCGGCAGGTTTGTAGGTTTCTTTTAATGCCCCCGAAATGAAACCGTAACGAGAATCAGCAATGATGGTTTCGCTAGGGGCATTATAAATTCTTTCGAGGTGGGATACTTCCTTTTCGGCAATTTCATGTAGATTTTTATGATCTTCCCACGTCTCTATTTCGTTCGAAATTTCGGAATCCTTCTCTAAAAGTTTAATCGCGTAATACCTTGCCGCCACTTTATCTATAAAGGATTTACTTTCCCTGATACATTTTTGCAAAATAGAAATAGACGGTTCTATATGTTCTCCGTAGTTAACATGAACATGTCTGACAATGGGATCTTTTTCTTCGTAAACGTCGATAATTTTATTAAATAAATTTTTGATCCCAACTCCCTTGTTGGCAATAGTCGGAATAATAGGAATTCCTATTAATCCTGCAAATAAATGATAATCAAATTCATCCCCCTTGGATTTTAATTCGTCATACATGTTCAGGGCAATTACTACCTTCATATCCATATCGATAAGTTGGGTAGTAAGGTATAAGTTCCTTTCCAGATTGGAAGCGTCTACAACATTAATAACGATGTCGGGATTATAATTGAGGATATATTCGCGGACATACAATTCTTCGTGGCTATATGCCGAAAGAGAGTATGTTCCGGGCAAATCAATAATATTGAATGTATAGCCGTTAAGCCGGAAAACAGCCTTTTTGGCGTCGATGGTAACCCCGCTGTAATTACCGACGCGTTCTTTAGATCCGGAGGCATTGTTGAATAAAGATGTTTTTCCGGAATTGGGATTCCCGACAAAAACGACATCAATAATTTTTCCTTTTTCCTGGGCGGAAGTTTTTAAGGTTTCCTCGTCAATAACGCCGTTATATTCGGATAACTTTTCCGGCATATGCATATCTAACGGGATTACTTCTATCAATTGCGCTTCAGCCCGGCGCAACGAGATTTCATATCCCATAATCCGGTATTCCACAGGATCCCGGAATGGGGCGGAACGAATAACTTCTACCTTTTTCCCGCGAATAAAACCCATCTCGGTAATTCTCTTGTGAAAGGCTCCGCGTCCGCGAACCTTTACAACGATAGCGCTTTCTCCTTGTGCCAAATCATTAAGGGTCATATACTGCACGTTTAGATAAGAGATTATCTCCGAGATATTTAAACAATTAATATTTTGATAATAACAAAATATGATAATCCGCAATGTTGCCCCTGACCTTTGGAAAGACAGGCTTTATACCCCTAAATCCCCTAAAGGGGACTTTTGGGCAGTCGT
>JAVBLV010000086.1:0-9256 GCA_031553195.1 Bacteroidales bacterium
CCCCAAACTTCTTACAGATTGGGAATATCCGAACAGGTTTTGCCTAACCAACAAAAATGGCATATAAAATAAAACAGCATACAGATGAAAATGAATAAATTGCTAACATATCTCAAAGAAGAAAAACAGGCGAAGCGCAAAGGCGGTTTGTATCATAAAACGCAGGTAAATCTTGCCTACAATTCAAACAGAATAGAAGGAAGCAAATTGACCGAAGAGCAAACTCGCTATATCTTCGAAACTCGCACTATCGGATTTAAAGACCAAGAAGCCGTGCCTGTCGATGATATCATTGAAACATCCAATCACTTTGTAGCATTCGATTATTTGCTTGATACAATTGACAAACCCCTTTCAAATGAGGTTATAAAAGAGTTTCATCGCATTTTGAAAACAGGGACTTCCGATGCTACAAAAGAATGGTTCCATGTAGGCGATTGGAAAAAGCTACCTAATGAAGTGGGCGGAACAGAAACTTCTCTACCTAAAAATGTAGAAGCCGACATGAATAAACTCAATGAGTGGTATAATTCCATTAAAGAAATTTCATTTGAGAACATTGTTGAATATCACTACCGTTTCGAGAAAATTCACCCATTTCAAGATGGCAACGGTAGAGTTGGTCGCCTGATACTATTCCGTGAGTGCTTGAGGAACAATATTATTCCGTTTATTATCGACAACGACCACAAGCAATTTTATTATCGTGGCTTGAAAGAATTTGCAAGCATAAGAGGTTATTTGATTGACACCTGCCTTTCAGCGCAAGACACCTACAAAGAATGGGTTGAATACTTTTATGCGGATTTGTTAAATTAAAAATTATCCGAACATCAACCATCATGAATAATACCAAATTTTTCACCAACGAGGAAAGCAACACACTTTTAAGTAAAATTGAAGGAATATTTCAACATCGCAACATTCATTTTTTTGATGCGCTGGTGGGATATTTTCGCGCTTCGGGATATTTTCGTATTCGAAATTTTGTAAAAAAAGCTGAGGGAATACGCATTTTGGTCGGAATAAATATCGACAATCTTATCTATGAAGCCAATCAAAAAGGTATTTTATTCGACCCGAATGAGGAATGTTCACAGGAAGAATTTTTTCTTGAGGTAAAGAAAAATATACAAGATGCCAAATATGATAAAGAAGTGGAAGAAGGCATGTATCAATTGATAGAAGACATTTCTACAAAAAAAATACAAATACGCGTTTATCCTAAGCAAAATCTACATGCTAAAATTTATATTTTCCGAGAAAAAGAAAAACATGACCACGGATATGGAGCTGTAATCACAGGTTCGAGCAATTTGACAGATTCCGGACTTTCTAAGAATTTTGAATTTAATGTAGAGCTGCGCGATAATTCCGACATTGATTTTGCAACCACAACCTTTGAAAAACTTTGGAACGAAAGCGTGGAAATCAGTCAAAACTATATTGATAAGCTCAAAAAAGAAACTTATCTGAACGATGAATTCACGCCCTACGAAGTATATTTAAAGTTTTTGATTGAGTATTTTGGCAAAAGTATAGAATTTGACCCTAATTCCATATCCGATTTGCCCAAAGGCTACAAAAAACTCACTTACCAAGCCGATGCAGTGGATGATGGCTACAAAAAAATGATGAAATACAACGGTTTTTTTCTTGCCGATGTGGTTGGGTTGGGGAAAACAGTTGTGGCTGCATTAATTGCCCGAATGTTTTTCTTTTCAAATAACTTTCCTGCGTACCGTTCCCGTACATTGGTAATCATACCACCTGCATTGAAAGATAACTGGTCGGAAACGTTGGAAAAATTCAACTTAGACAACTTCAAAATTATTACAAATGGAAGTCTTCATAAGGTTGATAATCCTGAAAAATATGATTTGATAATTGTGGACGAGGCTCATAAGTTTCGTAGTGATACCGCAGAAATGTATAATCAGCTTCAAAAAATTTGTAAAACCAAAAGCCGTCGGGAATTACCGGATGGTTCTTTTGCTGATAAAAAAGTTATCCTGATTTCGGCAACCCCTTTGAATAATAAGCCGGAAGATATCGCCAATTTGGTTTATCTCTTTCAAAATTCAAAGGACAGTAATTTGGAAATCGGAAATCTTCAGCATTTTTTCCGACAAAAAACCGATGCGTACAAAAAACTCAAAAATGAGCCCAACCATACCGTTGTAAATAAAGAGGTCAAACGGATTTATGAAGATATTCGTCAAAAAGTTATCAAACCTTTAACTGTGAGAAGAACACGGCGCGATTTGTTGGAAAACGAAGATTATAAAAAAGATTTGGATGCCCAAAATATTCGTTTTCCAAAATCTGAAAAACCTCAAAAAATCTTTTATCAATTGGATGATGAATTGAATAAACTTTACGACCAAACAATACATTATTTGAAAAACGGATTAACTTACTACCGCTATCAAGCCATTAAATATTTAAAACCGAATGTAAGAGTAAAATACAAAAAAGCAGACTTGATTTCTACTCAATTGGCGCATATCATGAAAACGCTTTTGGTAAAACGGATTGATAGTAGTTTTTATGCATTTAAAAATTCGTTGAGCCGTTTTGCTATGGCTAATCAAGCCATGTTGACAATGTTTGAGTCAGGGAAAATATTTATTGCGCCTAATTTGAAAGTAAGCGAATACATTACTGAAGGAAAAGAAGACGAATTATTGCAGTTGGCTCTTGATAAAATGGACTTTGACCCGACTATTTCCATTTGTACGCCGGAAGATTTTGAAGCCGGATTTCTTTCAGGATTAGAACAAGACCAATTAATACTCAATGAGTTGATTGTTGAATGGGAAAAGATTACTTACGACCCCAAACTTAATGAGTTTATCGATAAATTGCAAAATGAACTATTCAGGAAAGAACTAAACCAAGAAGGGAAATTGGTAGTTTTTTCGGAAAGTAAGGAGACAACCAACTATCTATACGAAAATCTTAAACAAGAGGGTTTCGATAAAATTTTGTGTGTAGAAAGTAGTAACCGAAAGGAAAAAGTACCATTGCTAAGAGAAAATTTCGATGCCAATTATGAAGGCGAAAAGAAAAACGATTACAACATTGTTATTTCTACCGAAGTATTGGCCGAAGGTGTGAATATGCATCGTTCGAATATAATTGTGAATTATGATACCCCTTGGAATTCAACCCGCCTGATGCAACGTGTAGGGCGTGTAAACCGCATTGGTTCAACAGCTGATAAAATTCATATTTACAATTTTTTTCCCACTGAGAAAGTTAACAATGACATTGATTTAGAAAAGAAAGCCAAAATGAAATTGGCTGCTTTCCATGCTGCGTTGGGCGAAGACAGCCAAATATATTCGCCCGAGGAAGAAGAGCCCGAAACATTTGGTTTGTTTGATACCGATTTTGAAGAAGAACGTGATGAAAGCCTTAAATTGTTAATGGAATTACGGAAAATCAAAGAAGAAAATCCGGCATTCATCAAACGGATTCAGAACATGCCACTGCGCGCCCGAACCGGACGAAAAAGCAAAATCATGAAAGATACTACAATTATTTTCATCCGAAACGAACGAAGAAATGCTTTTACTTATATTCGGGAAGACGGAACAATTGAAGAACTTTCGTTTTTAGAAGCAGCAGACAGATTTCATGCTCGGATAGATGAAAAATCCATTCCCTTACATGATTTGCACCATATACAAGTAAGTAAGGCTATAGAAGCATTTTCGGAAAAAGTGGAAGAAGAAAAAGCTCGGGGCAAAAAAGTAGATGATAAACAGGGACCTAACGAAAAGAAGGCATTGGCTTATCTCGATGGATTTTTACGGATTTCTGAAATTTCAGAGGCTGAAAAATCGCTTATTCAGAAAGCAAAGCAAGCCATTTCAGTAGGAATGTTTCAGAACTTGCGACGCGACATTAATAATTTGGAAAAAGCCGTGAAGAAGACACCTGTAAAAACGATTATCTTGCTTGAAAAGATGATTGCTATTCTTCAGCAATATCCTTTGGAAAATGAAACAAACGATATTGTCAGAATTCAAACACAAAAAATAAAAAGTAAATTATTCAATCCCGAGATTATCATATCAGAAAGTTTTGATTCATTGTAAAACACACCACTTATGGAAGAGGAAGAAAAAGGGAATATACTGTTATATCAAACCGAAGAGGGCGACGTAAAAATAGAAGTAACATTATCCAATGATACTGTTTGGCTTAGCTTAGACCAATTGGCAGTATTGTTTCAACGTGATAAATCCACTATTTCACGTCATATAAAAAATATTTTTGATTCGGGGGAATTGAACATGGATTCAACTGTTGCATTTTTTGCAACAGTTCAAAAAGAAGGAACTCGTAAAGTAGAAAGAAATGTAGTATACTATAATCTCGATATGATAATTAGCGTGGGTTATCGAGTCAACTCACATCGAGGCGTTCGATTCCGGACGTGGGCTACACAGGTATTAAGAGAATATCTGATAAAAGGATTTGTCTTAAATGATGATTTGTTGAAACGAGCAGGCGGTGGAAATTATTTTGATGAATTGATGGCGCGTATTCGTGACATACGTTCCTCTGAAAAAATATTCTACCGGAAAATACTTGAAATATATGCTCTAAGTATCGACTATGACCCTCGTGCGGAAGCTACAAAGGCTTTTTTTGCAACGATACAAAACAAAATGCACTTTTCGGCTCATGGACATACTGCTGCTGAAGTCATTTATAGTCGTGCCCATGCAGAAAAAGATTTTATGGGATTAACAATATGGTCAGGGGCGTTACCCAAACGTAATGATGCAGAATCTGCAAAAAATTATTTGACCGAAAGAGAACTTGATACCTTAAACCGCATAGTGAGTTTGTATCTTGATTTTGCAGAATTACAGGCTCAAAGCCATGCACCTATGTATATGAGAGACTGGGTACAGAAATTGGATAACTTCCTGAAACTATCAGGAAAAGAGCTACTTACTCATGCCGGAACAATCTCGGCAGAGATAGCAAAAGAAAAAGCAAGTCTGGAATATGACAAGTATAAGAAAAGAACTTCTTTTCAACTTTCCCCGGTGGAAATACACTTTATCGAAAATTTTGAGAGAGAACAGAAGAAATTAAAAAAATAGAAATTAGTGATCTGAATAGCTAAATTTTTAACATTATGACACAATTAGAACTGAAGTCCAAATTGCAACAACCCTATCATTTCAATACATGGGAACCCATTTTGAAATCAATGTTCAACAATGTAGAACTGTTTACCAAATATCAAGAAATAGGGCAAGATAAAAAACTGTTCAAAAGCGGAAGACAATTAGGGCATATCAGTTTCGGACAAGAAAATATTGCTTTGTTTGAAGTAGAAGTGGCCGATTCTATCAACATTGCGCGAAACCGAAAACAATTGCGCGACATAGCTGCCGGTTATATCGACCAAAGCATTGTGCATGGCGCTTTGGTTTGGTATTATTCAACAAACCAATCTGATTACCGACTTTCATTTATTCAAAAATATTCGGAATTCGACGAAAATGGGCAATTGCTGAAAAAAGAAACTGCCCCAAAACGTTATACTTTTACTTTAGGTAACAACGAAAGTTGTACGACTGCTTCCATGCGAATATTGGAATTGCGAGAAAGCAAAGATAAAAATACGCTGGCTGATGTGTCGAAAGCATTTTCAGTGGATAAACTCACCAAAGAATTCTACAGGGAACTTTTTGGTTGGTATCAATGGGCTTTGTCTGATGAGATAGGAGTTACTTACCCTAATGATCGCAATACCGAAAAAGATGATAGAATTATAGAAGAGCATTTAATTCGCCTTATTACCCGTTTTATCTTTGTTTGGTTCATCAAACAAAAAGACCTTGTTCCACATGACATATTTGATTCTAAATACATTCAAAAAATATTAAAGGGTTTTGATAAAAATAGTATAAAGTCAGGAAATTATTACAATGCCATACTACAAAATTTATTTTTTGCCACATTAAATAATAAAATTGAAGATAGGGATTTTGCAGCAGATGGAAATTATCATGAAAATAAGATACATTATGGAATAAAAACACTCTACCGATATGCAGATGAATTTTGTATTTCGAAAGAAGAGCTTATTCAATTGTTTAGTAAAGTGCCTTTTTTGAATGGCGGATTGTTTGAATGTTTGGATAAATCTACGCCGGATAGCAATGGAAAAATCATTTACAGCGACGGATTTAGTCGAAAAAATGACCGTCAATCACGAGCCTTTATTCCTAATATTCTATTTTTTGAGGAAGAACGAGGTCTTATCTCTATTTTAAGTAGATACAACTTTACTGTTGAAGAAAATTCACCTTTAGATGTAGAGGTTGCACTTGACCCCGAATTACTTGGCAAAGCATTTGAGAACTTGTTAGGCACATATAATCCTGAAACCAAAGAAACTGCCCGCAAACAATCAGGGTCATTTTATACGCCAAGGGAAATTGTTCAATATATGGTAGATGAAAGTTTAATTGAACATTTAAAACGAACGGTTGACAAAGATTTGGGAAATGAATATTACAAATTGATTTCACTTGAAAATGAAATGATTAATTTAACTGATGTTCAAAAAAATCAAATATATCAATCACTCAGAAATTGTAAAATTTTAGATCCTGCATGTGGATCAGGGGCTTTTCCAATGGGGGTTCTAAACAGGATGATTTCCGTCATACAAAAAGTACTTCCTAAAAATTCACCTATTTCCATTTACGATTTGAAATTACATTTAATAGAAAATTGTATCTATGGTATAGATATACAGCCCATAGCTGCTCAAATTAGCAAATTGAGATTTTTCATTTCTCTTATTTGCGAACAAAAACCAAATTCAGATAGCGCCAATAATTTTGGGATAAAACCCTTACCCAATTTAGAGACTAAATTTGTTGCAGCCAATTCATTAATTGGATTAAGCAAAAGGAATGCACAATTAGAATTGTTTGAAGACCCACAAATAGAAGTAACCAAAACCGATTTACTACAAGTTCGACATAAACATTTTTTAGCCAATACGGCAAAACAGAAAAAAGAGTGTAGAGAGGAGGACGAAAAGCTACGGAATAAATTAGCAAAATTGCTAGAAGTTAATGGTGAATTTGCTTCTGAAGAGGCAATTCAATTAGCGCAATGGAACCCTTATGACCAAAATGCAATATCACCGTTTTTTGATACAGAATGGATGTTTGGCTTAAAGAATGGTTTTGATATTGTTTTAGGCAATCCGCCATATATTTCCACAAAAGGTGTTACTGCAGATGATAAGAAAATTTATGAAAAACAATATGGATTTGCAGACGACACTTATAATCATTTTTTCTTCCAAGGGTGCAATTTATTATCTGATAAAGGAACTTTAAGCTTTATTACACCGAAAACATTTTGGACTACGCAAACTAAAAGAAATTTAAGAGATTTATTACTGTCAAAACAAATCAATTATATTTTTGATACAGCCAATCCGTTTGAAGCCGCTATGGTTGACACTTGTATTGTTTCGGTATCAAATAAAAACGCAAACGGTAATCGAATAAAATTTCTTGATGGCAGCAAAGATTTAAATAACCCTTTATGTTACGAAACAGAACAATCCGTTTATTTAAATACACAAAATGCTGTAATTTTCAAGCCTACAAAAGAAAATCTACGTATTTTTGAACTATATGGTGTAAAAGTCAAAGAACTATACAATACTTGGTGGGATAAAATATCAACCAGTAAAAATATCGCGAAAAACCACAAAGCACTAGAAGAATACCGCAAGAATTTAAAACCTGGAGATATTGCCCTCCTTGGCTGCCTTACAGATGGAGGGCAAGGCCTTGCGACAGCAAACAATGGAAAGTATATTGCTGTTCGAAAATCCACAAAATGGGCAAAAAATATTATTGAATCACGACCAAAAAAATTAGCAGAAGTGATCAAGATTCATAAAATAAAAATAAATGAATTAGATGAATTTTCTTCTGTCAGTGAATATATAGCACAGTTAAATGAGATTGAAATAGCCACTCTTTTTGATAATTTGAAAGAAAAATATGGTCGTGATATTTTTGGGCAAGGCTATTTATATCGTTTGATTGACGACAATGAAATAGCTAACATTGATAGTCTTACTTCTGATGAAAAAGAAAATGGCATTGACACCTCTAAGAAATACTATGTCCCTTATGATAAAGGAGATAAAGATGGAAATCGTTGGTATTTGGAAACACCATTTGCCATTGCATGGTCTAAAGAAAATGTCCGGTTTTTAAAGACCGATCCAAAAGCTCGATATCAAGGATATCAGTACTATTTTAAGGAGGGCTTTTGTTGGTCTAATGTTTTGACAACTTATATAAAATGCCGGCAAAAACAAAAGACAGTTCACAGCACAGAAAGCATGAGTTTATTCTCCATATTAGATTGTGTTCCAGAATATTATATCGTAAGCATTCTCAATTCGAGGTTAATTGCATTTTATGTTGATGCATTCGTAAATACAACTTCGCATTTTACAACAGGGGATGCAAAATTGGTTCCGATCTTAATTCCAACTCAAAAACAACTCAATGAGATAAAAGGTATTTTTGAAAGAGCAGTATCTATTCGTATGCAACAAACAGGAAAAATTCTCTCTGAAATGGATGCAGAAACGTTTTTAGATGAAATACAAATAGAATTAGATGACTTTGTCAACAATCTATATGCTGTAAATCCTATATAATTTATCAACCATATCATCTAATTTCTCTTGTATATATATAAATTTGGTTTCTGCTTTGTTCAAAGATATTAAGGATAGAGCTTGTTGTTCTTTTATTTCAATGACTGATAGAAACAAGATTTCAAATTCTTTTAATTTATCTTCTGTTGGAATAATTATGGGCAATTGACGAGCATCATTGATTTGAAAATGAGATGTATTATTAATAAAATCATCCACATAAAAGCTTATAAATCTTGAATTTATCATACAAACAAAATACCAATCAGGGATAGTAATTTGCGAAAATAAACTCATACTAAGCACATCAAAAACACCACTTTTCTTAAGTCGGGATTTAAGATATGTAGAATTTACATCTGTCCAACAAAAGCCCTGAGATAGAGAGACTTTTAAAACAAGGTATATCTAAAACCAAAATTGCAAAAAAGATGGGAGTCCATCGTTTTACAGTGTATAGATTTTGTAATGCTTTAGCGGCAAATCCAAAACCGTAAAACTCACCGGTAAAGAAGA
>JAVBLV010000113.1:0-24442 GCA_031553195.1 Bacteroidales bacterium
AGCCAAACAAAAAACATCACTATCAACATTGATAGCTTCATAAAAGGCTTCACGCCAACGCACCAAAGCGTAAACGGAATGAACAAAGACGAATTAGAACGCTGGATGACCGAAATGTTTATGAGGGTTGTCCGCAGTGCAGAAACAACAATGTAATATTATGGCAAAAGTAGATATAACCGAATTTACGCGCAAGTTAGATGCCTTAACAACGGCATATAGTCGCATTCCTAACGAAGTGGCTACTATTGCCGTAAATTTCAGTAAAGAACGATTTCGTGAACAAGCATGGTTAGACAAGACAAAACATCCGTGGAAGCCACGAAAACGGAAACGTCGAGGTGGTAAAAATAGAAGTCAGACCTTACTTGTGGATAAAGGGCATTTAAAACGAAGCATTCGTAAAATATCTGCTACGCTTGATTTAGTTAAAGTAGGAACCGATGTACCTTACGCACAAATCCAAAACGAAGGAGGCGAAATAAAAGAAACTGTAACCGTAAAAACACATACAAGGAAAGCACACACACGCCAACGAGAGGGCAGGAAAAAGGAAAAAGTATCGTCCCATACAGTAAAATCGCACCGGCGCAAAATGAACGTCAAAATACCGGCACGCCAATTTATCGGCAATAGCTATGCTTTAGAACGTCGTATTTATTTACACATAGCCTCACGCTTTGCAAAGGCCTTAAAATCATAAAACCATGTTAGTACAATTCTTAGAATTCTATAAATTAATAGAAGCCAACAAATACAAATTCGAGGAACGAGGTTTAAACGGCACGTTTTTTATAGATGTGTACCGTTCTCAACCTGTAGAACCGGAACTATACGAGTATTTCTCGTTACCTGCTATTTTTGCAGATTACACCATGCAAGGGCAAGGCAAGAACCAACCCCGCTTAATAAGCCTAACCTTACACATCGTAACCGATGAAATGCCGGATGCTTCAAATATTTCACTACAAAAAGATGAGGGCTTAAAACGCTTTTTATATCATCTCATATTGCAAGAAATATTAGAGGGTAGCAAATTGGGGCGAACCAAAGAACTTAAATTCATAAATGAAGGTATAATTGACGAACCGGTTATCAATTATCACACCCAAACCTACGAGTTTGAAGCCTATTTATACGATATGTTTCCCGATAATATACCCGCCATTTTTGGAGAGTTTGAACGCCTTAATATCTATGGAAGTTTAAGGCAAAAAGAACTTTTAAAACCCCATCAAATTGAGTTTAAAAAGGAACAATCAAACCCATAAAACAAGCAAAACAATACACACACTTTTGTTATCATTCTTTTGATAACAAAAGTGCTTCTAAAAATGATAACGCGCCGTTATCAATCGGCAAAACAAAATACGCATTTTTACATTTACCTGTTGGTATCCGTAAAAATGCGTATCTGCTTTATCTTTGACCGCTTTTTTATCCGGTCATTTACCTATGTTTATCCAATGCTTAAAACGTTTCGTTTTTTCTCAATCCTTTTGTTATCAATAATTGTGGCGTTTTTTTGTTTTTTGCTTTTTTTGTTCTGCCCCTCTATTCTGAGGCAAAAAATATATTTTTCTTATTAAAAACTCTTTATTCTTGCGGTTTGTATGATGAAACACAATTTGTAAATTTTTTAAGAGATCCAAATCTTAAAAGCTAAATTATTTTGTTTTTGAAATGGTCGTAATATCATTAAAGTTTAGGCGCGTCATTGTAAGATACTTGTTTTTGAGAATCAGCGTAAAAACAGGTGGAGAAAATTTTTAATGTCTCTATCGTAATGGTAAGAATGTAATAGACTGCATTGTAATCTTTCTTTTGCCTTGACGCAAAAGAAACAAAAAGTCAAGGCTAACCACAGATATGCTAAAAAATCATTTGTTGCAGCTATACAAAATAACTTGCCCGTCGAGGTTGTTATTCCAACCCCTAAATAATAGCCGCTGTCACGCTATTTTTCAGAAGGAGGCTTCGAACAGAATTTTGTTTTTAACGCTTCCACTAATGATTTTTCTTAACGCTATCTGTCGTAGGCCGTTATTCCTTGACTCATTCTTTCGATTTTTGATATTTTTACTTAAATATTTTGACGCTCCACCGGAATTATTCATTGATCCGCTTTTGACTTTCTACAAAACAACTTTTTCGAACTAAAAAAAGAGTTGCAAACCAAAATTTGCAACTCTCTCGCAAGGTTGAGATTAATATAGATTAACTAATCGAATCTCAATTAATATTAGTACATTCCGCCTATTCCTCCGGGCATTCCGCCACCCATTGGAGGCGCGGGAGTTTCTTCTTTGATATCGGCAATTACGCACTCGGTAGTTAATAGCATCCCTGCTATAGACGCCGCATTTTCTAATGCAACGCGCGCTACTTTAGTAGGATCGATCACTCCGCTTTCAAATAAATTTTCATAGGTCTCGGTACGAGCATTGAAGCCATAGTCGGCAGCGCCTTCTTTTACTTTCTGAACGATAACAGCGCCTTCCAAACCTGCATTTTGCACAATTTGACGCAAAGGTTCTTCGAGCGAACGACAAATAATTGTTACTCCTATTTCTTCGTCTTCGTTTTCAGTTTTAATGTTCTCCAATGATTTCAAAGCGCGAAGGTAGGCGATTCCGCCTCCGGGAACAATTCCTTCTTCTATGGCCGCGCGAGTAGCGTGTAAAGCGTCGTCGAAACGATCTTTCTTTTCTTTCATTTCTACTTCAGAAGCTGCTCCCACATAAATCACGGCAACGCCTCCGGCTAATTTTGCCAAGCGTTCTTGCAATTTTTCGCGATCATAATCCGAAGTTGTTTTTTCTATTTGCGATTTGATCTGAGCAATACGCGATGTAATCAAACTCTTTTCGCCTTTTCCGCTTACAATCGTTGTATTTTCCTTGTCAACGCTAATTTTTTCGGCTTGTCCCAACATAGATAAGTCGGCATCTTCCAACTTAAATCCTTTTTCCTCAGAAATAACGGTTCCCCCCGTTAAAATTGCAATATCTTCCAACATTTCTTTTCTTCTATCGCCGAATCCAGGCGCTTTTACAGCCGCTATTTTCAACGATCCGCGCAAACGATTAACAACCAACGTCGCTAAAGCTTCGCTTTCTACATCTTCCGCTATAATCAGTAACGGACGGCCTGTTTGAACCACTTTCTCCAAAATCGGCAAGAAATCTTTCATTGTAGAAATTTTCTTGTCATAAATCAAGATATAAGGATTTTCATACACCGTTTCCATTTTTTCGGTATCCGTAACAAAATAAGCAGAAATATACCCTCTGTCGAACTGCATACCTTCCACAACTTTTACGGTTGTTTCAATTCCCTTGGCTTCTTCAATTGTGATTACGCCTTCTTTTTTTACTTTACTCATTGCTTCTGCAATCATTTTTCCAATGAAACTATCATTGTTTGCAGAAACCGTAGCTACTTGTTCTATCTTCTCTATATCGTCGCCAACTACTTTCGATTGCTTTTTCAAATCTTCAACAACTGCGGCAACTGCTTTATCAATCCCCCGTTTCAAATCCATAGGATTCGCTCCCGCGGTAACATTTTTCAGTCCTGTGTTAACAATAATTTGAGCCAGAACCGTAGCTGTTGTTGTACCGTCCCCTGCCTGATCGGCCGTTTTGGAAGCCACTTCTTTCACTAATTGAGCGCCCATGTTCTCGATAGAATCAGGTAATTCTATTTCTTTAGCCACTGACACGCCATCCTTAGTAATGCTCGGAGCGCCGAATTTTTTATCGATAATTACATTGCGACCTTTGGGTCCTAATGTTACTTTTACTGCATTTGCAAGAGAATCAACACCTTTACGTAATTTTTCTCTGGCGTCTATGTCGAAAATGATTTCTTTTGCCATTTTTGAATTATTTTTGAGTTAATTAATTATGAATGTTCATGTGCTTAAAATTTCCTTTCGAAATTCCAAGATTCTATTTATTAGATAATTGCGTAAATATCGCTTTCTCTCATAATTAAATAGTTTTTCCCGTCAATAGTAATTTCGGTGCCGGAATATTTTCCATATAAAATATTGTCTCCTACTTTTACTGTGATGGGTTCGTCTTTTTTACCGTCGCCAATAGCAACAATAGTTCCTTTTTGCGGTTTTTCTTTTGCCGTATCAGGAATAATAATTCCCGCAGCCGTTTTTTGTTCTGCCTCTGCGGGCTCAACCAACACTCTGTCTGCCAGTGGTTTTACATTTATGTTTGCCATAATCCTATATAAATTTAAATGTTAAAAATATAATTTGAATTTCTTATTTAACTACGATGGTTACTCTGTACTGTCATTATATTTTATTTGTTGAGATTGTTCTTTAAAATATTCTATCTTTTTATCAATCCTAAAAAATAAAAATCACAACTCAATAAACTGGTCATTATATATAACAGAATAGGGGATTCTCTCTTTTTATCCTCCCGCTTCGAAAGTCCTCTTAAAAGAAACCTGACGTTTTATTTTATTTCAAAATGCATGCCAATTTTACTTTAATAACGAAAGAAGAATAATTGTCATAAACAAGGACAAATTGACAGTTTTCCTGCCAAAAATTAAACCCTTCCCGAAACAATTTCTCCTAAGTAAAAAGAGGTTACTCCTCAAAAGCGAGCAACCTCTTTTCAAAGTTATTTGCAAAACCCTTATAATGTCGAATGTATCAAATCTTCGTTTATTCCGGCTGACCTTCCTCTGTAGCGGGCGCGCTTTGCTGTACAGGCATTGCAGGTAATGTCGGATTACTTTCATCCACAGTTAATTCCGTAGCATGAGAGCCTCCTTCGTTTGTATTCTTAGGAATTACGAAAACAGCTAACAAACTCAGGACTAGCAAAACAATCACTAGTGTCCAGGTTGCCTTTTCTAAAAAGTCGGCCGTTTTTCGAACCCCCATAATTTGATTCTGAGAAGAAAAATTGGCGGCCAATCCTCCTCCTTTTGAATTTTGAACCAATACAATACCAGCCAATAATACACAGGTAATAAGAATCAGAATTGAAATAAACACATACATGGGTTACTTATTTTAGTAGTTTTTTTAATCGTTCAATTTGGTTTGCAAAAGTAGCGCTTTTTTCCGGATATTTCAAATTCAATACTTCGTATATTTTTAGCGCTTTATTAATATTGCCTTGCTTCTCATACAAAAGGGCTAATGTTTCACTCGCAAAAGTTAATGGTTCTTCCGTCGTTTTATCTACATTCTTTTGCTCTTGTTCCAAAGTATTTTCCTGAATAATCGAGGTCGGTTTTTGGATTTTCGGACTTTGTATTTCCAGAAATTTTTCAATTAATTCTTTTTTAGAAGCTGTTTTGAAAGTAATTTCTTCATACGCGTCGATTTCTGATAAAATATCAATAGATGGCTCCTGTTTTAAAGGTTCCGGATCTTTCGCGGCGTGGATTTTCCCTTTCTCCAAAGGAGCGCCCTCAATTTCATTATTCCTGGAACGCAATTGAATAGAGGAAGATGCGTGCGTCGCATCAGAAATAAATATTCTCTTTTTTAAGAATTCCCTATCCGAAACATAAATGGCTGTCTTTGAAAGCAAATTTTGCCAGGTATTTTTATCGGAAGACCTATTGCTTAACAAATCCATTAAATGGAACAATGCACAATACGGATATTTTTCTTTATAAGAAAGAATTTCATCTTTGTTATGCAAGTCTAACTCTGTTTGATAATTCTCTAACAGCGACAAAAATTGTTCTTTTTCCATCTTATTCTGTTAAGACAATGTATGTTTCTAAATTTTCAAAAGATCCTGAATTCATCTACTTCATAAGCAACCTAAAATGATTTGAAGTTAACTTGTAAATAAAACCATCAAATCAACAAAAAGTTATAAATACCGCTTATATCATTCGTCGCCTCTGTATATCTTTTTCCAAATGAAACGCTTACTTTAGGGTGCAAAGATACTAAGAAAATAGATAAAAAGAACTTCGTATAATATTTGGGTGCATTTCAAAATGTCGCATTAAGGGATCAATGCAAAATTCCAGTGGAGAGAAAGTATTAGTATAAACATACTCTTACTCTATATCCCAAATGAAAAATCTTCATACCGGCTAAACAAAATAACTTGCCTGTTGAATCTATAATGATAATCCAGAAATGATTTGATTTCATTATCAGCCTATTTTCAATAGAGGACTTCGAACAGAATTTTGTTTTAACGTCTACGCTTCTAATTTTTCTTAACGCTATCTTTCGTCGGCCGTTATTCCTCTCCTCATCCTCTTTCGATCTTTGATATTTTCACCGAAATATTTTGGTTCTCCACCGAAATAATTCATTGATCCCTTTAACTGGTTTTGTTTCGTATCCAATCAAAATAATAATCAATTAACTTTTGGGCGGCTACATAGGGACTTGCTTCGCTTTTAAGGACGGCTTCTTTTTGCGTTTGAATCAGATTTTTTATTCCCGGAATGGAATAGAAACTTTCGAGCAGGTCGGCATGAATACTTTCGAGCAGGACTTTCACATTTTGTTCTTGTCGTTTCCGGTAAAAATATTCATTTTCTTTAGTAAAAGTTATATATTCCAAAACCATGTTCCAGATATCGGCGATTCCTTCTTTGGTATAGGCCGAACATAACATCACCTTGGGTTCCCATCCTGATTCCGGCAATGGGAATAGGCGTAGCGCATTTCTATATTGTCCGGCGGCCAATTCTGCTTTGGGACGGTTTTCGCCTTCGGATTTATTAATGGCAATGGCGTCTGCCATTTCCATAATTCCTCGTTTAATTCCTTGTAGTTCGTCTCCTGTATTGGCGAGTTGCAAAAGCAGAAAAAAATCGACCATCGAGTGAGCCGCTACTTCCGATTGTCCGACTCCGACGGTTTCTACAATAACCACGTCAAAACCGCAAGCTTCGCATAAAATGATAATCTCTCTCGTTTTCCGGGCAACGCCGCCTAAAGAACCGGAAGAGGGGGAGGGACGGATGAAGGCGCGCGAATCTACCGATAATTCTTCCATTCGCGTTTTATCTCCCAGGATGCTTCCTTTGGAACGTTCGCTGCTCGGGTCTATGGCCAACACGGCCACTTTATGGTTCAAACCGGTAAGATGTTTTCCCAACGCTTCTATGGTGGTGCTTTTCCCGGCGCCGGGCACGCCGGTAATTCCTAACCTTACCGATTTTCCGGAATAAGGCAAACATCGTTCAATAATTTCCTGCGCCAATTGCTGATGTTTTGGAAGGGAGCTTTCGACCAGTGTAATGGCTCTGCTCAGAATTACCCGATTCCCGTTTAATATTCCGTCTACATAATCGTCAACGCTCAACTCCGGTTTTTTGACTGATTTGTAAGTTGAAATGAAATCAGCGTTTACATTGGACGGTTGCTCTATGCCGTCGTGCACCCTTAAGGCCGATTCAAATTCTGCGTCATGGTCGCAATGGGTTTTGTCCGATTCTTCCATTGAGTTATTATTCTTTATGAGTAATGGTCGCGCTGGCCTGAGCAGTAGGCATTATAACCAGATCGTTAATATTTACATGCTCCGGAAGCGTTGTCGCATAATAAATTACATTCGCAATATCTTCTCCTGTTAAAGGTTGAAATCCGGTATATACATTATCGGCTCTGTTTTTATCTCCTTTGAAGCGAACGATGGAAAATTCGGTTTCTGCGGCTCCGGGGGCGATTTGCGTAACTTTTATTCCATAGTTGACGGAATCCATACGAATGGCTTTGCTCAGGGAATCAACAGCATGTTTGGTTGCGCAATATACATTCCCGTTCAAGTATGTTTCTTTGCCTGCAATAGAACCAATGTTGATAATATGTCCTCTTTTATTTTTTATCATTATGGGAAGGACTTTTCTTGTTACATACAACAATCCTTTTATATTGGTGTCTATCATGCGTTCCCAATCGTCCAATACGCCTTCTTGGATAGGCGATAAACCCACAGCTAATCCGGCATTATTCACCAATACGTCAATGTCTTTCCATTCTGATGGCAAAGAATCAAACGCATTCTCGACTTCGACGGCCGAACGGACGTCAAAGTTCAATGAAATGATTTCTATTCCATACTTAGCTTGTAATCGTTTTGACAATTCGTCCAAACGCTCTTTACGCCTCCCGGTAATGATAATTCTGTTGTAATGTTGGGCAAATATTTTGGCGGTTGCTTCTCCGATACCCGAAGTAGCGCCCGTTATACAAATGGTTTTAATCATAATTTTTTTGTTTTTTAGCCGAAATTCTTCTGATATTGAAAATTTTGCTATAGAATCTATATGAAATGGGTAAAACGATAATTTAGTTTCTTTTCGGATCTTTTCTCAGAAGCCGTCTAAATTTTTCAAGAAAAGATTTTGAGAAATAAAAACAGCTATTTTGAAGGCGGAATTTTTCAAGAATAGTTAGCGCTATTTAGTAAAAATTCTGACAAAAAAGAGCGTTTTTAGGATTAAAATACTTCATAGAAAAATTTTCAGACAGCTTCTCAGGTTCCAATTTGATAAATCAGATCAATTGCATTTACAATTTAGTCCAATCTTTTTATACCTCGCAGATTTTCAAAACCAGTGAGGTATATAGCGCCTAACAATAAGATCTATAACAGATTTGTGGACTATCTATAAATTTAGGAATCGGTATTTTATGAATCTTAAAATCGTAGTTGAATGACAAATTCAACTACGATTTTGTATCTGCTAATTATCTTCAATGGCTTTAATTCCAGGTAGCTGTTTCCCTTCCAAATATTCTAACATGGCTCCGCCCCCGGTAGAAATATATGACATTTTGTCGGCAAGACGAGCTTGGTTTACTGCCGCTACGGAATCGCCGCCTCCAACTGCCGAAAAAGCGCCTTTTGCAGTAGATTCGGCAATGGCTTCGGCAACAGCATCGGTTCCGATTCTAAAATTAAACATTTCGAAAACGCCCATAGGCCCATTCCATAAAATGGTTTTTGAATCCAGGATAATTTTTTTAATGGCCTCAATACTTTCCGATCCGATATCCATTCCCATCCAACCATCAGGGATTTCATTCGAAGGCACAATTTGTTGGGAGGCGTTATTATCAAATTTATCTGCAATTTTTGCATCTGCCGGCAAATACAATTTTGTACCCGAAGCGTCCATTTTTGCAACGAGTTCTTTCGCTAAATCCAACCGGTCGTTTTCGCAAAGGGAATTTCCGATTTTCCCGCCCAAAGCTTTTATGAAGGTGTACATCATGCCTCCGCCGATAATCATATTGTCTACTTTTGGAATGAGGTTTTCCAGAATGTCTATTTTACTCGAAACCTTTGAACCTCCGATTACGGCCGTAAATGGTTTTTCATAGTGGTTTAATAATTTATTCAGGTTTCGTATTTCGTTTTCCATCAAAAATCCGAAATACTTATTATTTGGGAAAAAACGCGCGATAGTAGCGGTTGACGAATGCTCGCGATGGGCGGCTCCGAAGGCGTCGTTAACGTATGCGTCGCCCAATTCCGAAAGTTCCTTGGCTAACTCTACGTCTCCTTTGGTTTCTCCTGGATAAAACCGGATATTTTCCAATAGAAAAACATCGCCGTTATTCATATTGCCGGCCATTTGTTTTACTTTTTCCCCTAAAAGCTCTTGAGTGAATAATACAGGTTTCCCTAATAATTTTGATAAATGTTTGGCTACCGGTTCTAATGAAAATTCCGTTTCGAAACCGCCTGCTTTAGGCCGGCCTAAATGCGCCATGAGAATAACGGCGGCCTCGTCGTTTATCAACTTTTTAATAGTTGGTAACGATTCCTGAATCCGCGTATCGTCCGTAACATTTTTATGTTCGTCCAGAGGAACGTTAAAATCCACTCGGACTAATACTTTTTTTCCTTGAAAATTAATATCCTTGATACTTTTCATGATAGGTTGTGTTTTATTGGTTATCTATATATTCGGTCTATTAAAACTTAGGGTTTAATGCCCGGAAAGACATTAAACCCTAATCGAGCAAACGAGAATCTAAGAATTACTTGAAAATCAGCAATCCTTTTTGTTTGTCAAATTCGTATTCGCCAAAATCATTAAGTCCAAAACGGTTCATGATAATTTTGTAAGGCAGGTTTTTCACGACGACTGCCTCAAGATTTTCAACTCTACGGGGACCTATTTGAACAGTTTTTAATACAATAATCGAGTTTTCGATAATTTTTCCTTCGGGGTCAAAAGCATTGTCTCTTTCGGGAAAATCTTCTTTATTAATACGTTTATCTAATAAGAACCGCATAGCCTCTTCCCAAGAAAAAGCAACCGGATCTTTATATTTTTCGTCGACTAACAACGTCATTAACGCTCCGTTTACAATACAATCAACCTCTCCTTTGGTAGAATGAATCATAGTAAGAGGAATTTTATTTTCATTATAAACAATAGACGGAGTAGGCGCTTGCGGTTTAGGTTCGTCTACCACAAGGTTCAGAACTTTGAGGCTATCGCCGATTTGCGAAGTATCGGATATATCCTTTTTCCCTTTCCCTGCCGGAGAATAGTCTGTACGTAGGATATAAAATTCCGTACGTCGGTTCAATTGATGCGCCGCCTCTTCTTCGTCTTTATTTTTTAAGCTTTTAATATAATCGCATGTCAATGTAGTTCCTTTTCTGAATTCAAATGCTTTCCCATTATAAGTTACTTTCATGTTTTTATCTAACGTTCTGGGAACTCTGTCGGAATAGCCTTTGGCAACCAATCGATTGGCATCTATTCCACGTTTTATCAAATAATCCACAACCGATTCGGCTCTTCGTTGCGAGAGCGTGTCGTTGGTAAGCGTAATAAAAGGCCGGCAATCGGTATGAGAACGGAGTTCAATAACAAAACTCGGGTTATTGCGTAGAATAATCAATAAGTCAATTAAAGAATCCTGATATTGTTCTTTTAAATCCCATTTGGCCAAATCATAGCGAATCTCGGGCAGGACAACGGGGTCTTTAGGCACCGGTTCTAAACGGAAATCCTGAACCAAATCTTTATTTACAGTGTATCCGACGGTGCTTACGGAACCCGTAGTACTGAAATAGTCGATCTTGGAAATGTACATACTATAGGTTACGTCAAGCCGGATAATGGTATCGCTAAAGAAATATTGTCCTTTCCGGTTTGTATTTGCTTCATTTATACTTCCGTCGGAACCGACAATTTTCACTTTTGCGCCTGATATAAGTTGCATTGATTTTTCATCGCGCACAATTCCTTGCAGGGTATATAATAGCGGAGGAAGTTCAAAATACCAGATTTCATCGTTGATAGATGGTTTCTTTTCTTTTTTGGCTCCCTTGTCATGCGGATAGGCCGACGGTCGATTGGAAGAAAAATACCCTCTTTCCAGAATTTGGGAATTGCTATTGCGAGGGTAGTATATGATACCGATTTCATCGTAGGATGTATTAATCGGATATCCCAGATTTTCGGGTTTTGTCCATTCGCCGTATTTATATTGAGTTTTGAATAAATCAAACCCTCCCATGCCGGGCAATCCGTTTGATGAGAAGTACAAAACGCTATCGTTCCGGAGAACAGGATATAGTTCTTTGCCAGGGGTATTAATATTCTTTCCTAAATTAACAGGCGCGCCGAAAGGTTCTTTTGCGCTGTTGCGCGTGGCTTTCCATAAATCCATATCTCCTTCGCCTCCGGGCATATCGGAAGCAAAATACAATGTGAGGCCGTCTGCTGAAATACTAGGGTGAACATAAGTATAAATGGAATCCCCTAACGCTACTTTCTGAGGTTCGGACCATGGACTTTCGCCTTCTGTAGCCCGGGTTCTTTTCTTTCCCGAAGCCTTGGAGGAAGTGTAAATGGCGCAACCTTGAGTCTGCCTTTTAATATTGTCGCAACGGGTAAAATAAATCGTATTTCCATCGGGACTGAAAGAAGCTTCTCCCTCATTAACTTCGGTATTAATTACCAGATCTTTGTCGAATAAATCGACATCCACCCAATTTCCTCTACGATCTTTGGTAATCAGGTAAATGTCCGAAAAAGGCTGACCCGTCCAACCGTCGATGCCTTTTCCCGTAGAACCTTTTCTGGAAGAAGTAAACGCAACCGTCGACGTGTCGTTCCCCAAAAAAGTTGGCGACCAGTCATTTTCGTCCGAATTGAATTTTTTCGGTTTTTCCACAACATGACGGGTTCTATTGTATATCATGTCTTGGGTCATGGCCAACGATTCTTTTCGAACCTTAGCCAATTTATCGTTGGGGACAAGTTTCAAATATTCGTCATAGTTTTTTGCCGATTCGTCAAAATCGTTATTGAAACGATATGCTTCGGCCATATAAAAATATATTTTGGGTTCTACGTTATAATACTTCGCTTTGATAAGTCTCTTGTAAATGTCTATCGCCTTTGGATAATTGGCCATAAGCCGGTAACATTCTGCTATTTGAAATGTAATCCTGTTTTTTTCTATTCTGTTTGACTTTACTTTGGAATATGCTTTTTCATACTTATCAATAGCCGCAATATATTGTTTCTGATCAAAAAGATCATCCGCTTGCTGAGTAATGCTTTTTTGTTGAGCAAAAACGCTGCCCGACATAAAAAGAGCGAATACAATTAACCCCAAAATGCGTTGCAACTTCATGTTTATCGTTGATTTAATATTATCTAAAATGATGAAAAACAATTTTTTATAAAACACGTATTGGTTTATGACAAATAAACGCGTTTCCTCAAATAACATGCTAAAGTACGACTTTTTTTGAAAGTGAAAAAACCCAGTCTATTTTTTAATTAGTCAAAGCAACTTAAAATGGCTTTGCACCCCGATCTTTGAGCAGATTGAAAAGCTTCCTCAAATAAAAGATGGATTAAGGCGTAAAATTCTAAGTCATTATTGTTACCTATAAAATGATAATTTCGTTCTTGGTATTTAAAATTCTGAAAATGAAAGAATAATAAATTTCATTGGATTAGAGCGTGTTTAAAAAATTTTTCCATAAAAATTTAAGCGACCTCTAATATTTTGTTTGCACTTTTGAGTGCCTTCCTCCAGTAAAAAAGTATTTGTTCCAATAAGGTTCGGTAAGTTTACTGATCATTACTCCTTTTGAAGTAGAAGTATGCGCAAAATACTCTTCTTTCAGATAAATGCCGACGTGATTTACTTGTTTGCTTCCCACTTTAAAAAAAACGATGTCTCCTTCTTTCAATTCGTCGCGCTCTACCAATGTGATATTCTGTAGCATATCTGCCGAACTTCTGTATAAATCTATTTTATAGACTTCTTTATAAACATTTATGACAAAGCAGGAACAATCGATTCCACTTGTCGAACACCCGCCGGTGACATGAGGCGTTCCCAACCATTTTTCCACTACGTTGTACAAAACTTTATTGTCTTTTGGGGTAAGAGGAATATCGATAGATTGTTTTTTAACGGTAGAAGTTGGCTTTGTTTCTGAAGGGACAACCCTGGCAGGCGTTTTTTCTTTTCGTTCGATAGGTCTTCTGGTTTGCGCAACTTCTTTATTTGATTTGCAAGAAAAGAGAATCAATGCCGATAAGGTAAAGATTAATATGATCCGGTATTGTCTATTCATTATGAAATCTTCTTTTTGTTTCTTCAAAATAAAAAGCATTGGCCGAGTCCGGTTTTTAGCGTTTTAGATCCATCCGGATTTCGTCGAGAACATTATTTTATAGTAGCCAAATTTATAACGGCCAAACATTTTTTCAAACTATCTCTCCAGAAAGGAATTTCTGTGTAAAATGTCGATTTGAATTTGGATTTGTTGAATACGCTATAAGCCGGTCTTTGGGCGGGCGTAGGATAATCTTTTGTTTCTACAGGAATTATTTGACATGGAATGCCGGATAATTCAACAATCGCCTGCGCGAAATCGTACCAACTGCAAACGCCTTCGTTAGAATAATGAAATATTTCAATTCCTTTAGGAAGATCGGGTAAAACTTCGAGAATTGCTTTGGCAAGATCTGCCGCATAAGTTGGAGTTCCTATTTGATCGTAAACCACTTGTAAAACGCCTCGCTCAAGAGCATATCTTTGTATGGTTTTCACAAAATTAAGTCCGAATGAAGAATATAGCCATGCGGTCCGAATAATCGTAGCATTTTCAGCATGTTCAAAAATCGCTTTTTCCCCGTTAAGCTTACTTATTCCATAAACAGATTGGGGATTAGTTGTATCCGATTCCGTATAAGGTCTGTAATTCTTTCCGTCAAACACATAATCCGTTGAAATATGAATCAGATGAATCCCGTATTTTTTGCTTAAGGCAGCCAGATTTTTTACGGCGTCAACATTTATTTTATATGCCGTTTCGGATTCGCTTTCGGATTCGCTTTCGGCTTTGTCTACGGCCGTGTATGCGGCGCAATTAATAATCGCCTCAAATGATTCCGGAGACAAAACCTTTTCTATAGCGTCATAATCGCAAATATCCAAAGTGTCTACATCATGAAAAATAAATTCATAATTGCGATATTGCGGAGCCAATGTTTTTATTTCGCTTCCAAGTTGCCCGTTTGCGCCGGTTACAAGAATCTTTTTTGGTGGCATTTTATTGTTGAATATGTTTTAGAGGTTGTCTAATAATTTTTCCAGGAAGTATTTTGAGTCTAAAAATGCTCTTTTTTGTCGGAGTTTTTACCAAATAGCGCTACTATTCTTGAAAAACCCCGTCTGCAAACGCGCTATTTTTATCTCTCAAAATCTTTTCCATAAAAATTTAAACAACCTCTTAGGAATAGACAAAAACAAATCTTTAAATAGTACTACAAAGGTAAAACTATTTTATAGGTCTTCATAATTATTATATTTGATTTTCTACTTAAATTCCCTTTTTGTATTTTTGCAAGAATAATACTCTTGAAATTGAACTAAATGATGGAAGACATTTCTAAAAACATACCCGAAAAAGAATCTTTGAATTTCTTGGAAGAAATCATAGAAAATGATTTAAAATCAGGAAAATATAAAGAAATCATTACGCGCTTTCCACCGGAACCGAACGGTTATTTGCACATTGGACATGCAAAGTCTATTTGTTTGAATTTTGGTTTGGCGTTAAAATACGGAGGGAAAACAAATCTGCGCTTCGATGATACGAATCCTGTAAAAGAAGATGTTGAATATGTCGACTCTATAAAAGAAGATATTCAATGGCTGGGCTTTAAATGGGCAAATGAATTTTATGCCTCGGACTATTTCGAACAATTATACGAATGGGCTGTGCAATTGATTAAAAAAGGTTTGGCGTATGTAGACGATCAAACCCTTGAAGAAATTCGGAAAAACAGGGGAACTGTTACCGAGCCGGGTAAAGATAGTCCTTTCCGGAATCGTTCGGTTGAAGAAAATTTGGATTTGTTTATCCGGATGAGAAAAGGCGAATTTGCCGACGGCGCCAGGATTTTAAGGGCGAAAATAGATATGGCGCATCCTAATATGCAAATGCGGGATCCGATTATGTATAGAATCCTTCATGCTTCGCATCATCGCACCGGCGACAAATGGTGTATTTACCCAATGTATGATTACGCTCACGGCGAAAGCGACTCCATAGAAAAAATCACGCATTCGATATGTACGCTGGAATTTGATATCCACCGTCCGCTGTACGATTGGTTCATTGAACAACTGGATATTTTTCCTTCGCATCAATATGAGTTTGCGCGTTTAAACTTAACGTATACGGTTATGAGTAAACGTAAGTTACTGCAATTGGTTACCGAAGGCCGTGTAACGGGTTGGGACGATCCTCGTATGCCGACCATTTGCGGATTCCGCCGTAGAGGGTATACGCCTGAATCGATTCGCAATTTTTGCGAAAGAATTGGCGTTGCCAAACGCGATAATGTAATAGATGTTTCTTTATTGGAGTTCAGTTTGCGCGAACATTTAAACAAGACCGCCAAACGGGTAATGGCAGTTTTGAATCCTGTAAAAGTGGTTATTACCAATTACCCCGAAGGTCAGGAAGAAGAAATGGACGCCATCAATAATCCCGAAGATGAAAATGCAGGAACGCGCAAAGTTCCTTTCTGTAAGGAAATTTATATTGAACGCGACGATTTTATGGAAAATCCGCCTAAAAAATATTTCCGTTTATCTCCCGGTCAGGAAGTTCGTTTGCGTTACGCTTATTTCATTACTTGTCAGGAAATTGTCAAAGATGAGGAAGGGAATATTATTGAGATCCGTTGTACTTACGATCCGGCGTCCAGAGGAGGCAATTCGCCCGATGGACGTAAAGTAAAAGGCACGATTCATTGGGTTTCTGCAAAACATGCTATTCAAGCCGAAGTTCGTTTATTCGACCGATTATTTAATAAGGAGAATCCTGAAGACACGGAAGAAGGCCAAACATTTTTGGAGAACATAAATCCCGACTCCCTACAGATATTAAAAAGTTGCTATCTAGAACCTTCTTTGAAGGAGTCGCAACGTTTGGAAAAATTCCAATTTGAACGTTTGGGATATTTCAACGTAGACTACGATTCCAAGCCCGGAGCTTTGGTATTTAATCGTACATGCACTTTAAAAGACAGTTGGCAAAAAGAACAGGAAAAATAAGTTTTAATAATAAATGCAATTATATAATGAACCCCGCAAATTTCAAAAATTTGCGGGGTTCATTATTTTAATATTGTTGACTTAACTATGATCAAAATAGAAATGTTTTCAGCGTTTTGGCAAAAGAACATTTAGTCGCTTTTATCCAAACTTTTTGATTCTATTATCGTGAAAATCATTGATTTATAACTATGTTTGAAAGATATGGATTTTATGTATCTTTGCATAATAAAAGTTTTTTTCAATAAAAATAGAACATTTAAAATTAGAAATTATGGAAAGAAGAAATTTACTCAGTTTCAAAGGGTCCGGAGGCGCTTTATTCGGACTGACGATTGTCAATACCATATTAACAATCATCACATTAGGATTATATTATCCTTGGGCAAAAGTGAAATACTTGCAGTATTATTATCAGAACATGTACCTCTCCGGCGATCATTTTTCTTTTCACGGAACAGGGATACAAATGTTTAAAGGTTTCATCAAGGCATTTGTTTTCATCGCCGCGCTTATCATCATTTATGCAATTTTCATTGCCATAAAAATTCCGTTTGTGGGTATATTAATTTACATTTTGGGATTTTTGGTTCTCGCTCCCATTGCCATGCACGGCACTTACCGGTATCGTTTAGCCAAAACGTCTTGGCGTTCTATCCATTTTGGATACAGAGGGAATCTTACAGATCTTATAATGCTGTACCTAAAAGGATTAGGATTAACAATAATTACTTTTACTATTTACTCTTTTTGGTTTGAAATCAACCTTAAAAAATATGTTTATAAACATATCCGTTTTGGTAATGTTAAATTTAGTTTTACAGGCAATGGCACAGAGTATTTTTTGATAAATCTGAAAGGTATTATTCTTACAATCATTACATTGGGAATTTATTCTTTTTGGTATACCGCCGAGCTTTACCGGTACCATTACAAAAATATCGAAGCGGAGCATAACGGACAAACGTATAGATTTGACGCCAAATTTTCTGCAGGAAAAGTTTTTATGTTGTATTTTATAAATGGTTTAATTGTTACATTCACTCTAGGATTAGGTTTTGCATGGGCAAAAGTTCGCGAGATGAGATTTTTGGCCGATAATATCATTATACCTGAAGAGTTGGATACAGACAATATTGTTCAAACAGAAGAAGATTATAAAGATGCAACAGGCGAAGGAATGCTTGACTTCCTTGATTTTGACATAATATTCTAAGAATTGAAAACAGAATTTCAAGGGAAATACTATAATGGAATGTCCTCCAAGAGCCATCCTTGCCGGGTGGTTCTTGGAAACCATTCTATTGTTCTTCATATTTTCGACGGCGAGTCCGGCAGCTTTTCGGAAATTATTTGGGAATTGGACAGCATCTCAAAGAATGATTTGGAAATAAGCGGAAGAATGCGTTTAAAGTATGGATCCTTTCCCCATCAGTCTGTTGAAGTGGAAGATAAGGAATTCCCTGCTTCGCTGCATAAACTGTATCCTTATTTTTCTTTTGCAAAAAGGGATTTTGTTTCTGCTATTTCCAAAAACTGGAAAATAATTACCGGCATATTTCTTTTACTGATAGCCTTTGGCATATTTTCATTTAAAATAATTATCCCAAACATAGCCGAATATGCCGCCACCAAAGTTCCCCTGTCTGTCGAAAAGGCCATAGGCGAATCGGCCTACAATCAGATCAGCGCTTTTACGTCGGAAAATTCTACGAAAAGTTTTTTGGTTCAGGAGTTTTTTGATGAAATGAAGTTGAAACACAATTACGATTATACGATTTCGGTTTTAAATTCGGAAACAGTAAACGCTTTTGCGGTTCCCGGAGGTAGAATTGCCATTTACAACGGAATTATCGAAGAAATGGACAAACCGGAAGAATTAGCGGCGTTGCTGGCGCATGAAAGTTCCCATGTTGAACTTCAACATTCGTTGAAAAGCATTTTCAGAACGTTGTCCGGATACTTTTTTATTTCGTTGCTGTTTGGCGATATGGGCGGAATTACCGCCGTAGTTTTCGAAAATATTTATGTATTCCAAGACCTTCAATATTCCCGGGAAATGGAAAAAGAAGCAGATATAAAAGGATTGGAATCTATGCAAAAAGCGGGCATTAATCCCGAAGGCATGATTGATCTGTTTAACGCCATACAAAAAAATACCCCGGAAATGATGGGATCCAATAATTTATCGGAATTTGTAAGTACCCATCCATTAACAAAGCGCCGCATTGAATATATTCAGAAACATATAGATCAAGATAAACAAATCTATCGCGAGAATCCAAAATTAGATTCTTTATTCAACTTAATAACTGATGTTACGCGCTTGTCAAATTAGCTTTAAGCGCATTTAGTTCATGTAAAGCGAACTTGAAGCCATTATAATTTAGCTTTAATAGCAAATCTTTGACAGTTTGATTTTTTCTGATTTGACAAAAGTAAAAATAGAAGCAAACAAGTGATTGCTTTGAGCCTTGACCGAACGGGCAGGCGAACTGCCAATGGAAGCATTCTGCTTTATACTTTTATGGTATTCTTCCACACTCCACCGTTTTTTGCAGAGTGTAATTGTAAGTCAGGGTGTGACTTTAAGTCACGCCCCCGACTAGTCTATCAACTAGAAAAGAAACACATGAAATAATCATGAGCCTTTGGCGCTCCAATGCGAATGATTAAAGGCGCGCGTCAGCCAAGTCTCCCCTTGGGGGAGATTTAGAGGGGCTTATAAATTTTAAACACATGAAAACCATTGAAAATCATCATGACAAATTATCCCTACGATATTGCTTAAACGCCTAATTCAATAATTCTTTTTATGTTACGGCCTTTACTATGATCCCAGCGCCAACAGATTAGCTCGTTTTCGTCCATATATTATTTTTCAATAATGGCGTCATCGAATATCAAACATGCTTCGGCGCTTTCATATTGGCGGATTAAGGGCTTTACTTCCTGCCATAATTTCTTTGAATCGAAATTTTGTCCCGATAAAAAGCGAGTTATCTGATCATGGCTAATGGAACCATCTGTCAATGCTGACAAACCTGTAGCGCCGGTTTGCCTGGTACTACACAAAAGATAGTCGCTATATAAATCTAATAATCCCTCCATTCGGCAAAGATACTACCTGTTAAATTAGAAAATTTCATGTCGCCGCGTAACATCAGAAGAGGTTGTTTAAATTTTTGCGGAAAAGATTTTGAGAGATAAAAATAGCGATTTTGCAGGCGGGATTTTTCAAAAATAGTAGCGCTATTTGGTAAAAATTCCGACAAAAAAGAGCATTTTTAGACTCAAAATACTTCATAGAAAAATTTTTAAACAACCTCTTAGGTAACAAGTTTTTCAATAAATTTTTTTCATTTGAAATAATAGCCTTACCTTTGTTATTGCAAATCCACAATTTACTTCATTGATAATAAAACACCTTCAAATTATTTATTATCAATGATCTATTATTTTATTTAATATAACGTATTAAACAAACAGATAAACTATGAAAAAATTTGATCCTGCCACGAATATTCAAAACTTAAACCAGTCAGGGCCTTATAGAGATGTGAATCCGCCTATTACAGACAGCGCTACTTATCTTTTCGAAGAAGCGGAAGCTATGCAAAAAACTTTTACAGGCGAAGCAGAGGGGTATTTCCTGTATTCGCGCCATTGGAATCCGATGAACAAATGTCTTGCCGATGCGCTAGCAGGCATGGAAGGCACGGAATCTGCCTGGGTTACGGCTTCGGGGATGGGCGCTATTACTTGCGCATTATTGCATGAAGTAAAGACGGGAGATCATATTGTTTCCAGCATGACGACTTATGGCGGGACATTTGCCTTTTTAAATAATTACATTAAAAAATTTGGAATCGAAGTTTCGCTTGTAAATACCTCTGATTTGGAGCAGGTGAAAAAAGCCATGCGTCCGAACACCAAAGTCATTTATACCGAAACCATGACGAATCCGCTTTTACAAATTTCCGATATTCCGGAATTGTCGAAAATTGCCCGCGCAGGCGGCGCAAAACTTATCGTAGACAATACCTTTACTCCCATGATTGTATCTCCTTTCAGATTAGGCGCCGACGTGGTTGTATACAGTATGACGAAATTTATTAATGGAAAAAACGATTGCGTGGCCGGAGCCATCTGCGGTTCTAACGAATATATCAATTCTTTAATCGACGTAAATACAGGAACCGCTATGTTATTAGGCCCCGTATTGGATCCCTTGCGTTCTTCCAGCATTCTAAAAAACCTTCACACCTTGCATATCCGCATGCAACAACATGGGAAAAACGCCTTGTACCTGGCTGAACAATTCAAAAAGTTAGGATTGAAATTCAATTATCCCGGAATGCCGGAGCATCCGCACCATAATTTATTGAAATCAATAATGAACGAAGGTTACGGATTTGGCGGCATGATTGCCATCGATCTGAGAACTGCAGACAAAGCGAATAAAGTAATGGAAATTATGCAAGAAAAAGGCGTTGGTTATCTGGCTGTTAGTTTGGGATATTTTAAAACTTTATTCAGCAATTCCGGAAAGAGCACTTCTTCCGAAGTTCCCGATGAAATTCAGCGGGAAATGGGCATGTCCGAAGGTTTGATTCGTTTTTCTGTGGGATTGGATAACGACATTGAACGCACGTTCCAACTTATCAAGGAATCATTGAAAGAAGCGGAAATACTTTAATGGGAGAATAAGAGTTGAAAATGGAGAGCGAACTCTCAACTCTCCATTTTCAACTCTCAACTTAAAAAGGTTTGACTGGGATATAAAAACAGATAAAATAATCATAAGCCTTCAATACAAAAAATTAACTGATTAAAAGGAGCGTGTAAATAAAGTTTCCTTTCGGGGATGTAGGGGGGCCTAATATTTAATTTATGAAAAAAATCGCATTTATCTTGATTGCAGCCGGATTATTGGCCAGCAGTTGTAAAAATCAAAAAAAGGAAAATATGCAAGAACAAAATCCTTTATTGGCAGAATGGAACACCCCATATGGAGCGCCTCCTTTCGACAAAATAAAAGTCGCGCATTTTCAGCCGGCTATTGAAGAAGCCATCAAAATCAAGGAAGCCGAGATAGATTCTATCGTTAATAATCCGGCTGAGCCTGATTTTAAAAACACTATTGCCGCTTTAAGTTATAGCGGAAGCCTGTTAGATAAAATTGTACTTACATTTTTCAACCTGTCCGGAACCATCAACGACGATGAATTTCAAAAGGCGGAAACAGTGATATCAACCATTTTGACAAAACATTCGGATGACGTCAGCATGAATGCCCAATTATTCGAACGCATAAAGAACGTGTATGATAAAAAGGCTTCTCTGAATTTGAATCCCGAAGAATCTCATTTATTGGAAACTACCTACAAACATTTTGTACGCAATGGAGCGGCGCTGTCTAAAGAAGACCAGGATAAACTTCGTAAAATCAATGAGGAGTTATCTTCAATGGAAACTTTGTTCGGACAAAATCTGTTGTCGGAAACCAATGCATTTGATTTAACGATAGATAAAAAAGAAGACTTGGCCGGCTTGCCCGAAACGTCTGTTTCTTCGGCTGAGCAAACTGCCAAAGAAAAAGGCCAGGAAGGGAAATGGATATTTACGTTACAGAATCCAAGCGTCATCCCATTTTTGCAATATGCCGACAATCGCGCTTTACGCGAAAAGATCTGGACGGCCTGGACCAATAGAGCCAATCATGATAACGATAAAGATAATAAGACCGTGTTGGCAAAGATTGCTTCTTTACGTTTTCAAAAAGCGCAACTGTTGGGTTACGCCACCTTTGCCGATTATGTATTGGAAGAACGCATGGCTAAAAATCCAAAAAATGTATACGATCTATTGAACAAACTTTGGACGCCCGCATTGGCAAACGCCAAAAAAGAATTGAGCGAGCTTCAGAAAATCATGGATAAAAACAGGAAAGCCGAAAAAATGGAGGCTTGGGATTGGCGTTATTATACCGAGAAATTACGCAAAGAAAAATATGACTTGGATGAAGAAGCCATTAAACCTTATTTGTCGTTAACCAACGTTCAGAACGGCATATTTGAAGTGAGCAATAAATTGTACGGCATCACTTTTACGCAAATAAAAGATGTTCCCATTTATTATCCGGATGTTACCGTTTGGGACGCCAAAGATGAAAATGGAAAACATTTAGGAATATTATACATGGATTTTTATGCGCGCGCAAGTAAATCTGGCGGCGCATGGTGCACGTCTTTCCGTGACCAGTGTAAAAAGGGAGACGGAAGCAATGTAGAACCTATCGTATCGATTGTGTTCAATTATCCAAAGCCGGTAAGCGATCAACCGGTTCTTTTAAGTATTGATGAAACGCAAACCTTTTTCCATGAATTCGGACATGCATTACATGCCCTGTTTTCAAATGTTACCTATAGAAACGACGTCCCCCGCGACTTTGTGGAACTTCCTTCGCAAATAATGGAAAACTGGAGCATGGAACCCGAAGTATTGAAAATGTATGCAAAACATTATAAAACAGGCGAACCCATGCCTGATGCATTAATTGAGAAAATCCAAAAAATGTCTAAATTCGATCAGGGCTTCGGCACCACAGAATACTTGGCCGCTTCTATCTTAGATATGGACTATCACGTATTGAAAAGCGCCGAAAACGTAAAAGTACCGGAATTTGAAACTCGCTCTATGACTAAAATAGGCTTGATTAAACAAATTCCTCCCCGTTACAGGAGTACTTATTTCGCGCATGTATTTGGCGGCGGATACGCGGCCGGCTATTATAGTTATATTTGGTCTGCATGGTTAGACGCCGATGCTTTTCAGGCTTTTAAGGAAAAAGGAAATATTTTCGACAAAGAAACTGCAACTAAATTCCGGAACGAAATATTATCGAAAAGTGGCAGCATGGACGCTATGCAAATGTATTTGAACTTTAGAGGCAAACAGCCAAGCGTAGATGCGCTTTTGGAAAGAAGAGGATTGAAATAGGTTCCTGACCGGATTGGATTAAAGTCCTCAATAATATCTCAAACCTCTTAAAGGAGGCTAAAACTTGCAAATATGACTGCCCTAAAATCGCCGTCAGGAGAATTTAGGGGCAAAAGCGGATTATCATATAAAATCATTAACAAAAGAGCCCTCAAGAAAATTTTTGAGGGCTCTTTTCGAAGGTTATAATCGCATTTAAAAAACGACAAAATGAAATACGCCTATTGGCTAGATCAATATTAACTTTTACAAAAAAGTATTATTTTTGCACTACAAACTAAGAACTTACTAATTAAACATTTGAATATGACATAACAGCGTTTTATACGCACTTTAGATATTTATGGAAAAGCGTTAGCTTATATTCTTGCTGTTGAAACTTCGACAATTTCAAAGGCGCTACGTATGAAATTCCTCCATTCCGTTCGTCTCTCGCTGTAATCGTTATGATTTGCTTCCGGATTAAACAGTTGCTAAAAATAACGTCGCCGGATAAAACAAAGCCATTCTCATTTTAGTTGAGCGGATAACCTTGCTTTTCTCCGGCGACGCTAAATTTATTGGCCGCAACGCGGAAAAGTCTATTGTTTAATCACTTTAACCGTTTGCAGTCCGCATTTGAAAAGATAAGTTCCTGCCGGCAAATGCGAAATGCCGACTTTTGTCTTTCCGCCATAAAGCGGGCAACTGCCCACAAGCGTTCCGCTTATTGAGTATATCTCCAATTTTTTATGCCCAACTCCCTCTGCCGGGGATATTTCAACGGTAAGGTTTCCATCCGGCGTCGGGTTCGGGTACACCTTAAATACGTTCTCCTTGCCCTGTACGGTTTCAATCCCTATATTTTTAAGG
>JAVBLV010000108.1:0-12737 GCA_031553195.1 Bacteroidales bacterium
TTTGTTTAGCCGCAACAAATGATTTTTTAGCCTATCTGTCGTCAGCCTTGACTTTTTGTTTCTTTTGCGTCAAGGCAAAAGAAAGATCACAATACAGTCTATTACATTCTTACCATTATGATAGAAACATTAAAAATTATCACCACCTGTTTTTTATACTGATCCGTAATTTCATAGATTAATACGAAATTTACGTTCAAATTTTCAATTAAATAAATCATGAATATCGAAGAAATACGCGAATACTGTTTAAGCAAGCAACAAGTAACAGAAAGTTTTCCTTTCGACGAGGATACCTTGGTTTTTAAGGTCGCAGGAAAGATATTTTTATTAACTTCTCTCGCAGAACATACCCTTAATCTGAAATGTAAGCCCGAAAAGGCAATTGCTTTAAGAGAACAATATCCATTTGTAAAGCCAGGTTGGCATATGAATAAAATATACTGGAATACGGTTGATTTGAAAGAAATGATTCCTGCGGAATTGCTTTGTGAATGGATAGACGATTCTTATAGCGAAGTAATTGCAAAACTTCCCAAGAAAATCAGAGATACTTTTTCGCAATAATTTGTCAGGTTTGGCGATTTTGTATTTTTGATGGTCATAAGGTTTATAAAGCATTCTACACTTAAATTATGGGAAGGTCTCTTTATAGACGGTGATATCTATTTTAAACTCGTTGATATTTAATACATTACTTATTTTCCCCATATTTATTTCCAATTTTTTTCTTTCATTTGTGATTTTTTAAAAAATACTGCGACTAATAATACAAATGAATATTGATTTTAATTTTCCAATGGAACAACAAGAAATGGAAAAAGAGTTTGTGCAAATGATTCAGCGACATAGCCGCATTATCTATAAAACGGCTTCTTTCTATGTTGATCAAACGCAATCAATGGATGACCTTTACCAGGAAACCGTTTTGAATCTGTGGAAAGCTTTTCCCAATTTTAGAAACGAAAGCAGTTTTTCTACATGGATTTATAAAATAGCGTTAAATACTTGCATTTCATTTTTTCGGCGAAAAAAAACTCAACCGATTTACCTTGGAATTGTACCCGAAATTCCGGATGAACCCGACGACAAAGAGTTGATGAATGAACTTTACGCAAGTATCAACCGTTTGGGAAAACTTGAGCGCGCGCTGGTGTTGTTGTACTTGGAAGATAAATCATATAAAGAAATATCCGAAATAACCGGCCTGTCTGTTACCAACGTAGCGACTAAGTTGAGTCGGATAAAAAGGAAATTGACGGAAATGTCGAATAATTAAAAAATTTGAAATAATCATGGAATTAGATGAAATGAAAAACCTTTGGGAAAAAACGAATAAGATTGCTGAGAAAACAAAAATTTCTGAGGGGAAAATAATAGAAATGCTCAGAAAATCTTACAAAGGCGCTATGAATAGCCTTCTTAGTCTCGAAATTTTAGGATTAATTATAATACTTCCTTGCGCCACTATAATCTATTGTATGTTCAGTTTCTGGAATTTGAACGCAATTTATGGGGTCGAGGTATTAAAATGGACATTTATAGCTTTGTGCATAATCGGATTTTTCTGGCAGGGGTATAAATATAAATTTTTGAAAGGAATTAAAATCGCCGAAATGAACATTCTCGAAGTGTCTCAAAAAGTGTTGAGGTATAGAAAATATATTATCAATGAAGCCATAGCGGGGACGATCTTCTTTATTATTTTTATGATACCCCTTATGTATTTTGTATATACATTTAGATTCGGAAACGAAATCATTTTTCCGCTGATAATTTATTATGCAACTATCTTTGCACTAGGTGTTTTGATGATATTGTTTTTGTATAAGAAGTTGTATTTTAATAATATCAAAAAGATACAAGAATCGTTGGCGGAAATAGAAGAATTTCAAAAAGAAATAGACGAATAATAGTTGTGTTTAGTTGAGAATTGGAGGTTGTTCGGAAAATATTTTTAATTGCTACGCTTAAAGAAAACGCAAAGGTCTGTTATTTACAGATCTTTGCGCTCTTTGTATAAATAATTCTAAACATGATAGTTAATGTATTTTGACTCTTTAAAACTGTTTGAAAGCGACATTTTGCTGTTGACATAACGCTAGGATTTATATCAAAAAAATAAATAAGAAGAGAATGAATCAGGATTATTTAGAAAGACAAATTAACCAACTGGCGCGGATACTGGGAAAAATACTTGGCGATTTGCTGGGATTTAAAAAACAAGGAAGAGTAAATGAGGGGATTGAAATAACCAATCAGGCCCTCAAAAGTGAATTAGATTTCGATATAGATGAATTAACTACGATTAAAATTGATGATTTAATCCATTTCTTAGTAAAAGAAAAAAAACTTAACAATGAAAATATCGAAAAATTGGCCGAAATACTTTTATTAATTGCAGATGATGCTTCAATAGACAAAAAGAAAACATTATATGAAAGATGTTTGATCATTTATGAACATATAGAAGAAACCGAAACCACCTTTTCATTTGAAAGGCAATTGGTAATAACAAAAATTAAAAACGACCTATAAAATGGCGTACATCCGGAAAAACACTCTCAATTATTTCGCGTGTAGGGCGCCAGATCTAAACCGGAAAAATCTTTCCTCAAATATTTCAAATAGCCCGAAATACCTACCATAGCCGCATTATCGGTGCAATATTCGAATTTGGGAATAAAGACGTTCCAACCATTTTTTCCGGATAAATCAAGCAAACCTGCTCTTAATGCAGAATTGGCCGAAACCCCTCCTGCAATGGCAATTTCTTTTATGCCGGTTTGTTTAGAGGCTTGTTCCACTCTTTTCAACAAAATAGATACAATCCGGTATTGAATGGACGCGCATAAATCGTCCTTGTTCTCTTCAATAAAATTGGGGTTTTCTTTGAGTTTATCCCGCAAAAAGTATAAAAAAGAAGTTTTAATTCCGCTAAAGCTAAAATCTAATCCCGGAATACGCGGTTCTGCAAATTTAAATGCTTGAGGATTCCCTGTTTTTCCGAATTTATCAATAAGAACTCCTCCGGGATAAGGTAAATCCATGATTTTGGCAGCTTTGTCAAAAGCCTCTCCGGCGGCGTCGTCGATAGTGGAACCAATGATTTCCATATGTTCATGATCTTTAATCAATACAATTTGCGTATGCCCCCCCGATACAAGTAAACATAAAAAAGGAAATTCCGGAACCGGCGTATCATCCGTTTCTTTAATGAAATGTGAGAAAATATGCGCTTCGAGATGGTTTACTTCAATCAATGGAATGTTTAACGCCCATGCAAAACTTTTTGCAAAAGACACGCCTACCAATAAAGACCCCAACAATCCGGGACCTCTTGTAAAAGCCACGGCGTCGATATCGGATTTGGAAATTCCGGCGTCGTGCAAGGCCTTGTCTACGACTGGTATAATATTTTGTTGATGCGCCCTGGATGCTAGTTCCGGAACCACCCCTCCGTATTGTTCATGTACTTTTTGGTTGGCAATAACGTTCGATAAAACCCTGTCATTTTGCAAAACGGCGGCAGATGTGTCATCGCAAGAAGATTCGATAGCTAAAATATACGACATTTATATTCCTTTTGTTTAAACAAGTTTTTGTTTTTGTTGTTACCTTTGCAAAGGTATTGAATTCTCAAAGACTAACGGTAATCAAACGCTTCTTTAATATATTAAAACGAATTTTATACGCCCTGTTGCTTACGGCGTATATTCTTATTGCGCTGATCAATCTCAGCGTGGTTCAAACCATGCTTGGTTCATTGGCTGCCGGTTATTTTTCTAAAGAATGGAATTCCTCTGTAAAAATCGGGGGGATTAGTATTAATCCGTTCAACCATCTTACCCTGCATAATGTATTGGTTATCGACCCTAAGGGCGATACTGTTTTGGTATCGAAAAAGATTAGATGTTCTTTTTCGAGATTCCCTTTAAATAATGGACTTAGTTTTAGAAAAGTATATCTCGAAGACACAAAATATAATCTGGAATTTACGGCAGAGGGGATGAATCTGGATTTTATAATCGATTATTTTAAATCTGATAAACCGGATGATAATAAACCTCCGGGAAAAGGTTTCCCAATAAGGGTAAAGACATTATCGATGAGAAACGTTAGCTTTTCTTTGCAAATGGAAGATTCAGCAAACGATACCTCTACTGTTGGCGTTAATCATAGGCATATGCAGTTTAATGGAATATATGCCGATATTAAGAATATTGTTAATATTAAAGACTCTGTTCGCGCTACCTTTGTTAATTTTAAAACAATAGAGAAGTCCGGCTTGGAAGTGGAGCAAATTGCTATGGAGGCCGTTGTTTCCAGAAGAGGAATTACCGTAAAGGACGCTCACATTAAAACTAAAAATTCAAACCTTTTTTTCGATGCTTCATTAAAATATAGAGATTGGAAAACCATGAAATATTTTATTGACAGCGTACAAATGGATTTAACTTTAAAGGATAGCTCGTATGGGAATATGCTCGATGCCGGATATTGGGCCCCGATTCTATGGGGAATGGACGAAAAAGTCGATATCAAGGGCCAGTTTAACGGCACGGTAGCCGATCTGCATAGCGAGTATTTTCATTTGTCGTTCGGAAAATATTCTAAGGTTGCAGGAAAGGCTTCTATAAAAGGTTTGCCTAAAATTAACAACGCGATTATTAAAGCCCGTATACAACATCTGACAACAACCATCGACGAGTTGAACGGAATAGAATTTCCTGAAAGTATGCTTCAGATAAAAATCCCCGATTTTTTGAAAAATACGGGAGCTATTGATTTGAAAGCTGATTTTGAGGGAACAATTCGGGATTTTACGGCTTTGGCCGATATCAAATCGGATGTCGGCGATTTGCATGCAGATTTGTCTATGAATTATGATCAGACAATTAAAGATTACGTTTATAAAGGGGTTGTAAAATCAAACCAACTTAAATTTAACGATGTAATTAATAATGAATGGATAGAAAATATAGGATTAGACGTTTCGTTCGAAGGCTCCGGCACTTCTTTGAAAACGTTAAATTCTAACGTTGAAGGAAAATGGACTAATTTTGATTTGAGACAAAATAATTATGATTCTCTTTCTTTTTCGGTGAAAGCGGAAAAAGGAAAATTTACAGGAAAATTAGATCTTGTTGATGATGACATTCGTTTTAATTTTTTGGGTTTGGTTGATTTTTCTTCATTCGATAATCCTGAATTTAAATTCACGGCAGGAATCAAAAATGCAAATTTTGCAAAGTTGAATTTAGCCTCTCTCCACGATACGAGTTCTTCTTTTTTAACAAGACTGAGGGATAGCAACGTTATTTTTTCGGCAAAAATAAATGCTGATTTTAAAGGAAAAGATATCGATAAAATAAATGGAAAACTTGTTTTGAGCGAAATCCAATATCGGGAACAAGATAAAAAAAGCGAAATAAAGAACATTTCTATACAAGCAACCGATACCAATAATAAGAGAAATCTGTCGATAAACTCTGACCTGTTTGATTTCGAAATGAATGGATATTTTTATTTCGATAACTTTATTGAAATACTCAATCGTTTTATGGGAGATTATTTCCCTCAAACTTTTTATAAAAGTTCAATTTTACGATATGTCGACAATAAAGAACCTCAAAATTTTGATTTTGGATTAACAATAAAAAACTTACAATCCGTTTCCGATATTTTTTTTCCAGGCATCTCCATATCTTCCAAAACAAAACTTTATGGAAATTATCAGGATTTAGATGGATTTTCATTAAGCATATCGAGCGATACATTGTCTTTCGATAATGTTGTTTTGCATCATCTTGCAATGAATTCCAAGCAAGAGAACGACTTCTATCATATAAATATAAAAGTAGACAGCGTTAATGTCGCCCAATTATTTCCATTACAAAATATAACGACTGATATTAATTTAAAAAACGATCTCATATACTTGAAGTTGAATTGGAATGATAGTCTGAAATCCAGTTTGAATAATGGCGATATCAATCTGACTTTAAGTCCCAGGACTTTCGATGTGGGAGCCAATTTTACGAATTCCCACATGACGGTAAATGGCGAAGAATGGACCATTGAACCGGGAAATTATTTGTCTTATTCCGAAACGGATATGAACATTAGCAATTTAATATTTAAAGCAAAAGATCAAAGCATATCTATCAATAGCGAAATATCAAAAGACGGAGCGGACGAATTAAATATCGATTTTAAAGATTTTCAAATCAGTCAATTTAATCTTTTGTTAGACGAAATTGGTTTAAAATCTTCAGGTTTGATAAATGGCTCATTCCAGCTTAAGGATTTTTCCAAAACGCCCTATTTTAAGTCTAATTTATCTATTAATGATTTAGTTGTCAATGACGAAAAGTTAGGCGACGCATCTATTATTTCTTTTTTGGATAACAGAAACGAAAGGCTCAACGTAAATCTGAATATTACGCAAAAAGGAAATAAAGGGGTTTACAAACCTATTTCTATAGAAGGTTACATTTACCCGCAAAGAAAAAATGATAATTATGATTTAAGTATTGGTTTCCAGAACTTCAAGTTAAAAACGATTGCCGGTTATTTGGAATCATTTGCTTCTGATTTTGATGGAAATTTAAGCGGAAGTCTAAAAATTGACGGCGCATTTTCGGTTCCCAAGATAAATGGAGAATTATCTGTGAACTTTGGGAAAATAAGGATTAAAATGTTGAATACGGCCTATAATTTTGCCGATAAAATAGCAATCAGGGAAAATGTATTTGAAATCAAGGATTTCTCATTGACAGACTCTTTGGCCAATAAAGCAACCATAACAGGGAGGATACTGCATAATAATTTTAAGGATTTTAATTTAGACTTAGGTTTACAAACAGGAACTTTTATGTTTATGAATACCGAAGCTTCCTATAATTCTCTGTATTATGGTAGAATTTTTGCTTCGGGAAATGTGAAAATAAAAGGGCCGTTTGAAAATCTGAGTATGAATATGGACGTCCGTACGCAAAAAGGGACAAACGTAAGTATTCCTATCAGTAACAAAGCGCAATTGGGACAACGTCAGTTTATTAAATTTATATCGAAAGACCCCGATTCTCTTCTGAATAGAAGCCATATCTTCAAGCAAGAATCTTCGGTTGGCATTAAGATAGATATAAATTTGGCGGCGACTTCCAATGCAAAAATTTCAGTGCCTCTTAGTTTTTCGCAGTGGGGTAACGGCGATTTGACGGCTACAGGGGACGGCGATTTAAAATTGGTGATCGATACAAAAAAAGGAGACTTCTTTATGTATGGAAATTACACCATTGCCTCCGGAGCGTTTAGACTCAAATTTTCCGACCTGTTGAGCAAGAGTTTCGATCTGGAAAAAGGAGGCACAATTAATTGGTCTGGAAATGCGACCGATGCCAATATAGACGTATCAGGTATTTATAATCTGAAAGCTTCGTTAAAGCCTTTGCTAGGCAGTACAGGCTCCGATCAAGACATGACAAAAACAATTCCTGTGCAAAGCGTCATTAATTTAAAAGGCAAACTGATGTCGCCCGATATTAAGTTCGATATTCGTTTGCCTCGCGCGGATCAGGAAACTGAAGAACTTGTTTTTTCGGTGATTGATAAAAACAATGAAAGTCAAATGTTGCAACAAACCATTTATTTATTGCTTTTATCGGAGTTTTCACCTGTTTCCGGCGGAAATGGAGGAAGTGGCGGGGATGCCATTTCCTCGGGCGTTATTAATACGGCTTTGGGGCAAGCCGCCAGCATATTGGGAGGCGTTATTCCATTTGTTGACTTTGGCGCAAATTACAAACCTGCCGAAACAGGCGGCGCTTCCGAAACTTATGGTTTCTCTATTTCCAAAGATGCGGATCGCTGGTACTTTTTATTGGGGGCCGACGTAGAAGTAAATAAAACCACTTCCGACGCTCAAAATAATAACAATTTTTTAGCGGAATTTATAATAGGATATAAGATTACCAACAATTTTAGCGTTCGGGGATTTAATTTGCCCAATACAAGCACGCTCTCAAAAGATAACGCTCCTTATATACAAGGAGCCGGCGTTGTTTATCAGCGGGAATTTGACAGGATTTCGGAACTTTTCAAAAGAAGAAAGAAAAAAGTAGAGTAGTCTTTATCAATAGGTATTATAGTATAATTAAATTAGATGTAGATGTTTGATTGTTCAAAGTAATAGTCGATTATTTGTTTCTCAACCATTAACTTTGAACAATTACAAAATGTAGACACTAATTCTGGATACGTGTTTACATTCCCTGTCGTAAAATAAAAGTTATCAACAGTTTGTTTTATTAAAGAAAATGTATTACTTTAGCAAAATAAATATGCGCAGGGTTCGGGCGCAAGGATTTGTTAATTAACTAAAAATTAATACAATGGAAACTAAAAAGACCCCGAGGGCAGATCTCGAAAGTAAAAAAGGACTGTTTATTGAGATCGGTTTGACGGTTGTTTTGGCAATTATGCTACTTGCCTTTAATTGGAAATCGTACGATCAGGAAGAAATGGTACAAACAACCAGAGAAGCAGTAGAGGTAATAGAGGACGTTGTTATACAAACTGCCGAGGAAACGCCTCCTCCTCCTCCCGAAGAACAGCCGATAGAATCTACAGATTTGGTGGTTGTAGACGACGATAAAGAACTGGAAAACGAATATAAAGTGAAAGACGCTTCCGACGATGGTTCCAGAGCTTCCGAAACCTATGTTATTCCTGTGGCTACCGCTAAAGTAGAAGAGGAAGTGGAAGAAACGGAAATTTTTAAAATTGTAGAAAGTATGCCTACTTTTCCCGGCGGAGAAGAAAAAATGATGGAATACCTGCGGGATAACATAAAATATCCTCAGGCTGCAAAAGAAACAGGCATTACAGGTAGGGTTTTGGTAAGTTTTGTTGTTGAAAGGGACGGAAGTATAACAAACGCTAAAGTAGACCGCGATATTGGCGGCGGTTGCGGAGCAGAAGCTTTGAAGGTTATCAAATCAATGCCGAAGTGGGAACCCGGAAAACAACGAGGGAAATCGGTTCGCGTTGAGGTAAGAATGCCTGTAGCGTTTAATTTACGATAACCATTTTGTAATAATTATATTTTAAGCCGGAGAAATTTCTGCCGGCTTTTTTTATGCATTTTTTAGAAATTATTGAGCAAAATTGCATACCTTTGAATTTTTGAATAGATCATCTGTCGAATGCAATAAATTACCTTATTTCTTGGGCGATTCTTTCACAGATAACGGATTTGTTGTTAATCAAGCTCTTATTCTATCATGAAACCTTCTCATTTATTTTTAAGTTTATTTTTTTGCTTATTTCTTTTTGGCTGCAATAAAGAAAAAGAAGAACCGCAAGAACAGGTTCCTAATAGTAAAGGTTAAATACCTTCATAAGGTTTACTTAGGGGGCGGTTTATTGGAACAATACACATGGAGTGATCAGAAACAATTAACTCATATAGATTTTCCGGGGAATTACACTTCATATCAATTAACCTATGCCCAAAATAAAAGATTGGATAGTATTTATTTCTCATATCCTTTTCGTCAATATTCGGGGAAATTTTATTACGATGAACAGAATCGAGTGGGCCGAATGGATTATAGACATCATTATTATGGATCGGATTACGAATCCCAACAAATCAATAGCATAAGATATAGTTACGCCAGAAATGGTAAAATAGATAAAGTAGACTTTATTTTGGGGAATAGCATTGTTTCTGTCATTTTTAAATGGAGAGGGAAAAATATGCTACATATAATAGATGGATTTAGCGGAACCTATAGCTATGATAATTATGACTCTCTGGCTAACCCATATCGCACTATGCCTAAAATTGTTTTATTGGGAATGGCAGAGTTGGCTTACCGTATTTATCCATTTACAATTGCCTCAGAAAATAATTGCATTTCTGTAAATCATTGGGAATATAAATACGATTATGACACCGATGGCTACCCTATTCTTAGTTATGTGAAAGAAAACGGGGAATGGAAAGAGTTTAAGAGGTATGAGTATTTACCTGAATAAATCATATCAAAATTTTTATTGAATAATTGAACTTTTTTAAAGATAGGGTGTTTAAAAAATCAGGCGAGTTTATTATCAACTAAAATATTAATTTACAATGAATAAAAAAATACCCATTATTATCTTTTTTGTGTTTTTTGCCGGACATTTTGTTTCACAAGCTCAATATGAATACCTCCGATATACAAATCTTGAGAAATGGAAAACGCTCTCTCATTCCGAAAAAATAGAAGCCAGCCAGATTCCATACAATGTATTAGATACAATGTCAACGGCAACACTTTTGAAACTTTGTCTTTCATATCCTCTTTTGCCTGATATTTTTGCATTTGATGATCATTTATTTGTTTTTCAAGAAATCAAAAAACGAGTAAATGTTTTTCAAGTATTTTATGAAAGGCAAGACGCCTGTCAGAATATAATAACTACTTATAAAGAAAACAAACCGGAAAATATAGCCAAACCGGAAAATAGAAATAATGTTCCTTATGTGTTTTTATTCAATTTCTTGGATATTATGGCTGGACAAACAGAACTCATTGGTAAATTAAATTTCGAACAACGGACAGAATTACTATCTGTATTGACTGAAAATGTACAACAACGAATTGAGTATAGCCAGTATTACAGTTCTGCATCATTTGCTTTCAGCGCCATCCCTATGTTTCATATCTTCCAAAAAGAAAACAAAACACTTACGAAAGATTCTGCCACTTTAGAAAGGATAAATGATTTTATTAATACTGGAAATTATCAAAGTTGGAACGATGTAAGTCTTATACTAATGGAAGGATTAAAATACAGTAATACAAATCATTAAAACCATATATTATGAAACAAAAATGCATATTATTTAGTTTGAGTTTTTGTTTATTCTTTTTTAGCTGCAACAAAGAAAAGGAAAATCCGCAAGAACCGGTTCCATCCCCAGTAGAGATTAAATATCTTCATAAGGTTTACTTTGGTGGTAAATTATGGGAAGAGTATACATGGGATACTCAAAAACGATTAATAAGAGTCGACCTTTTTAACTACCAGGATAAATATGAGTTGATTTATGGGACTGATAAAAATTTGGATAGCATTTACTATTCATCTCCTTTGGGAAAGTATGCTGGAAAATTTTATTATAACGAATCAAGGCAAGTCAGTAAAATGGAATTTAAGCATTATTATAATTCAAATAATGAATCTCAGCGACTAAATAATGTGGAATATGCCTATGCTGGGAATAAATTATCTAGCGTCAATCTTTCATTTGGTCAAAAAAAACAGGAGCCATCTGTTATTTTCGATTGGGGTGGGAATAATTTATTACGTTTAAAGGATAACCTCTATGGAGCAATTTCCATTTTTAATGCTTATGATACAATGAAAAATCCCTATCAATTAATTCCTCAAATCATTTTACTAAACATACTGGGAGATGCCTATTTTGCTCCTTATCTATTCACTATTGCTTCCGAAAATAATAACATTTTATCTTCTTATAATGGAGTTATTTATGAATATAAATATGATTATGATGCCGATGGATACCCAATTTCCAGTTATGTTAAGCAAAATGGGGAGTGGGTAAAAGAAATGCAATATGAATATTTGTCAAATTAAGTCATGTTGGACTTTTTTTGTTCATAAAATTGTGCTCTGTAAATTTTCGGAAGAATTTTGTAATATATCTATTTTTAAAATAAATTTTTTTGTACTTACATTAAAAAAATTAGAAATGAAGAGAATATTATTGATTGGATTTTTGTGTTTAGGGCTATTGAATGTAAAGTTGTGGGCGCAATCAGGCTCTGAGCCCGTGACTATTAATTATTGCACTCCCTCTGGGAAACCTGTTCAATTTGTGGTTAAATATTCGACTGAACTTACTGATACAGAAATTCATACGCTAGAAAATTATACTCGGACCACCTACCCTCATTGTATAATTCTATCTCGTGCATCACAAAAATACAATTGTCATGGTTATGCATTTAGCGTTGCTGATGGAAATGACTCTGTAAAAATAGGTTTTGGAACAAAGGACTCTACATTTTTTAAAGATACCGATAGCTATACAGAAATAGATCATTATGTGTATCCTGCTAAGGTAGTATATGCTCCCAGATGGAGGTATGATACTCCCAACCATTCGGCTGTTACGACAGAGCATCCTGATACGTTAATATCAAAGAGCGGAGATTATCCATTAGTTAAATATTATGCACAGGATAATACACCTGGAGCTGGTTGGATTCATGATTCGTTATACAAATTCCGTTATTTTGTCAAAAAATCCGATTTAATTGCAGGCCCTAAAAATATGACTTGCGATGCGGAATTTACTTTAAACAATTCAATTGAAGGGGATATCCGTTGGCAGGTAGAGCCGGCTGGGTTGTTTGCCGTTTCCGGCGGAACCGGCAGAAAGGCTTCGCTTTCTTTTAAACAGGGCGTTTCTCCTCAGATTGCCAAGGCAAAAATTACCTTTTTCTACAAACGTCCCGGATGCGACAACACCAGCAGCATGGAGCGTTGCTTTACGGCGTCGGTTCCTTCCGCCCGCCTGGATCTTTTTATCAGGGATACGCCCGAGGATTTCGGGGAAGAGCCGAACCGGGTTTCGGAATGCCTTTGGGAAAGCGAAGATATTTGGGTGCGCAACCAACCCAACGAAGGTTTCAGCATACAAACCCATCAAA
>JAVBLV010000094.1:0-9224 GCA_031553195.1 Bacteroidales bacterium
AAAACTTGACAGCCCTAAACCCTACACCAAATTGCCTATGAAACAAAAATGACCGACCCGACCGATGACGCATATAAAAAAAGTCAGCATGATGAAGAACGGTAAACATATAGTAACGAATCGACGCAGACAGCGAGCGCAGAGCCAAACTTGTTTGAGCTATGCCGAGCGTCAAGGAGAAAAAGCCGATAGGCTTAAACAAAAATTCCCTCGCCTCTCAAATCTGCATATAGTTTGGATTTGGACGAAGCGGCTGACGTTGGTCGGGTTGCTTGTAGCGGTGGTTTGGGCTGTAATAAATAGCGGTGTAGGGTTTTTCCTTGCGGTTGTTGTGGGCTTCCTGCTGATACGGTTGGCGTTCCGGGTAATCGTTACCGTCGTTTACATCATCCTGATAGCGCTAATACTTGGTTTAATCATCTTATAATTATCAATATGGAATCAATAACAAAAAATGGTGTCAGCACCACAACCGAAAGGGGGCAGGAAAAGTATGTAAAATGCGTTTTAGGAGCATTTAGGGGGACAGAATATTTTCAATATGATTACCGTCATACCGACGGCGAACTGTTTTCGACAGTTGCAAATTCGTTGGAAGAATGCCGCAGGCGGCGGGATGAATGGGTAAACAACAAAAAAGCATAAGGATATGAAAGCGTACATTTTATTTCAGACGGACGTTTACAAGTCCAAACGTAGCCGCGTTTATTTTGGTGTATTTTCAAGCGAAGTAAAGGCGATAGATGCAGCCAAAGAAAACGACCTGTACACAGACCAGGTGGAAGTAGTAATCATTGAATGTGAAATCAACCAATTTGAAGAAGTATGAAAACGAATAGACTTTGCGACAAATGCCATCAACCCGTAGAAAAAGGCTACCATTATGTGATATGGGAACACAAGAGCTAACTAATGATGATTGACGGGCGGTTCTTCCGCCCGCTTCTTTTTCCATGAGCCTAAGCGGATGAAAAAGAAGCAAAAAGCCGAAAATTAAACATTTCCTAAATTTAAAGTGTAAATTTGCAAATGTTTAAAGATGAGTATAAGCGACGTATTACTATGAATGATATTTATAAAGAACATTTTGAATCAGCCATCATAAAGAAAAAAGATGAAGGTAGTTACAGATTTTTTTTGGAAATAGAAAAATCAGCTAACTCATTTCCCTTTTTTGAATTTTACAAGCATAATCAATTAATGAAAGCAATAAATTGCTGTTCAAATGATTATCTTGGAATGAGCGTCAATAAAGAGGTTGTAAATGTGATGTCAGAGGTGGCGAAAAAGGCAGGAGTTGGAAGTGGCGGTACTCGGAATATATCGGGAACTACTTCATATCACACCAAATTGGAAAATACGATTGCTCAATTACACAAACAAGAAGCAGCTCTTTTATTCAATAGCGCCTATCTTGCAAATGAAACCACTTTAAAAGCTATAAAAAAAATAATCCCCACAATAAAGTTTATATCTGACGAAGAAAACCACGCATCAATCATTGAGGGAATAAATGTTCAAAAAGATGAAAAATTTATTTTCAAACACAATGATATAGATGATCTTGAAAAAATTCTACATACAATTCCGATTGATGAACCAAAGATAATTGTGTTTGAATCGGTATATTCTATGTCAGGTACAGTTAGTCCAATAAAAGAAATACTGAGTCTTGCCAAAAAATATAATGCTATAACTTATATTGATGAAGTACACGCAATAGGCTTGTATGGTAAAGATGGCGGAGGTTTAACTTCACAATTAGGGCTTCACAATGAAGTTGATATTATTAATGGGACACTTGGAAAAGCATTTGGAACAATTGGAGGATATATTGCTGCCAACAGAGAAATTGTAGATAGTATAAGATGTTACGGAAAAGGATTTATATTTACTACTTCCATACCGCCCTCTTGTTGTGCAGCTTCCATGAAGAGCATAGAAATATTATCAACAAATAATTTGATTAGAAAAACATTTTTTGACAACTTGAAAAAATTTAGACAACTCTTGAAAGATAATCAAATTGAATATAAGGGAGAGGAATCACACATAACAACAATTGATATTGGCGACCCGGTAATTTGCAAATCAATTGCAGATAGATTACTATATGATTTTGGTATTTATATACAACCAATAAACTTTCCAACAGTACCAAGAGGGAAAGAATGTTTAAGAATAGTTATAAATGCTTTACATAAACAAAATGACATAGTGTATTTGGTTGATAGTCTTAAAAATGTTTTAAAAAAATAAAGTATGGAAAAGCTTAATGGTAAAAAGGTATTTATTACAGGCGGGAGCAGGGGTATAGGAAAAGCAATCGCTATTGCGCTTGCAAATGCTGGTGCTGATGTTTTGATTAGTTACAATAAAAACGAACAGGAAGCAATAAATACCATTTCAGAAATACACAAATTAGGGAAATATGCTGATTATATCAAAGTTGATTTGTCAAACAGGACTGAAACTCAAACTTTAATTGAGAAAGTCGTAGAAAAATTAGGATATATTGATGTTTTAGTCAATAATGCAGGAATTTTAACCCGAACCTCTTTTTTAGATGTAACTGATAATGAATTAGAGAAAGTTATAGATGTTAATCTTATAGCCCCTTTTATGTTAACGCAAGAAGTTGCAAAAGAAATGATTAGAAAAAACATTAAGGGTTCAATAATAAATATCGGCTCTATAAGTTCTGAAAAAGCCTCACGTTCTTTGCCTCACTACGAATGTGCAAAAGCGGGTTTATTAATGATGACTAAAAGTGCTGCACTTGCTGTGGGAAGTTATGGAATAAGAGTAAATTCCATTCAGCCGGGATTAACCGAAACAGACATAAATATCGAATTAAGAGAAAAAGACAAACAGAAATGGCAGGAAAAAATATCAGAAATTCCTTTAGGAAGAGTTGGTGTGCCGACAGACCACATAGGAGCAGTATTGTTTTTAGCTTCAGATGATTCTTCATGGGTAACAGGAGCAAGTATAGTCATTGACGGAGGCAGGTCAATTCGGTTTACATAACAAATAAATTTTATCTATATGACACAATATTACTATGACCCGATTTATGGACAAATTGTCGTTGATGAAATGTATTATCCAATAGTAGATTCTTACTATTTTAAAAGATTAAGGCATCTTCGACAATTAGGATTATGTTATCTTTCTTTTCCGGGTGGGAATCATACTCGTTACGAACACAGTTTAGGAGCTTTCCATCTTGCAACATTAATGGAAAAAGTAATTAAATACGGAGATATTAAAGATGATGATAAACCTCGATTAATTGCACTTTTAAAATTGGGGACACTATGTCATGATATTGGACATGGGCCTTTTTCACACATGATTGAAAATGCTTTACATGGAGAAGGTGTGAAAATTTCTCATGAAGAAGTCGGCGCAGCTATTGTTTGTCATAAACTAAAAGCTGAATTAAAACCATTTGAAGATAAATATGGCATTACATCTAATATGATTTCTCAGCTAATGACAAAATCTGCAAAAGATGAGCCACTTCTTAAATGTGCAGAGGAACTTGTGTCTTCGGATGTTGACCTTGATAGAATTGATTATTTATACAGAGATTCGCATTATTGTGGAAAACATGCTGGTAGTGTTCGACAACAAATGAATTTTGAAAATATTTGGGAACTTTCTGATAATGATGGAATTCCCAGATTTGAATTAACAAATGACGGGATTAACTATGCAGAAGACATTCTAATACTTAGAAAAAATAATTATAGTCGAATTGTATTTGAATCCAAACATATGGGACTGACTGCTATGTTTGAAAAAGCGGTACAACTTGCCGCAGAATATCAAGATTCCGAATTTGGGAAACGTTGTAAAATTGTAAAAGAGACAAGTATGGAATGGAATGATTCTATCTCAGTTACAGAAAATTTTCCGAAAATCTGGGGTAGTATATATGGACTGTTTGATTATCAGGCATTTAATCTAATCGAGGAGTGTCCTGATAGAAATGTAAGAAGTATTATAAGAGAGATAAGAAGTGGTGATTGTTATCCATCAAAGTGTAGATATGGTTGGGAAGATATTCACTACCTTACAAAGAAAGTAATTTTATCTCTTAAGAACGATAAAGATGCTTATCAATTACGCCGAAATATCGAAAATGAACTTTCTAAATTAAAGGGTATTGAATCATATCAAATTGCTGTTCATCTTCAAAAATATAGTGTTCCTAAACCAATAATTTCTGGAACTATTAAAGGGAGATTACTTGAGGAAGTAAGCGGATTAAGCCGATTTTTAATAGATGATGTAAAAAGTCAATATGTTGTTGAATTATTTTTAGATAAATCAATTAGCAAATCTAATGAAGATGTTATAAAAAATAATTTTAAAGATATGATATGTCAAGGTAAAATCAACAAAATTAAATAACAAAAACAATGAAATATTTAGATTCTGTATATGGTGAAATTGATTTCCCTGATAAATATCGTTATTATTTGGAATTACCACCTTTGACTCGTCTTAGAAATATAAAACAGCTGGGTTTTACCCCATCTGTTTATACTGGTGCTGTTCATACTCGTTTTGAACATACTATTGGGAAGACATGGGTTTTAATTAATTTGCTTGAGCAGTTTCAGATAGGAGATACTGATAGTTGGATTGTTGCATCATTATTAAGTGAAATAGGAACATTTCCTTTTTCTTATAGCACTCATTGGTTGTTTGGAAAAAAAATGCAATTGACGAAAAAATATTTTTCCGAACAGTTATTCGATAATTATATAGTTAGTGACCGTCATCTTGGGTTGAATGGTTCAGACAGAAATTTTATTTTCAATCCCCCTGTGGATGGTCAATTACAAAAAGTAACAATGGGAGTTTTCCCACAATTGAATATACTAAAACTAGCGGGCGATATTGATTATTCATTAAGGGATTCTCATTATTCTGGGAGATATTCCAATAGTTTTGATTTTAGATATTTCAAAACTCTTGTTGATTTAGATTCTGATTTTTGCAAACAAACAATTGTTGATTCGATAAGAGAACTTTATCGTTCAATATATTCTCTTAATTCTGTATATGGAGATAAAGTCAGAAGATTTATTACATTAATTTTCGTGAGATTAACTAATTTTTTAATTGACAATAAATACTTAGAGATGGATGAGTACAAAAATCCAGCAAGATTTATAGAATTGGATGATGATAAATTTATGTCAATTTTAAGAAGTGCGGCAGAAAAAGCAATCGAAAGAAATTACCCTTGGGTAAAAGGAATGCTTGAATATATTGAGCAATTAAGCTCGGTTGAGATTAAAGAATTTCCTTTGACAGAAAAATTAATTCAAAAATCTTTGACTGAAATTGAAAAACATATTGCGAGTCAAGAAGGTATTGACCACAAACAAGTAATTGCAATAAGTGATAATAAAAAAAATATTCTTGATTATGTCTTATTTGGAGAACGATTTGAATGTTTTAAAGCTGCAATTGATTCTGATTTCTTCAAGAACATGACAGGGCTTGCGACTGGTTCTAACAGAACCAATTTAATGAAGGAAAATGTTGTGTATTATACTGTAATCAAATAAAAAGTCAATATTGAGTATGTACAATCAAAAAGATGCTTCGTTTATTATTGATAAGGAATTCAATTCAATCAATTTTGAAGATACGAAAATTCACATTGTTTTTGGCTACAACCGTTCTGATATAGGAAAAGCAGAATTAATAGCTCGATTAGGTATTTTATTTGAAGATAGTTTTTCAATAATAAAATTTGATGGCTTTCTTAATACCAATTTAGATGGGCGTTATCCATCAAGAACAGGACACGATTTTGTTGTTTATAAAAAATTCCATGACCATATAGAGTATGGAGGCTCAAATTTAATTTTAAATGCACCATTTTTAATCGATTTTTTTAATCGATTTGGAGAAAGTAAAGAGCATTTAATGTATCGCCCACATGTTGCTAAAGTTTTTGCATATAAGATATTTCAAAATTGGAAAAATCTTGGTTGTCCTAAGGATTTAATTATTGAAATCGGAGGAACGATTTTGGACGATGCAGTAGTAGCTTATGTTATTCCTTCGATAAGATTACTACAAGAACATCATAAAAACCTAAATTTGTTTTTACTGACTGATGTAAGCTATAATAGAATCCACATCAAAGCTAAACCTGTGCTGAATGCTTTGGAAGTGGGACAAACTCAAGGTTTAATTTTTGATGTAATTTTCGTAAGACTTCCCCCTGACTATCCTGAATCCTTAAACATAGACGACACACGTTGTTATGTAGAAGAAAAAATTGCTGATAGTTTGGTTTATAATGGATGTTTTAAAAAAGTTATATGCATTCCTTTTTATACGGACGATGAGTTAACTGGCTATACAGAGTATTTACAAAATCTTAAAAACTATATTTTTTCTGAATAGAATAAGCCCATTTAGAAATGAGAGATAGCAAAAACAACAGAAAAGCCCTTGATTTTCACCAAGAGCCTTTCCAAAAGTTACTGAAGAACTTTCCTATTCCTCTTTATCATCCGTACGCTTCCCTGCAAATGTAACCGAATATTCTACCCGTTGCCCGAAGTTATCTTCAAACACAAAGTCTAATTGCGCTTGTTCTTCGGCAAGGTTAGTATAAGTCAGCATGAAGTCATCGGAAGCAATCGGCTGAAAGCGGTTCACTGGAATGGCTTGACCTTTATCGTTGGTCAACAATCCTTCACCTTCGCTTTGGAAGTACCGATATTTATAGGTTGTTCCGTCGTAGTTTCCTTCGCGGACAATCGAAAATTCGAGAGCGACCGATTCGCCCTTTTTAAGCGACTTCGGAAGCGGCAACGTTTCCACACTGTACGGATAACACTTACGAATATCCAAATCGTCACTACAGCCGCTACAGGCACAGGCTACCGCCGCAAGCAGTAGCGTATATAAAAAATAAGATGCAAACTTTTTCATTTCCATTTGTTTTTTAGTTTATAATAAATCGTATTCCCAAACCTATTTGCGTATTGAACTTGCCGACGGACGAGCCGAGCAACATCCGTTCCCGGATGTTGAGCAGCAACGCCGCCCAATCCGTCAGGAAGACTTCGGTTTCAAATGTCAGGGCTGCACCATACAGGAACGCATCTTCATTTTCGATGGTCGCACCGTCAGGCAACAGTTTGTCGTTCCAGTTGATGGTTTCATAACCCGCCAATGCCGACAGTCCGAACGAGAAAAACAGCGTTTTGCTGCCGTCCGACAGGAAGTTCAGGAAGTAGGCGCCTTCGGCGGTTATTTGCGCCTGCGGCAACTTCCAATCTTCGTACAAATACTGCTTTTGCAGGTATTCGCCACCGAATTTCCAATAATTCCCGTGCTTGGTATAGGAAGTTACCGCCGTGCCTAAATGGAAGCCGAGACCGTCGCTTTTTGAATCCAAATTGAATCCGTTCACCGTTCCACCTGTGAACTGAATACCCTTTTGCGAGGGTAAACGGCGTTGCGCCTGTGCTTGGTTTTGAACAACCAGGCACAGCGCAACTACTAATAAAAATATTGTCCGCTTGGATAAAATTCTCACGTTCGGCAGAATGCAAAACACGTTTTGTTTCTGCGCTCTCTTAATCGAATTTTTCATGTTACTTCACTTTTAGTTCGTTGATGACTTCGGCGCGGGTTACGTCGTCGTTTTCGATAACGAATGACTGATGCCGCCCGCCGTTCTTTTCAAAGAGTTCCACGACCAACTGTTTGCCGTCGGGGATGGTGAATTTATCCATTGCAAAGACTGTCCGTTCCGAACGTTTGCCGTGTACCTGCGTGATGAAATGGTACGCCCGTAATGGTTCTATAACGGATTCCTGAATAGCAGTACGTTTGGCGACCTTCTTATCGACGATTTTCCAACGGATGAAATCGACATCGAAAGGAACATTCGACGAATTTTTGACCTGCGTATGGAAGTATAACATACCGTTGTGTGTGTAGATTCCCTTCAAAAGATATTGGATTCCGAAGCGTTTACAGCCGATATGTTTGACTTTGCGCTTATCGCTTTTATAAATGGACTTCAAAATCAAATGGACAACCTTCGGCGATTCGTTGCCGAGTTCTGTCAGGTAGATGTCCATTGCATTATTTGGACGATTAACCGCTTCGCCGTCATGGATAAAGTCTTTCATTTCGACATTCAACTTTATCGGCTCATTGGCATACTTGACATTAAAAGTGTAGAAACTTCCTTCGTCGGTAATCACGGAAAAGTTGGTTTCTGTTTCAAAACCTTTGACGGCGGCTTTCACACGGACAACGTTTTCCGAACCGTCGGCTTTGCCGGCAATGATGTTGGCAGAACCCAAATCAATGTACCGCACGCCGGACGGAAAGATGATGTGGACGGTTTTGTCGAACGTTACTTCCAAGCCATAAGGCGGAATCATACGGTCGTAGGTGATTTTACGGGTAAGTCCTTCGTACAGGTTGCCCGACGATTGTTGTGCATTTACTGAAAATGCGGTTGCTATAAAAGCAACCAAAATAAGAAACTGTTTCATTTTTCTATGGATTTTTAGATAAATTCTGTCGTCACTCGGCAAATCGAACAAGTTCATTTACGTTCGTTCCTAAGAATTTTGTGGTGATTATTATTTATCGTTTGGCAGCAGGAACACACGGTAGCCCGCTTTCAGGTTGACTTTTACTTCGCGCAGTTTTTTGGCAACGAATTGTGAAGTGCCTTGAATAACGCTTCGCCCCAAGTCGGCGGCCAACTGTTGCCCCGCATCACTTGTCAGGCTGATGCTTGTTCCGGCACTTGTCCCCATGTTGGCGACACTGTCTTTGGCGGCGTTCAGTTCTGTGGGATTCGGCAGAACTCTGCCCCGTTGACCGTCGGTATCATACACCCACAGTTGCACGGGAATAATTGTTCCGCCGTATTCAAGCGATGTTACAGTAATTCCGAGCCGTTCGCCCTGAATCTTTGCCATTCCGGTAATCAGGGTATTACGGGGAATCAAAGCGTTGCCCGCCCGCATCGGTTCGAGCAGCCGAAGCCTTACACTTTGCCCGTCCATTATGGTTTGATTGTCATGTACGCAAGTCGCTATTGTGTTTTTGGCTTCGGCTTTTACTTCATTGGTTGCCGTAAAGAATCCGAAGTTGCGCGGCTGACTGAACGCCTGCACTATATCGGTACTACTCATATCCTGTTGCAATGC
>JAVBLV010000093.1:0-51682 GCA_031553195.1 Bacteroidales bacterium
TTCTTTTGCCTTGACGCAAAAGAAACAAAAAGTCAAGGCTGACGACAGATATGCTAAAAAATCATTTGTTGCGGCTAAACAAAATAACTCGCCCGTCGACGCTGTTATTCCAACCCCTAAATAACAAACGCTGTCATGTTATTTTTCGGAAGGAGGCTTCGAACAGAATTTTGTTTTTAACGCCTCCTCTAATGATTTTTCTTAACGCCATCTGTCGTAGGCCGTTATTCCCTTACTTATCCTCTTTTGATCTTTGATATTTTCACTTAAATATTTTAGTTCTCCATCGGAATTTTACATTGATCCTTTCTTTGACTTATTTTGGCGGGGGCAAAAAATAAAAAAAGCTTACAAATATTTGATTTTGTAAGCCTTATCTTAAATTTATTGTCTTTTAACTTTGACGTTTCGTGGGCCCAATAGGATTCGAACCTATGACCCCCTGCTTGTAAGGCAGGTGCTCTGAACCAGCTGAGCTATGGACCCCTTGTTTACTTTTTCGGTTGCAAAGGTACAACAATTTTTGAAACCAACAAAATTTTAGTAGAAAATCATAGGACAAACGCACGAAATTTATGTGACCAACTTTTTCAACTAGTCGATATCGTATGCGGCTTTTAGTTTTCGTTTCTTAATGCTTAACTTATCATCCTGTTCTTTTATTATTTGCAGAGCCAATTTCCTCAGGATTGAAAGGTTTTCAGGCGCATTGCCTTTTCTTGCATGGCAATCATCTTCTCTAAAGGTTACATCCAAATGCCAGTGTAGATGATTTTCAATATCCCAATGTCCTCTAACTAGAGCAAACGCATCAAAAGTGCAAATATTTGATTTTGAAATATTTAAAAAATAGTATTTCCCTATTTGAATTTGCAGGCATATCTGATTATCAATCATTTAATTTATTAAATAATTTTGATGTGTTTGCCCTGATAGCAACCCGACAATATCCATACCATAATCGTTCAAACATTTGCGCAGTAAATCAGGTCCCAATATCAAAAATACCCGGTTAAAGGTATCATGCGAGGGTATACCGTTGGGTAGGATAAAATTCTATAAACTCTTTCAGAAAAGCCTCATGGCTTTTGGTAAACAATGCCATATCTTCATAATCCTCCCCATTACTCAGATAGGTCAATAAACCGATGAATAATATGTCGGATAATTTATGTAAACATTTTTTCTCTATCCGAAAATCTGCTATACTTGATAGGTAGGTTTGTAATGATTTCATTATGCAAAGCTACAGATTTCGTGCGTTTGCCCTAAGAAAATCATGACTTTGTATTAGAGTGGAATTTATTTCTTAGTGTTTGTAAATTGAATCAATGAGATTATGTTGGAATATGATCCAGCTTTTCAACAAAAATATTCACCAGATTCTGTAAAGGCTTTTTTGCAACAATTGCTATCATAGCATTGATTTCAGCATCCAAAGAAAGTTTTACATTTGTCTCCGATTCGGATTCTTGTTCAAATTCCCAAACCATAATAAAAGGAAATGGAGATGAGGCATCGGATTCCTGCCCTATAACAATTGAAGTAAACGGGATTTTTTCTTTTATCTCTATCCCTAAGTGAAAAAGCCCCTTAACGGAAAAAGAACAAGACTGCTCCGTACACTTCCAATTTTCGACCTTGTCAGGCAAAAGATGACTGAAATTATTGAAATCCGAAAGATAATTATAAATATTTTCTACGGAATTTTTAACGTTTTTAGAGCTTTCTATCCTCATATATTTAAAAAATAAAAGAAGACGTTTTATATGCCCTCCTTTCAATAGACAATTTTTGAAACTATATCATTCTATCTTCCGACCATTTTTCGGGATTCAGTTTCCACATTCGTAGCGATTCCAAATCTTTTTCCTGAATAAAATCTTCTTCCACCGCTTTTTCAATTAACTTATTGTAATTTGTTAAAGTAACCAAGCGGACATCTTCATTTTTAAAATTTTCATTAGCAACATCCAAATTATATGTGAAGATAGCGGCCATTCCTTTTACCGTACACTTTGCTTCGCGCAAAGCTCGAACCGCAATCAAACTGCTTTTTCCGGTAGAAACGAGATCTTCAACAACAACAACCGATTGCCCGTCTTTGATCTCCCCTTCGATCTGATTAGTTAGTCCATGTTTTTTTTCTTCAGCTCTGACGTATACAAAAGGTTTCCCCAATTCTTGGGCTACCAAAACGCCTTGAGCGATTCCCCCTGTTGCGACTCCTGCAATAACGTCGATATCTCCGAACGCATCGTTGATAACTTTCACAAATTGCTGACGGATAAACGTTCTTATATTCGGATAAGATAAAGTGATACGATTATCGCAATAAATCGGGGACTTTCTTCCCGACGCCCATGTAAAAGGATTCTCATTATTCAATTTTATTGCTTTAATTTGCAATAAAAATTTTGCTGTCTCTAAAGCTATTTCATCAAAAATTTCCATGCATGCAAAAGTACGTATTTTTTTTCAATAATCATTTTATTTGCTTTACTCCGTCGTTGTTCGACAAATATAGTCAAGACAATCGATGCGAGAAAGTTATTTATCCTGAATTGGTAAATAATGATACATTCAACAGCTTCTTTTCAGTTTTGAACCGGCAAAATTGGATTGTCGTATATGGATCTGAATTTAAAAAAATACTTAAATATTTTCTTAAAAATATAGAAATCGTAAGGGCAGGAGGTGGAGTTGTTGTAAATCAGATGGATATGATTTTATTTATTTACCGTAATCATAAATGGGATTTGCCGAAAGGGAAGGCGGAACAAGGCGAAAATATACGAGAAACATCTTTACGCGAAGTAAAAGAAGAGTGCGGACTTCAAAGGATTGAAATTAATAAATATATTTGTAGAACCTATCATATTTATCAATATGAAAATAAATTTATTTTGAAGAAAACCTATTGGTTTGAGATGAGTTCAAAAATAGCACAGGAATTAAAACCGCAAGAAGAGGAAGGAATTACAAAAGTTGAGTGGATGAACCGGGAGCAAATAAACTCTAAAGTATATGAAAATACATATGAAAACATCCGGCATCTTATCGACACATATTTTGACAAAACAAAAAAAGCCTGAAATTCAAACTTCAGACTTTTTAGGGTGGAAGACGGGATTCGAACCCGCGACCTTCGGAACCACAATCCGGCACTCTAACCAACTGAGCTACATCCACCATATTTTGGGTTTGCAAAGATAGTCCTTTTTAGAATCCAAACAAAATTTATTTTTAAATTTAGCTTTCCTGAATCCCATTCAATTTTAGAAAAAGTTTCTCATATCCATCGTTTTGTAAAACAAAATTCTTTTGAAAACCAATTCTATTTAGAGCTCTGAAATAACAAAAATTGTTTCGTTAACAAAAACCGAACATCAGCAAAAATAACCAAAATGTCAAAGAACTTATTCTATTCGGTACTAAAGCCGCCGCTTAAGTTGTAACGGACTATTGATATATGCGTAGAATATTAAAAATCAATCCAAATAATAATCGAAGAGATTGATTTTTTACTCTCAATAGATTCATTCAGGGTTTGATTACTGTTCAGATTCGTTGAAGAATACATACTCCCCGTCAAATACGTCTATCTTTATTTTGTCGTGTGGATTAATTTCTTCCGATAGAATTTTTTTCGACAATTCGTTTAAAATTTCTTTTTGAATCAGTCGTTTTATGGGTCTTGCTCCCATCTGGGGATCATAACCGGTTTCGGCCATGTAAGAAATTACTTCTTCGCTGGGAATTATTGTAATATCATTTTTCTGCAACATTTTTTGAATGGATACAAATTGTATTCGGACAATTTCTTTTACTTCCCTTATTGTAAGTGGTTTAAACATGATGATTTCATCAATCCGATTTAAAAATTCCGGACGGATATTCTGTTTCAATAAAACAAATACCTCCTGTTTTGTTTTCTCGATAAGTTCTTGAGCATTTTTATTGTTGATGTTACTTAATCGTTCCTGGATAATATGGGAACCCATATTTGAAGTCATGATAATAATTGTATTTTTAAAATCTGCCACGCGACCTTTATTGTCAGTCAATCGCCCGTCTTCCAATACTTGTAATAAAATGTTGAAAACATCAGGATGCGCTTTTTCAATTTCGTCGAAAAGCACAATGCTATAAGGTTTTCTTCTTACTGCTTCGGTTAGTTGCCCGCTTTCGTCATAACCCACGTAACCCGGAGGCGCGCCGATTAAACGCGAGACCGTATGCTGTTCTTGGTATTCAGACATATCAATCCTAACCATCATGCCTTCATCGTCAAAGAGGGTTTCAGCCAATGCCTTGGCCAATTCGGTTTTTCCAACGCCCGTGGTGCCCAAAAAAATAAAAGAACCTATCGGACGTTTGGGATCTCCCAATCCGGTACGGTTGCGCCGGATAGAATTGGCGATGGCTTCAATAGCTTCGTCTTGCCCGATGACGCGCTTATGCAGTTCGTTTTCTAATCCTAATAATTTTTCTTTCTCGCTTTGGAGCATACGATTTACAGGAATACCCGTCCATCGCGAAACTACGCCTGCTATTTGTTCGGCGTCCACTTCTTCGTTAATCATGGCTGAATGAGCCTGTAATTCCTGCAGTTGAATCTTATATAAATCGACGGCGCGTTCGGATTCTTTTATTTTTCCGTATCGCAATTCCGCTACTTTCCCATAGTCTCCCTGGCGTTCGGCTTGTTCGGCCTCGAATTTATAATTTTCAATATTTTTAACTTCGGCTTGAATTTTTTCCACCAATTCTTTTTCTGCCTGCCATTTACTTTTTAATCCATTTCGCTGTTCGCTCAAATTTGCAATTTCTTCATTTAGGAATTTTAATTTTACATCGTCGTTTTCGCGTTTAATAGCTTCTCTTTCAATTTCCAATTGACGAATTTTGCGTTCTATTTCATCCAGTTCTTCCGGAACGGAATTAATCTCTAAACGCAACTTGGCCGAAGCCTCGTCAATCAAGTCAATGGCTTTATCCGGCAAAAATCTGTCGGTAATGTACCGGTGCGATAATTCTGCCGCCGCAATAATGGCCTCGTCTTTAATCCGCACTTGGTGATGAACTTCATAGCGTTCCTTTAATCCGCGCAAAATAGAAATGGTGTCGGCCACATCGGGTTCGTCAACCAATACGGTTTGGAAACGACGTTCGAGCGCTTTATCCTTTTCAAAATACTTTTGATATTCCTTTAACGTCGTAGCTCCTATAGCGCGCAATTCGCCGCGAGACAAAGCCGGTTTCAAAATATTAGCGGCATCCATAGCGCCCTCTCCTCCTCCTGCGCCGACTAAAATATGGATTTCATCGATAAATAATATAATTTGCCCATCCGATTCGTTGACTTCGCGGATAACGCCTTTCAAACGTTCTTCGAACTCCCCTTTATATTTTGCTCCGGCAATAAGAGCGCCCATATCCAGAGAATAAATAATTTTATCCTTTAAATTTTCAGGAACGTCTCCGGAAATGATCCGATGCGCCAAACCTTCGGCAATGGCTGTTTTCCCAACGCCGGGTTCGCCTATCAGAATAGGATTGTTTTTTGTTCTTCTCGACAAAATCTGAAGCACCCTTCGTATTTCTTCGTCCCGTCCGATTACAGGATCCAACTTGCCTTTAGCGGCTAAATCATTTAAATTATTAGCGTATTTATTCAATGTATTATAAGTATCCTCCGCCGATGCCGAATTGACTTTAGAGCCCTTACGAAGTTCCTGCATAGCCATTTTTAATTCTTTCTCTGCTACGCCGGCATCTTTCAGTACTCGCGAAGCCTCGTCGTTGCCTGCCAAAACGCCTAATAGCAAATGTTCCACCGAAACAAATTCGTCGCCCATCGATTTGGCAATATCCGACGCCTTCATTAGAGCGGTATTGGCAGATGAGGATAAGTATTGAGATCCTCCGGCAACCTTAGGAAAGGACTGAATAATTTTATCAAAGGTAGCGCTTAGAACGGGAATATTTACGCCTAATTTTTTCAATAAAAACGGAATGGCATTTTCGTCCACAGTGAGTATTCCTTTTATGATGTGCACATTTTCTATTGACTGATTCTGAAATGAAACGGCAATTTCCATTGCTTTTTGAACGGCTTCCTGAGCTCTGATGGTAAAATTGTTAAAATTCATAATGTATTTCCTCCGCTTATTTTCTATCAATTTGTACGCCAAAAAGTTCTTTTAAATCTTTCTTGAAAACAAATATAAATATTTAATATTTTGAAGATATGATGGTTTCAATAATATTGCCACTATTTGTAACGCTTCAACAAATAAAAAGCTAGACAAAGACTGTCATTTTGGCAATTCAGAGAAACCTATTATTGAAAAAATGGCAGCAAAATAACATTCAAAATTGTCCTTTTGAAAATGAAGTTTCTTATTTTATTTATTTCACGCCTATTGAAAAATAGGCGTAATAGTTCGAAATAGTTATTAAGTGGAGATTTTGTAACTTTTTTACCTGTTGAATAGAATTGTATGCAACAAATTTTAGCAATACATATAAATAATTCTTAGCTCAAAACGGTTGAACTTTTAAATAATTCATGGAAATTTTAGCGAATGACGCATCTTTAATTTCTTTAAATAACCTATCTTTGCATACTTGGAGGAATGTTTATCTTTTTGTTTCTCTATTTTATCTTTTGAGCAGACCTATTTAATTGAGAGTTGAAAGTTGAGAACTCAGCGAAGCAGTCTCATGAGCTGAAGGCGAATAATTGAAAATATTTGACCTTATTGAATTATCGAATCATTGAATATCTCGCTATTTCGTTATTTGTTATTCGCCACTCAGGATAGATATTCTTCGTTTTTCATTTTTTTGAGTTTTGACAATCATCGTACATATTAATCAAACTTTGATTTATGTTTACATCCATTCTTTATGCAGTTATTGTTTTGTGTGTTATTGGAATTTTAGCCGCTTCCATTCTTTATTTCGTAGCTCAAAAATTCAAGGTTATAGAAGATCCTCTTATTGACGAAATCGCCGAACTTTTACCCGGTGCTAATTGCGGAGGTTGCGGATATGCCGGTTGTCGCGGATTGGCCGAGGCGATAACGAAGGCGGGAAATATGGACGGCTTGAGATGTCCCGCAGGAGGAGATTCCACAACAAGTAAAATAGCTGCTTTATTGGGCGTAGATTCCGTGGCGTCCGCCAAGCAAATTGCCATTGTTCGGTGTGCAGGTTCCCCTAACAATTCATCAACAAAAGTCCGGTACGAAGGTTATGCCGACTGTCGTTTAGCGCATGACTCTTTTGCAGGAGAGGGCGGTTGCCCTTTCGGATGCCTTGGATTGGGAAATTGCGTAAAAGTTTGCTCTTTCGACGCCATACAAATTAATCCTGAAACAAATTTGCCGGTTGTTAACGAAGGAAAATGCACTTCTTGCGGAGCTTGCGTAAAAACATGTCCGAGAAATATTATCGAAATCCGGGACGCCGGCGTAAAAAATCGCAAGGTATTTGTTTCTTGCGTAAATAAAGAAAAAGGCGCAGAAGCAAAAAAGAATTGCAATGTTGCATGTATTGCATGTCTCAAATGCCAAAAAATATGTCCGTTCGAAGCCATTACAATAGAAAATAATCTGGCTTATATCGATTTCAAGAAATGTAAACTCTGTCGCAAATGCGTGACGGAATGCCCTACACATGCGATAATAGAAACGAACTTCCCTTTGAAGAAGTCGGTTGAATCACTTTCCGAAGAATCTTGAAACCGGATTATTGAATTGAAAAGTGTTAAACGTTCAAACGTTATAAACGCAAATACAAAATACAAATGAAAACATTTCACATGGGAGGCGTTCATCCCGAAGAAAATAAGATAAGTTCGAATGCGATCATTGAAAATTTTCCTATTCCCGGTCAATTAATTGTTTTCACAAGCCAACATTTAGGAGCTCCTGCAGTTCCTGTCGTGGAAAAAGGGCAAAGGGTAAAGACCGGCCAATTAATTGCCAAAGCCGAAGCTTTTGTTAGCGCCAATATTCATGCGCCGGCTTCAGGAACTATTGCAAAAATAGATATGGCTCTACATATGAACGGTTACAAACGTCCGGCCATATTTATCGACGTAGATGGCGATGAATGGATAGAGACCATAGATAGAAGCGCCAATATTAAAAAAGAGATCCTTCTTTCTAAACAAGAAATTATTGAAAAGATTAAAGATATGGGAATTGTAGGCCTCGGCGGCGCCTGTTTTCCCACCCATATCAAGTATATGCTTCCCGAGGGGAAAAAAGCGGATTATCTCATTATCAATGCGGTTGAATGCGAGCCTTATTTGACTTCCGATCATAGGATTATGCTGGAACGTGGGGAGGAAATCATGATAGGGACCCAGATTCTCAAAAAAGCGTTGGATGTTACAAAAGCTATCATAGGAATAGAAAATAACAAACCCGATGCTATCAAAGCAATGCAACAATTGGCTTCCGGTTTTGAAGGAATTGAAATACAGCCCTTAAAAGTAAAGTATCCGCAAGGAGCCGAAAAACAATTGATCCAAGCGTTAACCAAACGCTCCGTACCTAGCGGCAAACTTCCTATTGACGTAGGTTGCGTGGTAAATAATGTAGGAACCGCTTTAGCCGTTTATGAGGCCGTACAAAAAAACAAACCGCTTATAGAAAACATTCTCACCATTACAGGAATATCTTTGTCAGAACAAAAAAATTATGCAGTCCGTATTGGCGTCTCTTTTGCCGAACTGGTAAAATCTATAGGTGGGTTCCCTTCAGATACGCATAAAGTGATTAGCGGAGGCCCCATGATGGGGAAAACGTTATTCAGTATAGATACGCCAACCGTTAAGGGGACGTCCGGCATTCTGATCTTAACCGCAGAAGATGGGAAACGGGGGAAGGAGCAAAACTGTATTCGTTGCGCCAAATGCGTAAAAGCATGCCCTATGGGTTTGGAGCCTTATTTACTGACGCTTTTGGTAAAAAACGAAAGAACAGAGGATTCTTTGAAAGAAAAAATTATGGACTGTATTGAATGTGGATGTTGCTTGTTCACTTGTCCGGCAAACGTTCCGTTATTGGATACCATCCGTTTAGGGAAAACGCATGCAAGAATGAAAACGCAAAAGAACTAGCCGGAAAAATAAGATTGAATTATTTGAGAGGTTGTTTAAATTTTTATGGAAAAGGTTTTGAAAGATAAAAATGACTATTTCGCAGACGGGATTTTTCAAGAATAGTAGCGCTATTTGGCAAAAATTTCGGCAAGAAAGAGTATTTTTAGCCTCAAAATACTTCCTGGAAAAATTTTTAAACAAGCTCTGAAAAGTCAAAGGATTAAAAGTTGATTGATTTGAATATATAAAGCATAAATAATGGGTTTACTTACAGTTTCAGGTTCGCCACACGTTCATGGCGATCAGTCGGTAAAAAAAATCATGTGGGGCGTAAACATTGCATTAATTCCCACATTTCTGGGTTCTATTTATTTTTTTGGTTGGCAGGCATTATCAGTAGTTCTCGTTTCTGTCGGATGCTGCCTGCTTTTTCAATGGTTGATCGAAAAATTTCTTTTGAAAACGCCGACCAACATAACCGACGGATCGGCCGTTATCACCGGAGCGCTTCTGGCGTTTAATCTGCCAAGTGGTCTTCCGCTTTGGATGGTTGCATTGGGAGCGTTGGTAGCCATTGGAATCGGGAAAATGGCCTTTGGCGGGTTAGGAAAAAATCCATTTAATCCTGCTTTGGTAGGACGGGTCTTTCTGCTTATTTCTTTTGGAAAAGCTATGACAACGTGGCCGGTTCCGAACCCTCTTTTTGGCGGCCATGTTACCGACGCGCTCACAGGACCTACGCCATTAGGGCAATTAAAAGGAGCTTTAAACAGCGGTTTGTCTGTTGATCAGGCATTAGCACAAGTACCCGACTATGTCGATTTGCTAATCGGCGCCAGAGGGGGTTCCTTTGGCGAAGTTTCTTGCATTGCTATTATTTTGGGCGGAATTTACATGCTTTTCCGTAAAATTATTACCTGGCATATCCCGGCTTCGTTTTTAGGAAGCGTTTTAGTATTTGCAGGAATTCTTTGGTTAATTAATCCCGAACATTTTGTAAACCCTTTTTTCCATTTGGTAACCGGAGGATTGATGCTAGGAGCCGTATTTATGGCTACCGATATGGTTACGTCGCCGATGTCTCCTTGGGGACAAATTATATTCGGAATCGGCTGTGGCGTTATTACTATAATTATCAGGGTTTTCGGCATGTATCCCGAAGGCGTGTCATTTGCTATTCTTATCATGAATGCGTTGGTTCCTCTGATTAATAAAGGTTTTAAGCCTGCCCGTTTTGCTAAATGAGGCAAGTAAAATAGTGAATAGTTTTTAGAATTTAAATACATATTATATTTATGGCAAAGAAACCATCTACCTTTATCAATATGTTTATTGCGCTTTTTGTGATCTGCATTGTAGCGGCAAGCGCGTTGGCTTATGTGAATTCCGTTACGGAAGGGCCTATTGCTCAAGTCAAACAAGAAAAACAAGAAAAGGCGGTAAAAGCGGTCCTTCCCCCTTTTGAAACGATAGAAACAAAAGAAATAATTCTTCCGGGCGAAAGCGAAAAACTTCTTTTGATAAAAGCTTTTGATAAAGATAAAAAAATAGTAGGTACGGCAGTAAAAACATATACTCAGAAAGGATTTGGCGGGTATATCGGCATTATGGTAGGATTCCTGCCCGATGAAAATATTTTTTCTACTAACGTATTGGAACACAAAGAAACGCCGGGTTTCGGAACCGGAATGTCCGAAAGTCCGTTCAAAGACCAGTTTCCGGGGAAAAATCCTGCAACCTTTAAACTAATGGTGAAAAAAGACGGAGGCGACGTAGACGCTATTTCCTCGGCAACCATCAGTTCGCGCGCCTTTTGCGATGCCTTGCAAAGAGCTTACATTGCATTAAAACAAGAAAAATAAAAATAATTGATATTTAGCCTCCCTTTGGGGGAGGTTGGAGGGGCTTATTATGAAAATACGTGCCATCATAGAAAACGGATTAATTAAAGAAAATCCTGTATTTGTATTGTTGTTGGGAATGTGTCCTACGTTAGGAGTTACGACTTCTGCCATAAATGGATTAGGCATGGGGTTAGCCACTACGTTTGTGCTTACCATGTCTAATATTGTTATTTCTTTAGTGAAAAGTTTTATTCCCGAGAAGGTACGGATTCCTGCCTTTGTAGTAATCATTGCCGCTTTTGTAACCATTGTCGATATGCTTATGGCAGGCTATCTTCCGGCATTACATGCCCAACTTGGGATTTTTATTCCCTTAATTGTAGTTAACTGTATTGTACTCGCCAGGGCAGAGTCCTTTGCTTCTAAAAATAATGTATATTATTCCATGTTAGACGGTTTGTTCATGGGGCTTGGATTTACCATTGCCCTTACTTTACTGGGAAGCATTCGCGAGTTTTTAGGGAAAGGAGCTATTTTTGATCATAAATTCCTTGCCGAAGGCACAAGCGGGATTATATTGTTTATTGTTCCAGCTGGAGGGTTTATTACATTGGGATTGTTGATTGCTTTAATTAATCATATTAAAAGAGTGAATAGTTAACGGCTAATATTTTACTTCTTTGAATTAGGCGCTTTGTTGATAAGATGTAATGATTTGAGAATTGATGTCTTAGTAATTATAAGTCAGGGCGTGACTTTAAGTCATGCCCTGACGAAACTATCAAATAAAAATATACACATGAAATAATCATGAGCCTTTGGCGCTCCAAAGTGAATGATTAAAGGCATGCGTCAGCCAAGTCTATTTAGAGGGGCTTATAAATTTTATACACATGAAGAAGATTATCATTTTGGTTTTGTGCATTTGTACATTTTTTTCCTGTTCCGAGAAAAGAGGGGAACATTTTATTACCGATAAGAAATATCGTTCGCTTGTGCATGAACAATTTTTGAAAGCAAAGGAGTTGGCAGAAAATCGTTCCAAAGAATTGTTTTCAATATTTGATCAAAATTTGACTACAGAGCAAACGGAAGCATTGGAATTTCTATATGCATACATGCCCTTGAGCGATTTAGCCGATTATACCGGCGAATTTTTTCTGGAACAAGTAAATGTCGCCTTAGAAGCACGCAAAACTTTTTCTTGGGGAGCAGTGGTTCCGGAAGATATTTTTCGGCATTTTGTATTGGTTCACAGAGTGAATAATGAGAATTTAGACACAGCCAGGACTGTGTTCTTCAAAGAATTGAAAGAGAGAGTAAAAAATTTATCTATGCACGATGCCGCATTAGAAGTAAATCATTGGTGCCATGAAAAAGTAAATTATCAACCTTCGGATGGCAGAACTTCCGCGCCCTTGGCTACTTTACAAACCAGTTGGGGTCGTTGCGGGGAAGAATCGACTTTTACGGTTACGGCCATGCGCGCCGTAGGCATCCCTGCCCGCCAATGCTATACTCCCCGTTGGGCGCATACCGATGATAATCATGCGTGGGTAGAAGTTTGGATCGATGGCAAATGGCATTATCTGGGCGCTTGCGAACCCGAACCCGAATTGGATATGGCATGGTTTACCGCTCCGGCTAAAAGAGCCATGATGGTGCATACCAATGTATTCGGAAATTACACAGGCCCCGAAACGGTAAATTTCAAAAATGAATTATATACCAAAATCAATATTCTTCCCAATTACACCCAAACCAAAACTATTCATGTTAAAGTACTGGATAAAAACGGAAAGGCAATAGAAAACGCGATAGTTAAATACAAACTTTACAATTATGCCGAATTCTATACTTTAGCCGATCAGTTAACCAATAAAGATGGCCTCTCGTCTTTGGTAACCGGATTGGGAGATCTGCTTATCTGGGTAAATAAAAATAATGAGTATGGGTATCAAAAAATAGATGTCCGGGAAACCGACACTCTTTTAATAACTTTAGATCATGCAGCCGGAAAAGAGTATGAAGAGCTAATGACGATAGTTCCGCCTGCTGAACAAAAGGTAGATGCGCCTTCGGGAGAAGAACAGGCAAAAAACATGCAACGTTTGGCATACGAGGATTCTATCCGTAACACATATAAAGCTACATTTGTTACACAGCAACAAGCATATGATCTGGCTAAGAATTTGGATTTGGATAAAGAAAATGTTTGGAAATATTTGCAGCTTTCTCAAGGTAACCATCAGCAGATACAATTATTCTTCGAAAAATACGCAAAGGAAAAACATTTATTTCCGTTTTTAGCTTCACTTTCGGATAAAGATCTGAGAGACGTTCGTTTTGCAACTTTGGACGATCATTTTATGCATGCAACGGCATTATTGGATACAAATATCATACATATAGATGAAGAAATATTGGTCAAGTATGTGTATTCTCCGCGTATCCATTTGGAATTGATACGCCCTTGGAGAGCCTTGTTGCAGTCGAAATTCGACAAACATTTTATTCGACAAGTACAATACAATCCTCAGGTAGCAGCTAATTGGATTCACAAAAATATTCAGTTAAATACAGAACGGAATTATTATAAATGTCCTCTTTCGCCAATGGGAGTATATGATCTAAAGGTAACGGACATGGGATCGAGAAACATTCTTTTTGTAGCCATTTGTCGTAGTTTCGGTATTCCTGCCCGCATAGAATGGGAAACAGAAAAGCCTCAATACTTAAGTGATGGGAATTGGAAGGATGCTGTTTTTGAAAATGTGTCTATCTCTCAAAAATCAGAAGCAACATTAATTTTAAAAAACGACCCTGCCAACCATGTAAAACCGGAATATTGGAAGCATTTTACATTGGCTTATTTTAAAGAGGGCGATTTTGTTTCTCTTGATTACGAGAATAGCCCTCTTCTTCAAAATTTCCCCGCTAAATTATTGTTGGATGCGGGTTATTATAAACTCGCTACCGGAAACAGAAATGAAAGCGGAACCGTTTCTACAAAAACAATCTATTTTGAATTAAAAAAATCCGAAAATAAAGAGTTAACCATTTCATTAATCCCTGTAAAAACGGCGTCCGAGACTTTAGGGCATCTGGACTTGAATGAAAAAGTAAAGCTTTCTAACGGGACTCAAAAAACGTTTTCCCAACTTCAGAATAATAAAGGAATCATTATAGCCGTCATTGACCCGCAAAAAGAACCTACTCGCCATGTAATGAATGATATTCCTTCAGTGAAAAAAGATTTTGAAAAATGGGGCGGAGGCATCTTATTCTTAATACCGGATACTAAAATTACAAAGGATTTCAATATTTCGGCTTACAAAAATCTGCCAACGCAATCTGTTTTTGCCATTGACGAGGATGAGGCAATCCTGAAAAAAATAGTTAATTCGATGAAAAAGTTTACTTTTAAACGCAACCTTCCCCTGATAATATTTGTTACTTCTAAAGGAGAAATTGTTTTTTCGTCGGAAGGGTATAGAATAGGAATCAACGAAGATTTAATAAAGATAATAAATTCTGTCGATTGAAAGGAATCTATAATAAAAGTTACTTGAATGCTTATTGTAAGACGCTTAGGTTGAAATTACTCTTTGGTAACTTCGGAGGTTAAACTCTAAAATCAAAAGCCGTTCTTCGAAATAATATTGGAAATCTGGTATTGTTATCAGACAAAATAACAGTAGGGTTTCGCTACAAAAGAGTATTTTGGACTTAAAATAATTCATAGAAAATTTTAATCGCATACACTTTAGAAAATCTGTTTCCATGATCACAAACTGCTTTTTATGAAAGAAAAATTGTCTTTTATCACATTTATTATCATACTGATATCCAGTGTTATTTTGATAACGGTGCAATCATATTGGATAGCCTCGGCAGTAAAAATAGAAAAAGCCGTCTTCAGGATGAATGTTTCTACAGCCATAAAGGATTTAAATTCTTACTTAGAGCGGCATGAACTGATCGACTATTTCAATAAAAATCCGGATCAAAAATTTATTTTAAAGCAAATTGATTCGATACGAATGGCTTTTTCCGAAAGCCTTTATGCAAATCCCCGGATAGAATATTTTGACCTGGACCGTTTAAAAGAAGAACTTTCCATATACAATGAGAAAAAAAAGACTCTCTTAAATAATCAGGAGGTTAAAATTTTATTAAATAATGCCGTTAAACATTCTCAAAGCGCTTCCCGCCAAGAGAAATCAATTGCAGGGTCCAAGGATATTAAAAAACATGGCATTCAATTATCACAGCGTTCTCATTTGCTCAACAAGTTTGTGGACGATATGCTCAGTTACAATTCATTTTTCCCGATAGAAATGCGGTTAAACGTTCATATTCTGGATTCCCTTATCAAAAAGGAATTGTCTCGAAACGGAGTTGAAACGGAAGTTGCGTTTGCCGTATCCGGAAAGAACTCCCCTGAATTTATTTTCATCAATGATACAAATTATAAAGAAAAGTTATCTTCTACAAATTATCGTTATTCATTATATCCTAGTGATTTAAATGATCCGAAAGAAAATGTGTTGCTCTTGTATTTTCCCAGCGACTACCGGATTATTTACAGAGCAAATGCATGGTTCATAACAATTTCTGTTTTATTTGTAGTGCTAACGATCCTTTCTTTCATCTATTTCCGGAGGACAATCCTGAACCAAAGAAAACTTTCAGAAGTAAAAAATGATTTTATCAATAATATGACTCATGAAATCAAAACGCCTATTGCAACTATTTCGCTGGTTACCGAGGTTTTGTTGGATCCTTACGCTAAGCTTGACGAAAATGGGGAAAAAGAGTATTTGAATATTATAAAAGATGAAAATAACCGGTTGCAAAATTTAGTCGAACAAATTTTGCAAAGGGTTAAACTGGAAGAAAACAATTTTAAACTTCAGAATGAAGCCATTAATATACACGAGGTTATTGAAAAAAGCGCAAATAACATAAAATTTATATTAACCCGTAGAAATGGAAAAATTATTCAGAAATTAAATGCTGAAGACCCTGTTGTTTATGGAGATAAAATGCATATTACAAACATCATATACAACCTGATAGATAATGCGTACAAATATACTCCCGAAAACCCTGTTATTGAACTCTCCACTCAAAATTTAAATGATGGGATCGAAATAACGGTAAAAGACAATGGAATTGGGATTGCTAAAAGCGAGCAAGATAAAATATTTGAAAAATTTTACCGCGTTTCTACTGGGAATATCCATAATGTGAAAGGATATGGAATAGGGTTGAGTTATGTAAAACATGTTGTGGAATTGCATGAGGGGAGCATTAGAGTTGAAAGCGAATTGGGCAAGGGTTCCAAATTTATTATTTTCCTTCCCAAGAAGCGTTTGTCTGTTTAAAACAAAAAGGATCTAATTATTTTTTTGATTGAGGTTTTATATTAAATTGTTTTACAGTAATTTGTTAATTATTTTTGGAGCAGTTTATATTATTTCTCGGATAAAGTAATTCTTTCTCATCAAAAATTTTTGTATCTTCGCACTTTAAAAAAGAAAATAGAAATCTTTAAATTAAAGTTGTTATGAAAAAAATTTTTACGTTTTTTGCCATTCTTTGCGTTTCGGCAACCTGCTCGTTGTTTGCGCAGAATGCAGTTATTACTTTATACGCTTCCGATGTATGGGGTGATGGCACCGGTTATCAGATGTTATTAGATTCAGATGCCAATACTTATGGCACTATTATTCCTGCAACAGGATATTTAGGCAAGGGGGATATTCCCGCTTCTATTTACGACGAATTTGAATACAAAATACCGGTTAATGCCGACGGAGCTTTAAATACAAGTAATATTGTTGTAAATGATGCAGTTACTATTACAATTCCTGCTGGCACCTATGATTTTTGTATAACCAATCCTACTCCCGGAGACACTACAATGTGGATTGCAAATACAGCTTTGGGACGACAAAATGACTATACGTTCGAAGCGGACAAGCATTACAGGTTTATGGTGGTGTACAATTCTAGTAAACAAATGGATACAGTAATGTTATCTGTAGGTCCTGTAGGAGTTGATTTATCAGCTACTCAGTTATCTGTTCCAGCTCCATCCTGTGCTTTAACCAGTGCGGAAACAATAAGATTACAAGTCGTAAATAATGGCACAGAGGTTATTACAGGGTTTACCGCCAAATACAAAATCGGAACAACCGGAACGCCTGTTTCTGAAAACGTCACCGGTATTAGCTTGAAACCTCTTCAGGGATATGTTTATACATTTACAGCTCTTGCTGATTTAACCATGCCTGCCCTTGATTCACTCCAGGGCTCGATTGAATTAACAGAAGATGTTCTTTCGACAAATAATACAACTCCATGGGCTTACACAGGGGTACTGGATCCTGTTTCCACTTTCCCCTATACCCAAAATTTCGATAATGGAAACACATGGGGATGGAGAGTTCTGGATGCTAACCAAGACGGCGCTACATGGGAGCTAAATTATATTAGTGAAACAAATGTAGTTGCTGATTATTTCCACCTGAGCAACAGTACTGCAAATGATTGGTTGGTTTCTTCTTGTTTTACTTTTGCGGCTGGCGAAATGTATTCGATCAAATTCGATTATGCAGTTGATATGACTTATGCTAATATGCTTGGATACGATGGTACCGGCGCAATGAAAGTTTTTGTCGGAACCGCCCAAACAGCGGCAGGTTTGACAACGCAAATTGTAGATCTGCCCAGTATTTCAAATACTGATTTTACAAGCAGTACCACAAAATTCAAGGTTTCGAGCACGGGAACCTATTATATCGGATTTAATGCTGTTACTCCTAGCGCGAATACTTATTCCATATTAATGTTAGATAATATTCAAATATCAAAAGTTACCGGAATTGACAATGCAAATAACGATAATATTAATTTGCGTATTTATCCTAATCCGGCTAAAGATAATGTAGTAATCCGTTCGGATGCGGCTATCAAACAAATTGAAATTGCCAGCCTTGCAGGAAAAGTAATCTATTCGCATAATGTTGCCGGCGCGTATGACCATACGGTTAATGTCGCTAATTTTGCTCAAGGCATTTATATCGTTAAAACGATTACTGCTAACGGCATATCTCTTCAAAAATTGAACGTAGTAAAATAGTTGTTTCGATTTTTTTTATTATACAAAAAAGCTGTCTGGATTTTAACCAGACAGCTTTTTTCAATTATATAAGCATGTTCGTTGAGAATAGACATTATAAATTGCCTTACAAAGGTCTCGCTTTTATAATGAGAGGGGAACAACATCATACCATTTAAACATTCATTTTCATCATATTGAAATGTGTTGATTTGGTAGTAAGGCGATGAGAGGATTTAGACATCTTCAAATTTTCGCATTGCCTTATTCGTCGTTAATTAAGATATTCCCATTAAAACAAAACGACATTACTGTATTACAAGTTTTTCAACTCTTGTCCAATTTTTATGTGTAAGACGTATCAAATAGGCGCCTTTGGGCAGGCCTTGTAAAGTAATATCTTTATTAGTAACGGATTGACAGTTGAATTGTTCTTTTTTCAAAATTCTGCCTTCGGGCGTAAACAAAATCATTTCTACTTCGCAGTTTGCCCCTTCTATGCTTAATTGGGTATTATTGCGAGCCGGGTTAGGAGCCAGGGTTATTTTTACCAAAGAGCTTTCGCTCGCTGAAATAGATGTCGCATACGAGGTGGCCATCACCCAATCACTGTATTCTCCATTGCCGCAATAGCCCCGAACATAAACGTCGTAGTTCGAATTGGGGTTGTTTACTTTGATATTTACTCCCTGGTAAGTGTTTGTCGTCGTGGCCGTCCCTCTCGGACTCCCTTCAGGAACTACGCTTATTTCCCAGTTCTGGTGGCATTCGTTGTTGTACCAGCTGGCAAAAATCGTGTCGCCGCTAACGCCAATACGGGGAATCGTCAGGTTTTCTACAGGAATGCAAGTCCCCGTTTGCAATGTAACCGGCGCACTGTATATTCCTGTATCGCCCGTTCCGCAAACAGGACGAATCATTATTTCGTAGGAAGTGTTAGGCGTAAGTCCGGTCAACGTGTCGCGGTTCTTGTTGATTATCTTGGTTGAAGCGTCGCCGACGGGAATTTGTTTATAGGACAATTGCCATTGGGTTTGACCTGCCGCAGCTGTAAAACCGATAATTGCCGTTATGGGGCATGCCCGTACAATAGTTACATTGCTAACGTCGTTGCATGGGTTAATCGTAACAGCCTCCGAAGCAACCGCTATGCTGGCAGCGTTAACGCCGCATATATTGCGCACTTCGAACGTATAGATAGCGCCGCGTTGCAAACCGTTAAACGTATAAGTCGTCGTATTTACAATCTGCGAAGCGACAGGTATTCCTGCTTGTAAAGCGCTCACTTTCCATTGGGTTTGTCCGGCAAGCGCCGTCCAATCTACTTTTACCGAAGTTCCCGTGGTTATCGTATTTACAGTAGCGACCGGATGACAAATATGACGACTCACTTTTATATTATCCACAAACAAATCACAATCATCAGGACCTGAATTTGAACCTGCAGTTGATTCAACATAAAAAGCAATACGCACTTCGCCTGTCCTATTTGTTAAAGGAATAGTAACGTGTTCTCCGGCTCTATTTATATTAAAATATACTCTTGAAGAACCTGCATTATTCCATAATGCTAAAGTATCATTTATTGTCCAAATTCCATTTGAGGAAATTAAAACAGCAAATTTATCATCTGTTCCAATTCCTTCGGCCTGATTAACGCTGGTAGCGTCTGTTAAAGCCAAATCAAACTCTAACGCAACATCTCCGGTTGTTCCCAAATTTATCGTAGGCATTATTAACCATTCTTTTGTCGCTGGGCCATATACATTTGCTTTTGCAGATTTACTAATCGTCGTGTTGTTGGCAAAATCATCGATTGTCCATTTAGTACTTGATGTTGAGGTAAAGGTAACTGAAGTTCCATCTGTAGGCAATAAACCAGTCATACAATTCCAACAGTTAGAGGGCGGGAATGTTGTACTGGCAAATCCTTCTGTAAATGGAAGAGACACAGAAACACATAATGTTCTGAATGATACCGAATCGTATACGCTTGTATCTCCAATTCCACAAATAGATTTTATTCTGAATGTGTAATTTGTATTGGGACTGAGATTTGATAAGGCATAATTTGTCGTTGCATAGGTTAATGAAGTCCAATTGGCAACTGCATCCGCTTTATATTCTATCAAAAAATTTGATCCGGATGAATAAGACCAGGAAACATTTGCAGAACTGGAAGTAATATTATTTACAGCTAGATTTGTTGGTTTAGAACAACTGACAATAGATATATTGTCTATGTACAAAAGATTATCCGATTGGCCGGATTCCACATAAAAAGCAATACTGATAACACCTGTTAGACCGGTTAAAGGAATTCCTACTGTTTGGAATTGTTCATTTAAACTGCTCAATGGGTGGAGCGAAGAAGAATTCGACCATTCGGTTGCATGAGCAGGATCCCAAGTGTTTCCTCCATCAAGAGAGATGAGAACAATAAATTTATCATTTGCGCCAATAGTAGGAGGATACAGATAAGAAGAACCACTTAGCTTTACATCAAATTGTAATTCATAATTTCCTCTAGCGCCAATATCTATGGCAGGCGTTATTAACCAATCATTACGGTTATACATGTCAATCATGCCAACGGTATAGCACATCCATTGTTCTGCACGGTATTGCATATTTGACGTTTGCATGATACTTGTAGGAGTATATAATAATTTTCTTTCTTTCCAGCAAGTGCTGGGTAAATAACAATTACCTCCTTGTATATTTTCAAAATCTTCAATCCAAGGTACCGATAAAGAAGAGCATTGAGTGGTAAATTTTCTTGTTTCAGAAAGCGGACTCTCATCATATATGCAAATAGTTTTAGACATTACTTCATAAGTGGTTCCGGATTGTAAACCGGTAAGGGTTAGCGTATCGGTTAATCTGCCATTTGTAACAAAGACCTCAATGGAATCCCAACGTCCGGGGTTAATGACATGGTAAGGTCTGTAAAAGAATCTTATTTTAGAAGTAATACTGTCGGTTACAGAGTAAGCGATATCAGCAGTATGAGCAGTGATATTAATTATATTCATATTTACAGGAACGGCACAAGGTTTTCTGTAAATATAAATATTATCGATAGCTGCCGGTGGAACTCCGTGAATCAAATTATTGTACCAATACAGAACTAAATTATACATGCAGGGTTGGGAAATGTGGAAAGAGACAGTTTTATGTAACCAATTATTACTATCATATAATTTCCCCAGATCAATTGTGTTGGAAAGATTTAATTCTTCTCCGGCAGTAATTGTTATTGTATCGGGTACTAATGCGATTCTGAGATAAGAATTATAAACTGAAGTAGCGCTATAATGCCCCATACACCTCCAGTCATACTCTATAATATAATCATATTCTTCATCGAAATATAATGGTTTAACAGCATAAACAATACTTGTTGCAGCTGAATAGGAATTAGAAGCGCCATTGTCATAGGAGATATAAAGTCCTTTATTTCCACCATTTTGAGCTGCTGTTCCAATGACCCATCTATTGCCAGCATTTCCGTTTAACAATTGCCAAACAGGGGATGTTTCAAAACTTTCTATAAATGGAATTGTGTCAGGAGAAGGTTTTGTTGTTATCTGAGCAGATTCGCTCCAAAATTCTGGCGCGCAATTAGTTCTGATTTTAACTTCGTAAGTTGTATTCTCCATTAGACCTGATAAAGTAGTCGAGTTTGTGGATGCATTTTGCGTTTGCATGTTTCCGGAACCTGCAATGCCATATTTTACAACATAAGAGGTTTGCAAATTTCTCCAGTTTAAATCAATAGAATTTGAATGTATGCTCCTTGCATAAATATTGGCCACTTCTTGGCAAGAGGAAGGAATATAGTCAATATCCACATTGTCAACGTAAATTGAGGATAAAGGCGTATTGCCATTATGTCCAAACGCGATATTGAAATTATTTCCTGTGTAATTTGCAAAACTTACAATGCAAGTATTCCATTCTGTAGTCATTAAAATTGTATCAACACGAATAAAAGAATTAATATCTTCAGGGTTTATTACGCCCACTTCTAATTTTAATCCGGGAATAGTCCCTTTGGCTTTGAACCGCACTTGCACAGTATCCATAGAGAGGGATGGATTTATTTTGGAAGAAATTAAATAAAATTTGTTTTCAGGGGCGCAATTTCCATTATACATGGCAAGCGAGTAATGGACGGTAGAAAATGCGGTTATTTCATTGTTTGATTGTAAGGTTGAAAAACCACCTATATTTGAGGTAGAATCAAAATATTGAGAAATCGGCAAATCAAAAGCGGTCCAAAATTCAATACTCCTACACCATACGCCGGTATCTATTCCTCCACAATTGGAATGCATGCTCATTTCATATTGAGTGCCAGATGTTAGATTTATTAGTGTATAAGGTAATGATACATTTGTATTCGTAGTCCATGTCGTTTGTCCTTTCTCCCTGTAACGAATGGTGTAATTAGCAACTCCATTTATAGAAGGATGCGTAATTTTTGCAGAGGTAGTTGTTATTTCAGTTATTCTTACGCTATCCTTATTAATGTCTGCGCAGTTAGGGATGGGTTCAATAATAACATCATCTAAATAGGAGGCATAGCTATCAGCATTAATTCCTCCATGCATAAAAACAATGTGATTCCCTGTAGCGTTTGCCGATTGGAAAGAAACTGTATATTCTTTCCAATTAGAAGTTAATGAGTCAACTTGTTGTAAATGGAAAGTAGATGTATCATTTGGATCTGCCATGTACCCGATTTTTAATGTTCCTGAACCATTGGAAAACATAGCCATAAAACGGGTGCGCAATGTATTGATTGGGTTCGAAAAACGAGGGCTTACTAAGGCTGTGTTTTGAAATGGGGTTGTCGAAGCGCTCATAGCACAACGATTATATGGCGAATAAGAATAGGCAGGCGAAAAGTAATTGAAATTAGGATAAGGATAAGGATAAGAAAAAGGAAAAGGAGAATAGTTAATGCCAATAGATGGGGAAGAATTATCGTGTATGAACGACCAACAAGAGGGTATTAAAATGTTCTCAAAATCCTCATAAATAGGCGCTTCAAAAATTGTCCAAAAAGAAGCAATTCCGCTGGCACAACCGGTATCTGTTACTCCACAAATGGCTTTAACAGTTACTTCATAAGATTTGTTAGGAAGTAGGGAAGTAAGTATATGTGTAGGATTGTTACCAACAGATTCTTCTATCCATGCAGAGCGCCCTTTTTCTCTATACGATAAAATCCAATTGGTTTCAGCGCCTCGAGGACTCCAATTGATGGTTGCAGATGTTCTGGTTATATTGGAGAAAGCGATACCTCCGGGAACATGACATCTTCTATTGGTATCTATACTTAGTCGTATATTGGGACGATTAGAACTCAATGTAACTGATGTATTAGAATTGTCATTGTTGGTAAGTTCCTCGGAATATCCGTAACTATTCGTACCTGTTGTTGTGGTATATGCCCAATTTATGGGGCCATAATAATAGGCTTTATCAATAGAGACCATTACCCTCAAATTTCCTGCCCCATTGTAAAAAAACGGAACCTGTAACGGAACTTGCACCCAATCGGGAGAGGTGTTATTCCAATTGTTGATGACATCGTCATAAACCAAAACAGCCGATGAGGTTAATGTGTTCCATGCCCATGAACTTGTTATTCCTGTATCAGTGCGAGGGATTTCCTGTAAATAAATTTTTACAGGTATAGGTATATACGAGGCAGAAGGTCTATTCCATGCCAAAGATAGAATAGTTCCTTTCACCAACCCATCGGAAGGTTTATAAATGGATGCGTTTCGTACAAACATTTGGGACATTTGGGATCCGGTAATAGGACCATTGGCAACCTCTACTCCTGTTCCAATTGTAATTGTTCTCTGTGCTTGTAATAAAAAGCCTAGTATGAGAAAAGAAAAGAGAAATGGTAAAAGTTTTTTCATGGTTTTATTTTTTTAGTTTATATAGAATTTGATGGATTATATTGAATGCAATAATAAATACAGAACCTGTGAAAAAAGAATTATTTTAACAAAGTTATGATACATTTGTCGTATAATGACCTTGAGGTAGAAACATTAAAACATTATTTCCCAAAAGATAAAATTAAAATTTGAATATCCGTTTTCATGCATAATGTGAATTTAGATATAAAATATTGTCTTGTGACGGAGTTTTAACATATTTATTATCAAATATTTAAAAGAAAATGTAGCCCTGCCTTTTTGTGCTTCTACCCTATTATGACTAATATAAGGACATTCAAAAATTAAAAAAAATTGAACAGGGCAAATATATAAATTTTAAATAGAATCTGCAAGGCATATCTCTGTTTTTTTAACATTTTAATAATCACCTCGTTTCAATTACATTAGACTCCCTCGGAAAATCTTTTTTGCCTTGATGCAAAAGAAACAAAAAGTCAAGGCTGACGACAGATATGCTAAAAAATTATTTGTTGTGGCTAAACAAAATAACTTGCCCGTCGACACTGTTATTCCAACCCCTAAATAACAAACGCTGTCATGTTATTTTTCGAAAGGAGGCTATTTATCAGTGATAAGAAAACAGAAAAATAGATTAGAATATACATCTTGAGTTGAAAGTCTGAAAATAATATTCATTAAGTTCATTTGGATAAGACTTGATAAAATGTGTGTTTTTGATATCTCAAAAATTTTACTTAACTTTGTAACCGCCGTAACTGTTACGAGTGTAACAAAATATAAAAGGATATGAAATTCTATAACAGAATAAGTGAACTTGCTGAATTACAAAGAATAAAAAATCTGTCATCCAGTGAATATTCCCGTCTGACAGTAGTAACCGGACGAAGACGGATTGGCAAAACAAGCCTTATCATGAAGTCGGTTGAAGATACGCCAACGGTTTATTTATTTGTAAGTCGGAAGAATGAAGCAACACTTTGCAGCGAGTTTGCCCCTATTATTTCACAATCGCTTGATACATTTGTTCCGGTAGAGATCCGTACATTCCGTTCGTTGTTTCAATACCTTATGGAATTAGCTACACACAGGTCATTTAATTTGGTTATTGACGAGTTTCAGGAATTTTACAATATCAACGAGTCTGTTTATAGCGATATGCAGAATATTTGGGATACCTATCGAAAGAAATCCCAAATGAATTTAATTGTTTCGGGTTCTGTTTACTCATTAATGCAGAAAATATTCCAAAACTCAAAAGAGCCTTTATTTGGCAGGGCAGATAATATTATCAAATTGTCGGCATTTGACCTTTTGACATTGAAAGAAATCATGCATGATTATTTTCCAAAATATAGCAACGATGATTTATTGGCTTTATATTCGTTTACAGGTGGTGTACCTAAATATGTTGAATTGTTTTGTGATAACCGAATGTTGAGTGTCAATGAAATGATTGAATTCATGGTTCGGGAAAATTCACCATTTACGGATGAAGGAAAAAATCTGTTGATTGAAGAATTTGGTAAAAACTATGCTACTTATTTTTCTATATTAAGCGCCATTTCGGGCGGAATTAATACACAACCTGAAATAGAAGTTGCTTTGGGCGACAAAAGTATTGGTGGACAAATCAAAAGATTGATTGAAGATTACGATATTATCACTCGGCAACGCCCAATTTTAGCGAAAGAAGGAACACAAACCGTTCGTTATGAAATCAAGGACAATTTTATTCGTTTTTGGTTCAATTATTTTGACCGTCATCGTTCATTAATTGAAATTAAAAACTTTGTAGGACTTCAATCCATTATCAAAGACGATTACACAACTTATTCAGGTAAAATGCTGGAAAATTATTTTAAACAACAATTTGCCGAAAGTTTTCAATACTGTGCTATCGGTTCTTGGTGGGAAGCTCGTAATGCACAGAATGAAATTGACATTGTAGCCCTCAAACTAGAAAAAAATCAAGCGGTGGTGGCAGAAGTTAAGCGACAAAAGAAAAATTTTAAGCCGGAATTATTGGCCACAAAAGTGGAACATTTCAAACAGAAAGTATTGCCTAAATACAAAATTGAAACTGTTTGTTTGTCGTTGGAAGATATGTAGGATAAAATATTTAGTAATTTTACTCATTGTGTTGAGTAATTTTGCTCTGCATGTTATAATTTTCTTATTTCCAATTCATTAAGACTATTCTTGATTCGCAGTAGCTTGTTTTCCCTTTTCTTTCCTACATAATATTTAAACGGCATGGTGAAAGCGGCAATACAAAAGCCAATAAACATTACAAGTCCGAAAAGTAAGCCAAATGACGACATTCCGTCAAAGTTAGGCTTCGCTAAGTCTGATAGCACAGCTAATGTCATATAGGAAGAGCTTAATCCCAATATAATTGCCAAAACTATGGACAAGGCTTTTTTCTTCCAGAAAATTGCCCGACTAAACATGTTATAATAACAATAAGCAAACTGAAAGCGACAATGTTTATCGGGTGTTGAAAAGAAACACGGATATTTCCAACTATTCCTGACAAAAGTATTCCTAGTCCGACAATAAAAGCCGCTTCTTGCCAAAAAGGAAAGATTTTTGGATTAAATTTTTCATAGCCTTGAGTATTAAGAGTTAAATAATAAAAATGGTATTTAAACCGTAATTATTGTAAAAATCAACTCAATTCCAATAAATGGACGCTGTTATAGAAACAATTGCAATAGAAAGTATTGACGGTAAAACAATGGAAAGAATTTTTATTTTTATTCACTACTGTCCGACAAAAAATAGTTGAATAAAAAAGGGCTACTCCCCTTTTGCGGTTTCGCCCAGATGTCGTACCTTTATTTTACTTAGAAAAAAATGCGACATGGACAAAAGTAGTGAAATAAAATTAGTCGGACAGCCGATCTTCAAACAAATTATTGATTTATTAGGCGTAATAAATCTGGAGTCGTTAATAAAGAAGCATAATGCCGACCATTATTACAAGTCTTTCAAGGCGAAAACACAGTTAATCACAATGCAGTTCGGGATACTATCGCGCTGCGATTCAATGGGTGAGATTTGTGAGGGGATGCGTGCGATGCGTGGGAAGTTGAATCATCTGGGGTTAAAAAGTTCCCCTGCCAAAAGTACGGCATGTGACGGATTACGTAACCGGAGTGACAAGTTCTTTGAGGATATTTATTTCAGTTTGGTGAAGCATTACCATAGTTTTTTGTCGGACAGCCGGACTTTCGGTTTGACTTTCAAAGAGGTCTTATTGATTGATTCGACAACCCTTCGCCTGTTCAGTGACCTGTTGAAAGGTGTAGGTTGCAATCCTAAAGGAGATGGCAAGAAGAAGGGCGGATTGAAAGTTCACATGTTGATAGATGCCGTCAGTCAGGTTGGCCGGTTCATCAAAATAACCGAAGCGAAGGTTCACGACAAGAATTTCCTTCGTTCGCTGGATTTAATCTCCCATAGTATGGTTGTTTTTGACAGGGCTTACAATTACTACCGCCAGTTTGCGCTTTGGACGAAGAATAAGGTGTTTTTTGTTACCCGGCAGAAGTCGAATGCCGTGTTTACGGTAGTAGAGGTATTACGGAAGCATCACCGAAAAAAAGGCGTCGCTAAAGTACTGCGGGAAGAGATTATTGAACTGGAATATGTACTACTAATCAACGTTACGCAAAATATTGTGATTGAGTGAATAAGAAACAGGATTCAGGTAAATAAAGTACAATGTACTACCCCGAACCTGAAAATTATCTAAAATCTTCTTTTTTTCAGGGGAAAATCCGTTGTTTGAATGGTTGCTGCAATACAAAAACAGGTAATGTATTCGTAACGGAAAGTCTTCCCAAATACACAATATTCGCTATTTTACTGCTTGCAGCGAAGAGAAAAGAAGTGAAGCTATCACCGATGATTCAGATGGTTACGCTATTTTATCCGTTTTTGCTTTTTCGGTGCATAGTTTGGTAACGGAAATGTGGATTTTTTGGCTTTTTGGTGGCTTTTTTATGACTTGGCTGGAAATAAAAAAGTTCCACAAAATACTGATTTTGTAGAACTTGACGATTTTTTGGCGACTTTTGTCTTAGGCTGTTCGTCGGGGTGAGAGGACTCGAACCTCCGGCCTCCACGTCCCGAACGTGGCGCGCTAGCCAACTGCGCTACACCCCGAATTAAGTTATGTAATTGAAAGACTTCGTTATTCTCATAAAACCGATTTACAAATTGTACCTCTTACTTGAGAGGTTAATTCTTCGAATCTTTTTGCGAAATGTTATTTTCAATTCCATTTTCGAGGCGCAAAAATACACATCTTTTTTGACTCTGCAAAATATTCCTTCCTACACATTTGTATAAATCGCAAAGAATTAGTTGCTCGATCAAATTTATCGTATATTTGCCGGATTAACGCACATGATATATAATATCAATTGCATATGCAATTTGCTCCAATCTTTTAAAACCTCGCAGGTTTTTCAAATTCTTTTTGGTGAGCTGAAATACAAGATATTATCACTTTGAAGTTTGAGTTGCTAACGGTTACCTAACGATTCTCATTCTTGTGGTTTCACCGTAAAATGCACTGCAAAGTTAACACAAAAACGAGGATATGAAAAAATTATTTTTCCCATATCCTCGTTTGTTTAACTAATGGCTTTCTTAATCATTTTTGATGTGACTTGAAGCAATTAGTATTGTTGTTTTTACTTCTTCGGCCTATACTCATTCTTTCGTATGGGAAAAAAAGTATTTTGTAAGCATATTCTGCTTTGATTCATGCTATTTGTTTATTTACAAGCAAATACATACAATTCCACAACATCTTCTCCGACCTTGTAAAGCATATTGTTTTCTACTCAATCGTTTTAGCCACATTCGTAAAGTCAAGTTTTTCCTTTCGATGTAGTTAGTGCAGCGTGGATAAATTTTATGGCTATCTTTAGATATTAAGCTTTCATAAATGTTTAACCTGTCGGTGTAAATATGTTTCGGATTAAGTTTTTCAATACAAGATAGTACCTTCTTTATATTTTCCGAAGTTCTTCTACCTACAAAGAAGTCTATGATTTCCCTTGTTCTACGATTGATGGCATAAATAAGCCAAATCCGATTTTCTTTATTACCACAAAATGAAGCCAATTCGTCCATCTCATAGCTTTCGCCTGTTTCATTAATCATCGGTTTGGTTAATGACGCGACCAATCGTTCTATAACTCGTTGTACGCTTGATGTCGATATATGCAATAATCGACCGATACCACTTAAACAATTGCCTTCATTGTTTAACACGTGTACCCATTTGTACTTTTCTTTCGATATCCCTATCTTTGTATAGCTACTTTGTTGGTATTTTTTACAGGTTTTGCATCGGAATTTTTGTTTTCCATTAGAACGCTTTCTTTTTTTAATACAATTACATTTACAATATCTGCAAATCATATAATACTGGTTTTTAGCTGTTATGTAAAACAGGTGACATTTGGTAAATGACATGGATGAAAACGTATTTTAAAGCGTTTTAAGACACGATCTCTCTTCTGCAAACTGTGTTCCCTCTTTTCAAAGAACGCATAGCTAAAAACCAGCAGTTTAACACCGCAGGTGACAAATGGTAAATTGCCCATTACATCTCATGAGTTCTTCCATTAAAGATTTTTATTTTTTTTATGTTTTAAGCTTAGCCATAACGGAAGTACAATCCCTTTTAGAACGCTCGAAATGGTAATGGTCCACCATACGCCGATTATGCCTAACTGAGAAGCAAGAATTAGCGCCAATGGAATTCGACTAAAATTAAAAACAATGCTGACAATGGCGGGAGGCACTGTGCGCCCTATCCCGTTAAACATCCCCTGCGTTGTCATTTCCAACATCATAAATAACTGCGAAAATCCAAGTATCTTCAAATACTCGCCTCCTGCAACAGCAGCCGTTCGTTCAGGAATAATAAGTCCAAATATCGTTTCTCCAAAGAATAAGAAGGCCATCGTAACAATCACTCCTAAAGAAAGTAAAGAAGCTAAAGTATAGCGATAGGCTTTACGGGCGCGTTTCATTTTTCCGGCGGCATAATTTTGCGCGACAAAAGCGCCCAGTGCAGTTGAAAATCCTGAAGAGGTATTCCATGTAATTCCCTCAATTTGCCCTCCCGTAGTTTGCGAACTCACTCCTATATGCCCCCCATAAATAGAAGCAATACGAGCCATATACATGTTAATAAATGAAAAAAAGAAATTCATTATAGTTACAGGAAATCCCAGTTGCAATATCCGTATGATAAATCTTTTCCTCAGACGGATAAACAGTGGAAAATGTTTAAGCAAACTAGTAGATTTCTTCATTTGCCATATAAAAAGACTAAATACTAACGCTTGTGATATCCAAGTTGCAATAGCGGCTCCTTCTATTCCCATAGAAGGAATGGGACCTATTCCAAAAATAAGAAGAGGATCAAGAATCATATTACAAACCAAGCCTGCTGAAATAAGAAAAAAAGGAATTCTACTATGCCCAGATCCATTGTAGATCCCTGAAAATGTCATAGCAAGAGATGTAAAAGGAACGGCTGTGGAAACAATTTGCAGATAATTTTTCGATTGTATAAAAATCCGATTTTCAAGTTTGAAAAAAGAGAGTATAATATCGGCCCCTAGAAATAACAATGCCATAACGAATAATCCCGAAATCAATCCTATGGAACTTGTGTGGGAAGCAAAAGCCATTGCCCTGCGCGTTTTTTTCGCCCCAACCGCCTGTCCGATGCTAACTTCAGCGGCTATTTTAGAAAGCATGGAGGCAGAAGAACTCAGCCACATAAGAATTCCTACGGCTCCTATTGCCGCTACCGATTCGCTTCCCAAGCGTCCAACCCATGCCATGTCCGTCAAACTATAAGCCATTTGGACAAAGTTTGTTGCAGTTATTGGCAGCGCTAATGTAATTAATTGTTTAAAAATGGGGCCTTTAGTAAAGTCTTTTGCACTTATAGTCATATTAATCAACTGGTAAGAAAAGAAAAAATCCCTTTGTCAAAAGCATTTAAATACATGAAAAAATCTAAAATTTATCATTGCGAAATTTCGATATTTTTGTAATAGTTACAAACACGTTCAAGCATAACATCATAAAAGGAAAATGGGAGAAAACAATTTAAATTAAAAATTTTTGAGTCAGAAAGAAGACGTTTTATTTGTCTTTTTTTATCCTTACATTTGAATTCTTGCTTTGAGGATATTGAAAACCGTCATTTCCTTTCCAAGCTCAATAGCTGGTCTTTAATCTCTAATCCATAAGCATAACCCCTGGCCCTCCATTCAAAGCAATTACTCTATGACAGGGAATAATAATTGCAATAGGATTTTTTCCATTTGCAGAACCTGCCGCTCTGTATGCTTTCGGATTTCCCGACATTTCGGCGAGAGAAGTATAACTTATGGTTTTTCCATAAGGTATTTTTAAAAGATTCTCCCAAACCCTCTCTTGGAAAGAAGTTCCTCTTACAGAAAGGGGAACGGTAAATTTTCTTCGTTTCCCACAAAAATATTCATCCAATTCTTTACAACATTGTTCAACAACCGGATTGCCGGATTGCAATATCTTTTTGGGTTTTGGAATTATTGTTAAGGATGTAATAGCTTCTCCGGTTGAACTAATTTCCAGCCATCCTATTGGAGATTGATAATGACGCTTTTCCATTTAATGGGAATTTATGCGCTTTAAATAAATAATAAACTTATGCGCGCAAATAATTACCTAACGTTTAACTTCATGTTTCGCAAATTTGTATGCCCACAGGGGCTTACAAGCGAACAAAGGTACCAAAAATAAAATTAGTTAAACCCGTTTTTGGGGGAAATAAAATTTGAATATAAAGCACAATGCATTCAAAGGGATATTATAGGAAGCAAAAAGCAAGCAATTTGTTATAATAAAATTCTTGCGTAAATTGAATCTAGTAAAATTGATAATTAGAAAAGAATTATTTCTTCATCAATTTTTGAATCGTTTTTGTATGATTGTTTTGTATATCAATAAAATATATTCCTTTATTCAGATATTGAACCTCGATTTCTTCTCTTGCGTTTTTGGATTTCCGTTCAATTAATAATTTTCCTGAGACATCATAGATTTTGATTGTTGATCCCATTACATTTTCAACAAAAATTTTGTCGGAAGCGGGATTTGGATAAATCGAAATAGAATCATTTTTCACAGTGTTTATTCCTATCCCTTTTTCCATAAATGGGAAAATTGCCAAATCGTACATTCCGTCATAGCCTTTATCTTTTGCTTTCCATGCCTCATAAAGGGTTGTCCATTCGTTTCCGTCGTTGGAAATAGCCCTATCTCCGGCTTTAGGCTGGAAACAACCAAAAGGTCCGGAAGCAACCACTATAAGCGTACCCGTTCTTGTATATTTCGGAAGTTCTATTGTGACGGCAAAATCTGTGGGAGCAGCTACAGGCGTTGGAAAAGAAAAAGATACCGGAGCTATATTTCCATGGGGAAGTATGGTTGTAGATACCGGTTGGGAGGTCCCCAATAAAGTGGTTGTCGGGAGATTATTTGAGCCGACTTTATAAACTTTTGCATAAAGATTTTCTGCATCGCCGGTTTCTATATTCAATAAATAAATAGTTACCTTTGTAATAGACCCGTCGCCAGTTCCTTTAAATACCTGTCCATAAGCAATATGTCCAAGAATATTGAATCCTGTTTGATATCCATAAGACTTGTCTCCATAAATAAATAAATTATCGTCGATGGGACTTCCACATGGCAAAGTAAAGGCTCCGGGAAAAATTGCCGCGGGCGTTTTGAGAACATTTGTAGAAAGGGCCGTTTCTCCTTCGACGACAACATTATTCTCTAACACCTTTTGCCGATTATCTACTTGTGCAAGCAATGAACATGTTGCCAAAACAACAGAAAGCGATAAAAATATAAAATTTCTCCTCATAGCGAAATTATTTTATAATTTTAAACGACAAAGGTATGAATTTTTCGACACAAAGATTTTTATGATAATCCGCTTTTTGCCCCTAAATCCTCACCCCCCCTTGAGTTGTTTGAAATCGGATTTAAATTTTCTTCCATCGAATCCTTAGGCTATTCGTTACAACGCTAACGCTGCTTAACGCCATAGCAAGGCCTGCAATCATAGGGTTGAGTAAAAATCCTGTAGAGGGATACAGAATTCCGGCGGCAATGGGAACGCCTATAATATTATAAATAAAGGCCCAAAACAAGTTCTGGCGAATAGAAGCAATGGTTTGCGAAGAAATTTTTATAGCCTTGGGAATTTTAGTTAAATCATTCGAAATAATCGTCATATGAGCAATATCCATGGCAATATCGCTCCCTTTTCCCATGGCAATACTCACATCTGCCTGAGCCAAAGCATTGCTGTCGTTGATGCCGTCTCCAACCATGGCGACCAGTTTCCCTTGACTTTGTAGTTGTTTTACAAACCCGGCTTTGTCTGCAGGAAGCGTTTCGGCCTGATAATGATCAATGCCGGCCTGCTGCGCTATCGATTTCGCCACTGCCAAATGATCTCCGGTCAACAAGTAGGTTTGTATTCCCATTCCCTGCAACTGCTTTATTGCGATAATAGACGTTTCCTTTATTGTATCGGCAATACCGATAACAGCCAATGCTTTTTCATTGTCTGAAAACCAGATAACCGTTTTTGCTTCAACAATAAGTTTTTTAACCACTTCGGACAGTCCGGCGCTTCTAATAATTTTATTTTCACTTAATAATAACTCGTTCCCAATAAAATACATACGATCTTCAACAATTCCCTTTACTCCTTTTCCGGTAATGCTTTCGAAATGACTTACTGCTCTGTATTCCTGAACGTCAAGATGTTTTATCACGGCTTCCGCCAAAGGATGTTCGGACTGTTTCTCCAAACTTGCCAATATTATTTTGAGTTGATCATCTCCATTTTCCCAATATAAATCCGTAACGTCCGGTTTTCCTTCCGTAAGAGTTCCTGTTTTATCAAAAATAATAGCATCAATCTTCTTTGCCAATTCCAGACTTTCGGCATCTTTTATCAAAATGCCATTGGCCGCGCCTTTCCCTATTCCTACCATAATAGCTGTGGGAGTTGCTAATCCTAATGCGCACGGACAAGCAATAATCAGTACCGTAACCAAAGCCAGTATCCCATGCGAGAAGCCTTCTTCTCCTCCAAAAATCAACCAGCAAACAAAGGCCAGAACGGCAATTGATATGATGGCCGGAACAAATATCCCGACAATTTTGTCGGCTAATTTTTGTATCGGTACTTTGCTTGCCTGCGCATCTTGCACTTTTTTAATAATCTGCGCCAACAAAGTATCGTTTCCTACTTTTTTTGCTTTATAATGAAAACTGCCTTTTTGATTAATTGTTCCTGAATACACAGCATCGCCTTTTGTTTTTTCAACAGGGATAGGTTCTCCGCTAATCATGCTCTCATCCACAAAAGAATTTCCCGATATAATTTCGCCGTCAACAGCAATGCGTTCTCCGGGTTTTGTCAACACTATGTCGTTTATTTTTACGTTCTCAATGGCTTCTATGCGTTCAACTCCTTTTACATCCATAATCGTTATGGTTTTAGGTTGTAAACCCATCATTTTTTTTACAGATGACGAAATGTTTGCCTTGGCTCGTTCTTCCAGCAATTTTCCCAAAAGGAGAAATGCAATCACTACCGAAGCCGCTTCGAAATAAACGTGCGCCTCCAATCCTTTATCGGTCCAATATCGAGGAAACAAAGTATTGAATACGCTGAAAAGATAAGCGATCCCCGTACTTAACGCTACCAATACATCCATATTGGTTGTTTTATTTCTCAGTTGTTTGTAAGCCCCCGTAAAAAACCGGTTTCCACAATAAAGCACAACCGGCGTCGATAACGCCCACATGATGTAATCGGCATAAAGCATATTCATGAAAAACATGCCGATAATAACGGTTGGCGTAGCCAATACAATGGCAGTTACACTTTTAATTTTCAGTTCGGAAAGGCGTTTTCTTTGTGATTCATCCAGCGCTTTTACGCCTTCCTCCCCTTCTTCAATAATTAGATCATAACCGCCGTCTTGTACCGCTTTTTTCAATTTTTGAGGATCCGTAACAGAATTATCATACTCTACAACAGCCATGGCGTTGGCAATATTCACCGAGGCGCCGATAACGCCCGCTTGTTTTTGTAGTATCATTTGTACATTGGCTGCGCAACCGGCGCAATGCATATTTAGTACCGGAAAAGTTTCTTTCAGAATTTCTTTATTGTTGGAAGTCGTTTTCATAGGTCAACCATTTTAATTTCAATAGACAGAGAAAGAATGGCAATGTTTGTTGAAAAGTTGAATAATCGGATTATAAATTTTATAAATCAATACCCCTTAGAAAACTGTCTAAATTTTTCAAGAAAAGATTTTGAGAAATAAAAACAACTATTTTGAAGGCGGAATTTTTCAAAAATAGTAGCGCTATTTAGTAAAAATTTTGACAAAAAAGAGCGTTTTTAGGATTAAATACTTCATAGAAAAATTTTTAGACAGCTTCTTAAGTATTTGCCAAGAATTAGTTTGTATTTTGCAATTACTTAAAATTGATAGCTGAAAAACAAATAGTTAAGCATTAAACTTTCAACATGTAAGCATTTAATTTGTTATATACTTACCTTTTTAATCCTTCAATTATTGGGCCAAATATATCAGAGTTTGTTTCCGAAGAGGTTGAATGGAAATTTTCGGATTCTTATGGTTACATAATTTTCTATCTGGCTTCCCCATTTTTGAAAGAAATCAGCAATTCCGGGCACATCAGATCCTTCAAAATCAAAGTATCGTAATTTCCCTGAGTATTCTTGAAAAAACCGGTCCAGTAAAAAATGAGTAGCATGTTTCTTTTTGCCTTCCTCAGTTTGCGAGCCTACAATGTAATACGCCCTGGCGTGACTTATTAAAAATAATCCTGAAGCTAAAATAGTTTTTTTATCGTCAGTCAGTATCCGCCCGACCAAATGACCGTTTTCATAAGCTTTAACAATCACTCTCTCAAGGCGCGAGAGATCTGCCGTCTTTATTTGCGGCAAAAGAGGCCTGATAAACTCCTTGTACAGGTTAAGGATTTCTGTGCAATTCTGATATCCGGAAAAAAGAAATTCTTCGGATCTTTTTTTTAATTTCTTTTTTGCATCATGCCTGTAACCATTATATATTTCTTCATATGAACGGCCAATATCCAATACATAATTGTTCCTGACTTTCCATGCCATATTTTTAAATTCAAAAGGCTCTTTTATATTCAACGACATATGAATATGCCTGAATTTAAAAGGAATGACGTTAAGAAACTGTATATATGTATCTTCGGTTAAATCATTCTTCGAAAATATTCCTAATTGTTGAATATAATAAGGCGGATATATATAAGGTATTTGATATTTCTCTTTCCACGTTAACGGCATTATATATTCATAATCGCCAACAACAAGCGCATCCCAATTTTCGGCCAATATATCTAGGTACCAAGAATAAGCATAAATCCTTCCATTAGCGGCTCCGTTGATAGATTTATCCCACTTGGCTTTATCAATTTCTTTATTTTTTAAGTACCGGGGCGACGTCATTTATTCTTTCCTAAATTTCGCAGATTCTTAAAAACAATTTGAAAGTCGTTTCCCACTTTATAATTACGCGCATATAAAAGATTTAACCTGTCTATGGTTTCATCTTTAATCTTGTGCACAGGGAAAATATCGATAGGGGAGAGAATTCCCTCTTTTATTTGCGGAAGTTTTTTCTCTGCATTTTTGTAGTCGTAATAACCAACCCATGTTTTTTTCCCGAGGAGAACATTAAAAACATTAAGGAAAAAATTCTTCGGACATTTTTGAAAAAAAATCAAAACGGGAGAAGTTATAAGGAATGCCATGCTTGTCGAAATGTCGAAGAAACGTTTATTTCTTTTATTTTGGGGTTGGTTGATGGAATTTATTCCTATTACGTATAAATCCTCGGTTGAATTAATAGAATTGCTCCCTATAATAAACAAACTTTCGGGAGGAGCAATCTTAAAATCAATATGCGTTTGTTGCAGCGCCGACATTAAACTTATGATTTCTTGCGGTTGAAGGCTTTTTGAACAAAAAATAATTTCATCAATTTTATAGAGCCGTATAATATCTTGCAGTTGAGATTGCGTTCCTATAAAATCAGAATCAATGTCCGGTTTTGTATTTACCAAACCTATAAAGTCAATTTCATCGCTTGTCGACTTTAACAAAGAAGCCACTCGTTTCGCTTCGTTTTTTTCTCCCACAACAATATACCGCCTTTCGCTTTGAGTAAACAAGCGGAAAGATTTTATTCCCGAAAAATGTAAAATTAGTCTTAGCAAGGGCATGGAAATGGCCGCCCATAAAGCTCCTAACAAAATAAGCGCTCGTGAAAAACGATATTCGGCGCTCATTAAAGAATAAAAAACCAATACGGCGATGGTTCCGATCAATAAACCTTTCAGAATCCGGCCAAGGCGGACGGGTTTATCATATCCTCCGCTAAAGAATACGCAGGCAAGCCAAATTATAATATAAATCGGGACTACATACCCAATATATTCCGGCGGATAATAATTGATATTTTCAGAAATAATATGCGTTGCCCAAAAATTTTTAACGACATAAAATCCTATCCAAATAATCAAAAAATCCGCTAATGGAAGCACGGTGTTTTTTAAAATCCGTTCAACAAAAGACAACGATGCCCTTAACCAAATAGCTGTTTTAATGGCCAAACTAAATATTTTTGCATTCCCTTTCGACAAATGTTTTCTCGCAAAAATAGCCATGGCATTATAAAACGTAAAAACGTAATTCAACGAACCTTTTTTAGTGCTTTCTCCTTTGTAGTGTATAATGCGCGTTTCCGGGAAGTAATAATTTTTATATCCGCCTTTAATAATGCGATATGATAAATCGATATCCTCGCCATACATAAAGAACGTTTCGTCCAGAAGTCCTATTTCGTCCAGAACCGACTTTCGCATCATCATATAAGCGCCTGCCAATATCTCTATCTCATTGGTTTTTCCTGAACTTAAATGTCCCAGATAATAACGCGCGTATTTTTTGGATTTTGGAAAAAGCTTTGTTAATCCTGAGATTTTGTAAAATGCCACCTCAGGAGTAGGAAATCCTCTTTTGGATTCGGGGAGATAATTCCCCTTCCCGTCTATCATTTTTACGCCGAGTCCGCCTGCATCAGGATGCGCATCCATAAAATGAATACATTTGGAAAAAGTATCCTCTTCAACCAATGTATCAGGATTAAGGAGCAAAATGTACTCCCCTTTCGATAAACGTATAGCCTGATTATTTGCTTTTGAGAAGCCTACATTTTCTTTATTTTCAATCAGATGTACTTCCGGAAACTTTTCGTTGAGCATTTGCGTCGAACCGTCGACAGAATTATTGTCCACCACAAAAATCTCGACATCTAATCTTTTGGAAGCGGCATACACGGAGTATAAACATTGTTCCAAAAAATACTTTACGTTATAGTTAACGATGATGACGCTCAACTTCATCTGTTTAATTAATCTAAGATTTTATTAGCGAAATTCCTTTTGAGTTTTGGAAAACAATGATCAAATTTTAGTATTTTTCTTAGGTGCAGACGCTAAAGACTTCAATCCCTAAATTCGATTCTTTCAATATCATTTCATAACAGCGATTCCGGCATAAAACGGCTATCCATGACTACAAACAGGAATCAAGTACGCAACAACAAACGCCGCAACGATAGTAATAAATTTTGCTAATTTTAATTTTTCTTCGTTTTCGTGCGAAAATAAGATACTAATCGACACATGCAACAAGATTCCCACCACAAGCGCAGTAATAATATCTTCAATCCACGGGATTTCTCCTGCCAAGAAAGTTCTGTTGACGATTGATCCCAAAGGAGTCATTATTGCAAAAACAAGCAATAACAACATTGATTTCTTAAAGGAATACCCCGTTCCAATGAAAACGCTTGTTAACACAAAAGTAATCGGAATGTTATGTATGATAATTCCCCATACCAAACCGGTTTGCATTTCATTGTCGCCTGTAATAATTGGCATTCCCTCCAAAAAAGCATGTATGCAGAGGCCCGTCAACAACGAAAAAACCGTATTCCAAGAGAAATTTGACGTATGCAAATGACCATGTTCCAGTCCCTTGCTTAATAAATCCAACAACTGTTGAATTAAAAATCCAATGAGGACGAATACGCCCATACTTATCATATGGCTTTCCCCCCCGTTTTCGACATTATGAGAATGCCCTTCATAAATGTGAGGAGCTAAATCCAAAAAACAGATAGCCAACAAAAAAGCGCCTCCAAAAACCGAAGTTAACTGTATTATGGCTGTTTTTTCCCTGATATTTTTTTTCCTCAGTATGAGAAACCCCAGTCCCAACACAGTCAATATAATTAGGCAATATGAAAGTATGCTATTCAATAAATTGTATTTTTAGGTACAACGAATTTTAAAAGGCAAATATACAAATTTTAATGTTGGGTTGATTTCTCGATAATTGATCTATTTTAGAAAACATCCATTATCCGATCTATTCCTTACATAGGTTATTTCAAATTTTAGATGTACTTCCCAAGATTACATATCTTTGTTTGAACATGCAGAATCCGGTAAAAGCTTCAAAGAGAGCTACACCAATCCGGAAAATCCCATAAACGCCATTGCTAAAATCCCTGCCGTAACCAATGCAATCGGAACGCCTTGCATTCCTCTAGGCGTCCCCGTCAAGGCCAATTGTTCTCTTATACCTGCAAAAATAGTTAATGCAAGCGTAAACCCTATAGCTATTGAAAATGTATAGATCATGCTTTGCATTAGATTATAATCTTTTTGTACTACCAAAAGGGCTACGCCTAAAACAGCGCAATTTGTAGTGATTAGGGGGAGAAAAATTCCTAAGGTTTGATACAGGGCAGGCGCTATCTTTTTTAGAATAATTTCGACCATTTGCACCAAAGCGGCAATGACTAAAATGTAACAAATAGTTTGCAAATACCCTAACCCCAGCGGCGCCAATACATTAATTTGAATAAGGTAGGTTGCGAGGGTAGATAACAGCATAACAAAAAGAACGGCGCCCCCCATCCCCAACGCGCTTTTTACTTCTTTGGAAACGCCTAGAAAAGGACAAATTCCTAAGAATTGCGCCAATACGATATTGTTGACAAAAATTGCGGAAATAATAATGATGATGTATTCCATATACATTGACTCCTTTGAAATTTATTTAACTTTGCACGTTTGGCATTTGTCACGATTTCCAGAACAAAAGTAAGTTTTTTTTATGACAAAACAGGATCTGTTTTTTCGCATTTTTGGGGAAGGAAAACCTTTGGTTATATTGCATGGGATTTTAGGTTCGTCGGATCAATGGATCGGAATAGGAAAAATTTTAGCGCAGTTTTATAAAGTTATTATTCCCGATTTGCCTAATCATGGAAGGTCTTTTCATATTAACGCATTGGATTATAAAACAATTTCTGAAATCATATCTGATTTTTTGAAAGAATTATCTCTTGATAGTTATATTTTGTTGGGACATTCCTGGGGCGGGAAAATGGCTATGCAAATAGCTGTAGATTATCCTGAGAATATCGAAAAATTAATTATCGAAGATATAAGTCTGAATACATATCCATTATCTGACGAACATAAAGAATGGATTGAAGCCATACAAAAAACCGATTTAGCATCTTTGAGCGATTTTAAAAATGCAGAAAAAGAAATAGGGAAATATGTTCACTCTCAGGAACAGATTTCATTATTGCTTAAGAACATTACTAAATCGGATAAACATTTGAAATGGAAATCTAATACGGAATATATTATTTCTGATTTCTATGAAGTCCGGAAAGCGATTGAAATTAATAATCATATTTCGACGCCCACCCTGTTGTTACGAGCAGAAAATTCCAGTTATGTATCAATGGAGAATATTCAAGAAATGAGAAAGAAGTTTTTAAATCTTCATGTGCAAACAGTACCGGGATCCACTCATTGGATTCACTCTTCAAATATGCTCTATTTTGTAAAATCTATCTTCGATTTTATCTCTAAAGACTAAGTACATGACAAAAATTTGAATATGTCATAATTACCACTATTTCTTTGATTTAGCAACACAGATGCAATTAGTTCGAGTCCATATTTGAAAAGGCTTTTCGCCCTTTTCCCATTAGATGTTGACTTAAAATCGAAATAAGTTGAGTAGATTTGTAGTCGACCTTGAGATTTTGTTTTTTCATTATAACCAATTAAAAATCAGTTATAAAGATACGAATTTTCAAGGTCTTTTCCAAATATAAACACATATATTTTACTGATTATCAGAAAAATATATCGACAATGATAATTTTTATCATGTACTAAAATGATTTTGATATATATTTTTCATCAACAAGTTTTTGAAGTTTATTTTTAAATGTACCCACGTCACCAATCTTATCACAAATAAACATATCTAACAGGGTTCTTGCTCCCATCAATGGCAAGCGAATACTACCTGTATTAAGCGAAAGATAAATTTCACAAAGAAGTTCAGTAAAATCCCTATTTATATGAGTAATCCATCTAGGAAATGGTCTGAAATCTTTTGTCGGAAATTGATGAATTAATACATCATTTTCAAAAGGACTATGACGCCTGTAAACATTTAGATTAATTTTTTCACAACCTTGACATTCTGACACTTTCCAAATTTGTCCATCAATAGTCCAAAAACTTTGTTTTTTCTTTCCTGTTGATTCATCAAAAATGACAGTTTCATTTGGAAATATAAGCTCTCCTTTTTCAAATAGAATTTTCTGTTTAGTTTCAGTTTTGCAATAATAACAGAAAAATTTATTGCTTTCACGTTTGGCTTTGACTGTTCGGGCTTGTTCAACTAATTTCGGGTCAACTTCAATTTTGTTTTTGTCATCTGTTTTATCCATATCATATATTGTTCGTTTTATTATTGTCCTTTAACTTGCACCTAACGTGCCCACGGTTGCTGCTGTTGCCGTTGTTTCTACGAGAGACAAACCTTTCTTATAAGACAAAAGTTCGGACGAGTGCCGAACTTTCAAAATACCACAAGGCAATAGCGGCAGACCGTGAGTTAGGGGCTGCCATTCTCTATTCATTCGTTATGTTTTTCACTGTCTACTCAATTTATCTACAAACATTTTGTTTCGCTGTTTCGCTCTCTCAAGTAAAGTAGAATATTTGATTACTTCTGTGTAAATAGAGCCGTCTTTTCTGTCGTCAAAACCTACAACTTTTGCTGATGGTCTGAACAAATAATCAAATTGATATGATTCTTCAAACGTACTAACAGCTCCTCTAACGTCTCTTGCGTCAATACTTTCACCTAACAAATAACCATAAAAAGTTGTTAGTTTAAATTTATCATCTGAGTAGTTCAGAATTAAATTTGCGTATTTATCTATTTGAGTTAAATGGTCAGCAACATTAACATCTGGGGCTTTAAATTCAATGATGATACATTTGCCCTCTTCAGGAAAAAGTAAAACGTCTGGTCGTTTAATTTTTCTGTTTTCTCCCAATGAAGTTAGATAACGTTCTTCTTCCTCTGAAAATTTATTTTTAAAAACTTTTTGCCCATCAATTTCTAATTTGCTTAGCTGTTTTTCAGAACTTCCTTTAAAATAAATAAAATCTTCATTAATTATCCATAAGTCACTATTTTCAGCGTCTTTTGAGCCCTTTTGAAACAGCAAATTATGTATTAACGCTTCATCATAATTTTCTTTTTGTTGTTGAACTTGTAATTGTCGTGCTAAAATTTTGTCTAATAGATTTAAAACTAATTTTCGTCTTGCAACATAGTGTGTTAAAGATTTTTTGTTTTGTTGTGGAATGGCTTTAACCAAGCGATTGATTTCTTTTTCCAATTCTTGGTCATAATTCGGATTTCGTGTGTCAAGTTTCTCTAAATTATCCATTGATTGCTTTATTTCAGCATCTATTGATGCCTGTTTTTTTGCCTCTGCTTCATAGAATTTTTTTAGAATATCGGTTTCACTATCGTTTATAGAAACTTGAATGTCTTTTGCAGTTTCATTATCCAAAAGAAACATTTCTTTTAGTCTTTCGAAACTCTCTTGGTGTTTTTGTTTTACTTCCTCAATTTCAGGATACATCGTGTTTATGGACTTATTTACTTCTTCCTGAATGTCTTCAATTAGTATTTCTTCTTCGGCATAAAACATCTCTTTTGCAAAAGAATCTTTATTGGGAATTTTTAAGACACCTCTGATATTGGTATCTCTTTCATCAATGTAATTGCTTGAAATCAAAAATAAATATTTGTTTCCTTTTACATTGTCGTTACTGGCAAGGCTTTCAAGATGAACATCAGACTCTTCAATAACTTCACCTTTTGAAACCAAATTGAGCTTGTTTTCTTTCAATAAGTTTTTTGAAACCTTAAAGGCATCAATTGTAAAATCTTCTATCTTGTCTGTTTTTTCAATTCTTGTTTTTGCTTTTTTTGAGTATTTAAGTTGTATTTTTTCGGTTTTATCAATACTTGGAATATCTATTTGTGAAATTGTGCTTTCGTTTTTCAGCGCAGACTGAACATAAAATTCAATTTTTATTTTTGGCAATTTCCCTTTATTGTAACAGAAATAATGAATATACCTTTCAAGTAATTTTTCTTTTAAAGTTTGCTCGTTTAGGTCATTGTAAATACCGCTATTTTCTAATAAGGTGTTAAATAAGACAGTCGTTTCTGTATTTGAAGCATTAATTTCCTTACAATATCTGTTCTTTACAATAGCGTTTTCTTTTAAAAAAATTTCCTTTTTTGAAACAACAAATTCTCGTTCAAAATATTTCCCGTCCTGCTCAAAAACGCTTTTTACTGTTGTTGTATCGAAATAATGTACATACTGTACTCTCCCTGAACCCAAATTTTTAAATCCCTTGTTCGTTAATTTGAATGTATTAAAACGTTTAAATTCTTCATCATTAAATCCGATTCCATTATCTGTAATGGATAAGGCAGTGAATTCTGTACTTTGTTCAGTTGTTTCAACTGCAAAAATTTTCAAAAGAATTTCGCCTTTGTAATCAGCATTTATTTGTTGCCTGATTTTAATTGCTTCCAAAGCATTAGTAAAACACTCAAATACTGGCTGTAATGCAATTTTTGACTTTTTAATATCTTGTAAAACACCAATAAAAGACAAATCTTGTGCTTTTATAAATTGATTATCTGGGTATGCCATAATCTGTTGTTCTTTACTTTAGACATTCTTTAAATGATTCAACCCATTCCGTTGTTGGTTCATCAATCGGTGCAATTTCTCGTCTTTTCTGACAAATGGATTCTCCAATTGCTGCAAGCCACTTTCCGCCAATATCATTAGCTTTTAATCCGTATTTCTCAATTTGAAAATTTACCCATTCGCTAAATTCCATAACGCGAATATCGGTTTCGTGAATTAACTCCAATTCTTCAATACGCTTTTTGATTTCGGGTTTTAAATTTGGCTTTTGGTCAGTCACGAAACCTGCAATTGTTGCTTGTGGGTGTGATTTCAACTTGTCATTTAGCTCTTCAAGTTCATCTCTCAAATATGCTTTGCCATATTTTGCATCCCACGATTCGATAATATCCATATTGCCTTGTGTCAAAGTAAGTTCAATGTCGCCAATATTTCCGTGCTTTTTGTTGGCAGAACGCATTTGCGAAAGTGGTTTTAGAAATCCACTCAAACATTTTTCTTCTTCCAATACCTGAAATAAAGCGTGCATTGCTACTTCAAACATTCTTGCCGAATAGGTTGAACTTTCAATAAATTCTATAACCGTATCATAGCATTTCTTGAATGTGGGTTTCTTTTTTAAGAATTTATTTAGTGTTGTTAAAGTGTCGTTGGTAAGTTCAATAAATTTTTCTGATTTATTATTCAGAAAAATTATCAGTTGCTTTAAGGCGTTTATTGCATCTAATTTTCCTGTTTCAACTGCATCTGTAATTTCTAACCATTCGTGTCTTGCCCCACGAATTGCTGCTTTGTAAAGTTTTGAATACGGATAGTTTTCTGCCAAACTTCTTGTCATCATAAATCCGTCAGCGTTCAATCTTAAAAGATTGTGTTTTCTCAAAACAGGCGTGATGTAGTTTTTATCAAGTACCCGCATTGGGATTCCCTCTTGCCAAGAAAAATCCGCACCTGTGCTTCCTTTGTGTAAGCGGATTGATTGTGTGGGAAGTATTGATTTTACGGTAAGTTGCAAAATGGTTAATCCGACAATGGCTCTCCCAACTTCGCTTGTAACAGAGTTTATCAACGATTCAATAATTTCGGCTTGCTCGTCCGTGATGTTCTTAATTTCGACTTCGGGATTTTGACATTCTTCAATAATGTTTTCAAGAACCCCATCTTCCAATGCTTTTTTGATTGTTGCCAATCTTTTCTTTGCCTCTTCCGAAGTTCGTCCTTCATCATATCTGTATTCAACACCTTCTTCATTTACCAAAATGCTTCTGTCTGAATAGATGTGTAAAACAGGTTCGTATTTTGCTTTTGATTTTTTAGCCATTTGCTTGTAATGATTTTTTAAGTTGAACACTCAACGGTGTAAGTGTTGGAAATTTGTATGGAATTAAATACTCACCCTCTAAAATTTCGGGATTGGTATTGCTATTTCTTATTTCAAAACCAATTTTTCGTAAATCGAAAAAATACTTGATTAATTTCTCCTGACTAATGTCGTAACTCGTTGCAAACTGATTGATATGTTTGATTTGCCCGATTGTCGGGTCAATCAGAATTAGTTCTAAAAGTTTCCAAACACTTTCTTTTATTTCATCGCTTGATTTAACAAAGTTGTAAGAAATATCGTTTGTGTATTGGTAATAACCGTTTAGTTGAACTAAATCCGCTTTGATATGATTTTCTGCCAACGCTTGCTCAAACACTTTCCACAGAATAGTATAGTCACTTAAAACATAGCTATGAGAAATTAAATGAACTTCATTGACTGAAAGAAATAAAGGCGATTTTTTAAGTCGCTTTAATTCAATTCTGTAAAGTTCTTTTCCCTTTTCATTTCTAAAAAGTTCAAATGTCCATTTCTCTGCCGTTGGGTTGAAAGAAACCTCAACTCCTGATGCCGAATTATTTTTAATTTTAAAATTCTCTGTCAATTCAACTTTGTATTTTTTCGCTAAGATTTCCTTTTTCGGTTTTTCTTGGTGTGTATCTAAAGCAGATAGTGCTTTTTGAGCATATTGTTCTGTTTTTTCGCTTTTCAGTTTTCTAAACGATAACTTTTCGTGTTCTTCCAAATATTGAAGTTTGAAAGGTAATTCAATATTAAAGAATTGGTTAAGCACACTCAATGCTAAGATTCTTGCAAATTGAGGTGGAACAGAGTTGCCTATTTGTTTGCTTACAATGGCTCTGTTGCCAAGTATTTTGTAATTGTCAGGAAATGTTTGAAGCCGTTTTAATTCTTCAATTGTAAAATGTCTATTTTTCCAATGAAACGGTCCCGTGTATTGTCCACCCGATGCTTTTAAGGTTCGTATTGGTTTTATCGGGTCTGCTTTGTAAAGAAAATCAGAAAACTTAGAACGCCAAGCAAAAATTGGATTTGGGTGTCCCATTTTTTCAGTAAAGAAACTATAATTAAGTCCGGGCGGAACATCATTGAGCAAATGCCCGAAACGTCCATTGATTGACGGAAGTTTTTCAATTTCAGGGTAAGGTGCTTTATCTATTGCTTCTTCTGCGGAATAGTATGGAAAGTTATCTAACGAATCTACTCCGTGTGTCGGTTTTGGAAATTTGAAAATTTTGTCCTTTGAGCCGACAATAATAATTCTCTCCCGATGTTGCGGAACGCCATAATCTGCTGCATCTAAAACACGATAAGAAATGTTATACTCGATTTCTTTAAAAGCACGGATAATTTTTTTTATTGATTCGCCTTTTTCTGCTCCCAATAAACCGTAAACATTCTCAAACAAAAAACCTTTGGGCTGTAGTTTTTTAAGAACTCTTACATATTCTTCGAACAGGCTTCCTCTATCATCTTTTGTTCCTGCTACACCTGCTGCTCTACGTCCTGCTGCTGAAAACGATTGACATGGCGGGCCGCCAATAATAAAATCTATTTTTGTAGTAATATTTGGTTCGTATTGTCTGATGTCTTTTGCTAAAATATTTGCTTTACCAAAATATTTTCCTGTGGATTGGTTGTGCAACATTGTTTGTACGAACTTTTCTTCAAGTTCAATGGATTCAATTAGGGTAAATCCTGTGTCGCAAAAACCAATATCAAGTCCACCTGCACCCGAAAACAAAGCAACTATATTAATGGGGGGGGCAAAATTGTTATTTGCCCATTTTTTGATTGTTATTCCAAATTCATCTGGTGACAAAATCCCTTTATCAGAAATTTGTTCGCAAATTTTCTGATAACTATTTTTAGCAATATCTGTTGCAAAAAGGCTTAACTGCTGTGATTGAATTGCTTTCATTCTCTTGATTTGGTTTTATAATATAAGACTTTTGCTTCTGCCACTTTTAATGTCTCAAGGTCTACTTCTTCGTCTAAAATTTTGTAGGCAAATTGGTCACTTAGAAATTCTATTAGCAATTTTTTTTCGTCAACTACAAAAAAAGAAGCAATATTCTTAATTTGTTGTCGAGTTGGTTGCCTCTCGTTTCTCTCAATTTTTGCGAGTAGAGATAAATCAATACTAATATTTGTAGCGACACCTTTCAAACTCAGACCTGCTGTTTCTCTCAATTTTCTGAGGTATTCACCAAAAGTGATATTTTTGCTTAAATCAGTCATTCTGTCAAGAAATTTTGGCAAAGATACAAAATAAAATTCTAATTGGACAAAATTTGTCCACGAGATTTTTTGAAATTCTACGAATTTAATATAGTATTGTAAGATTGTTCCTCTTTCAAGTGTCTTGTTCGTTGATAATAGCATTGTCGTCTCACGGTTGCCCCTAACGTGCCGGCGGTTGCTGCTGTTGCCGTTGTTTCCACGAGAGGAAAAACTGTCATATAAGACAAAAGTTCGGACGAGCGCCGAACTTTCAATATTCCACAAGGCAATAGCGGCAGACCGTGAGTTAGGGGCAGTGCATTTTTGCTTCCTCCTCGTAAATGTGTTATTTCCTATTGATTTTATATTTTCGCCCCTTATTTTTTCCTTCAATTTGTAATAGCCCTATTTCCACAAATTTAGCAAAATATTTTTTCACACTAATATCTGATTTATTTGTTAGTAATTGGGCACGATAATTAGTTATTTCGCCATTTTTGTCAAGATAACCTGCTATTTGTTCTAAAAATTCTAATTCAGCTTTTGATAATTTATCGGTATCTATATCGGTAAAAATATCGGTAATCTTCTTATTTGGTAATTCTTCTAATGCTTGTAAAATGGCATTGAGCATAAATTCGATAAAAATTTCCGAATTAGCTGTTTTTCCTGCTATTTGCAGGGCATCGTAGTATCCTTGCTGATTTTCATAAACGACTGTTTCTACAGGAAGCCACGCAAAAAGTTCATTCCAATTAGAAAGAATCAGCGTTTGCCAAAGTCGCCCAATTCGTCCGTTTCCGTCCATAAATGGGTGGATAAATTCTATTTCAAAATGAACGATTGAACTTTTGATAAGTGGATGTACATCTGTTTTCTTTGCCCACGAAAATAAGTCTGTAATTAATTGCGGTACAAATTGGTAAGCTGCACCGGCGTGAACAACTTGTGTGCCTGCAAATACACCAACTCCTTGTGAACGAAAACGCCCTGAATCTTTTACCAAGTTGGTAGTCATAAATTGATGTGCTTTCAGAAAATCTTTGACCTTATAAGGATTGTACTCAAGCAGATGCTCATAAGCCTGATAAGCGTTTTTTACTTCCTGAATTTCGTGAGGAAGTCCTAAAATCCTTTTTCCTTCAATAATATCTGTAACTTGCCCTAACGAAAGCGTATTATTTTCAATAGCCAAAGACGATTGAATAGACCGCAAGCGATTAACTTTTCGCAAGCGTAAATTACGGTTATATTCACCCGCACCTTTTATCTCGCCAAGTCTTTCGGCAATTCGAGCGACCAAATCTATTATTTGGGGGCTGATTGTATAAGTTGGAATATTCATATCAAGTTATTTATAGTATGTCAACTAAACAGATTTCTGAAAGTTTTTCGTTTGTTAAATCAACGTCCTTTGATAAACGATTTGCTTGTCTTTCGATTGTTTTTTCAAAAAAATTTCTGACAAAACGCGCATTGCCAAAATTCGTATCTTTATTGATAATCGTTTTCGTTAAATATTCTTGTAATGGAATTATTGCGTCTTCGGCTATTGTATAATCAAATTGTTTCAAATTCAATTCAAAAATCTGATATAATTCTTCATCAGAATAATCGGGAAATTCAATATAACGGTTAAAACGTGATTGTAGTCCGGGATTGGAATCAATAAAATTTTGCATTTCGGCCGAATATCCCGCAAGAATTACAACAAGCCGGTCGCGATTGTCTTCCATTCGTTTGAGTAAAGTAGCGATAGCTTCTTTGCCGTAATCATTTCCACTATCAGAAACAAGAGCGTAAGCTTCGTCAATAAACAAAATACCATCCAGCGCAGTATCAATAATTTTATTCGTTTTTACAGCTGTTTGCCCGACATATTCGACAATCAAGCCTGAACGGTCAGTTTCTACCAAATGTCCTTTTTTCAAAATTCCCAACTCTTTGTAAATTTCAGCAACAATACGAGCAACAGTTGTTTTTCCTGTGCCTGGGTTTCCTGTAAATACACAATGATAAGATGGTTGCGAAGTTTTTAAGCCTTTCGATTGCCGTTCTTGTTGTATTTTTATGAAGTTCTCTAATGTCTTAATTTCTTTTTTAACAGAAGTAAGTCCTATCAGAGATTTTAATTGAGATTCAATACTGATTTTTCTTGTTTGATTCTTTGAAACAGGGCTATTATTCATTTCCTTTTTTTAATATTTCTTCGTTTGGTTTTCAGGTATATCGTCAATTTTGCATTGAGAATTGGGCAGAAATTCCATTGTTTTGAAAAAACGTTCTAATGCCATTGGCGACTTGATAAGTATAATGTTTGAACCAAAACTATATTGTCCGCCTTTATGTATAATTCCCATTTCGATTAGCTGTTCTTTTATTTTGTTAATTCTTTTGTAATCAGCACTAAAGCGACTTGGGATATTTGAGGTTAAAGCGTCAGGAAAAACTTTATAATTTTTCTGAACATACCTCATAACATCTTCCAATAAAGGGTCTTTTTCAAAATGGAAAATTTTGTTTTTTGTGGAATATAACTTATCAAAATAATTATAAACAGAATCAATTTCAGATAACCATTTTTGTGAATTTTCGTCTGATTTGCTGTCTATTGTATTGCTAATTGCTTCACAAAAGCAATACATTAATTTGGTATAACTCTGTTGTAAATCGGGATTATAACCTCTGAAAATTTCAGAAATAAAAAAGCGGGTATCTAGAATTGCAGAAGAATCTGTTTCTTTGCAACTTTCAATTTGCCTTAAAAATAAATTATTTATTTGTTTTCGATAGCGAATAATTTTATCAAGATTATTGGAATCATTGATTTGAGAATTTGTGGTTTTTTCTAAGAAAATAAGTAATCCAAAACCTTGTATGGTATCAAAATCAGTAGAATAATTTAAATTCAAATAACATCTCACTAAATCGGCTAAAAATAATGCTCTGATTTTCTCTGTAATTGTTGATTTTGTGCCTTTTGGAAGCCCTGAAGTGGCAGTTGTATCAGCGTGGATATCATAAGACATATCAAGGATAGAACCGTTTATTTTCCAAGAATATTTTTTCTCTTTTATTGTTTTATGGAATTCTTCGTCCTTTTCTAATTTTCTAAAGATATTTAATAGCTCGTTTGTGATATTATCCACATTATAAAAAAAATCTTCGGAAATATGTTTTTGCAATTCTAATCCCTGTACATCAAGGACATTTTCTTGCAAGTCTGTATTGTTTATTTTTTTCTCTGTCTGACTAATAATTTTTTCTGAAATAAAATTGTCGCTATTTTTTCGTTTTGGGTCAGTTATTATACTAATAAGTAGGTCAATAATAATACCCACAATAATAAACCCAAAAAAAACTAACAAATTATCAAACACATCAGCTACAATGCAAATTATAGCAATAATCGCAAAAATAAGTGTTGTGATTCCACAACCTGAATATTTTGATTTGGTGTTTCCCATATTCATTAATCCATTTCTTTATATTTACGCACAATTTTTATTCTTTCGCAAAAATACCGATTTTTCACATCTTGCAAAAATATCATTTTCCTATTTTGTACTTTGCTCTTTAAACGCACTCTCGCATTGCCTCTAACGTTCCTGCGGCTGCTTGCGAGCGGGATTGCGGCGCACTTCACTGTCCACCGAGACAAAAGTCGAAGCGGGAGACAAAAGCTCAATTAACCACTTCAGCCCGCTTGCAGGCAGGACGTAAGTTGGGCGTTCGGCCTTCT
>JAVBLV010000050.1:0-5364 GCA_031553195.1 Bacteroidales bacterium
CTTGTGTGAACCTTTGCTTGCTATCAATTCTAAGGATTCGCGTTCTTCTGCTGTTAATGTTACGTGATATCTTACCATGGCTATTTTTTCGACAAAGATAAGAATTATTAGCGACATTATACTATTGACGAGACACTAGTATAACCTTGAAAAAACAACAGTTATTTTACTGAATCATTAAATTAGACAAGAAAATAATCATAAAACTCAAAATGGTTGATAAAATCTTAATCATTCCATGTTTTCTTTGATCATTCTTTCGCATAGAATAATCGTTTTTTCGCCGTTTTGCAGAGTAGTAGCAAAGATAAACATTTCTCCGCCATCTAACAAATTGTATTTTTTGCGTATTTGTTCAGAGGTAAGGGGAAAATTCCGGACTGTTATATTTACTTTTTTGTTCGGAATAAACTCTCTTATATTTTTTTCGCTTAAAGAAAAATGAGTTCTTATACAAAAAATTCTTCCGGGGAAATTTTCAATGAATCTATCCGAAGTATACAAATGAGAATGTGGGTGCAGCTTCTCTATTCCGAATTGTTTGGCGACGCTTTTAAATGCTCCGGCCTTTAATATCGACACATTGGGTTCATATAAATATTTCTTGAGTTGATTCGTATGATTTATACTCAGATCAGCCTCTTCGTTTGCAAACAAACAAAATTTGCTTTGTTTTTTATTACCCGAAATATTTACGCATAAAAATTTTGTTTCGTTTATGGCTTGAGCGCAACACACAAATAAAAGTTCTTTACATTCATTATTTATTGCAAGAATGTGTACTTCGCGAACATTTCCCAATTCTCTCAACGCGCTTGAGATATCGAGCATGGGAGAAGCTTTTAGTAATATTGCGTCTGTTTTTGAAAACAGAAATTCCTTATGCTCTAATATGTTCGGAATACAGTCGTGTAATAATACAACCTTTTTCCGATCGGAATTGCGGCGCGAAGGATCCAAATAAATATAATCATAATGAATATTGCTTTGCCGTAAAAAGGTCAATCCATCCGAACAACTGATATACAAATTCCGTTTTTCATATAAGGAAAAATTATGTTTTGCTATTTGGCATAACCCCGGATCTTGTTCTACATAAAAAACTTCTCGGGCTTTATCCGATATAAAAAAGCTATCAATACCAAATCCTCCGGTAATATCGGCGACAATTTTTTCATTTAATAAATCTGCTTTATAGCAAGCCGTTTGTTCGGAAGAGCATTGTTCTAAAGAAATGGTAGCAGGGTATAGAAAATGCTCATTTTTTGCAAGGTTCGGTAATTTCTCGAGCGCTTTTTTATACCCTGCTATTTGTTGAATGGCAAAAGGAATATTCACATTCAAGAAACGATCTTTTCGAAAAAGTAATTTAGCGACATCTTCATGCCGGTAAGTCTTGATAAAATCAACCGTTTCCTGGGTTATTTCAATCATAATGAATTTGGGACATTACAACTCTTTTATTCCTTTTTTTATAGATTCCCAACGATTTTCATCCATCGTAACGCCCAGCACTTCAATTACATTTCCGGCTAAAATTTTTCCGATATTTCCGCTCTTTTCCAAAGAAAAATTGTTCGCCAATCCAAATAAGAAACCGGCAGCGTATAAATCGCCAGCCCCTGTGGTATCCAACGGTTTTGAGTTAATTGTATCGATCGTTATTTTGATATTTCCTTGTTGAATCATCGAACCCTTTTTTCCTATTTTTACAATCGCGATTTCACACATCTCGGCAATTTTCTCCAGTGCGGCATCCGCATTTAAGCCTGTAAAAGCGAAAGCCTCCTCTTCATTGGCAAAAACAATGTCGACATACTCGCGTATAATATTTTGTAAAAAATCCAAATTTTCTTCCACCACGTTATAACTCGCCAAATCCAGAGATACCTTTAATCCGCAAGATTTAGCTAATTTAATAGCATTACTTATCAAATCGTGATTTTGCACTAAATAACCTTCAATATGAAAATAGTCGTACCCTTTAAATACATCTTTGGAAAGTAAATCCGGATGTAATTCAATAGCAGCGCCTAAATAAGTGGCAAAGGTTCTTTCCGAATCGGGAGATACAAATGTGGTAGCCGTTCCGCTTTCATTAGATGAGCTGTAAGACAAATGTGGATTTACATTGGCTGAAAGCAGCTCTTGTTCAAATGTTTTTCCTATATCATCTTTTCCCAGCATTCCAATAAAACCGGTTTCAATACCCAAATGAGCAATTCCACGAATAGCATTGGCAGCGGACCCCCCTGCGACCATTTCTTTGTCAATAGATTTTATTTTCTCTTGTACTACTTTATTTGTATCTCTACTAATCAACTGCATGCTTCCTTTTGGAAGAGAGAGTTGAGAAAGTAACGTCTCATCTTGTAGTTTGACAAGAATATCGACTAATGCATTGCCTACTCCTAAAATTTTTTTCATGTCTTTTTTCTGATAATCAGTTTCTTCTTTTCTTAATGACTTTTTTTCTTTGCAAAGGTATTGCAAATTTGGAAAAAACGCGTACTTTTGCAAAAGTTTTTCTTGCAGTTGATTGCTGGGGCAAACAAATTTGATAGATATATTCCTCAGTAGCTCAGTTGGTTAGAGCACATGACTGTTAATCATGGGGTCCTAGGTTCAAGTCCTAGCTGGGGAGCGAGCTGAAAGCGAGCGATTTACAAAACAGTAAGTCGCTCTTTTTATTTGCCTATTTGCATGCAATTTGCATACAAATATCGGAACCATAATTATGGCATGAAAAGTATCTAAAAGCGTGCTAATTCCCCAGAAGTCTTTAGAAGCCAAAATTTCTCAAAAATCCTGCACGATTATTCCGATGAAAAGAAAGGATTTATCACTTGGAAATGCTTGTTGGAAGAGCAGTTGGTTTGAAATGTATTTCCAGACATTACACCAAAAATTACGTCATAATTTTATATCATATAGTTTCAAATATTCATTCCAACAGCCATTTTCCTTGATTTTTTCTTCAAAATCCTCAAGGGTGATAAACTGATTGGGTACTGAATATGTTTCTCTTATGATTTTTAATAGTTTTTCTTTCCCAATTAATTTCCGAAGTTCATGCACAAAAGCAGGGCCTTTAACATAAATTACATGAGCTGCCCAAGGTTCGCTGGTGTTATGTCTCTGATTTAAGAGTTGTTCAAAGGTTATTCTTAAATCGGGGAAGTTCCATTCAGGATTTTCCTGTAAGGCTTTTTCAAAGGCATCCTGTCCTGCCCAACTTTCATAAAACATAAGATTGACATATTCAGGAATAGATTCGCCCATAAAGCACCTTCCTTTCGCATTATATAGTGTATGTATTCCTAACCATAAATGACAAATTTCGTGGGCTAAAAGCGTATTACCAATGGTTTCCATGTTTATCAATCCCCTATCCATAATAATAACATTGCCCATTCCCATAGCCACTCCAAATATAGATGTTTCTACAAAATTTATGTTCTGAGTTTTTAGTTCCCATAAATTGGTATTATACCATTTGAATGCTTCTACAGAGCGATTAACTATGGCGTTCCATAAAGAATCTATTTGAAGTGGGTCTGTAGTATAGACAGGTTTACCATTAACGACACCTATAAGGCGTCTTGCTTGTGGAAGAATATAAAAATTGAAATCAACATTTTTATATTGAGAGTTTTTGCGTTGAAATATATTTGATTTTGTTATAAACAAAGGAATATCTTCGTCATAAAGCTTAAAGGAATAAATATTTGTGTGCTTATTTAGCTGAACATTATCTGCCGGAACATAGGCAAAAGCCATGTGGGTAATAGGAACAGAAACCTTTGCTGTATATTTTGCAAAATTATCATACAATACCGGATACCAACGACAAGAACGTTCAAAAATTAACTGATTGGTGTCGCAAAGTATCATTTTTGATAAAGAATCTTCTTTTAATGAGTATGCTATTTTATAATGCAAATCAAATTTCAATAGGGTTTCTTGAGTGCAAAAAAACATAGTATCGTTTTTTTGCACATAGTTTAGCTTTTTTCCATTTAATTTAGCATGTAAAAATTTTATAGAATCATTCAAAAGAAAATATGAAGGATTTTTCTCTTTAAGTTTCTCGGCCACAATGGTTAATTTAATATCTATGATAGAATCTTGTAATCTCAAATCTAAATCATAGTTATTGATCTTGATAGAATTTTGAGTTTGTTCCTTTAATGTTTTTTCCTGTGCCTGTAGAAATGACATTGAAAAAGCTGTAAAAATTAGAATGCTGATTAGATTCTTCATGTATATATTTTCAATTTAATAGTGATGAGATGATTTTGAGTCACCTCATCACTAAGTTGGCGATTTACTGTTTTACCACTTTTGTACTTGTATTGCCGAATTTGATTAGATACGTTCCATTTGGTAAACGAGAAATATCAACTTCTGTTTTCTTATTGGAAACTTTGAATGTAGAAATCAGTCTACCGTTTAGGTCGAAAAGTTCGGCTGTTTTGGTCGTCGGATCTTCATTTTCAATAATCAACTTGCCGGAAGTTGGGTTTGGATAGATTTTAAATGTTTTTGCTTGATTTTCTACATCATTTATTCCAACATTGCCCTCAACAGTTACCAGACAACTGTCTTTAAATCCACCCTCGGCAGTTGTAACCACAATATAAGTTTCACCTTCGGCAATGGCTGTTACCAAACCGTTATTGTCTACAGTAGCAATACTTTCATCACGGCTTTGCCAAGTTTTGTTTTGGTTGCTGGCATTGTTGGGTGTTATAGTGGCAAGTAATGTTTCCGTACTATCGACTTTAAGTGAAAGGTTACGTTTGTTTAAAGCAATGCCTGTTACAGCAATATCGGAATCTTCGGAAACTGTTACCAAACAACTATCTTGAAAATTCCCGTCTTGAGTAGTAACTACAATATAAGTACTGCCAACAGCTATGCCTGTAACTAAGCCGTTATTATCCACAGTAGCAATATTCTCATCTCGGCTTTCCCATGTTTTATTTGGATTGGTAGCATTATTAGGGGTTATGGTTGCGGTTAATGTTTCCATACTATCGACTTTGAGAGAAAGAGTATGTTCATTCAAAGTTACGCCTGTTACAGCAATATCACTGTCTTCGATAACTGTTACCAAACAACTGTCTTGAAAATTCCAGTCTTGCGTAGTTACTACAATATAAGTCTCGCCTTCGGCAATAGCTGTTACTAAGCCGTTATTATCGACTGTAGCAATGTTTTCATCACGGCTTTCCCAAGTTTTATTTGGATTGGTAGCATTATTAGGTGAAATAGTTGCAAGTAAAGTTTCTGTACTATCCACTTTTAGGGAAAGAGAATGTTCATCTAAAGTGATGCCTGTTACAGCAATATCAGTATCTT
>JAVBLV010000085.1:0-38519 GCA_031553195.1 Bacteroidales bacterium
TCTTCCAATTCACGCCCCTTGGCATCATCGAAGTCTAATATCTGTTGTCCTTCATGGGTATGCATCCAAAAAAGTGCTTCCTCGCACAAAACTTCTGCATCTTCATCTGAAAGAGCGGTACCGAAGTTCCTTACCTCTTTGGGCTTTGCTTACCACCACTACGCTGATAGTGCCAGACCTGTTCTTTTTCTTGCGTACAAACATGGCATAAAGATACGGATTTCCCGGCTTGCGTCACCCAAAGTCACCCATTTTCATCTGCTATATTGTTGATAATCAAATGTGCCATCAACATGGCGAAGAAAAGTGATGAAGTCAGGACGCCTTCTTTAACTAAAGGATTGAATTATCGAATTATTGAATAAGATGGTGTATAGTTTATGGCTTAAAGTTTAATGTTGTGTAATTCCTCATTACTAACTACTCGTTGCTAATTTTCCTTTTAACTTTAGAAACCTTTAAGCGTTATGAGCGCTCATCGCTTTTACCGTTCTTATAATGGTATCCACATCTATTTCGCATTCGCGGTATAAATCATTTAAACAGCCATGTTCAATAAACCGGTCGGGAATTCCTAATGTCTTCACATGAATATTATATCTGTTTTCATTCATAAATTCCAGAACGGCGTCGCCCAAACCGCCTTTAAGTACTCCGTCTTCCAAGGTGATAATCTTTTTATAAGTATTGAACACTTCATGTAATAGTTCCGTATCAAGGGGTTTTAAAAATCGCATATCATACACGGCAATTTCTATTCCTAAAGCGCTTAAAATATCCGACGCTTGTAATGCCATGTTGCCGATGTATCCTAATGATAAGATAGCTATATCTTTTCCATTCCGGATTTGCCGGCCTTTTCCGGATTCCAGTTTTTTAAAGTGCGTTTTCCAGTGGATCATATTTCCTCTTCCTCTGGGATACCTTATAACATAAGTGCCGGCTCCCTCCAACTGGCTTGTGTACATCATATTTCGCAATTCTTCCTCGTTTAGAGGAGAACAAATAGTTAGATTGGGAATAGGCCGGAAAAAAGCCAAATCGAAAACGCCTTGATGAGTGGTCCCGTCTTCGCCGACCAATCCGCCGCGATCCAAACAAAAAACAACCGGCAGTTTTTGTAAAGCAACATCATGAATCACCTGGTCGTAGGCTCTTTGCATAAAAGAGGAGTAAATATTGCAAAAGGGAATCATTCCTTGGGCGGCCAAGCCTGCGGCAAAAGTAACGGCATGTTGTTCGGCAATACCCACGTCAAATGCGCGTTCAGGCATTTTTCCCATCATCAAATTCAAAGAACAACCGGAAGGCATTGCCGGCGTAATTCCTACAATTTGCTTATTTTTCTCCGCCAACTCAATAAGCGTATGGCCAAAAACGTCTTGAAATTTTGGAGGGACATTTTTTTCTTTTTCGGGATGAATAATTTCTCCCGTATCAGGGTTGAATAAACCCGGAGCATGGTATTTAACCGGATTCTCTTCTGCTTTTTCCAACCCTTTTCCCTTTTTAGTAATAATGTGAAGCAGTTTAGGACCGGAGATTTTCTTTAAATCCGTCAGTACCTGAACCAAATTTTCCACATCATGTCCATTAATCGGTCCGAAATACCGGAAATTTAAAGATTCAAAAAGATTACTCCTGTTTAATAGCGTGGATTTTGTGGCATATAGCACCTTTTTTACAAAATTCTTATGGGTTTGGTATCGATTGGTATTCCCTCCCAATAGATTCCAGACTCTATTTTTCAACCGATTGTATGCAGGGGAGGTCGTTATTTCGGTAAGATAGTTGCTTAGCGCGCCTACGTTCTTATCAATAGCGATACCATTGTCGTTAAGAATAACTAATATATTAGCATTGGCCACTCCTGCATGATTCAACGCTTCGAAAGCCATGCCGGCAGTCATCGAGCCATCGCCGATAACCGCAATATGTTGTCGTTTTGTATTTCCCTGCAAGGAAGAGGCCACCGCCATTCCCAAAGCCGCCGAAATAGACGTTGAGGAGTGTCCCGTTCCAAACGCGTCGTATTCGCTTTCGGACATTTTAGGAAATCCGCTGATTCCCTTATAAGTACGTATTGTATGAAATCGCTTCTTTCTTCCGGTTAATATTTTATGGGCATACGCCTGATGCCCGACATCCCAAATCAGTTTGTCGTCAGGCGTTTTGAAAACATAGTGTAAAGCCGTAGCCAGTTCCACAGTGCCTAAACTGGAACCTAAATGTCCGGGATTATTAGCCAGCGATCCAATAATAAATTCTCTGATTTCCTTACAAATTGTAGGCAGATCAGAGGGGTTTAATTTACGTAAGTCAATAGGCGAGTTTACTTGTTCGAGCATTTCGTAAACGATTTTTGCAAATGTACCTAAAAAAACGAAAGCGAGAAAATTATAGTATATATTGCAAAAACTTGAATGTAATGACCGGAAATAATATCTAGAGTTTTAATCGCAACTGCAGTTTAAATTCCTGTTTTGAATGTCCTTGTATTCCTGCTAAGCGTAATTACAATTGAAATATAACCGAATTTGCATTGTATTCTACGCAATTACAAACTTAGCGTTAACGATCTCATGAACACCTTTAAAATTTAAACATGCCGTGAGTAATTACTTAGTGTTGTGAGAGGCATGGCAAATAACCTCAACCGCCTACTAATAATTTCCATCCCCACAGGGGAATTCCAAGCTATTTAAGTTATTTTGGCTTAAATAGTTTGGAATCCATTCGCTTATTCGAGATTGTACTTTCTAATATACCGCTTCATCAATACCCAATGAAGAATTGAAAAATATATCAGGCCTATTAATATGGAACCTATCAGAAAATTATGGCAAATCCAGTTCCAACTGATCTCTCCTAAAAAAAACTGAGAAATTATGTATGCTGCCAGAAGAATCAAACCAATAAAAAAAGTTTTTCTATTCCCTCTCATCCTTTGTAACGCTTTTTTAATAGGTATTTTTCTTTTCACATACGTCTTGTAATCAAAAATATTGACAATTGTAATCAATAAGAAAAAGAGCATGAGGATATAAAAAGGCACAGTATTAGAAAAAAGAGTTTGCATGCTGTATTTAATTTCCGTATTTATATTGGCAAAGCTCCATAGCTGTTTTATAACTTTGGTGGGCAGAATAAACAGCATAAGCATAAGCGCCCGAATATCCTAGCGCACATGCAGCAATAGCCCAGGGCACTACGAATGAACCGCAGCTAGCCAATCCAATTGTATATGATGTTGATGCGATTGCTAATTCTGCCGTTATAGCATACCCTGCACTATTTTGGCAGTCCTTTAATGCCCCAGCACCGGATGGCAGTTTGGTGTTGGGAAGTTTAATCCCTTTGCCATAATGAACAATGGATGTAAAAAAAGCGGTTTCAAGCGCCATTTGCACATCTTTTTCTTCCATTCCCAACAAAACAGGAAATTCTTTATAAAGTCCCTCCATGTGTTCCTTTATTCGAGAACTGTGCGCCATTATAATCTGCATAGGAATATCGTATTTTTCACCATTAAGCTCCATATAATCATCACCATGCTTCCATTCGCAATGGATAAGAGGCGCTACCTTTTCGTACATTAGGCTAGCTTTTTCATATTCTCCCTTTTGCAGATACTCCGTTAATAATTTAAAGTCCTCCTCAAAGTTTTCAATTCCAAACATGGCAGAAATTTCCTCAGGAGACATGTTTTCAATCCGTTCTTGGAAACAACCGAAAAAATAATTTAATTCTTCTTCAATGGCCGTTAAGTCCGGAGCCAAAGCAAACTCGTAAATATCCAATCCAAAGCGCTCCTTACATTCCGACATCCTTGCTTCCAATTGAAAGTTCTCTACCCACAACAAAGAATCTTTACCAAATTTAGGCTTAAGATTTTGTGTATATGAATTGTTCTTTGATAAAAGATTCTCGTCTTTGGCACATGTCCAAAACAGAGTTCCACCCGCCAAAATAAGGCCAGCCACAATGGCTGCATAAATTTTTCTTTTCATTTTCATTTTTTTAAATTGATAATTTGCAAATATACATTTTTTCTCCGCTGAGAGGCTAAATTCAAAAAGTTTTTTTTTAACGCTAAATTATTCATCTATCTATCTGAGATTGAATGCAAATATTCAATTCTAAAAGACAAATGAGTAGTACCTTTTTGAACCTCTTCGAAACTTTTCTGAATTTATAATTCAGACATCATATATAAAGCAATTACAAATTGCTTAGTGTTGCGGGCGGCAATGCAAATGACCGCTCGCCTACTAATAATTTCGAGCTATGCAGGGGGGGGAATCTCTTTCCATAAAAACAAGTTTATTTTTATAGTGAGAAATTAAAATTTTAGCCGTAACTGTAATTTGATTTCCTGCTTTGAATGTCCTTGTATTTCATCAAGTCCACTGCCAATAATATCTTTTTCGGGATAATACCATATGGAATAACGAACACCTATAAGATAATTTTTCCATATTTTGAGGTTTGCCATAACGTAAAATCTTGATCCCTTGTAATTATATGAAGGAGAAGACGATTCATGTAAAAAATCTCTTTCATAAGCATACAATCTGTTGTCATATTCCTCTGCATTGAAAAGGGCATAACGAAGAGCGATATTTAAAGGGAATTCGGGCGGATTATAGATTACGTCTTGGGATATTAAAAATCCCTTACTTGTCGGATTATTTCCCGATTTACAAAAATTGAACTCTATTCTTGAGTTAAATAGCCACTGGTTTTCTGTTTGATAACTTATATTCCATTGAAAACTTTGCTTTTTCTGAAAGTCTGTATATAGGATCGGAATACCTTCTTCTGACGTGTTGCCCAAACTGTTTTTGTAACGATATTGAATAGATGTATTAATCTGTTTATCCAGCTCTTTTGAAAGCGTTAAACGGTACTCTTCCCCATGCGAGGGACTGTTTACCTGATAGCGAAGCCATGGGAATGAAAAAATATCCGCAAAAGCAGTCATTTGAATGTGACCGGGTAACAGAACTTTAAAAATGGATAAAACTCCTTTCTCATTGGATGAATTTGAATTTTGTCTGATCGGGGAGGCTTGTAAATTTTGGTAACCGGTAGCATAATTTCGGTATAAAACATTTAAAGAAATATTATCCTGTAGCAGATACTGTAATCCTCCCAATCCGGCAAAAGCTCCCGATTGAGAATAAGATAATTCCCCAAATAAACTGACTTTTCGAATCAACGCCTTAAAATCAACGCCCGCATTATAATTTTCTCTCCCTCGAAAATAATATAAATTATATAAATGAGATTCCGGCTGTAAATCGGCGGAGAACATCATTTTATAAGCGGTAACTCCTAATTGCAGATAACGCGTTCGATGTTGTAAATTAGCGCCAAATAGCGTTTCGGCGAGCGCATGTTTATTTTCCAATTCTTTGGACGTTCTATGATAGCCTGTATTTTGAATAGACTGAACTTGAATTGCCTTTCCGTTCTTGTTCACTATTGTTACGCTTGCGTCCCTCTCAACCGAAGAATAGAATCCGGTAACGGATATCTTTCCGAAACTTAAACTACTTGCTATTCCTTGTAAGTAACCATATTCTGCGAGGGTTCCGGCCGGTTTTATCAGTTGTCCGCTTTTTCTGCAGTTGCCGTCAATAGGCATGCTATAGCCAAAACCCGTCCATAAAGTTAACCCTTGCCCGAATTGTAAATCATAATTTCCAATAATTATTCTCTTTACCACCGAAAGATCATTTACCATCAAAGAAAATGAAAGAAAGTCAACCGTTTTTTGAGAACCTGAAAAAAATTCTTCGCCGGCATCTTTATCAGCCCCCATTCTAAGTTTAATTTTGTCCTGAAAATGAAACTCATAATTCAAATAACTTCGAAACGGGCTTCCTAAATAACGCGTTGCAGATTTTTCTGTTTCCAAAACTTCGGTATATCCTTTTTGCTTTTCAACGATTGTTTTATATCCATATGTAACCGTATGTTTTCCATATTTCCATAGTCGATTGAAGCGAAAAGGCTTTTTCAAAACAACAGGTTTCGTGCAAACAAAAGGCAAAATCAGCTCTATGATTTGTGGAGAAAACCCGTTTATGAATTGCAATTCGTAAACAGACGCCATAGATCCATTTTGAGAAATATATGATATCAAGGCTTGTATTTGGAACTCCGTTAGAAAAAACAAACGAGAAAGATCCTCTGCATTTGTATCATTCAGGTTTACAGGATTTTCATGATAGTATTCCAGCGTTTCCAGTATTTCTGGGAACTCTTCTTCGTTTTCCGAGAAGGCTTGTTCCAATTGTTCTCTATAATGTTCTACCACAAATGGAGGCTGTTCTCTTTGTCCCAAACAGGATAAATAGCTTGTCCATAAGATTATTTGAATTGAACAAAATCGAATTACACGACTCATAGCTAATACAATGAAAATGCGCGTCTGTTTTTATTATCGTTCGACAACTGATAAGAAGTAAAGAAATTAAAATAGTTTATGCTTTAAGCATAGCATCTTTGTTACGATATCCTAACCCTAGTAAGTGTTTAAAATAGCCGTTTCTATTTCTCAAAATCTTTTCCATAAAAATTTAAACAGTCACGTAGATAGTACTGAGAATGTCCATCCAGCTTAATATAATTAACGTCAAATTATTAGATCAAAATTTATATTCTGCCGAGAGTTGGGGAGAAAGTCCTAAGATTGAGTGAAAAGCGGATGCAATATCTAATTTCCACTTCCCAAATTGTATACCGGTTCCAAAAGAATAAATTACCGGATCGGTAGCCAATCCTATCCGCAGACAAATTGCAGGAATGAAAAAATATTCTAACCCAAATTTTAAACACTCATTGGCTTGGATGTTTTTTTCTATTTCGAAAACTCCGGTTAATTTTTCGCCAAAAGAGTATTGTACGCCTATTTGCACAATAGCAGGAATACGTTCGTCCTGATAATCGCTCCTTTTTATAGATATCGGATTAAACGCATGAAACCCGAATTTTACGGATTTTGAAAGCATATACTGAATTCCGCATTCAAACGTAAAGTAATGGCTGTTCAGGTAGTTTTCTTGATTAATATATGAAAATAGATAGTCCAACTGTAGGCCTATTGAAAAGTTCTCGCCAAATTTACGAGCATAAGCCAGTCCGGTTTTTTGTTCGCTATATTCGCTAAAGCCAAAATGCTGATAATGTATTCCGAATGCATCATTTTTTGAAACCGGAATGGCGCAACCTATCGCCTTGCTACTTAGCTCAGACATCAGGAACTCATTACAAAAGGATATTCCGACTGTAATTTTTTCTTGTTGACTCAAAGCCGCCTGATTGGTCATTGCCGACCAAAAATCATTAAGCGTGGCAGAGGCTTTTCCTAAAGCAGCGCCTCTGCCGCTCAGTGTACTTCCGTCGAATTGAGCGATACACTTGAATGAGAGCATACACAAAAGAACCGGAATAAACTTTAATTTTCCCATGAATGTGAAAAATCAGATCCAATCTTTTGAATGGGATGCGTTATTTTTATCTTACAACCAATTTCGTCGTCAGACATTCTTTAGTATCCGCATCCTCTATTTGTAGAAAATAGATTCCTTTTTCTTGTAAACCGACATTGAACTTTGTTTTCATTTTTAAAGAAAATTGTTTCACCTCGCGTCCTGTAACGGCATATATTTTTACCGATAGATTCCGTATCTTATCTAATTCAATTGTAAAATTTCCATTTGAGGGATTTGGATACGCTGTATATTGGAAAATATTTTCCGGAAGTTCTTTTATTCTTGAGTAATCGGATATTTTTGAAGGAATGATCTCATAACCGGAATCGAAAGGACTCTCCGTATCATATTGGCTTCCAATTCCGGTAATTTCAAATTCTTGATCAAACGGATAATCTTTTGCCGTGTTCGAATCGCGTAAGAACCTTACATTTATTATATTCCCATCAGTAGTTTTGCATTTTACAATTTTTCCCGATTCGGGAATTTCCGATCTTGCCGGCCAACTTTCTTCTTCCAGTAAGGATAGATGTTTTACGACAATACGTTTGGATTCGGTATCTTCATCCAGACTTGCCGCTTCCAAGTCCTCTTGAATTGTATTTCCCGATGAAAGAATGGAGACTTTTTCCAAGTTGAATATCAAAAGTCCGTTTTTTTGGTCAACGATTCCTTTACAACGAATTTTATCTCCTTGACGAGGAGTAAATCCATTAATAGAGGTGATTTTGTTAACTGTTATCCAACCTGTTCCATCGTAAAGGCTGAACAGGATGCCTTCGTCTTGCATATTCCGCGTTTGAACGACGCCTTCTAGCCAGCAATTTACGTTTAAAGAATCGGCGATTCCTTCTGCGTTTGTTCTTTTTATTTGGATAATTGAATACTGCGGAAGCTCCGGAGTTCCGGAAGAGGAGTAACTTGTCCAGGAAATATCGTCGATGGTTAGTTGCCTGTTGCTTGAATCCCCGGTTATATGGCGGATTTCCAAAATGAATTTTCCACTTTGATTAATTCCGTTGACCGAAAACGTATAAATTGTATCTGAAGCGCCCGAAGGATTTCCAAACCGCTGCGAAGCGGCAATGCTATCTCCGTTAACGTATAAAGCTACTTGCCGGATACCCGTGTTGGAATAGGCTTTTCGCAATTTTACCGAAAAATCGCCGATTCCGCCGTCTATCGAATCGGAAACAATACGACTGTTATTTATCAGGCTTTTTGTCGAATAACGGAATGTAAGCCCTTTCCCGTTAATTGGATAGGGATTATCTACGCGCGAGTTGGCATATGTCCAGCGAATATTATAATTTCCAATAAAATTTCCATCTGCATATGAAGATCCTGAAGCGGTTAAACGTTCAAAGTCTTCAACAAAAGTACCGTCAGGAATAATTACTCGCGGCACAGTAAAACTAAACGTTTCCCCATAACCCGTATCCGTTGTATTTATTGCATATGCCTGATAATAATAAGTTGTTTCTTCTATGAGATTCGAAAGCGTTATATAAAATGGGGTATTTACATCTGTCGAAGCGCTTTTGTTGCTGGCTCCAAAACTTAGTCCGGGAGAAGTCTCCCAAAGGAAGCCTCTCTCGACAGTGGGGGATGAACCTTCGTCGGAAATATTTCCTTCTATTTTAAAAGAATTAGATGTTATTTGTTGAAAATTTCCGGTATGAACAGTTGGCGCTACAGGCAAAGAGCTACCCGAATAAGCCGTCCACTGAACATCGTCTATCGTAATTTGACCCGGTTTTAAACACCGGATCTCAAGGATAAATTTCCCCAATAAATTAATATTGCCGACAGAAAATAAATGAACTGTTGTGTCGCTTGCCGTTGTTCCGAATGAAGTAACGGAACTTATGCTATCCCCGTTGATATATAAAGCGACTTGACGGCTATCGGAACTTGTCGAAGCTTTTTTCAGTTTGACGGAGAAATTGCCGATCCCTCCCTGAATAGAATCCGAGAAAATTTTACTTCCGTAAGCGCTTCCCCTAAGCAAAATTCCCCTGCCGTTTATAGGGTATGAACCTTCGGTGCGCGCGCTTATATAAGTCCACCGGATTCCTTGATTCCCCATAAAACTACTGTCTTTATATGCGGTTCCCGGAATCCGCAAACTATCAAATGTTTCTATTCCTTGCGCCCGGAGTCTTTCGTTTCCTGAAAAAAAGAGAATACTTGCCATTAAGACGGCAAAAAGCGCATTCAATCTAAGTAACTGTAATTTTTTCATAATCATCGAGTTTAAAGATGGGTATTAGTTTAGCATAAATTATATATTATTGCAAAGATAATAAAAATAATATCCGATATCTGTAATATATAATTTTATTTTAATATTTTATTATTCAAATGTAATTCAATTCTATGTAAATTCAATACAATTCTCATAATAGTGATTTGAAAACAAATAATTTTAGCAAACACAATTTCTTCGAGATAATCTCGCTTAATTTATGCGGCGCATTATTGAAGGGAGAATTTTATTGGAGGGAAATACATACTGAAGATATCTATAAATGCAGGCTGTAGGTTGATTTTATACACAGTTTAGAACTGAGTAGTTATCAAATTTCACATAGAAACAGGCATCTCTTATTCAGATAAAGTTAAATTTCACAGACAATAAAAACGATACGCTGAGAGTTTTATAAACTAATGAAATCGTCACATAAAAAATTTATATTTGAAAACTAAATTCAGATTATTCGCTAAAAACCACAATTTTTTCAAAATGTGCTATTTGCGTGATTTTAATTCAAAACTAAAAAAGTAATCTTATGAAAAAAAATTTTATCATCTTCGTTTTATTTGCGGCGAGCGGACTCCTATTGCAGGCCCAACAAATAATAACCATTGGCGCCGGAACGTCATTTCAATCGGCTCCCCTATGCGGAACTAACGGTTACGAGCGGACAGTTACCATTTATAAACCTTCGGATGGATTGGTTGCCGGAACAGTACTAACATTGGCATGGAACAGGCCATCCGCAACACACAATATTCCGGTAACGATATATCTAAAAGAAATCCCCGACGCAACTTTGCCGGATACGGCTTCGTTGATATGGAATACATTGATTTCCAATGCAGCAATGGTATATGAAGATACCTTAAAGCTAACGAGCGGGACTAGTTGGACGACCACCCGTTTACAAACGCCGTTTAGTTATTCGGGAACGGGAAATTTAATGGTAATGGTGGCCACCAATGTGGGCGGTAATGGCGGACGAACAGTTAATATGGCATATACAGGAGGAGCGGCTAATGCAAATATGAATGCATATGCCAAGCAAAACGGTAGTATCAACGATTCCGGTCCTTTTTCTATGGCTACTTCCAAGGGACGTAATGCAAATCGTCCCAATATACAAATAGGAATAGATCCTAGTTCCTCTTGTCCGATGCCTTTGCCTTGGAGTCTAACTGTTTCGAACATTACGCCTACCAATGCTGAAATTAGCTGGAGTCCACGGGGAAGCGAAACGCAATGGATTGTTTCATACAAGGCTTCAACAGAGGATACGTGGACAGATATAGTAACGGATAGTTGGTTCTATTCGTTTGCAAATACGCTGGATCCCATGACGTCATATTCAGTAAAAGTACGGGCGTATTGCGCCCCGGGAGATACCAGTTATCCTACCAATACGGTTTCATTTTTTACTCCATGCTTTCCGGCTGTATTACCCATATTAGAAGGATTTGAGACTACGTCAACCTCTAACCCGTCGGCTCCGGATTGCTGGTCCTATATTAAAACGTCTTCCGGAGCGTATACAAATGGATATACTACCTCGCCTCACTCAGGATCAAAGTGTTATTTTATGTCTCACCCATCCACTTCCGCGAATACTAATCAGACAATGCTAATCAGTCCTTATATTCTGGAAGATATTACTATAGTCAGAGCGCGGTTTTGGGCAAAATATGCTTCCGGTTCTTCGGCGAATCAGTTAAGAGTCGGATTTATGAGGAATCCTACCGACACCTCTAGTTTTAGGGTAGTATCCACCATTTCTTTATCATCTACGTGGACAGAATATACGGTTTATTTCAATACTGCCGAAGAAAATTGCCACTATGTGGCTTTTAGCGCAAAAGCTTCAACTTCTAATTCTGTATTCCTGGATGATATTATTATAGAACCGGTTTCTAATTGTCCTGATATTACCGGAATAAAAGTGAGTGATATAACGAGCGTTCACGCCAGTATCACTTGCGATGAAATTGAAGAAGCAATAAGCTATGACGTTCGTTACCGGAAAAAAGGAAGCGCAAATTGGACGGAGAGAGGTAATGTATCTGTTCCTTATTTGATAAGCGGGTTGGATCACTCTAAAAAATATGAAGCATGTATTCGTTCCCGCTGTAATGAAGGCCTTGGCTCATGGTCAAATCCTGTCGAATTTTGGACTGCTTTCGACCTGCCTATCTTCCAAGCTCTTGATTCGACAACTGTAGACGGATGGGATTTCTTTTCCTTAGGTAGGGAAGTAATGGGCTCGGTATCGAATATCTCAGGCGCTTATTATTCTTCTCCGAAAGGCGTTGCCCTGACAATTGGCATAATATATTCGCCTACAATTGATAAATTGTATTGGAGATCTCCAAAAATTAATCCTGATATTTCCATGTCTACCGTGCAAGTCTCTTTTAAAGCCAGAGCCAACGTTCAGAACTTGAATTTACAATTGGGAGTGATGAATGCAGATAGTATAAACTCATTCGAATTAGTTGAAACGGTTTTACTTTCTCCCGAATGGAGAACCTATATTGTTAGTTTCAGCGGTTATATAGGAGAAAATCATCATATTGCTTTCGGACATAACGGGAATCCGATCAATACAAACATATATATAGATAATGTTGATATTACACTTATTCCTGATTGTCAAAGAGTTTCTAATTTTTTCGTCTCCGATTTACATGAAAATGGTTTCGATCTTCATTGGAGGGACGCCCAAGCAGGTGGTTATACGATAGAGTATACAAGCGAGGCGGGAACTTTTACCCAAACGGCCTCGACTCATATGTACTCTTTTGCAGGTCTGGCGCCTGAAACAGAATATAGTATCAGGGTGAAATCGAATTGTACGCCTGAAATATGGTCAGAACCCTTCAAGGTGAAAACAACTCAGACCCCCGTTTCCATTCCTTTTTCTGAAAACTTTGAAGGAACTCCCGATTGGAGATTTATTAACGGATCACAAACCAATCAATGGCATATTGGAACAGCAACAAACAATACTGCAGGAGGAAGTCATGCAGTATATATTTCAGACGACAATGGAAATTCGAATCATTATGTCGGCGTTTCGTCAATACAACATATCTATGCAATAAAAGCCGTTAAGTTAAATCCCAATACCGATTACCAGATAGATTATGATTGGAAGTGCGTAGGCGAAACAACCAGCACAGATAATTTAAGAGTATGGTTGGCTCCGGCAACTTCCACTCTCTATGCCGGTTATGCTCCGGCTTCCGTTACAAATACTGCCGATTGGATTAATTTATACGGAACTACCACTTTATCGGGGCATAATACCTGGCAAAACAAATCCATGGTATTTCGTGTTCCCGTACAAGGGGTGTATAATTTGACGTTTTATTGGCTTAATGACGCTTTTGTTGATAATCAACCACCTGCAGCGGTAGACAATATTTCTATTACTCCTCTGCCCTGTATTGTCCCTTCTCAGATTTCTGTGAGAAATGTTGCAACAACCAGCGCGGATATTCATTTCTCGGTATCGCAGTACGCTCGCTTTATTCATTTCTTCTATAAACCTGCTTTTGCTACAGAGTGGGATTCGGTTCGCGTTACAATTTCGAATTCGTTGAGCGATACGCTTTATACATTAAATGGCTTATTGCCAGGAACCGCATATCAGATTTATTCCAAATCGGAATGCGCAGGAGGACTTAGCGCCAATACCGCAACATATTCTTTCCAAACGATCTGCGCGCCGGTCTCCATCCCTTTTCTGGAAACTTTTGACGGCAGCGGAACTACATTTCCTCCTACTTGCTGGGAACATAAATCATTGTTATATGATCCTGCAAGAATAATGAATACTTCAGATATGGCTGCTGGCGCGAATGGATGGGCGCAGGCTACGGTTAACGGAAATAAAACAGCGGATATCAACATTACAGGAAATACAAAAAAGAACTGGTTAATTTCTCCGGTTATCAATCTGGGAACAAATGCTAATCTATCTCTGGAATTTGACGTTAAATTATCAGGAAGTTCCAACGGCGCTTACGCTCCCGTCAGGGGAGCCGACGACAAATTCATTGTGCTGATTTCCACAGATAGCGGTCAAACCTGGAACCCTGCCAATGCAACCGAATGGTCGGGCAGCGCCTCTGCAAACTACCCCTATAGCGATCTGAATAATAATTTCCGTACAATTCATATCCCGTTAACAGGGATAACCGGAAATATTCGCGCGGCTTTTTATGCCGAGTCCACAATAGCCGATGCAAGCGATTATTTATTTATCGATAATGTCGCGATCGCTAATTGCGCTAAGCCGGAAAATATTGTAATAAGCAATATTACGCCCACATCGGCCAATATTACATGGACGCATCCGTCGGCGACAAATTTCTTGATAGAATACAAAACTGAAAATGCATCGAGCTGGATTCCCCAATCCGCATCGGGAAACAGTTACAGTATTTCGGCCTTAACGCCGGACGTAAAATATATGTTTAGAATGAGAACCAACTGTGGAGGAGATTATAGTTTCTACTCTCCGGCAGCCTTATTCTCCACTCCTTGCGCAACTCTGGGATTACCCATTTTTGAAAGTTTCGACTCCACGGAGAATGGAAGTATTTCGTCTCCGAATGCGCCGGAATGCTGGTCTTACATAAAAGATTTCCAGAATGCGAATGCCAACGTTAATAGCAATACTCCGTTTTCGTCGCCTAAATGTTATTACATGAACAATTCAACTTCTTCGACGACTCAAAAGACGGCTTTGGTGAGTCCGTATTTTTCAGAACCGATAAATTCCGTACGCGCCCGTTTTATGGCAAAAGGAGGAATAACCGGAAATATATTGATCATAGGCTATATGACAAATCCTAACGACATGTCTACTTTTGTAACACAAGACTCTATTCCCCTTGTATCATCTTGGGCGGAATATAGGGTTTCATTTAATACGGCAACCTCAAACGGAAACTATATTGCCTTTTTACATGGACGGACGGGGAACGCTCAATCTATCTATCTGGATGATATTTTTATCGAACTTATTCCCTCCTGTGCAGACGTTACAGAAGTTAATGTAACAAATATCATGTCAAATTCAGCTATTGCAAGGTGGAATCCGGTTGCCGGCGCAATTGGCTACGAAGTGCAATATCGAAGTCAGGGTTATCCTTATATTTGGTCAAATTCTATGTCGGTTGCTACGGATACTTGTATTATTTCAGGGTTACAACCTACTACTTCTTATGAAGTTCGCGTACGCTCCAAATGTAGCGCCACAGATACCGGGATTTGGGCTTTCACTGTTTCATTTGCCACAACCTGCTCGCCGGCGGGGCTTACCTATGTGGAAGATTTTTCAACATTTATTTCTACTACTTCCCAGCCTGCCTGTTGGGAAATTAAAACGGGTTTATTAAACACCGATGGAACTTCTACTGCTTTAATAAACAATAGCTTATCAAGTTTTACTTGGACAGGCAAGTTGTTTGCAAATAGATTAGCTACATCAAGAGCCGCAAAATTGAATATTCAAGGTTCGAAAACGAAGGAATGGTTAATTTCTCGTCCAATTGATTTGGAGAATACAGGAAATGCAACGCTTGAATTTGATTTGGCCTTAGTCAAAGCTGGCGATTCGACTGTTCATACAGGAACTTGCGACGACGATAAATTTATTGTTTTGATTTCGTCAGATGGAAACTGGAGTATAAATAATGTTATTGCCACATGGGATAATATGGGTTCCTCTCGCGTCTTCAATTCTATTTCTTCTGTTGCAAACGGAGATCATATAAGCATTCCATTAACAGGTTTTAGGGGTGTTGTGCGTGTTGCCTTTTATGGGGAGTCGACAAGTTCGGTAAGTAATGGCGATAATGATCTATTTGTAGATAATGTAACGGTATCCAAACCGTTTGTTTGTGAAAAAGTAAATAATTTGAGGGTCTCTCATATAGGGACAGAAGCAAATGCAACCTGGCTTCCCGGTAACGATGACCAAAGTCAGTGGATGATTTGTTGTAATAAAGTAGGGGGGCCTGAAAGCGCGCCAATTCCCATCTCCGGAAATCCGGCCTATACGTTCTCCAATCTGGAAAGAGGAAGCAGTTATACTATATCTGTATGGGCTGTTTGTTCTTTCGGCAATAGCGATACCGTTACCTCCTCTTCATTTACTATCAGCAATTGCGCCTTGGTTGAAAATATACAAATATCTTCTTGCGCAACCTTTGCTGTTGTGAGTTGGTTGCCTGGGGAGGGACAAAACGAGTGGGAATGGATCTGTACTCCTCAAGGCGGAGGTTTGTCTATGCAAAACATCGTGAATCAACCTACCGATACTATTAAAGGACTTCAACCCGGGACTTCATACCGTTTCCAGATTCGTTCTATTTGTAATCCGGAAGATACAAGCGAATATACTCCGGCCAAAATGTTCCAAACTATTCTCTGCCAAAAGGTAGAAAATATTACAACGCCTCGTAACAACACAAATGATTCTGCTTTTGTAAGTTGGAATTATAATCCTTGTCATCAAAGTTGGGAGGTGCGTATTGTTCCGGAAAATGGAGATGTAAACAGCGTCGCATCTACTTTTGTAAATACCTATCAGGGAATCTGGTTTTTATTGCCCGATGCCACAAGAACCTGCGACGTATATGTCCGCGCTAATTGCGGAGGTGCGACAATAGGCGAATGGCAAATGACAAAATCTTATAAAACAGGCGTTAACGTCGCATCTTTATCTGCAATTAAGATAACTTTAGCTCCTAATCCTGCCCGCAACTATGCTAAATTAAGTATCGAAGGCGTAAACGGAGAGGTGGAAATGACTTTGGCAACATCCGAAGGTAAAGTTTTGAGGAGAGAAAAAATAAATTGCCAATCGACATTTACTAAGGATATTATTTTACAGGATCTGGCGAAAGGCGCTTATCTGATACATTTAACCCATAAAAATTGGGTCAAGGTAGAAAAGTTAATTGTTCAATAGATCTAAAATCTAGAACCATTTAAACAAAAAAGACGGCTTCACATGATGCCGTCTTTTTTGTTTAAGGTATAAAGGAAGTCTTTAATATCCTAATATTTTTAACATGGATTTATGGCTTTGTTCTTTTGCAAATAGTTTAGTAAAGTATTCCCCGTCCTCATCTATGTCAATTATAATATGTTTGGGAGATGGAATTAAGCAATGCTGAATTCCTCCAAACCCGCCCAAAGATTCCTGGTATGCTCCTGTATGAAAAAAACCTATATATAATGGAGTCTCGGGATCATATTTAGGTAAAAAGACGGCATTGGCATGCGCTTCTGCGCTGTAATAATCTTGGCTATCGCAAGTCAGCCCTCCTAAAAAAACGCGTTGATATTCCCGGTCCCATTGATTGACAGGGAGTAAAATAAAACGTTGCCGGATAGCCCAGGTGTCGGGCAATGTAGTAATGAACGAACTATCGATCATATACCACGACTCTCTGTCGTTTTGTTGTTTTTGGTCAATTACAGAATATAAAGTTGCTCCGCTCTCTCCGACAGTAAACGAACCGAATTCAGTAAAAATATTAGGTTCGGGCGTTTCGCGTTGCGTACAAATATTCTTTATCTGCGCCAAGATTTCCTCTGCCATATATTCATAATCATAGCTGAATCCCAATGAATTTCTGATAGGGAATCCTCCTCCTATATTCAAACAATCTAATTCAGGACATTTCCTTTTTAAGTCGCAATATATATTAACGCACTTGGATAGTTCGTTCCAATAGTAAGCAGAATCCCTTATGCCCGTATTAATAAAAAAATGCAACATCTTAAGTTGGAAATTTTTGTTGAGTTTTATTTTCTCTTCATAAAAAGAGACTATATCATTGTAACGAATGCCCAAACGGGAAGTATAGAAGTCGAACATAGGTTCTTCTTCTGCAGCAATGCGAATTCCTATTTTTATTTTTGAAGTCAGGTCTTTTGCTTCCTGGACAAGAAGTTCAAATTCATGTTTATTATCTAATATCGGTAAAATATTTTTAAACCCGTCTCTAATAAGCATGACAATATTCTCAATATATTGAGGCCGTTTGAACCCGTTACAAACAACAAATATATCCTTGGATATCTTACCTGCTTCGAATAATTCCAGAATCAAATTGATATCAAATGCGGACGAGGTTTCGAGGTTGACTTCGTTTTTTAACACTTCTTCCAAAACAAAAGAAAAGTGAGAGCTTTTAGTACAGTAACAAAAGTTATAAGTCCCTTTGTAATCTACTTTTGCCATTGCCACATTAAACAGTCGTTTTGTACGCTGTATCTGAGCGCTTATTTTAGGGAGATATGTAATTTTTAACGGCGTTCCATATTGCTTGATAATATCCATCAAAGGAATATTATGGAAATACAATTCATTATCAATTACATTAAATTCTTCTTTTGGGAACTCAAAGGTTTGCTCGATTAAATCCCTATATTTGTTTTTCATTTCTAAATCCAATTAAGTTAGTTTGTTCAATAATTGACAATCCGAATTAGACGGATTTGATTCAATTTGCAAAATTAATTGAATTTATATTTATGCGCAAGTATTTTTTATTTAGATACGTTTCTAGCCTTAAAGCAAATATCAAATCTTATCTTTCCACAATTTCAGAGGGTAATTTCCTTTGTCTATTAATGTTTTTATTTTTTCGATCGCCTTCTGACGGTCTTCTTTATAAGTTACGCCAAACCATTGGGAATCGGAGGTAAGAACTTTTACCTTGATTTGATTCTGATTTATCAAATAATTTACGGTTGCAGGAAGATAAAATTCTGCTTTCAAGTCGTTTCCATTGACTTTTAAGAAATCGACAAATAAAGAAGTTGAATATTTAAAATAATCGGGAGTGAAACCAAATAAATTCATAGAAACCGGCGTCAGGGGATCAATTGTTCTATTTCTAGAAGTATCTATTATTGCATCTCCTTCTTTCACAATTTGCGTGTATTCCTCGATAGATTGTAAAAAATCATCCCGATCAACAGCGCAAACGCCTCTTGATACGGCGCCATATTCCGATAACGTATTCATAATAGGATATGATACCATACAATAAAGATTTTCTTTACCTTCCAAGTCGCGTAAATATCTTCCCATTACCATAAAAGCATCTTGGCCGTAAAAATCATCGGCATTGATTGTCGCAAACGGTTCGTTGATAGAATTTACCGCCATAAGTATGGCATGATTGGTTCCCCAGGGCTTTTCTCTCCAGCTAGGGACGTTAAATCCCAACGGAAGAGAATCTAATTCTTGAAAAACATAGTTCACATCAATTGCATTACGAAAACGTTCAGCATTAAAAATCGCCTTAAATTCGTTTTCAAAACTATGTCTAATGACAAAAACAACTTTTCCAAAACCGGCGCGGATAGCGTCATATACTGAATAGTCTATAATAGCCTCATTATTAGGACCTATTCCGTCCATTTGTTTTAAACTCCCATACCGGCTTCCCATACCGGCCGCTAATACTAATAAAGTGGGTTTCATGTGTTTAAAATTTATAAGCCCCTCTAAATCTCCCACCCCTCTTTGGTTCTCCCCGCAAGGGAGATTAATCGGATTTTCTTATTTGTTTGGGAGACTTGGCTGACGCGCGCCTTTAATTTTTCACTTTGGAGCGCCAAAGGCTCATGATTATTTCATCTATTTATTTATTTTATAGTATCTAGGAGTGACTCTAAGTCACTCCTAGACTTATAATCGGAATGCTTTTCGCTTATTTTGGAGAATTCATCAAAAAGTTAATGTCATCTTCGAGGGTATACTCTTTTGTTTCTTGACCGGATTTAAAAACTTTCATTTTATTGGGACGTCCGATAAGAGAAAGTTTTCCATTCTCAAGTAATAATGATGTAGCTTCACGAATGCCTGCGACAAAAACATTTTGATTAATTGCAATAAATTCTTTGATTCTATCATCGCGTGTTTCCCCGCCATGTTTCGGATCGAAAAAGTCGGTATAATGAGGATTGATTTGGAAAGGAACCAAGTTCATGCATTTAAAACTTTCCGGTTCAATAATGGGCATATCGTTGGTTGTACAAATGGTAGGGCCCGCAATATTAGAGCCTGCGCTCCAACCCATGTAAGGCATTCCATTTAATGCTTTTTGTCTGATAGCGTACATAAGTCCCTGCTTTTGCAATTGATAGGTTAGATGAAAAGTATTTCCTCCGCCAACGGCAATGGCTTCTGCGTTATCAACGGCTTCTATAGGATTAACCTCGTGGTGGATACTGTTTAGCTCAAATCCTAAGTTATTGAATACTGCCTTGACTTTCCGTTCGTATTCATCATAGCTCAGACTAACGCCTGCAAACGGGATAAACAAAACTTTCTTCACATTATGCTTTTGCAAAAAACTTTTTATTTGATCTTGAGGCCAACCCAAGTAATTTTCTCCAGGGTTAGTAGAATTACTGATGAGCAACAATTTTCTTTTCATTTTTATAAATGTATTTAATGGGTTAATAAGATCTTTCTCGAAAATTTGTCTCTTTTACACTTTGAAAATATCAAATAAAAAATTCCAAATCCTAATTTTACAGTGACTGTATGTTAATAAATCTATATCATATCAACGGACCAATCCGAGTATTTAAAATTTCAAATGCTTAACTGTTAATCCATTATATATAAGCTGTTTAAGAGATTCTATGCCAATATCCAAATGCAATTCGGCATAGTCTCTTGTTATTTTTAAGTCTGAGTTTTCTGTTTTAACTCCCTCGGGAAGCATAGGCTGGTCCGAAACCAAAAGCAACGCGCCGGAAGGAATGCTATTTGCAAATCCAACCGTAAAAATAGTAGCGGTTTCCATATCGATAGCCATGCAACGTATTTTTTTTAGATATTCTTTAAAATATTCGTCATATTCCCATACCCTTCTATTGGTAGTATAAACGGTTCCCGTCCAATAATCCCGTCCAAAATCCCGGATCGTTGTAGAGATCGCCTTTTGCAAGTTAAATGCAGGTAATGCCGGCACTTCCCGAGGCAAGTAATCATTTGATGTTCCTTCTCCCCGTATGGCTGCAATGGGAAGAATAAAATCGCCCAGCGAATTTACATGCTTCAATCCTCCGCATTTTCCCAAAAAAAGGACGGCTTCAGGTTTTACCGCCGAAAGTAAATCCATAACGCTTGCGGCATTAGGACTCCCCATTCCGAAATGAATCATAGAAATTTCGTTCGTATGCGCCGAAGGCATCGCTTTATTTTGTCCATTAATAGGAACCTTAAAACGCTCGGCGAACATTTCCAGATATTCGGTAAAATTAGTCAGCAAGATGAATTTTGCGAATCGATCCAATGGCGTGCCCGTATACCTTGGCAACCAATTTTTCACAATCTCTTCTTTTGTTTTCATCAGGTTATTTTTTCGATCTTTAATTTGGTTTATTGAGGGTTGAGAATCAGAAATTGAAAATGCTTCGACTTTATTGAATAATTGAATAAGATGGCGTATAGTTTATGGCTTAAAGTTTAAGTTGATTCCTCGTTACTGCTAATTCTCCTTCTAACTTTATAAACTTTTAAACGTTACAAATGTTCAATCTCGAAATTTAGCATTCCCTTTGATATTCAACTCAATTTTCAACTCCTCATTCAATAAGACTTTGAACTCAAGAATGCTCATGTCAGATTTTCAGATTCCGACTTTCTTAATTATCCCCTATTCCCGGATGCTAATGCGATTATTCCCTAAAATAATTTCCTACAGATTGTTTGAATGATGAAATAAAATATTTTCGTTTTCAGGACGTTTCAAAAGCTTAGTCAACTCCCCTGCAAACAAGAAGTCATTTAACTCTTTCACCGTCGAATGCAAAATGGTTTCTTTATTTCCTTCCCACCAAAGTTGCCCTTGAAAAATGAATACAATTTTTTCGCCTATTTGCATCACTGAGTTCATATCATGCGTATTTACTACAGTCGTAATATTAAAGTCTTTTGTAATTTCCTGGATAAGGGTGTCGATAACGGTGGAAGTTTCAGGATCTAAGCCCGAATTGGGCTCGTCGCAAAATAAATACTTAGGATTGGCCGCAATTGCACGTGCGATAGCCACCCTTTTTTTCATTCCTCCGCTAAGTTCTGCAGGTAATAATCTCCCTACATTATTTAAATTTACGCGTTCCAGACAAAAGTTCACTCTTTTAAGCATCTCTTTCCTACTTTGACGGGCAAACATTCTTAGCGGAAACATGATATTTTCTTCTACCGTCATGGAGTCAAACAGAGCGCCTCCTTGGAATACCATCCCAATATCTTTTCGCACGTCTTTTTGTTCTTCATTATTAAGTTGATAAAAATCCCTGTTATTAAACAAAACCTTTCCCGAATCAATAGGAATCAATCCCAACATAGATTTCATCAAAACTGTCTTGCCGGATCCGCTTTGTCCTATAATCAGATTCGTTTTGCCCGCCTCGAATGTGGCGTTTATATTCTTCAACACGTCCTTTCCGTTAAAGGCTTTATTGATATTTATAACTTCTATCATTACAGTAATAACTTAGTAAGTATTAGGTTGAAGACGATCAATATCATACTACTCTGCACAACGGCTTTTGTACTGGCTTGGCCAACTTCCAATGCCCCGCCTGTTACGGTATATCCCCTGTAAGAAGAAACGGTAGATATGATAAATGCAAAAACAATTCCTTTTATAATAGCATATACAACATCATAGCTAGCAAAATTGAGCTGAAGACCGGAAAGATAGTCGTAAATAGAGATTAATCCGGAAAGATCTCCCCCCAGAGCGCCTCCCAGTAACGACAAGAAAATGCTTATCGTAATTAGCATCGGACTAAATATAAGGCAGGCAACTATTTTAGGGAGAATTAAATAGCTGGCAGAATTAACTCCCATTACGTCGAGAGCGTCAATTTGTTCGCTGATTCTCATAGATCCTAGTTCGGATGCAATTCGGGAACCGACTTTTCCGGCTAATATTAGACTAATGATTGTAGGCGAGAATTCCAAAATAATAGTTTTGCGCGAGGCAAAACCATTTATCCAAATCGGATAAATAGGATTATCTAAATTGGCAGCCAATTGGATGACTGTTGCCGCTCCAACAAAAATGGAAACAATGGAAACAATAGGAATAGACTCTATCCCAAGCGTTTGTATTTCAAACAGGAGTTGATTCTTATACAAATGCTTGCTTTGTGGTTTTTTAAAAACCGTGCGCAAAAGGATAAAATAATTTCCTATATCTCTTAAGTATTTCATTGTTAAATCATGTCTTTGTCCGGCAAATAACGAATCCCAAAAGATGCCTATGCGAAGGTAGGCATAATTTTTGAGAACAAACAACATACAGAATTGTTTAAAAATCTTTATTAGATATTACGATCTATATCTAAAAAGGCTACCTAACTAAAATTAGATAGCCTTTCCGAAATGAATGAACAGGACCCAAAATTAACCGTTTAAAACACTTGTCATAACTTTATTTCCGTGAAATTCATTTAAAAATAAGCATTTCCAGCAATTGCTTATTGAACAATATTTTGAAAATCTAAATTATTCCAAAATCTTTTAAATTCAACATCCGCTTTTGCCGCTGATTTATAGTCGGGTTGCATATCGCAAGCCATTTTCAAATTCTCAAGCAATCCCTGTCCGTCGTCTAAACGAGCATAGCAAATGGCTCTTAAATAATAAACTTCGGCCGTTTGATCTACGCAACAATCCAATGTTTTAATTGCATTTCCTGTATTACCCATCATCAACTGAGCAAAAGCCAGATTGTATGTACATGGACTTGTCGTCAACTCTTCAGAAGCTTTTTCATAGTTTCCTGTTTTCAGGCTTAAAATAGGTAAATTTGCTTTTGCTTCATTGCTGCCCGATTGGATGGCTTTATTAAAATAATTGGTCGCTAAATCATAATCTTTCGTGGCAACAGAAAGTAATCCAAGATTGTTCAACACGCAAGGATTTGTTCCCGCCAATTTTTGAGCGACGTTCAAATAACGTTGTGCTTCAGATATATTTCCCATATACAAACATACGGCGCCGGCATTGTTCCAGGCAGACCATTCGGAACCAAAATGTTCGGTTGCAAATTTGTATATTTTTAATTTAGTGGCATAATTATGATTCAGATAACCGGCATACATAAGTTCTTCATACGACAATTGCGCCGGATTTAACGATGCGATTTTTCCTATTTCCTGATCGGATTTTTGCGTGGCGGAGTAATAAAATGAAATTTCGCCTCTTCTCAACCAGGGCAATACATCGTCTTCCAATTGTTTAAAAAGAACGGTCATATTTCTGATTTCCTGTTCTCTTTTCCTAGGATCTTTTTGTGATTTAACTATGTTTACAATTGCATTCTTGTCGGGAATATTAGATTCGTTGACTTTTGTTGTGAAATTTTCCCAGTCTTCTCCCCAAGCATTGGTGGTAATAACGATATCTTTCTTTGCATTTTCCAAATAATTAGGGATATCTGTAGCGGCAATACCCTCTTTTTTTGCACGGGCTTTCAATCCTTCGTCCAATACGCTGTTAACCAACTTCACGGTTGTTTCCGCACGTCTTTTTGATAATCCCATGTTAAAACTTTCTTCCCCTTCGGGAGAAGCCCATCCGTCAATTACAATTTGCTTTGGAACAGATTTTTCCGTTACAAGAGCCGTTAAATGATCAGTCAGGTTTTTGGTTTCTTTTTCTTTATTTAATTTAAAGTTCCAGTTAAGGGTAGCAATGTTGACCGGAAAATAAATTAATGCCATTTCGGGTTTAGCCGCGCTTTTTACATATCCATGGTCGGCAAAACAAACTTCGCCTCTGATAGAAACTCTTTCGGAAGTGATATTTATTCCTTCGGTTACTTTTACATTCCCTAAGGAAATGGCATCTTTATTTTTTAAAGCGTCCTGACGGGTTTTGTCATTGGCGTTGACTTGTTTGGCTTTATAAGCAACGGGATTCAGTAAAATCTTAGCGGTTTCCATCCCCGGTTTATAATCAATCTCATCGTGGTAAGTAATCCGGGCGCCATTTTTATAGTTTACTTCAATTCCTTCGCCTTGAACCTTTTCCCCTTTCAGGACAATGGGTTTCAACTCAACATTGCCTCCTTCGTATTGTAATACAGGCTGAACAAAAACGACTGCATTTTTCTTGAAGTATTTTGGAGGAATAGAACTGTTAATGGTGATATTAACTTTATCAGCCTTCGTTTCCAGCGGATTAGGACTGGGTTGATAATGTACTGTATTATGTTTCTTTTGCATGGAAGAAATACTTCCGCACGATGCAACGACCAAAAGTATTATTAATACAGAAAATAATCTAAATGTAAACTTTTTCATTTTACTGGTATTCGTTAAGTTGGTAATTTATATTATCAATTGCAAATATACAATTATTACAGAAATAAAAGACATCTATTCTTTAAAATAAATTGTATATTTCACAAAATCAGTTTGTTTTGAATTATCTGGAATGCAATAAAATACTCCTTTTGCTTTATGCAATAACCAATTAATCAAAAATATTTGTCATTTTGAAGAAATTTTCCTTTTATTAGTTGGTCATCAAAAAACTAGAATCTGTAACGAATACCGAAACTAATTCCCCACCCGAAACCATAATCCGTAGGCGCCAAAAAGTCCCACATGGGACGAGTATCCAAACTTAATTGTAATGGAAAATCAAAATTATATTCAATCCCTATCTGTCCTCCAACTGCCAATCCAAAATAATTATCGTCATTACCTTTCCCCGAATCATTATCTTTTCCCGAATTAAACGAAAGACCGGCGCCCGGACCGACATACCAATTAAATCCTCCACTAATATTCCAGACCCAATGATACATGCCTGAAAAGCCGAAACGAAAATAGTCGGAGTTTCCTCCTAAACCCAAATCAAATTCCAATCTGTTTTTGTTTCCCAAGCCATGCTGATAAGAAACTTCAATGCCGTAACCCGCTCCCCCTCCAATACGAGCGCCGATAGCGTGGGGGTTTACTTGAGATTTAGCGGTAAAACAAGCGCTTACCACGATAAATAAAACAGCGATTTTCTTTTTCATTTTACAATTAATTTTTCATTTTTGGTTAAAATAATTTTTTCCTATAAATCTCATTCATGATATTCAAACATAATTTCAGAATGAAAAACAAAAAAAAAGCACCAAATTTCGTGCCAAATAAATGTTAATTATAATTCCAACCATCGGACTTGCACAGCATATCTCATTTTGGCGCTTTAGACCCCTATCTTCTCTTTATGGCTTTGTTGTATCTCACCCTGAATTTCAACCTGTTCCTCATTTATTTCGGCCGGATGACGAAGCGTTTCAACGTACTCGTCGAACAAGCAAGACACAACACGTTGAAATATCCTATTCCATGCATGTGGCAGTTTGAAATGTATCCAATTGTATTCACATGTGTAAAATCATGTGCAAAATAAAGCAGAGATGTTTTATCTTTGCACTAACAATTAAATAGATTTGTAATATTGAGCCCGACATCGAATATTCTTTGCATTTTATTTGCTCGTGTTTATTTCCCAATACGTTCTATTTTCGAATAATCGAATTTTAATACAAATGTTATGATTTATTCTTTAAACATAAGTATCTCTCCTGAATTGCTGTATGACGAAAATAAATTGCGTCCATTTGTCGCTCAAAAGTTACAATTATCCCCCGACTCAATTAATCATATTCAAATAGCAAGGCGTTCTATAGATGCGAGAGGTAGGCATGTTCTATTTCAAGTCAAATTGGAAGTCTACGCACAAGAATCCATCTATCGGATTCCAGAGTATAAAAGCCATTACAAAAACGTGGAACACGCTCCGGAAGCGCTCATTGTGGGCGCAGGTCCTGCCGGTTTGTTTGCCGCTTTGCGCGCGTTAGAATGCGGATTAAAGCCTGTTATTTTTGAAAGGGGAAAAAATGTAAAAGAACGCAAACATGACATCGCTCAGATTACTCGTAACCGAATTGTTAATAATGATTCTAACTGGTGCTTCGGGGAAGGCGGAGCAGGAACCTATTCCGATGGGAAACTGTATACCCGTTCCAATAAACGGGGTTCTGTCCAAGAGGTATTATTGAAATTAGTAGAACATGGAGCGAATCCGGAGATTCTTATAGACGCTCACGCCCACATAGGAACCGACAAACTTCCCGCCATTATTGCTAACATACGTAGAACAGTCGAAGAGCATGGCGGCATTTATCAATTCAATACTTGCATAAAGGATATCATTGTCAAAGAAGGGACGGCAAAAGGAGTTGTCGACAAACAGGGGAATATTTATGAAGGCGCGGCCGTGATATTGGCAACCGGGCATTCGGCAAGGGATATATATGAACTCTTTTATTCAAAGCATTGGCAATTAGAACCCAAATCTTTTGCCATCGGGGTACGGGTGGAACATCCGCAAGAATTAATTAATTCCATTCAATATCATTCTAAACATTATTCGCCTTTGCTCCCTCCTGCAACTTATAGTTTGGCTACGCAAATAAATAAACGAGGCGTTTTCTCATTTTGCATGTGTCCGGGAGGAATTATTGTTCCGGCGGCCACTTCGCAGGAAGAATTAGTGATTAATGGAATGTCGAATTCTATGAGGAATTCATCTTTTGCCAATGCAGGAATTGTGGCGCAATTATCGGCGTCTGATATTCCCGAGTATGGCAAATTCGGTAACTTTGCTTTGTTGCAATTTCAGAAAGATATTGAACGAGCGACTTTTTTAGCGGCAAATTCTTCTCTGGCTTCCCCTACGCAACGACTTACCGATTTTGTAGAAAAAAGGCTCTCCAATCATTTGAACAGATCGTCGTATATGTGTGGTTGTTTGCCGGCTCCTTTACACGAAATTTTGCCCAATCTTATTGTCGCTCCTCTGCAACAGGCCTTTATCCAATTCGGAAAAACGTTAAAAGGATTTTATACCAAAGAAGCCAATGTGCTGGCGGTAGAATCCAGGACTTCTTCTCCCGTTCGTATTCCCCGAAACGAAGACTATGAACATCCTCAAATTAAAAGATTATATCCTTGCGGAGAAGGAGCAGGCTATGCCGGAGGAATTGTTTCTTCGGCGCTCGACGGAATTAATTGTATAGATAAAGCATTGGAGAGAATGAAAGCAAATAATCTCTAAATTGTAGAAAATTTCCACAAACAGAATGCTCTTCAACAATAATGATTAGTCAATAAATCAGGGATATTAAACCTTCGGATAATAAAAATTGTAACATTTCTACACTATAAGTTTCTCCTAATGTATTTTCTTTATTCTGGTTGAGTTAAAGACAATATCAAAACAGAAAAGAAGACGCGCTTTACTTGCAATCTGTATAAAATTACTTTCCTAAAAAGTTTATTTTGTAACTTTGCAAAGACAAACTTGTTATAAAATGCAAATTGAAGTTTTGAAATCTAAAATACACCGTGTATCTATAACTCATTCGGAAATAGATTACATAGGGAGTATTACTATTGATGAGGATTTGATGAATGCTTCAAATCTAATTGAAAATGAGAAAGTCAGTATATATAATATCACAAATGGGATGCGATTTGATACCTATGTAATAAAAGGGAAACGCGGTTCGGGAGATATCGGCATTAACGGAGCCGCCGCCCGGTTGGTTCAGGTAGGAGATTTGGTTATCATTGTGTCCTATGCATTAATGGATTTTGAGGAAGCCAAAAAGTTTTCTCCGACCATTGTTTTCCCTGTAAATAATAAAATACAATAGTTTTGAAGAAAAAAATTTATTCAATTCTAAAAATCCTTTTTTTTATAGGATTCGGCATTTTTTGTATCATCTGGTTTTTGAATAAAATGACGCCGGATGAAAAAAGAGAATTGATGATTTCTTTCCAATCAGCAAACTATTTTTGGGTTATTATCGCGTTCTTTCTGGAAATAATAGCTCATCTACTGAGGGCGCTCCGATGGCAACAATTATTGGAGCCCATGGGATACCGTCCTCGTTTCAAAATGACTTTTTCTGCCGTTATGGTTGGATATTTGGCAAACTTGGCTGTTCCGCGCCTGGGAGAAATTGTGCGATGCGGTATTCTCGACCGTTATGAGAAAATCCCTATGCAAAAATCATTAGGAACGGTAATTAGCGAACGCGTTGTTGATATTCTCGTTTTCGGGCTCATATTTTTAGCGGCATTATTTATTGAGTTTGAGGTATTAAAAAATTATTTATACGACAAACTTTCCGGCAAAATACACCTCCCAAGTATAGGGAATTTAATGATTATCGGATTGGCGGCAATTATTCTATCCGCTTTTTTGACCTATTATTTTCGTAAACGTTTGCTTAAAAATAAATTTATTGCCAAGATTTTCGAATTTGTTAAAGGATTTTTGGAAGGAATAAGAAGCATCTTCAAACTCAAAAATCCGTTTCTTTTCATATTTTATAGTTTTGCTATCTGGATTTTTTACTTTTTATGCTTATACGTTCTGCTCTTTTGTTTTACCGAAACAGGCAGTTTGCCGCTAAAAACATCTCTCATTATATTTGCACTGGGGTCTTTTGGTATGATGATAACGCCAGGAGGAATCGGTTTGTACCCATTGCTGATTGCAGAATCGCTGGCTATTTATAAAATACCGACTTCGCTAGGTTATGCATTGGGTTGGATTTCCTGGGTGGTTCAGCAAGGCGGAGTATTAATTATAGGAATGTTTGCCCTGATCATCCTGTCTATTTTCTCTCATAAAAAACAACATTCCGGCGCGAATATCCAAAATGTAAATAAAAAGAACCAGTCAAATGACCCACTTTGAAACCATCCAACATAAAATACTAACAAACAATCAACTGGATCTGGAATTAGAGAAATGGTCTCAGAAGAAATACAAAGTTGCCTTTACAAATGGTTGCTTTGATCTAATTCACAGAGGACACATTGATTATTTATCCAAAGCCAGGGATTTTGCCGATATTTTAATTATTGGACTTAACAGCGACGCGTCCGTAAAAAGGTTAAAAGGCCCAACCAGGCCTATCAATGATGAATACAGCAGGGCATTAATCCTTGCTTCTTTTTTGTTTGTAGATGCTGTTGTTTTGTTCGAGGAAGACACGCCGTATGAACTGATTAAAAAAATTCAACCCGACTTTCTTATCAAAGGGAGCGATTATAAGCCTGAAAATATTGTCGGATACGATATCGTCTCTGCAAAAGGAGGAGAAGTATTAACTATAGATTACCTTCCGGGCTTTTCTACTTCAAGAATTGAGGAACAGATACAAAAAAACCGCTAAACCTTCCCTAAAAACCGCTCCAATTAGAACATTTCTTGAAAGAGTTTAGCGGATTCGAAACCTTAAAGTAAAGTAATGTAATAGCGTAATGATCTCTTATATTACAAAATTTAATTCCACTTATCTACTTTTGTTTTAGCTTTGCATCCATAGAAAGAGTTGCATGCGGAACTATACGCAAACGTTCTTTTGAAATAAGTTTTCCCGTTTCGCGACAAATTCCATATGTTTTGTTCTCGATTCTTATCAGCGCAGCCTCCAAATCATTAATAAACTTTTGTTGACGGGCCGCCAACTTTGAATTTTCTTCCTTCGAAAGAACGCTATAACCCTCCTCTAAAACCTTAAACGTAGGAGACGTGTCGTTTATATCATTTCCTTCATTGGTGAAAGCTTCGGTAAGGAGTTCTAAATTCTCGCGGGCTTTCTCTAGTTTTTGCAGTATTATTTCTCTGAATTCCTGCAATTCCTCATCGGAATAACGAGTCTTTTTAGAAATAACCGCGTCTTCTTCTGTCTTTTTCTTTACCATGATTATACGTTTTATAGTCCGATGCTAAATAAACAATCGGAAAGGGAGTTGATAAATTTCAAATTTATTTTAACCTGCAAATATAACCATTTTTTTGTGTTTTTCCTCTTTAGCCGTCAAAAAATATTCATAGGCTCAATCGTCTAAATTTTGATGCTTTTATTATCGCTTTGTATTTTATCATAAACCAAAATCCATCGTTCTCTAGCGTATTGACAAAATAGAATCTGTTCCTGATTTAAAAATAATTGCGGATATAAATATTGAATTTACTCGCTCAACCTTTAGTTGTTTAAAAATTTTTCTATGAAGTACTTTGAGTCTAAAAATGCTCTTTTTTGTCGGAATTTTTACCAAATAGATCCACTATTCTTGAAAAATCTCGCCTGCAAAATGGCTATTTTTATCTCTTAAAATCTTTTCCACAAAAATTTAAACAACCTCTTAATCTAAAACGTTAACATCTGCCCTGGAAAATAGTAACATTCCTCCGAATCTTCTTTTGGGAGAAAGATGTTAGCTTGTCCGATTCAAAGAAAGGATCGTATTGTAGTTCAAAGGTTTTATCCCTAATATTCGTATCATAAACAAAATCTATAAATTGTTTTTCGAAGATAAAATGAGTTAGTTTTAAATTGTCAGGCATTCCTTTCTCCGTTGAAATTCCGGTAATGAAATCTATCTGCGAATGCGTATGTTCATTTGCAGAAATGTAAGATGGCAACGCCCCATATTTATCTTTAAATAGATGTATGGCATTATTCATATCTTTCGACCAAGTTGACCAATTGTTTAATTCGTGTTTTGTTGCAAAATTTCTTTGGTTCATACAATTAATTTATTTTATTGTGAATCTTTAAAGTCTTCTCATTGACAATTGAAGTCTTTCATGCAACAAAATTATCCACGCACAACGACAATACGTGTCGCTATATGAAATTTATTTCTATTCTTTCCCATTTTCAATTAAAGATAGATAATCTTTACAATGCTATAATTATTGCAAATGGATCTTCTATTTTACAGTAGATCTTTTGGTTAAACAATCTTTCTCCCTTTTTCAAAATCTTGCCCTAAAATTCAAGTAATTTCTCAAAACAATTTTATTATAATTGTCTTATTATCAATAACGCACCTACATTTAATACTAAAATGGCAAGAAGAAGTTCAACTTTTCCGGAGATTATTTTTTATGTCTAATTTGCAGTCATAAAAATGAAAGTCAAAGAATTTGTATTTGCGTAATGATACAATTTTTAGAGCTAACTTTAAAATTTGGATAGAAGTTCATATATTTGCGTTTTTATTTTAATTCACTAAATTTAATCGTTAAGCACAATGAAAGTATACCAGACAAGCGATATAAGAAATGTAGCACTCGTCGGCAATGCAAAATCAGGGAAAACAACCTTGGCAGAATCGCTATTATTCGAGAGCGGAACCATTAACCGCAAAGGTTCTATTGATGATAAAAATACAGTATCGGACTACAGAGAAATTGAATTGGACCGCAAGAACTCTGTTGTTCTAACTTCTTTATGCAGTGAATATAATGATAAAAAAATAAATATATTAGACGTTCCTGGTTTTTCAGATTACGTAGGGGAATTGGTAACCGCTTTAAATGTAGTGGAAGCGGCTATTATCCTTGTAAATGCGCAATCGGGAATAGAAGTCGGCACTGAACTCGCCGTTAGGAATGCCGCCAAGATAAATACGCCCATCATTTTTAACATCAATCAATTAGATCACGAAAAGGCCAATTATGACGAAACCATACGTCAATTAAAAGAATATTTCGGAGAAAAAGTAACAAGCATTCAATATCCTGTTAACGCAGGGATTGGATTCGACAGTTTGATTGACTTGGTTTCCATGAAAATGCTAAAATATCCTAAGGGCGGCGGTAAGCCGGAAATTCTGGATATTCCTGCCGGAGAAAGCGAAAAGGCAGAACAATTTCGTTTGGCGTTGGTAGAAGCTGCCGCTTCGGGATCGGACGAACTAATGGAAAAATATTTTGAAGAAGGCGACCTCAATCCTGATGAAATGAAAAAAGGATTGAAATTGGGTATTGCTTCTCGTTCTATTTTCCCGGTTTTATGTACGTCGGGGAAAGAAAATGTAGGAGCAAAAGGACTCTTGGATTTTATTACTTCTTTTATTCCTGCGCCTAACGAAAGTCATTTCTTTAGAAAAACCACTAATGGAAAAGAATTGAAATACGACTCCAAAGAACCAACGAGTTTATTCATTTTCAAAACAGCCATTGAACCTCATTTGGGCGAGATGTCTTTTATGAAAGTCATGAACGGCGAAGTAACCGAAGCTCAGGATCTAATAAACACTTCCAATCAAGGGAAAGAACGTATTTCTCAAATATTGTCATGTAATGGAAAAAATCGCCAGAAACTGGAAAAAGCAGTAGCGGGCGATATTGTCTGCACCATCAAGTTGAAGGATGTAAAGACCAATCAAACATTAGCTACCACTAAAAACGCCGAAGAAGTAGTGGAACCCATACAGTTTCCCGCTCCTATCTTTACAACGGCTGTGAGAACGTTAAACACTGCCAATGATGAAAAAATGGGCGCTATCTTAAGCGATATGCACAATTCAGATCAAACGATATTGGTGGAATATTCCCGCGAATTGAAACAAATTATTTTGCGCGGACAAGGCGAATTGCATTTGAATACATTAAAATGGTATTTTGATCATCAACATAAAATTGAAATTGAATTTTACGCTCCGAAAATTCCTTACAGAGAAACAATTACCAAATCGGCCGAGGCTATGTATCGTCATAAAAAGCAATCCGGCGGCGCAGGACAATTCGGAGAAGTTCATATGTTGATCGAACCGTATTACGAAGGAATGCCTAATCAAACAAAATACCCTGTTCGCGGAACCGAAACGCATCCGTTGGCTTGGGGCGGAAAATTGATTTTCAACAATTGTATTGTAGGAGGCGCTATTGACGCCCGTTTTATGCCGGCCATTCTGAAAGGAATTATGGAAAAAATAGAAGAAGGTCCTTTGACGGGTTCTTATGCCCGGGATATTGTCGTAAATGTTTTTGACGGAAAAATGCACCCGGTAGATTCAAATGAAATGGCATTTAAATTAGCCGGCCGCAACGCTTTTAGAGAGGCCTTTAAAAATGCGGCGCCCAAAATTTTGGAACCTATTTACGATGTGGAAGTAATGGTTCCCGGAGAATCGATGGGAGGCGTTATGACCGATTTACAAGGCAGACGTTCTATTGTAATGGGAATGGATAGCGAAGGCATGTACCAGAAAATTCGCGCCAAAGTTCCATTGGCAGAAATGAACCGATATTCCACGGCATTGAGTTCCCTCACAAGCGGACGCGGAACCTATACCATGAGTTTTGCCGAATATCAACAAGTGCCGGCCGATGTACAAACAGCTTTGCTCAAAGCTTACGAAGAACAAGAAAAGGACGAAGAATAGTATTGAGTTTTCGGAGAGTTGAAAATAGTTATCAAATAGCTAATAACAATTCCTGTAACACAAAATTAAATTTTACCGGATACATTAAAAAGGCAGGCATTCCATGTCCCTGCCTTTTTCAATTTTCAAACTGCAAAACTCCGGCTGCGAAATAACTTCTTTTCCGATCGAAATCTTTTCAAGATTTGAACGGTTTCTTGGTTAACTTTGCACAAGCGAAATCAATTAATGAATACATACCTTAAGCATATCATTTTTACTTGTTTAATGTTATTTGTCGTATCTGCTTCTCATTCGCAGGAAGAAGATACGACAAATGCTATTCATTTTTATACCAATACGCAAATAAGAGACAAGAAACCCGTGCAACTTCCTAAGATAAGGGAAGCCGATGTTGCTTGGAAAAAAAGAATTTGGAGAAAAGTAGAATTCAGGGAAAAATTCAACCAATTTTTATACTATCCCGACGTTATTGAAGAACAAAATGGAAGAGAAAGTTTGATCGCTATTATTTGGAATGCGCTTTGCGACGCTAAAATAAGGGCTTTTTCAGATGATGAATTCAAACATGAATTGTATTTTCAGGGATTTAGAGCCAAAACCGAAAAAATCGATACGATCCGCATACAAATTACAGACGAAGAAAAGGGAATCGAAATCGATACGTTCTTTATTAATAGAAGACACTTTAATCCACAAAGTATCAAACGTATGGAGATTAAAGAAGAATGGATAGTGGATAAACAGCGTTCTGTGATGGATGTGAAAATACTGGGGTTTTGTTTTTCCTCTGATTTAGAGGAGTATGATCCTATTGAGGAAACTTTCATCGTTATAGGCGAAGAAGTTCTTTTCTGGATTAGATATGATGATCCCGCCGTTCGTGAAGTTCTGGCCACGCACGCCGCTTATAGCGAGAAAAATGATTTCGACCAAAGGAGTTACGACGATATTTTTATCCAGCGATATTTCAATAGTTATATTTTTAAAGAATCAAATGTTTTTAATAGAGTTATCATCCAATATGCTACCGGACAAGATGCTTTGCTAGAATCTGATAGGATAAAAAATGAACTTCTCAACAAGGAAATTGATATGTGGGAATACTGAAACAAATTTCAGATATAACTTTTCTGTCCTTTAAATTAGAGTTCGCGCTGTATCTGATATAGAGAAAAATATTCTTACTTTTGCAATTGGCTGAACAAGTTTGCTTTTGAATTTAACAACTAAACAAAATTTATTTTAACCCTTCATTTCGATTTTTACTATTAAATACTTATTTGTGAACAAGAAAACATCTATTTTACTTATATATACCGGCGGAACCATTGGAATGGTACAGGATTATGACACGGGGGTTTTACATCCTTTCGACCTGGGCAAAATTTATGATGCGGTTCCGACCTTGCGAAAACTCGATTACATAATAGATTCCTATACCTTTGAAAATATTATCGATTCTTCGGACATGAAACCGGAGTATTGGATAAAATTGGCAGAAATCATCGAAGAAAACTATAATAAATACGATGGTTTCGTTGTGTTGCATGGAACCGACACTATGTCATATACGGCGTCGGCGCTTAGTTTTATGTTCGAAAATTTATCAAAACCAATTGTGTTGACCGGATCCCAATTGCCATTGGGAATGATCCGCACCGATGGGGAGGAAAACATTATTTCTGCTATCGAAATTGCCGCTAACAAACAACCTCTAATTCCCGAGGTTTGTATTTATTTCGGAGATAAATTGTTCAGAGCAAATAGAACGACTAAAATGAGTTCTGAATATTTCGACGCCTTCCACTCAGGAAATTATCCTTCGTTAGCCAAAACGGGGATTCGTATCAATTATAAAGAAAACCTCGCAAGGAAACCCAATGAAGAACCTTTAAAAGTATATAAAAAATTAGATAATAACATTGCTATTCTAAAACTTTATCCGGGAATTTCTTCCAAAGCCGTTCATGCCGTACTTTCAATAGAAGGTTTAAAAGCTGTTGTTATGGAAACCTATGGAGCAGGAAACGCTCCCACTGACGAATGGTTTCTACAAGAACTGAAGCGAGCCATTCAAAAAGGAATTATTATCTATAATGTTACTCAATGTAAATCAGGATCGGTGAATATGAAGATGTACGAAGCCGGTTCCGGAATGAGAAAAATTGGCGTTTTAAGCGGATTTGATATTACGACAGAGTCGGCAGTAGCCAAGTTGATGTTTTTATTAGGAAATTACTCCAATCGAGACGAAATTACCGAATTATTGGAAACATCCTTGAGAGGGGAATTAACAAAATAATTTCATTTGGATAATACGTCATGGCAGAGAATTTCAAATACAGAATAACGTTTTCATTTGATTCATAATATTAAAATCTCTTTTTGCAGCTATTTCCTTCCGAATCAAAATATCTTTATATCTTTGCATTCTAATTTAATACTCATACTCCAATGAAGATTCGCAGTTAATAGTTGGTTAATACAACCGACATTTCTTAAGACTCGAAAGTCAAATATCGGTTTAACTGCCTGAACAGGCTTCTATTAATTGTTTTCATGAGTATTATAATCAGCGATTTATCTTATCATTATCCCAATCAATCTATTTTATTTAGCGGTTTGAACTTTTCTGTAGGGAGAGAAGACAAAGTATCTGTTGTCGGAAACAATGGGAGCGGAAAATCTACGTTGCTGAAACTTATGGCAGGTCATTTGCAACCCACTCGCGGAAGTATTATTTCATCATCCAAACCGTATTACGTTCCGCAGCATACAGGGTTACTCAACAAAAATATTGCCGAAGTTCTGGGCGTTAGCGATAAATTGGCCGCCCTGCATTCCATTGAAAAAGGAAGCGTATTGCAAAACGATTACGACGTACTGAACGACGATTGGGAAATCGAAGCAAAATGTGTAAAAGCCCTTGCCCACTGGGGATTGTCGCATGTAAAATTCGATATGTCTATAGATAGTTTGAGCGGAGGCGAAAAGACAAAAGTTTTTTTAGCGGGATTGTTGATTCATTCTCCCGAAATTATTTTGCTAGACGAACCCACCAATCATCTTGATCAAACCAGCAGAGATTTGCTGTATCAATATATCGGACAAAGTAAGGCTGAGATAGTCATTGTCAGTCATGACATAACGTTGTTGGATCAATTGCAAACCACCTACGAGTTGTCGGAACGCGGGATCAAATTGTTTGGCGGCAATTACTCTTTTTATAAAGAACAGAAAGAAATTACAGTAAACGCCTTGGATGAAAGTTTGCGCGAGAAGGAGAAAGCGCTGCGCCTTGCCCGCAAACATGCCCAAGAAGTCAAACAGCGTCAGGAAAAACGCACTGCATCGCAAGGAGAAAAGAATAAAATGCAAGTTCCGCGTATAATGCGGAACACTTTGCGCGATTCGGCAGAAAACACGGCATCCAAATTAAAAGATAAACATGCCGAAATTATTAGCGAAAATCAGAATAGAATACTGGAGCTAAGGCAACAAAAAGAACAATTGAAAGCCTTGAAAATAGATTTTAATAATGCATCGATTCATTCCGGAAAGTTATTGATTGAGGCTGCCGGTATAAATTTCGCTTATCCGGAATCTTCTCCATTGTGGAAAAAGCCAATGGATTTTAAGCTTTATAGCAACGACCGAATTCGTTTGCAGGGAGATAACGGAACAGGGAAAACTACTTTTATCAAATTACTGACAGGCTTGCTTCAGCCGTCTTGCGGACAAATTACCCGCAGCGATTTTAATTGGATTTACCTAGATCAGAATTATACGCAAGTGAATGTAGACCTTACGGTTGAGCAACTCGCGGAAAAATATAATCTGCACAACTTGCAAGAACATGAAATAAAATTACGTTTAAGTCGATTTTTATTTCCTTCGGGCACATGGGATAAAAATTGCAGAGACCTGAGCGGTGGCGAAAAAATGAGGTTATATCTTTGTTGCCTGGCTATTTGCAACCAAACTCCCGATTTAATTATTTTAGATGAACCAACCAATAACCTCGATATTTTAAGTTTGCAGATACTAACTCAAACGATAAAAGATTATAAGGGTAGTTTATTGGTTATTTCGCACGACAAGTATTTTGTAAATGAAATCGGAGTAACCGAAGATTTTATTTTTAGCCGTTGACGCTCTGGATGAAGGGATGAAATCAGTCTTTCCCAAGTAAGATTATCCATAAAAAAACGATCTTGTAAATCGGTTCAGGAAGTTACGCTTTATACCGGTAAATAAACGAGTAATATGTAATCCCGCTAAATAATATCATTGAAACGACCCTTTAGGTACTGGTTAATATTTGTCTGTAAGTTATATGTGTAGAGGCCAACATTCTCATTGTGAGTTTGTGAAAAGCATTTTCCTTGAAGCAATGTCTGTTGAAGCGATAACAATATTCATCCAGATAC